>JABJKS010000070.1 GCA_018660265.1 Rhodospirillaceae bacterium | reverse complement strand
CCCTTTCCACGGTTCGTGACGATGGTGATTTGTGTTTTAGCCATGATTATCAGCAGGGCCGGTCTGTGTATTGCAGCGACCTTACCAGCGTTGCTCTGCTTCAAGAGAAGCTGATTGAGCTGGGTGAGCCTGTAAAGGTGAAGGTCATCTGACTGCGGGCTATCGAGGTTATCAAAAGTGGGGAGATTTAATCTGAATTGCGCCCCCGGCATATCGCCAAAGACGCTAAAGAGGAGACGACAATGTTACTTCACACTGCACCCGACTACATCCTGCTGGGAGACATTCCCACGCTTCACGCGATCTGGCCAGATGAGCCATTCCTGTGGCGATACGACGACTGGCATGAAATTCAGCCACTGGGGTTCGTATTGGTGGATATAGGAATAGATAAACTCTGGGCCATAGACATCAAAGGGGATCGGTACTTCCTCGAAATTGATGACATCGTCGTTTACGGCAAGAACAAAGTTCCTGAGAAAATTCTCTATGGCGAAGTTTCTCGTCTGAGGACTGGCTGCAAGATAGGAGGTGTATCGTGATAAACGAACCACATATCCCCATGTCGCCTGATGAGCTACCACAGCAGCGTATCCATGAGGTGATCACGTTGCCGCCAAGGCCGGTGCCTTTCGACAGTACTGTCGGTTACGGCCAGCTCCCCAAAGGCTCACTGCCGTCAGACGTTCCCTGTGATATGACCTATCTCGCCCAGGTCGAGTGGGCGTGGTCGCCGATGAATAATCGGATCGACGCCTACTACCTGCACAAGGGCCGCACACACTGGTCACTGTGGTCACGCTACTGGGATGACAACTGGAACCAGTGGTCAGATATGGCCATCGCCTGCGTGCATCGTCGTGGCGTATCTGAGCATCAAGCAGCCGTCTATCTGTTGTTGGAGTTCTGGCGAGATGAAACCACAGAGAACAGCCTCGATAAGTTTCACTGGATTAATGAAACGGAATACTTAGAGGGCGGTGATCTAGCCGCAATAGTACGGGAGGTTTGGTGAAATGGTTAAAATAATATCTCAAGGGTTGCTGCCGCGCGATCATCCAATGTTCACGGGTGGGCTAGAAACGTTCTCCTCCCCGACATCCAGTAGACCTACGGCGACTTCACAGAGACCAAGGGCTAGGGATCATCCGGCCAACTCACTGGAAACGGAAGAGGACGGCTATCTGGCGGAAGGTTTGCGCCGCTTGAAGGTGCGCCGGATGGCCCAACAGGGGCTACGGGACCAGACAAAGGACTGAACGCAGTAGCACAGAAATACGCCGCCTCAGTCGGCATCGATCTGGGGCGGCATACTACAATGATGACTGTGGGCAATCAATTTTAAAACAACGAGAAAGGATCAAACGGAAAACGATGGAAACCCGGCGCTTGCAATACCGCAAATACGCCGCTTAATGTTATCAACCAGATGAGCCAGATCCTCCTTTAAATCAGGCCGTTGATTGTTCAAATTTATATGACGACGGACAGATATAAGCGGCGTTTAAAAGCTGCACTGCCGATCCCGAGGGAGGGACAAGCATCTCAATGACCCAAGAACTCGTCACCGACCCATATTGGTGGGACGCGGCGCCGCCGCGCCGATTGCCGGAATTATCCATTGATGCATCGTGCGATGTGGCTGTGGTTGGTGCCGGTTATGCGGGGCTGTCGGCAGCGCTGGTGCTTGCCCGTGCCGGGCGTTCCGTCCAGGTGTTCGATAAGCAAAGACCGGGTGAAGGGGCATCGACCCGAAACGGCGGGTTGGCTAGCGCCAATATCCATATCAGTTTTGGTAAAATGATTGAGACCATGGGCCTGAAAAAGGCTCTCGAATTTTATAATGAGGGCAAAGCCGCCCGCCACGGATTGGCGAATTTCCTTGAGGCCGAAGGAATTGATTGCGATTACCGCTCGGTCGGTCGGTTCGTGGGCGCGGCGCGGCCGTCTCATTATGAAGCGCAAGGCCACGAAGCGGATATTCTCAACAAACACTTGGATATCGATGCCGAGATTGTGCCGAAGTCAGAACAACATCGGGAAGTCGGTAGCGATCACTACTTCGGTGGTATGGCCCGGTCCGATCTTGCTGGATTACATCCCGGCAAGTTTCACAATGGTTTATTGGATACGGCCATTAAGGCCGGTGTTACTGTCCATGGTGAAACGGCAGTGACCGGCATCCGTGACGGTTTTGAAGTTGAAACCTCGCGTGGGCGGGTCAAGGCCAAGCAAGTGGTTGTCGCTACCAATGGATATTCCGATCGTTCCGACAGTTGGCTTCAACGCCGACTGGTCCCGATTCCGAGCCGGATGATCGCGACCGAGCCCTTGCCGGCAGAAACTATGGACCGGCTTATGCCGAAACGCCGCATGTTAGGTGAGACGCGTCAGCTCTATCACTATTATCGCCCGTCACCCGACGGTACGCGCATTCTGTTTGGCGGCCGCGAACGGACTTGGGGCGATAACCAAAATTCACATGCAGCTAATTTGCGCGCCGATATGGCCGAGATCTTTCCGGAATTGTCGGATGTGAAACTGAGCCACACGTGGTTCGGGTTCGTTGCCTATAATTTGGATTATATGCCGCGCATGTTCGAGCGCAATGGCGTTCACTATGCCACGGGTTTTTGTGGGTCCGGCGTTGTCTGGGCTTGGTGGCTGGGCTCGAAATTAGGATTTACGTTGGCCGGTGAAGGCGATGCACATACGGCTTTTGCCTGCGCACCCCCGCGCGCGGTACCATTTTACACGGGAACTCCCTGGTTCCTGCCCGCAGCTCTATTTTGGTATGGGCTGCGGGATCGCATGGGAGGAATGTCGAAGCGATGATATACGCTATCATCCTCGAATTTGGGCCTTGGGCCCAATCTGTTCTCCAAGGGGCATCAAAGGCGAATTACCGCCGTTCCTTGAGAAAATCCCACGGCCGCGCCAATACGCGCGCGGGCACTGGGAGCACGCGACGTCCAAGAAAACTAAGTTAACCACAGTGAGGAGACTGACTATGAAGTTCCATACCAAACTCGCCATTGCAGCCGTTGCCGGCGTGGTGGCATTGGGCAGTTTCGCCCAAGCCCAGGAAATGAAGTTCTGGCGCATCGGCACCGGCGGTGCCGGCGGCACTTACTTCCCCATTGGCGGCCTGATCGCCAACGCGATCTCCAGCCCTCCGGGCTCACGTTCTTGTGCCAAAGGCGGCACCTGCGGCGTGCCCGGCTTGGTTGCCATCGCGGTTTCGACCAATGCTTCGGTCGCCAACATGAACGCTATCCACGCGGGTCAGCTTGATGCCGGCCTTGCCGGTGCGCAGAGTGTTACCCAGGGCTACGAAGGAACCGGCAAATTTGTTGGCAACAAGAAGGATAAGGTTCGCGTTATCGCCAATCTCTATCCGGAAGACATGCATTTGGTGTTGGCCAAGGGTGTTAAGCTGAACAGCTTGAAAGACTTAGAAGGCAAACGCGTCGGTGTGGCGGCTGCCGGATCCGGAACCCAGGTTTCGGTGAAGATGATCCTCAAGCATTACGGGATCAATGCGAAACAGGCTGAGCTGAACTTGGGGCAGAGCACCCAGCGTCTGGCTGATGGCCAATTGGACGCCTTCTTCTATGCCGGCGGTTGGCCCTTTGCCGCACTCATTCAGTTGGGTTCGACCAAAGGCTTTGATCTCTACACGTTCAAAAAAGACGAAGTCAAAGCGATCAATAGCATTATTCCTTACTACGTCCCGTCGACGATTCCCGCCGGTGGTTATGAAAACATCAAATACGATGTGACGACCGTCGCCGTGAACGGCCAATTGGTGACCAACGTCGACCAGCCTGCAGATCTGATCTATGGCATCACCAAGGCGCTGTGGAGCAAGAAGACCCGTGGTCTGCTCGACAAAGGTCATTCCAAAGGTAAGCAAATTCGCCTCGAAACGGCCCTCACGGGTGTGCTCATTCCTCTGCACCCGGGTGCTGCGAAATTCTACAAAGAAAAGGGCATGATTAAATAATTGCTCCTCGTGTTGGCGGAGGTGGGTGTTTTTTCACCCACCTCCGAACCAATGCAACCGTTCCCATACATTTGACATTTATTCGTTGATTATTTTGATATTTTGACAAGGGGTTAGTTATGGCGGAATTCGACATCAAACAGGCGGAGGAACTGGAAGAAAAATACGATTCCGCTCTGCAAACTCGTGCACTGGGCCCTTGGTTGCTTAAATTTTCCCTGACTTTTTCCCTTCTATTCGCTGCTTACCATTACATTACCGCCGGGACCGGTGTACCCGTCGATTATTGGCACATGGGCTTTCACATGTCCGGGGTCATTCTTTTGGTCTTTATCGGGTTTCCCATGATCAAAGGCGAAGGGGCTAGGACCCTGCAGGCCAATACTTGGTGGCGTTATGCAAACGTGCCTATCTGGGACTGGATTTTGATTACTGCCGGAATTGCCTGTTCGCTCTATATCGGCATCACCTGGTATGAAATTGATTTCACCTTCATGGGTCACCGGTTCCACCTGCCGGAACAAGTGATCCGCCAAGGTGATCCTTATCTTATTGATGTTATCTTCGGTACTGTGCTGATCGTGGTGCTGCTGGAAGCGGTGCGCCGGACGCTGGGAATTGTCGTGCCGATCATTATCATCTTGTTCACATGCTTTGCGGTGTTTGGTAAATATATGCCGCTGCAAGTCCTCAAGCACCCGGGCATTACTTGGGCTCAATACATCAACAATATGTATTTCCCTGCGGAGGGCATTTACGGCATCACGCTGTGGATTGTCTCCACCGTCGTTTTCCATTTTGTCTTGTTTGGCGTTTTGGCTCAGCGCATGGGCCTGGGGCAGTTCTTTGTTGATATGGCGACAGTGATCGCCGGACGTTATACGGGCGGACTGGCCAAGGTCAGCGTTGTTTCGTCGGCGTTTTTCGGCACGATCTCGGGGTCATCCATCGCTAATACGGTTTCGACGGGATCGTTGACGATTCCAAACATGAAAAAAATGGGCTATCCCGGCCATTTGGCGGGGGGTGTTGAAGCTGCAGCCAGTGCCGGCGGGCAGATCACGCCGCCGATCATGGGGGCCGCAGCTTTCATTATGGCCGAATTTTTGGAAGTGCCATACACGACCATCATTTTGGCCGCCGCCGTCCCGGCTGCCATGCATTATGTCGGTGTTCTGTGCATCGTCCATTTCCAGGCCAAGCGTTTGGGTTTAAAGGGCGTACCGGAAGATGAAATTCCGCAGATATGGAACGTTCTTAAGAGAGGCTGGCCGACAGCCTTGCCGTTGTTCGTATTGATCTATGTCTTGTTTAGCGGATATTCGCCACACATGGCGGCGTTTTGGGGAATAACCACGGCACTTGCCGTTGGGTTCCTCAATCCCATGCATCGAATTCACTACACGGATGTCATTGACGCGTGTGTCACCGGCGTTAAATACGCGCTCGCCGTCGGCGCCGTCTGTGCGGCCATCGGTATCGTTGTTGGCGTCGTCAATTCGACAGGCCTTGGTTTTCGCCTTGGTTTCCTCGTCGCTAACGGTGCGCTAACAATCGCCGAAAATGTAATGAGCCTGATCTCGTGGATTCCGCTGATGGATATCACTCTTGAAGGCTTAACCTTGTTTATTTCGCTGATCTTGATCGCGGTGACCTGCATCATGATGGGCGCTGGTCTGCCAACGACCGCACTATACATCATGTTGGCGACGGTTGCGCAGCCGGCTTTGGCGAAATTGGGTATCCCGCCCTTGGCCTCACATTTGTTCGTGCTTTACTACGGTGTCATTTCGGAGATCACGCCGCCGGTTTGCGCCTCGGCTTACGCGGCGGCCGGGATTGCCGGTGCCAACCCGTTCAAGACAGGGTGCTCTGCTTTCACGCTCGGTATTGGCAAGCTTTTGGTGCCTATGGTGTTTGTCTATTCACCGGCCATGCTGATTGTGTTGCCTGAATACTTCACTTGGGCCGCGTTCTTGGAAACCAGCCTGACTTGTGCGTTGGGTGTGGCCATGATGGCGACCTGTGTCAGTGCTTACTTCATCGCCCCCATGCCGACGGCGTTCCGGTTCTTGATCGGATTTGCGGCGTTGTTCATGGTCGCGCCCGGTGCGACTAGCGATATGTATGCCCTTGTGCTGGCCTTGCCGGTGGTCGTTCAACAGGTGATGGCGGCACGGCGCGAACGCGAATCCTTACCAGCGGATGCCTAATTCACGGGAGACCATGGCATGAGCCAGGTTTGGACCACGGATGCGTTGGCCGAATGGAGTGTTGGCCTTGACGGCGGCGGCTTGCCGGATGCGGTGATCGCCAAGGCTGAAGATTGTATTCTCGACGTCATCGCCTGCGCCATTGCTGGCCGTCAATCGGAGGCCACAAAGCGCGTCATGGCGATGGCTTCCGCGCAGTATCGTGATGGTCCGGCGGGCACTTGGTTCGGTGGCAATCATCTACATGCGACGGGCGCTGCCTTCATCAACTCAACGGCGGCCTCGATCCTCGATCTGGATGACGGTCATCGCCTGCCTTGCGGACATCCGGGCGCGGCGGTTGTGCCGACGGCGCTGGCGGTGGCTCAAGAAACCAATGCCAGTGGCCTGGATGTGCTGGCGGCGGTCATTGCAGGTTACGAGGTGTGCACGCGTATCGGCGGATCGGAACATCGCATCGCCTATCACACAGGCAATTGGACGGGCTTTGGCGCGGCGACAACGGCTGCGCGGCATGGATACTGAAAGCCTTGCCCAAGCCCTCGCCGTGACGGCCTACCATGGCCCGCGTGTTGCCGATCTCACTTTGAGCACCGACATGGGCGCCAATGTTAAAGAATCCATCCCTTGGTCCGTCGTCGCCGGCCTCAATGCTGCAGATTTGGCAGCGCAAGGATTTACCGGTTGCCGCGACGCTTTGGATATCGATGAGCGGTTTGTGCCCGCTCAGGCGGCGGCGGGATTGGGCGACGGGTTTTTGATCATGCGGACGTATTTCAAGCGCTATTCGGCCTGCTGGTGGGTGCATGCTGCCGTTGAAGCGCTCATGCAGATTATGGCCGAACAGAATTTGTCGGCGTTGGATATTGAGAGTGTCCGTGTAGAAACATTCCATCAAGCCGCCAGTCTCAACAATCTGGTCGACCCTCCGAGGCTTGAAAGTGCGCAGTATTCTATACCCTATTGCCTCGGGCTGGCGGCGGTATATGGAGATCAAGCTTTGACGCCGATGGCGGACGATCATCTTCATGACCATCGGGCAATCGCCTTCGCCGACAACGTAAACGTTATTTGTGATGATGCGCTTATCGACAGTTTTCCTGCGACAGTGCCGTCTCGTGTCTACGTGGAGACATCGTCGGCGGCATATGAAGCTTTCATTGAGCGGCCTTGGGGAGAGCCGGACGGGCCCACGGGCCGCACCGATCTCATAGACAAATTCCATACCCTCGCTGACGAACGGATTTCGAAGGCCCGCGCCTCAGCGATCATCGACGCGGTGGAGCATCTAAAAGATGACGGTGTGGATCCACTCATGACCTTGCTGGTTGATCCTATGGATGCAGCATCAACTGAACTTCAGGAGGCTGCACATGGCTGAACGCGTCACTGTAATCGGTGCCGGTATCGTCGGTATTTGCACGACATTGTCGTTGCTCGAAAAAGGTTTCGAGGTTGAGATGTTGGACCGCGACCCACCGGCGGAAGGTGCCAGCCATGGCAACGCCGGTGTTATTTCCCCCTGGTCTTGCATACCGCAATCCATGCCAGGTGTTTGGAAAAGTGTGCCAAAATGGTTGTTTGACCCGGAAGGGCCATTGGCTGTTCGTTGGACTTACGCACCCCGAATGATCCCTTGGTTAATTAAATTCTTCCAGGCCGGTGCGCTCAACCGTCTGCCGGCTATTGGTGATGCCATGAATGCGCTCAATCGACCCAATGTCGATCTCTATCGCCGTCATTTGGAGGGGACCGGACACGAGCATCTGGTCAGCGATTCCATGTACGTACATGTCTACAAAAACCCCGCGAGTGCTGACCTAAGCCAACTGAGTTGGCGTATGCGTGCGGAGAGAGATGTACCCTTGGAGGTGGTTAACGAGGGCGAACTCCATGAAATTGAACCGGCACTCTCATCTGACTATAAGGCCGCGGTATTGATGAAAGATCAGGCCCGGGCATTGTCACCGGGTGATATTGGCAAAGTCTTGGCTGAGAAAGCCTTGTCCATGGGTGCAACATTCCGCCAAGTCGGTGTTGATCGAATTCAGCCCACTGGCGATGGCGGATGGCTGTTGCATACGGCGGAAGGTGAGATTTCGGCTGAGAAACTGGTCGTTGCCGCCGGGGTTTGGTCGGCACGTTTGTTGGCGCCGCTTGGCATCAAATTGCCACTTGAGGCGGAGCGCGGGTACCATTTGATACTGAAAGATCCGGGCATCACACTTAACAATTCGATCATGGATACGGAAGGTAAGTTCGTCGTCAGCACAATGTCGACGGGGGTACGTTGCGCCGGCACAGCCGAGTTCGCCGGGATCGACGCACCGCCAGATTACCGGCGCGCCAAGGTGTTCAAACGGCTAGCGAAACGCCTGTTCCCGAAGATCAATACGGAAGATACCGTTGAATGGATGGGGCGGCGCCCCTCATTTCCAGATAGTTTGCCATGTATTGGTACGGTGCCGGATCATCCCGGCTTATTCGCGGCCTTTGGTCACAGTCATTACGGTTTCGGTATGGCGCCAAATACGGGGCGTATTATCGCCGGCGTTGTCAGCGGTGAACCAACGAACGTCGACATG
>JABJKS010000068.1 GCA_018660265.1 Rhodospirillaceae bacterium | reverse complement strand
TTGAACGGGTCAATGCCCAATTCACCTTCGCCTTGGCTGCCTATAACTTGATCCGACTACCGAAGTTGCTCGGAGCATCACCATGAACCAGGCTCGGAGTCTGCCCAAAGACAGCCAAACCCATCCAAATCCATCAGAAAAACCGCAAAACCAACACTGAAATCCAAAGCCCACCGCATCCCGAGGCCAAAAACCTCGACAAACCAAAATAGCTAGGCCTTTTTCAGCAGACTGCTAAAGCCTTTTCCTGATCCAGAATATTGGAGGCCAAAGGCGCCCCAATGCTGCCCGTACCGATAAATCCTGCTTTCATGATGTCACCTATCCCCCAGAGTTTTTTTGTCATATTTCTTTAGCCTACGACGTAGACCAGCATGAATAAAGAAGTTCGCTTGGTTTTCAGGCGATAACTGATAGGGTTCAAATCCATCAAAATTAGCAAATGGGGAAATGTAGAGATGGCTGGACAGATATGGAAACTCAACCGGCGTCAGATATTGACGATGGCGGGGACGGGTGCTGCGGCGGTGATTTTAGGCGGAAATGGGGCCCCCGCTGCAAGTACCGCAGGTGCCACAGGTGCTCCAGCCGGTGACATGCGCGCGCCGCTACGCGCCCTGGCCGGCAAGATATTCTATACGGCCGATCAGCCGGGACGTTGGAAGGGGAAGGAAGGCGGTCATTCGCCCTTGATAAAAGTGGATAAAGACGGCACGGATGTTCTGGTGCGCGCAGCCAATCAACACGGCATGAGCAAGACGCATTATATCATTAAACATATCCTGCTGGATGCGCAGTTGAATTTCGTCAAGGAACAGGTTTTCGATCAGGCGTTTGATATGCCCCGATCCCGATTTGAGCTGAACGGCGTCAAAGGCCGGTTTTTTGTCGTCTCCATGTGCAATCTGCATGACAACTGGATAAATTGGGCGGACGTGTAGGCTAAGTTGGTTTTTTGGCTGTAACCGATGCGGTGATGCTTTAAGCTTCCGCCGATGTCCATTATCGCACGACGAGGCCCCATCTCATGTCAGATCCCGTGACCGACCTTCATGACCAATTTGCCGGCACCCAGGATGTTCTGGCCCAGCACACGTTCGATATAGACCGCCTGCAAGGTTATATGGAACAGCACGTTGGTGGTTTTTCAGGCTCCATAAAGCTTAGCCAATTTAAGGGCGGTCAGTCGAACCCTACTTATCGCATTGATGCCGGCGGGCAATCCTATGTGCTGCGCCGCAAACCGCCGGGGGTATTGCTGCCCTCTGCCCATGCGGTGGACCGGGAATACCGGGTTATCACGGCCCTGGCGGACACAGATGTTCCGACACCAAAAACCTATTGCCTGTGCGAGGATGTGGAGGTGATCGGCACCGCTTTTTACATTATGGAGATGGTCCAGGGACGTATTCTGTGGGAAGCAACCTTGCCGGATATGAGCCGGGAAGAGCGCGGCCAGATCTATAGCTCCATGAATGCGGCCATGGCCGCCCTGCACAAAGTCGATTATGAAGCCATCGGGCTGGGTGATTTCGGCAAGGTGGGGGAGTATAGGGAACGGCAGATCCATCGCTGGAGCAAGACCTATAAAATTTCCGAAACCCAGTCTATCCCGGAAATGGACCGCCTGATCGAATGGCTGCCGCAGAATATTCCCCCCGGCGATGAGACCACGCTGATCCACGGGGATTTCCGCATGGACAACATGGTTTTCCACCCCACCGAACCGCGCGTGATAGCCCTGTTGGATTGGGAGCTGGCGACCCTTGGCCACCCAGTGGGGGATTTCACATACACCATGATGGGTTGGCGTTTGGGCCGGGATCTGTTTCGCGGCATTGCGGATGCCGACATTGCTGCCCTGGGTATTCCAAGCGAGGCCGAATACATCGCGCAATATTGTGCGGCGACCGGGCGCGACGGCATCGATAATCTGGAATGGTATCTGGCCTACAACATGTTCCGCCTGGCAGCGATCCTGCAGGGTATCGCCAAACGGGCAGAGGATGGCACCGCAGCCTCTCCCCATGCCGTGGAGCAAGGCCGCCGTGCCAAACCCCTGGCGGAGGCCGCCTGGAAACAAGTCGAAGGCCTGGTGGGATAGCCCCGTCGAGGCCCGGAGAATCATGGATAAGGCCGCCCTAGTGCCAGATGTGAATAAGTGAGTACGGACGAAATGACTGAAAATCAGCTAGAGTATCAGAATGAAACGATCCCCGTGCGCGAGGCGCATTTGCTGGATGGGGAAAAATTGCGCCGTTATCTGGCCGACCATATGGATGGCATCGGCGATGATATAACCCTGCAGCAATTTGCCGTGGGCCAGTCCAACCCCACCTACATGGTCGCGACAGGTGGCCATGAATACGTCCTGCGTAAAAAGCCGCCCGGGACACTGTTGCCATCGGCGCATGCGGTGGATCGGGAATACCGGGTCATCACGGCCCTGGCGGACACGGATGTGCCCGTGCCGAAAACTTATCATCTATGCGAAGACCCGGACGTCCTGGGCACGGCATTCTACGTCATGGACAAGGTCGAAGGCCGGGTCCTGGATGATCAGTTCGCACCTGCGTTCAGCCCGGAAGACCGCAGCGCCGTTTATGATCACCTGCTGGAGGTCCTCGCCGCCCTGCACGCCGTGGACTATGAAGCGGTCGGCCTGGGTGATTTTGGCCGGCCGGGGAATTACTACACCCGCCAGATCGGCCGCTGGACGAAACAGTATGTCGCCTCCCAGACCGATGAAATTCCCGCCATGGATCATCTGATGCAATGGCTGCCGGACAATATTCCCGACGACGAGACAACGACCATCGCCCACGGAGACTACCGCCTGGGCAATACCATCGTGCACCCGACCCAGCCGCGCATCAGCGCGGTGCTGGATTGGGAATTGTGTACCCTGGGCCACCCGTTGGCGGATCTGGCCTATACCTATGTCTCCTGCTTTATGGGTGCGGGGGAACCGCTTGAACTTTTGCCAGGGCTGCCGACAGAGGATGAATTCGTCCAGAAATACTGCAGCATGACCAACCGGGACGGCATTCCCGATTGGACCTTCTACAAGGTCTTCCAGCTGTTCCGTCTGGCAGCGATTGTCCAGGGTGTCTACAAGCGGGGCCTGGACGGTATCTCTTCATCTGCCAAGGCCATCACTTATGGTGAGGTTTGCCGCAATCGGGCCACAGCCGCCTGGGCCATGGTTGATGGATAGGGGCGAAATGGTTGATTTCCTGGACCGCGTCGCCGCAGCCGAGACAAAGAACAACAGCCTGCTATGTGTTGGCCTGGACCCAGATCCGGCGCGTTTTCCCGATCACTTGGCAAAAGAACCTGATGCTATATTTCGATTTTGCCGGGACATCGTTGATGCGACCCATGATCTGGCCTTGGCATTCAAGCCGCAGATTGCCTATTTCGCGGGTCAGCGGGCAGAGGAACAACTGCGCCGCCTGATCGACCATATCCACAACAACACAGACATCCCGGTTATTCTCGATGCCAAGCGGGCGGATATTACATCCACATCCAGGCTATATGCTGTTGAGGCGTTCGATGTCTATGACGCGGATGCCTTGACCGTGAACCCCTATTTTGGCCTGGATTCCCTGCAACCATTCCTGGACTACAAAGACAAAGGCATCATTATTTTGTGCCGTACCTCCAACCCAGGGGGGGCGGAAATTCAAAACATCATGACCCAGGACGGCATTCCCATCTACGAAGTGGTGGCGCAAAAAGCAGCCGATGATTGGAACATGAACGGCAATGTCCTGTTGGTTGCGGGTGCCACACATCCAAGCGAGCTGCGCCGTATACGGGAGATTGTCGGTCAAATGACCTTGTTGATCCCCGGCATTGGGGCCCAGGGCGGCGAAGTATCCGCCATGGTCGAGGGCGCACGCGGCGGCGGTGTCATCATCAATTCCTCCCGCGCCATCAATTACGCCGGTTCCGACGAGGATTTCGCCGACGCTGCCCGCAAGGTGGCCATGGCGACACGGGATGCCATCAACGAAGCGGTTGCCGCCATCTGCGAAAATATCCGAGATTAACCACTGAAGTTCTCCGCCAGAAAATCAAAAAACCGGCGCAGCCGTTTCGGCCCGGCGCGCGGATAAAGAAGATCTCCAATAATCAGGCGGCTTCCGCCAATTTGAAATTCAACGCCTGACACGCCTCTCCCAAGGCGGCGATACTGTCCGCTGAAAGGGGCAACATGGGTGGGCGCATGTTGCGCCAGCCAGCGTCACCGGTGTTCTGGGCCATCAATTCCTTCATGCCCGGCACCATCCCATGCGCTTGCAACATCAAACGGGTCGCTGTCACGACCTCCTGCGCTGCCTCTGCCCCTGAGGTATCGCCTGCCAGGAAAGCCGCATGAACCAATTGACACAGGTGGGACGTGGCATTGCCCGTGGCCGTGATGCAGCCTGCCCCGCCTTCCTGCAAATTGGCCAGCAAATATTGCTCCGTACCGGCGAACATTCGGAAACCGGGAATGGCCTGGATCACCGCCTGCATAGCGGGCCAGTTGCCCGACGAGTCTTTTACGCCAACAACAGTATTGGGATAGGCCTTGTTCAGACGCACCAGCAAATCGACGCTGATATCCAGGCCGGTCATCAGGGGGAAGTCGTAAACCACGATGCGCAAGCGGTCATCGGCCAATTTCTGGATAATATGATCGAAACTGGCGAACAGAGCATCCTCACTGACCCCTTTGTAATAGAACGGCGGCAGCATGAGGACTTGGGTCAGGCCCGCATCCAGGGCCGCCTGTGTCAACTCGATGGTATCCGTGGGCGCGCAACAGCCGGTGCCGATCAGCAATTGCCCCTTGGTGATGCCGGAGGACGCAGCGGCTGCGATGACGTCCAGCCGCTCTTTGACCGAGAACGAATTCCCCTCGCCCGTCGTACCCAGCACCGCAACACCGTCACAGCCATTACTCAACAGCCATTTGTGGTGTGCCACCATGGCATCGAGATTAACCGTCAGGTCGTCATGCAAGGGGGTGACGGCGGCGCTCCAAACGCCGGAAAGGGGATCGCTCATCTTATAGGCTCCATCGATGAAAGTTTCTTAGAGTTGGGATCTTTATGGTTCTTTATCCAGGACGTGATGTTCCAATGGTCCCGCATGTCGTTCGCTAATGCAACGCCCGCGTACCGAAATACCCGCCCGGTGTACACTATCGGGGTCACCGCTGACCAGGGGGTGCCAATGGGGCAAAGGTTTTCCTTCCGCCAACAGGCGGTAGGCGCAGGTGGACGGCATCCACACCAGTTCGCCGACGTTTTTGGGATTGAGCACGACGCAATCGGGCACCAATGCATTGCGCCGTTCATAGTTGCCACAGCTGCACGCGCCAATATCCAGTAATCGGCAGGCAACGTTGGTAAAGGCCAGCTCACCCGTATCTATGTCTTCCAGTTTGTGGAGGCAGCATTTGGCGCAGCCATCGCACAGACCTTCCCATTCTTCGACAGACATTTGATCAAGCGCCTTGCGCTCCCAATAAGGCGCGCCTTCGTCCGAGTCTTGGTCAGGTGCCATCTGGCACCGTCAGGCCGTGTGGCGGGTAATAAAGGCCTTGATGCGGGGCGCTATCTCCTGCCGCCAACGACGGCCGTTGAAAACGCCGTAGTGGCCCACATCTGGCTGCTCGTAATGTTCACGCATGGTATCAGGCAGGGCGCTGCACAGGCCATGGGCCGCGCGGGTTTGACCGACGCCGGAGATATCGTCCTTGCTACCTTCCACTGTCATCAGGGCGCATTTGGTGATGGCGCCGGGATCAACCAGCTCATCACGATAGTGGTATGTCCCTACGGCTAGTTGATGCTCCTGAAACACCCGCTTGATCGTTTGCAGATAATATTCGGCTGATAAATCCATGACGGCGAGATACTCGTCATAGAAAGCCCGGTGCTGATCGGCACTGTCCCCATCACCTTTCAACAGATTATGGTACAGACGCATATGGGCACCCACATGACGATCAAGGTTCATGGTCATAAAGCCGGACAATTGCAAAAAGCCCGGATAGACCCGGCGCATGAAGCCGGGACTGGGGGCAGGCACCCGTTGGATCACAGTGCGTTCGAACCATTCCAGAGTATGGTTTTGGGCCAGATCATTCGGCGTCGTGGGATTGATGCGGGTATCAATGGGCCCGCCCATCAATGTCATGGTCGTGGGCAGCCGGGGATCACCTGCCGCCGACAACAGAGATACCGCCGCCAACAACGGCACCGAGGGTTGGCAGACCGCAAGGGCATGGCAGCCGGGCCCGACAAGGCCCAGAAAATCCATCAGATAATCGACGTAATCATCCAAATCGAAGTTGCCTTCCCGCAGTGGCACGCGGGAGGCGTTGCGCCAGTCCGTGATATAAACATCGTGATCCGGCAACATGGCCTTCACCGTGTCCCGCAACAAGGTCGCGTAATGGCCGCTCATAGGTGCCACAATCAATAGGCGGGGATGCCCCATTTCACCATTTTCGTCACCGGCGCGGACAAAGCGCTTTAACTGACAAAATGGCAGGCGGCCAACGATTTCTTCATGTACCGGGACTGTCTTCCCGTCAATTTTTGTGCTGGTCAAACCAAAGGCTGGTTTTTGATAATGCCGTGTACCGGCTTCAATAAGTTCCAACGAGGCGGAAAGTGCCCGCCCGGCGGGGGTATAACTTATAGGGTTTGAGGGGTGAGACAAAAACATCTGGCTGGCCTCAGCAGCGAAACGAAACGGCATAATGGCCGACTTCTGAAACTCGTGTAAATGATAGAACACTCAGTGCACCCATGGTTCCCACCGGCGGACGGAACCGGATAGGGCATCTAAACAGCGTTTATGCTGCAATGCAACAAAAAGCGGCCTGATGACGCATCCCCGTAAAATGCCCTTCAACGGCAATCGTTTAACTGCCGGACATGATCTCGCGCATTTTATCCGCCATGACCTCGGCCCCGGCGTTGGGAGCAAAATGATGCAGATATTTGCCATCCGGCCCCATCACGTAGACAAAGGAGGAATGGTCCATGAAATAATCCCCCTCCTCGTCAGGTTTGGTTTTTGCGAAATAGACCCGATAGGCCTTCCCCACTGCCTTGATTTGCGCCAAATCTCCCGTTAGCCCCAACAGGCGTGGATGGAAATTCTCCATATAATCCGCCAAAACAGCTGCCGTATCACGTTCTGGGTCAATTGTGATCATCATGGGAACGACTTTGTCCGCATCATCGCCCAAACGGTCCATCGCCTCTGTGATAACCTGCAACTCGGTCGGGCAGACGTCCGGGCAGGACGTGTAGCCGAAGAAGACCAGCATATATTTCTCGCGAAAATCGCTGTCCTGCACGGCTTTGCCCGTGTGATCCAGCAATTCGAAGGACCCGCCAATACTGGCCACGCCGGTGGATGTTATTGCCGGGCGGTCTTCATCCAGAAACAAGGCATTGACGATCAGGCCCAGGGCGACAGCAATAACCGTCGCGGCGATGAACAGCATGACACGGGAGAAATTCATTACGATTCGACCCTCGTACTCAGAACAGTGGCACTAGACCATTTTCGATATTCATCTAGTCGCAGGGTGGGTAGTTCAACCTCGTGAGAACTCACATCTAGCGCGGTTCCGGGCTAGCCTTCCAACATACGGCGAAGCAAATCGATATCTTCCGCCAGGGCTGCATCCGTCTGACGCAGTTCTTCAATCCGTTTGACCGCATGCATGACGGTGGTGTGATCCCGCCCCCCGAACTTGCGCCCGATTTCAGGTAAGGAGCGCGTGGTCAATTGCTTGGCCAGGTACATAGCCACCTGACGGGGCCGGGCCACGGCACGGGCGCGACGGGCAGAATGCATATCAGCCAAGCGGATATTGAAATGCTGGGCCACCTTTTTCTGGATTTTCTCAATCGTCACCCGGCGGTCATTGGCACGGAGGAGATCCTGCAGGGCTTCCTGGGTCATCTCCAGATTGATGGGACGGCCCACCAAATGGGAATGGGCGATCAGGCGGTTCAAGGCGCCTTCCAGTTCCCGAATGTTGGAGGTAATACGGTGGGCCAAAAACTCCAGCACCTTGGGCGGGAAATCCCCGATATTGGCGCGGGCCAACTTCGCCTCCAGTATGCCGAGGCGCAATTCGAAATCCGTTTGATGAATATCCACCACCAGGCCCCAGCCCAGGCGGGAGCGGATCCGTTCTTCCACATCCTCCAGATCCGAGGGCGAGCGGTCCGCCGAAATGACGATCTGTTTGTTCTGATCGACCAGTTCGTTGAAGGTGTGAAAAAATTCTTCCTGGGTCGTGTCCTTGCGAGAGAAGAACTGTACATCGTCAATCATCAGAACATCCGCCGAGCGGAAAATCTGTTTGAAGGCCATGGTGTCCTTGTCGCGCAGGGCGCGGACAAACTGATACATGAAACGCTCAGCGGAGAGATAGATCACCTCCCGGCTTGGGTCCCGTTCACGAATATGCCAAGCGATGGCATGCATCAAATGAGTTTTACCCAAGCCGACGCCACCATAAAGGAATAGGGGATTAAAATTTACCTGGGCCGTATCAGCCACCCGCCGGGCCGCCGCATAAGCCAACTCGTTTGATTTTCCGACCACGAAGCTGTCGAACTGATAGCGGGAGTCCAGGGACGACCCCATGCGCATGGCCTGCGGGTCCGAGGCCATGGCCGGGATGGCTGCCGGTGCGAACATTGGCTTTCGGCCGGATGACCCGGCAGTGCTTCTGCCCATTGTTCCGCCCATAGATCTGGACGGGGTTCTGGCCGTGGTTCTGGCAGATCCATCTGTTGCAATCGGATGTGGCGTGGCACCGGAACCACCATCACCAAACGAACCTGCCATACCGGATGCCGGCCCTTCGTCCATCGCGTCTATTCCATCATGGGCCCCGTCGCGGTTCCCATCCCGGGCTCCATCCCGGGCTCCATCCCGGGCTCCATCACTGTGGGCCACGCGGCAGACGGCAATTTCTATCTCGCGCACAGATTTGTCTTCGTCCTGCCAAAAGGTCCGGATACGTTCGCCATAGTGAGATAAAACCCAGTCGCGCATAAATCGGGTCGGCGCCTGCAAATAGGCCATGCCATCATCAATGCGCTCGAATTTCAGCGGCCGCAGCCAGGAGTTATATGCCGCATCGCCGAATTCGGACCGCAACCGGGTACATACCCGCTGCCACTGGCCGAGATAGCCTTGGTCCATGGATCCGCCTTTTTGCACTCTACAGCCCAGCCTGAAAAAAACCGGCCCTGAAGAACCGAAGCTGGGATTGTTCTGTTTTAAACTCACCGGGGGAAGTCAATTCACCGACGTTAGATTCACAATTTGAATTTATGCCGGAACCACTATTACGTTTCATCTGGAGCCTGACCTGGGAGATACCTCCCCAATGCCGTCCGTGAACTCTCTCTCGACTTCGTTGCGTCAACATGCCCCCGTTTCACCCAGACAGTTTTAACCGCGCATTGATTTGCGCGTGTCCCTGTCAAGGCCCGGATCTTATTTATAGTTGAAACAAATTCTTAAAAGAAACGGAAAATCTCGAATATTTTAATTAATTATTCAGTGTTGCAAAAATAACACAGATTGAATACTTGAAAAATATGCACGAATACAAGCATTCGCCACGATGCCAACTTCCACTTTGGTCTCTACAAGATCATTGTACGGTACTGGCAGTGGGGCGGGGATGCAACGGGGGGAAATGGAGAACAACGCAGTTTTATTCACCTCGAAATGTAGCTCCACCACCCCAGCCTACCAGATATAGAGGAGGCCGAATTTTTCCGGCTGCAAAGCCGAAATACATGATCAAAAATTTAGGCCGCGCCTTTCAGGCACGACCTTTATTTTCACGAATTCCAAAGCAATCTGGTTCGTACGATGGCCACCGAAACAGTAACTGAAACCCCACCCGCGAAATTACTTAGCCGCCGGATTGTCAGGCCCCTCGCCGGTTCGACAGCGATTGGCCGCCGAGAGGTGAGCCAAAGGCGACCCTGGGGACGCGGTTTTAATTATTCAGCAGCGCCCATGGCATTGACCCGACGGGTCAAGCGGGAGATCTTCCGATCCGCGGTATTCGCCTTCAAAATACCCTGTTGGCCACTACGCGCCAAAATCGGCTCAGCCGCTTTCAGGGCGGCTACGGCAGCGTCTTTATCGCCGGCTACAAGAGCGTCTTCTACGTGGCGCACAAAGGTGCGAACCCGGCTGCGCCGACCACGATTAACGACGGTGCGTCGTTCTGCCTGCCGATGACGTTTTAGTGCTTGTTTACTATGGGCCATGTCTGAAATTCTTTTTCCGCTTTACCCGCATTTCGGGACGCGCGGTTATAGACGCGGTAAGAGGCGGGGTCAAGCCGGTTCGGCCAACTTTTCAGCAATATACTGGCCATTTTTCATTTTGGCTTAGCCCTCCTTTTTGTTGTCATCGGGGTCATAGATTGAACGACGCCGCCACCACAAAAGTTCGCCACGCAAAAATGCCTGGGCCAGGTCATTTTCAGGGCCGGCAAAAAACTTATCGGCGCTGGTCATTTCCTTCAATCGACCGCGATGAAGAAACAAAATCTCGTCCGCCAATCGGCGGGCCTGATGCAAATCGTGAGTGGTCATAATGACCTTGGTGCCATTTGCCGTGGCCTCACGGATAATTTCCTCTATCAAATGGGTCGCGGCTGGGTCCAGATTGGCGCTGGGTTCATCCAACAGCAGTAATTCCGGCCGCACCGCCCAGGCACGGGCCAGGGCCAGACGTTGTTGCTCACCAAATGATAGCAGGCGGGCCGGCTTCCGGGCGTAGCGGCCCAACCCGGCCTGGGCCAATGCCGCTTCCACCCGCCGTTGCCTCTCAACACCCGATACGCCGTTCACTTTCAAGGCAAAATCAACGTTCGCCCATACCGATCGGCGCAATAGTACGGGCCGTTGCAAAACCATGGCCTGGTGTTGGCCACGCAACCCCGGGTCCGCGCCCCCGGCCCAGGTTATCCGGCCCCGGTCCGGTTGGATCAAACCATGACACAGCTTCAACAGCAGGCTTTTGCCGGCACCGTTGGGACCAATGATGACGGAGCAGCCGGGCCGGGCCGTAAAGCGGCAATTCAGGTCCTTGATGACCTGTTTGTCGCCAGCAGATAACCAGACATCGTTTAGTTCCAGGGGCAGAATGGCGGACGGGGTGCTCATGGGGCCTATGTTGCCGCTAAATCGAGTTAATACCAAGGAGAAGGACTACCATTGTGACAGAGGTTAGCTATGCTGACACTATGGCAATTGGGGAATAAATTATGACGACGGTTTTGATCTCATCTCAGCAGGATCCCATCGACCTTTGGCGCGAATCGTTGGCTTTGGAGATGCCCGAGTTAGAGGTCCGCGCGGAAAGCGAAATCGGGGACGACCCGGCGGATCGGGCCGATATTGACTATGCCCTGGTTTATTGGCCACCCCACGGCCTGATCGCCAGCCTGCCCAACGTCAAGGCCGTCCTGTCCATCGCGGCAGGCTGTGACCATATTCTGGCCGATCCGCAACTGCCCCCCCAATTGCCTATCGTCCGCATGGTGGACGATTATCTGGCCGCGATGATGGCGGAATATGCCGTCTATGGCGTGCTGCATTTTCACCGCGACATGCATACCTATCGCCAGGAACAACTGGCCAGCCATTGGAACAGAGGCTGGCCCCTCTATACGCCGGAGACAGCGGTGGGCATCCTGGGCCTGGGTGCCATAGGCGGGGATTGCGCCGCCAAGCTGGGTGCCATGGGCTTTCAGGTGCATGGCTGGTCGCGCCGGCCGAAAAGTCTCGCCGGGGTAACCTGCCACCATGGCCCGGCTGGCCTGTTGGAAATGGCCGGACAATGCCGCTATCTGGTATGCGTCCTGCCACTGACCCCGCAGACACAGGGCATTATCAATAAAGACCTGATCAACGCCATGCCAAGGGGAGGCTTTATCGTCAACATCGCGCGCGGCGGCCACCAGGTCGATGAAGATTTATTGGCGGCCCTGGACAGTGGCCAGTTGGGCGGCATTTTTCTCGATGTATTCAACGCGGAGCCCCTGCCCGCCGAACATCCCTATTGGCAGCACAATAAGGTCTGGATGACCCCGCACATAGCCGGCGAATTGATGCCGCGATCCTGTGCCAAATCAGTCGTTGCAAATATCCGCCGCATTGAAGCAGGCGAACCTGTCCCCCATCTTTTAGATAAATCAGAAGGATATTGATGATGATCGTAATTTCAGGCTGCTTTCGCTTTGCCGCAGAAAACCGCGCCGCAGCCCTGGCGGCAGCACTGGCCATGGCGGCTGAAACCCGACGGGAAGACGGCTGCATCACTTATGGTTTTTTTGCCGATGTGGAAGACGAAAACACATTCCGCATTTTCGAAGAATGGGAAAGCCAAGCCCACCTGGATGCTCACTTCCAAACCGCCCATATTGCCAATTTCCGCGAAACCGTGGCTGCTTTGGCACCCATGGAACGAGACGTCAGCCGCTATGTGGTGGCGGAGGTGACGAAGCTTTAGCAGTCTGTCGGATTAGCACTGCATTTATGTTATACTCTCTGCATGGCAAATTTCATTCCCTACGACCGCAGCCAAGCTTTTCTGTTACCGCCCGATCTTCGCGACTGGATCGGTGATGATGACCT
>JABJKS010000058.1 GCA_018660265.1 Rhodospirillaceae bacterium | reverse complement strand
GGATAGTTTCTTTCATGGTGAACCGTAGGTTTTCCTGGTGTCGTTGTTTCGGTCTAGACATCCAAAACACTACGATATTTCAACAGGTTAATCTACGTTCACCGCCTAATTCAAAGGCTGGAGTGAATAATTCAGGCTAGCCGATGAAACTTTGTTCACGGTTCTTCTCCATGATGTCACAGACCGAAAATTGGTTGAGCAGGCATTGATCGAGGCGAAACATCAGGCGGAAGTTGCCAACCGCACGAAATCAGAATTCCTGGCAAATATGAGCCATGAATTGCGCACGCCCCTGAACGCCATACTTGGGTTTTCACAAATGCTGATGCAGGGGATGTTGCGCGAAGGTGAACCGGAAAAAGTGACCGAATACGCCACCGACATCTATGGAAGCGGCACCCATCTGCTGGAAGTCATCAATGACTTGTTGGATTTGGCGAAAATTGAAGCCGGCCATATGGATATTGACGAAGTCGAGGTAGATATTTTTGAGGTCATATCGACCAGTTTGCGCCAGGTTGAAAACCTCGCCCGTAAAGCAAACCTGGTGGTTATAAATAATGTGCCCGAAGACCTGCCCATGCTGTGGGCGGATGAACGAAAAATGAAACAGGTCGCCCTTAACCTGCTTTCGAATGCGGTCAAGTTCACCCCTGCAAATGGCAGGATAGAGATCATTGCCGATCTGAAAGACGATGGCGGTATGCGCTTCTCCGTTGCCGATACGGGCGAGGGTATGACACCGGACGAAGTGGAAATTTCCCTGCAGCCATTTGGCCAGTCCGGCGACACCATGACCCGGCGACATGAAGGTACCGGCCTTGGCCTGCCCCTATCCCGTTCACTATGCTATCTTCATGGCGGTGACCTGGAAATTGACAGCTCTAAAGGTGCCGGCACAACCGTCGTGGTATCCTTGCCGCCCGAAAGAATTCTAAGTGATCGAACCCACCTAATGCAGGCCAGTCGGTTTTTGGCAAACGCCGCCGGGGACTAGGAATAGTTGCTGATTTCCACCAGATTGTCTTCCGGATCACGGAAATAGATCGAGGTTAAGGTGCCGATAGCACCCGCGCGTGTGACCGGGCCTTCGATAACTTCGACCCCGCGGGCCTGTAATTCAGCCTTTATCTCGATCACCGGAGTTGAACTAATCAGGCAAAAATCCTGCGTGCCCGCCAAATGCTGTGGCGCATGCAGGCCGCCATAGCCACCCGCAGTTTGCAAGTTGATTTTTTGTTGTCCGAAATGCAACGCCAAACGACCATCGCCAAACGTAACCTTTTCCATGTCCAGGGCGCGGACATAGAAGTCCGCCATGGTCTCAACATCCGTACACGGCATGACAAGGTGATCAAGGCGGTCGATTTCAATGCGCATGGAATTCATGACTCTCTAAAATGATTCTTTGTAGGGACGCAGATCAATTTCAAAACTCCATGCACTGCGTGGTTGCTGATGCATTTGCCAATAGGCCTCGGCAATATCATCGGGATCCAACAGACCGTCTTCTCCGCGTTCCTTCACTGCCGACGGATTGCCGCTCCGCAGCTTTTCGCCATTAATGCCGCCATCTATGACGAAGTGCCCGACGTGGATACCCTGGGGTCCCAATTCCTTGGCCATGGATTGGGCCAAAGAGCGTAAGCCGGCCTTGGCAGAGGCAAAGGCCGTAAAGGGCGGCTTGCCACGCATCGAGGCAGTGGCACCGGTAAAGAACAGACTGCCCCGGCCCCGGGGCACCAGGCGGCGGGCCGCTTCCCGACCACTTAAGAAGCCGCCGAAACAGGCCAGACGCCAGGTATTTTCAAACCAGGAGGCGGTCATTTCCAAAATCGGCATGCGGCTGTTATTGCCCGCGTTGTACGCCGCCAGGATCAAACCATCACCATACTGGTCCGCCGTCTCGAACAGGGCGATAACCTGATCCTCTTCCGTGGTATCGCATAGATAGGCCGTGGCAGCGCCGCCCATAGCCTGAATTTCCGCAACGATAGCATCGATTTTTTCCTGGGTACGTCCCGAGACGAAGACGTGCAGGCCAGCTTTGGCAAAACGGCGGCAGAGCGCTGCGCCCAAGCCGGCGGAGGCACCCACACCGACCACGACGGCGCTGTTGTTGCTTGAATTTTCGTTCATGTCAGGCTCTCATTCGGAAATAGTGAATATCGCAATGTTGGATTGGAGTATCACGCAGTCATGACGGATGAAAGCACAAGTACCGCCACCTTTGATTACATTATTGTCGGCGGTGGCTCCGCCGGTGCCACATTGGCGGCACGGCTGAGCGAAGACGCCAATATCCGCGTGCTGTTATTGGAAGCGGGCCGTGATTTCCGGTCCGCCGATACGCCTTACCATATCCAGATCCCCAATCCCTTGCGCGCCATTGAGGATGATGCCTATCGCTGGCCCAATTTGCTGGCCCGGCGCACATCGGCGCAAGAGCCGCGTATCCTGTGGCGGGGCCGGGCCATTGGCGGCAGTTCCACCATCAACGGACAGATCGCCATTCGCGCCATCCCCGATGATTTTACCCGCTGGGAAGCCTTGGGCTGTGCCGGCTGGGGTTGGGCGGATGTGCTGCCATATTTTTGCAAACTGGAGGATGACGTAGATTTCGGATCGGAGGTCTACCACGGCATCGGCGGACCAATCCCCGTTCATCGCGCCCCGGTGGCAGACTGGGGTCATGTTGACCGGGCCCTTATGCAGGCAGGCATGGCGCTGGGTTACGGCTGGTGCGATGATCACAATGCCCCAACCGGCACCGGGGTATCACCCTATGCCATCAACAGCCGCAATAATCGCCGGGTCTCTACCAACGACGGTTATCTGGAACCGGCCCGTGGCCGCAAGAACCTGACGATCATTGGCGAGGCTTTGGTTGAAGGCCTGACATTTGAAGGCAATCGCAATCGGGCGACCGGCGTCACCGCTGTCATAGATGGGCAACGACGGGCCTTTCGGGCGGAACAGGAAACCATTCTGGCCGCCGGTGCCATTCACAGCCCGGCCATCCTGCAACGATCTGGCATCGGCCCTGGCGATCTGTTGCGCGGCCTTGGCATACCGGTTCTGGCCGACCGGCCCGTGGGCCGGCATTTGCTGGATCACCCCATCGTTGCCATCAATCTAACTCTTCGCGCAGAGGCGCGGGCCACCACCCTGACCCATCGCCACACTAATTGTTGCCTACGCTATGGCTCCGGTCTGGAGGGTGGTAGCGACAACGACATGATCATGATCGCCGGCAATCTGCGGGCGCACGAAGATGGGGATTTCGATCTGGGGCGCATCGGCGTCTCAGTCTATGACAGTTACAGCGTTGGCGAAGTCGCAATTACCTCACCCGAAGCCACCATCGACCCCCGCGTGGACGAACGTATGCTGTCCGATGCGCGGGATTTCGCCCGAATTCGCGACGGCGTCGAGCGGTTGGTCGCCATGGGCAAGACTGATGCCCTGAAAGATATCAGCCATAGCATCGAATACGGCTATAGCGGGATGTCCATCACTGATAATATTTCGGCCCAGGAATTGGATGACTGGATCATGGCGGAATGTTCCGATGCCCAGCACGCCATCGGCACCTGCCGCATGGGCCCGAAAGAGGCCCCGGAAAGCGTCGTTGATCCCGAATGCCGCGTCATCGGGGCAGAAGGCCTGCGGGTAATCGATGCCTCTATCATGGCCGACAACGTGCGCGCCAATACCCACCTGACAACGGTCATGATCGCCGAGAAGATGGCAGACCGCTTATTGGGAAGAAATTAGCCTATCCAGCCCCGCACCGCCCTGACCAGTTTCATCGGTTCACTGGTATTGCACCAAAGGGCAGAGGCGTTTATTCAACTCATCAACAGATAAATCATCTGGTAAATTGAAAGGTCCGCTATCATGGCATTCATTGCTGACTCTCTGTCGCGCGTACAACCCTCCGCCACCATGGCGATCAGCGATCAGGCCCGCAATTTGAAAGCGGCGGGCAATGACATCATCTCGTTGAGCGCCGGCGAACCGGATTTTGATACTCCCGACAACATCAAAGCAGCCGCCATTCAGGCGATCCGGGATGGCGATACGAATTATACCGATGTGAGCGGTACCCCGGCCCTGAAAGCGGCCATCGTTGCCAAATTCAAACGCGACAACGGCCTGGAATACAGCACCGATCAAGTCATCGTCTGCACCGGCGGCAAGCAGGTTCTCTATAACGCCCTGATCGCGACCATCAATCCTGGTGACGAGGTGGTAATTCCGGCACCATTCTGGGTCTCCTACCCCGACATGGTGCATTTGGCGGGCGGCACCCCGGTGATCGTCGATGTCACGGCGGAAACTTCGTTCCGTATGACAGCCGAGGCCTTGGAAGCTGCCATTACGCCCAAGACCAAATGGTTGATTTTCAACTCCCCCTCCAACCCATCCGGTGCGGCCTATAGCCATGATGAGTTAAAGGCCCTGACGGATGTGTTGATGCGTCACCCACAAGTCTGGGTGATGACTGATGATATGTATGAGCATCTGGTCTATGACGATTTCACTTTCGCCACCCCGGCAGAGGTGGAGCCGGCCCTTTATGAGCGGACCCTGACCGTCAATGGCGTCTCCAAAGCTTATTGCATGACGGGCTGGCGCATAGGCTATGCGGCGGGGCCCGTGCCGTTGATTAAGGCCATGGCCAAGGTGCAATCACAAAGCACGTCCAATCCCTCATCCATCAGTCAGGCAGCAGCCGTTGAAGCCTTGAACGGTACACAGGACTTCATCGGCGAACACAATGAAGTCTTCAAGGAACGGCGGGATCTGGTCGTCTCCATGTTGAACCAGGCCAACGGCATGGAATGCCTGACGCCCGATGGTGCATTTTATGTCTATCCGTCATGTGCCGGCTGCATCGGCAAAAAAACACCATCTGGCAAAGTCATCGAGAATGATTTCGATTTCATCACGGCACTGCTGGATGCCGAAGGCGTGGCCGTGGTGCATGGCGCAGCTTTCGGTTTGTCGCCACATTTCCGTATTTCCTATGCGACGGCGACGGAAGCTTTGGAAGACGCCTGTCAGCGCATCCAGCGCTTTTGCGCCAGCCTGACATAATCATCAAAAAATTGGGGGGATAACGACAATGAAAATCGCGATCATGGGGGCGGGCGGTATTGGCGGCTATTACGGCGGTCGTCTGGCAGCCTCGGGCGCAGATGTCAGCTTCATCGCGCGCGGTGCGCATTTGGCCGCGATGCAGGCAAATGGCCTAAAAATTATCTCGCCCCTTGGTGATGCACATATCGCGAAAGTCACGGCAACGGATGACCCAAGCACGATCGGCCCCGTCGACATCGTGATGTTCTGCGTCAAGCTGTATGACCTGGAAGCCGCCTGCGAGGCGTGCAAGCCCATGATCGGGCCGGACACGGCGGTAATCTCGTTCCTGAACGGTATCGATTCGGAAGATCGCATGCGTGCAATTCTGGGTGATAAGGCGGTCGTCGGGGGCACGGCACAAATCCCCTCCAACATCATCGAACCCGGCGTGATCGAACATAAGGCACCTTTGGCGGCGCTAGAGTTTGGCGAACTGGATCGCAGTGACAGCCAACGGCTGCAGGCTTTTCACGATGTCTGTGTCAACGCCGGGATCGAGACATATCTGGTTGAGAATATCGAAACGGCGATCTGGCTGAAGTTCGCCATCCTGGTGCCCTTTGCCACCACCTGCTGCCTGACCCGTTTGCCCGGCAAAGTTCTGATCGAAGAACCGGTGGTCCAGGAGATTGCCGTCGGGGCCATGAAGGAAATCATTGCCCTGGCAGCCGCCAAGGGCGTGCAACTGCCGCCCGATGCCCTGGAAAGCCGGATGGCGTTGTTAAGTAATTTCGCCAATGCCATGCCGTCCATGCTGGTCGACCTGCTGGCCGAAAAACGCATCGAATTGGAGGGGCTGCAAGGCGCAGTCGTACGCCTGGCAAAGGAATTGGGCGTGCCGGCACCTGTTCACAACATCGCCTATGCGGCATTGAAACCGTTCGAGAACGGCCCACCCGACTATTGAGTTCCCAGCACTGTTGAAAAATAATTTGCGAAACCACTTGCGCCCTGCCCCTGCCCGTTGATTAAATTGGACCTAGGCATATCTACGGAGGCCGACATCCAGAATTCGGCCCCCTGATGGCCCTTTGGGATGGACAGTAGATTGGGAAGCAAGATGACAAACAGCATACCCACCGGCCCCCGCAGCGTCGCGATTATCGGCCCGTATCTCTCCGGCAAGACAACAGTGTTAGAGGGTATTCTGTATACCGCCGGTGCGACGGGGCGCAGAGGCTCGGTCAATGAAGGCAACACCGTCGGCGACAGCACGCCCGAAGCCCGCAATCGAAATATGAGCACCGAGGTCAATGTGGCCACGGCGACCTTCATGGATAGTGAATTCACCTTCCTGGATTGTCCCGGCTCGATAGAATTATTGCAGGAAAGCCTATTTGTGCTGTCCGGTGTCGATGCCGCCGTCGTGGTCTGTGAACCAGACAACGACAAAGCCCAGGCCCTCGCCCCCTTGCTGCACACGTTGGATGCCTTGGGCATCCCCCATATGCTGTTCGTGAACAAAATCGACAAGGCGACGATTACGGTTCAGGCCCTACTCGATGCCCTGCAGCCGATCTCCAACAAGCCGATGGTGTTGCGCCATATTCCCGTACAGGACGGCGACGATATCTCCGGCTATATCGATCTGGCTTCCGAGAGGGCCTATCACTATCAACCCGGCCAGGCTTCGGAAGTGGTCGAGCTGCCGGGCGGAGAGGAAGACGCCTTTGCCGAGGCCCGTTACGGCATGTTGGAAGCCTTGGCGGATTTCGATGATGATCTGATGGAAAAGGTGCTGGAAGACATCACCCCTGAAAAGGATGAATTGTATGCCAACCTGACCAAGGATTTTCAGGATGGCAAGATCATCCCCGTCCTGCTGGGTGCTGCGGAACAGGAAGGCGGCCTGTTCCGTCTTTTGAAGGCCCTGCGCCATGAAGTTCCCAGCGCCAGTGCCGCGGCCGCCCGCAATGGTACGGATAGCGCCACAGGTACAGTGGCGCAGGTATTGAAAACCTATCACACCCAGCATGGCGGCAAATTATCCATTGCCCGGGTCTGGGCAGGCGAGGTCAAGGACGGCATGACCCTGAATGGTCAACGGGTATCGGGCTTGTTCCACATGCTGGGGGCCGAACAGAAAAAAATATCCTCGGCATTGCCGGGCGACGTAATCGGTCTGGGCCGCATGGAAGATGTGATCACGGGTGAGACCCTGTCCGACAATGGTGCCGACGCCTTGCCGACACCGGACATATTGCCCCCTGTCTATTCTCTGGCCATTGCTGCCGTGCGTCGGGATGATGAGGTGAAGCTGTCGACGGCACTGGCCAAGGTACGGGATGAAGACCCTTCCGTCTTTGCCGGCCATGATGACGCCACCCATCAACTGGTGCTGCGCGGCCAAGGTGATATCCACCTGAAAATCACCATGGACCGCCTGAACAATAAATACGGCCTGGAGGTTACCTCCAGCCGACCGAAAGTCCCCTACATGGAGGCTATTCGAAAAACCATCGAACAGCACGGCCGGCACAAAAAACAATCGGGTGGTCATGGCCAGTTTGGGGATGTGCATATCGAGATCAAGCCCCTGCCGCGTGGCGCCGGTTTTGAATTCGTCGACAAGATCGTTGGCGGGGCCATACCCCGGCAATATATCCCGGCGGTCGAGGCGGGCGTGAAGGAATATCTCAACAAAGGGCCCTTGGGCTTTCCCGTGGTCGATGTGGCGGTGAAATTGTTCGACGGCCAGTATCATGCGGTCGATTCTTCTGAAATCGCCTTCAAGACCGCCGCCCGCATCGCCATGAACGAGGGTATGAAGCAATGCAACCCGGTTTTGCTGGAGCCGATTGCCCAGGTCGACATCGCCTCACCTTCGGAACATACACCGAAGATCAATGCCATTGTCTCCGGTCGCCGCGGGCAGATCCTGGGCTTTGACAACCGGGACGGCTGGGCCGGCTGGGATGTTGTCTCGGCCCATATGCCACAGTCGGAACTTCATGATCTGATTATAGAGCTACGTTCCGCGACCCAAGGCACGGGCAGCTACACAGCCAGTTTTGATCGCCTGCAGGAATTGACCGGGCGTCTGGCGGATGATGTTGTCGCAGCCCATAATGAAGAGGTGGCGGCCTGATCAAGCCGGCGCTACATTGAACATGAAAAATATAAATTGAGTTAGGGAGACCACATCTTGGACACATCAGCAGCCGCGGAAGCAGCGGAAATATTAGCCCAGGCACGGCGCACCGGCGTCAACATCGAAGGCTTACCGGAACACTTGCAACCGCAAAGCATTGATGATGCCTATCAGATCCAGGGCCTGCTGATCCCCCTGATCGAGGATTTATCGAACGGCAAACGCTTCGGCTATAAGGGAGGCGCAACGGCAGAGGGACCGCAGAAACTATTGGGCATTGAGCATCCCTTCATGGGCGTCCTGGTCTCATCCTACTGCCTGAACAGTGGCGATACGGTACCCAACGATGCCTGTAAGGCCAAATTGCTGGAGATGGAGTTCGCCTTCCGCATGTCCGAAGACCTGCGCCCCGCCGCCGCACCCTATGACGTGGGTGGTGTTCTGGCAGCCGTGGGCAGCTTTATGACCTCTATTGAAGTGGTTGATCTGCGTTACAGCGTCGGCATGGCGGCGGGTGGGGCGCAGGTCATCGCGGATAATTCGGCTGCCGGTTTCTGGGTTATGGGAGATGAATTCACCGACCTGAACATAGTGGATTTTGACGATCACGCGGCCTCTCTGTCCATCAATGGCGCATTCGTTGTGGAAGGAAATTGCTCCAACGTACTGGGCAACCCGCTGAATTCATTGACCTGGCTGGCCAATACCTTGTGTATGCGGGGGGAATATCTGAAAGCGGGTGAGATTGTCACCGCCGGTTCGTTCATCGCCCCCACACCGGCCCAGGCCGGCGACGAGGCGGTGGCCGACTTCGGCACCTTGGGCAAAGTATCGGTCCGGTTTGGGACTTAATAGGTGGTCGGAACCTAAGGCGATGGACAGCCAAGAATTAGACCGCGCTGCGACACTGTTAATGCAAGCCCGGTTGGACCGCCGTCGCATCGCCGCTCTGCCCGATGATTGCAGACCAACAGAAGGTCCCTGGGCCTACGACATACAGGACCGTTACGTGGACCTGATGCTGGATCACTACGGCGGCAGTATTGTCGGCTACAAGGTGGGTTGTACCAATGTGACGGCGCAACAACAGCTGGGTCTGTCATCACCCTTTGCCGGGCCCTTGCTGTCCCCCTTCGTGCTGACCAGCCCTGCGGTCATTTCAACAAATGACGGTTTCATGCGCATGATCGAGGCAGAGATCGGCTTTCGTCTGGGCCAGGACCTGCCCACAGCCGACACGCCTTATACCGCCGCCACGGTGCGTCCGACCCTGTCCACCGCGTTCGGGTCCATTGAAGTGGTCGATTCCCGATACGAGGATTGGACCACCGCCGGTGCACCGCAATTGATCGCTGATAATGTCTGCACGGGTTTTTGGGTTTACGGCACGGAAAGCAGCGATATCGAAGCACTGGATTTGGCCCGCCACCCTGTTCAGGTAAGGCGCAACGGCATCGCAGCGGAACAGGGCAGCAGCGCCAATGTGCTGGATAATCCCCTTAACGTGGTGGCCTGGTTGGCCAATCATCTGCTGGCCCGCGGCATCACTTTGAAGGCCGGGAATCTATTAACCACGGGTACCATGATTGCGGTAAACGCCGCAGAAAAGGGCGATATTGTTGAAGCCGACTTCGGCTCGTTAGGTCTCGTTTCCGTCTCGTTTACCTAAAGCCCGATCACGAGAGTTTGAGGTAACAAAGTCTTGTTATATTCTTGATATATCTGACATTAGTTCCGAGGCAGGAGCTAACGACCGGAACCAAACATTAGGGAAACAACAATGCTGATCAAAAATCCACCGTCCTGGCAAATACCAGAGCGTGAAGCCACGCCGGAGCATGTGTTTTTAAACCGCCGTCATTTCCTTGGTGCCATGGCGGGCGGTGCCACCAGCCTGATCGGCGGCAGTGCCTTTGCAGCGAAAAAGAAAACGCCGGATCCGACAGCGGATCTATATCCCGCCAAGCGCAACGAGGCGTTCGAACTTGACCGCCCGCTGACCAAGGAGTCCGATGCCTCCTCCTACAATAATTTTTATGAGTTCGGCTCCCACAAACGCATCGCAATGGAAGCGCGGAAGCTGAAAATCCGACCCTGGACGGTTTCCTTCGAAGGCATGGTGGAGCAGGAGCGCCAGGTTGATATTGATACCCTGATCCGGGCAATGCCCCTGCAAGAACGCCTGTACCGCATGCGTTGTGTTGAAGCCTGGTCCATGGCCGTACCCTGGTCCGGCTTTGCTTTGGCAGAGCTGGTGAAATATGCCCGGCCCTTATCCAGTGCGAAATACCTGGTCATGCAAACCTTCCTTGATCCGGAAATGGCACCGGGCCAGAAACAGGTTTGGTATCCCTGGCCCTATACGGAAGGCCTGACCATGGCCGAGGCCATGAACGATTTGTCCTTTATGGTGACAGGCGTTTACGGCAAGCCCCTGCCGAAACAATACGGCGCGCCCCTACGGTTGGCGGTGCCATGGAAATATGGCTTCAAATCCGTCAAATCCATCGTCCGCTTCAAATTCACTGACAAGCGTCCTGTGACCTATTGGGAACAAATTCTTCCGTCGGAATATGGTTTCTGGGCCAACGTCAATCCTGAGGTCGACCATCCGCGGTGGAGTCAGGCCAGCGAACGTGTCCTTGGCACCTCCAAACGGGTGCCGACCCTGATGTATAACGGCTATGGCGCGCAGGTGGCTGATCTGTACAAGGGCATGCAGGGCGAAAAGCTATTCATGTAGATGCACGTCCATTTGTTATGCCCTCGTAAATGCGCACTTAGATGTCCTATGAGTTGGTGATTTTCGATTGCGACGGTGTCCTGGTCGATAGCGAACCCTTGGCCAACCGGGTGTTGGCAAACTGTTTTCAGGCAGCTGGTTTCCCGATTACCTACGATATCTGCGTCGCGGAAATGGTCGGTCTGCCCCTCAGCCGCTGTTTTGAATTGGCCGCGGAATGGCATGGTCGTGCCGTGCCGGAAGATTTTTTTGATACGGTGCAAAGCCAAACCTATCGGGCCATCAGGGCAGAACTACAACCCATCCCCGGCATTGCGGATGCCATGCGCGCGATCCACCTGCCGCGATGTGTCGCCTCATCCTCCGAGACGGCCAAGATTAATCTGTCTTTGGCCATAACGGAGCTGGCGGCATTTTTTGGCGACGACGTATTTTCCGCCCAACAGGTCGCGCGCGGAAAACCATATCCGGATCTGTTTCTGTTTGCCGCCGAACAAATGGGCGTCGCGCCAAAGAACTGCGTTGTGATCGAAGACAGCTTTTATGGTGCGCGGGCCGGGCGGGCCGCGGGCATGGATGTCCTCGGCTATGCGGGCAGTGGTTTTGCCCGGCAATTGGCCGAAGAAGGCGCGCGGGTATTTGATGACATGGCGGCCCTTCCCCAGTTGCTCGGTTTCAGTGATAATAAGACCTGACGTTGATATGAGGAACATCCCATGAGCGAAAGCAAACTGCCCCTGGAAGGCATCCGCGTGCTTGATCTGACCCACGCCCGCGCCGGACCCACAGCCGTGCGCCAGTTGGCGGATTGGGGCGCTGACGCCATCAAAATCGAAGTCCCCGTTGACCCCGTGGCCAGTGACTCCGGTCAGGGCCTGGGCGGAGCGCGTCATGGGCCTGACTTTTTAAATTTGCATCGCAACAAACGCGCCATCAGCCTGAATTTGAAAAAGCCCGAGGGGCTGGAGATTTTCATGGCCCTGGCCAAGGACGCCGACATCATCGTCGAAAATTTCCGTATGGAAGTGAAGCATCGCCTTGGCATCGACTATGAAAGCGTCAAGGCGATCAACCCGCGCATCATCTATGGCTCCATCTCCGGCTTTGGCCAGACGGGACCGATTTCGAAACGTGCCGGCGTCGATCAGATTGCCCAGGGCATGGGTGGTTTGATGTCCATCACCGGCCTGCCGGGGCAAGGCCCGGTACGCGTCGGTATCCCCATCGCGGATCTGACGGCTGGCATGTACCTGGCCCAGGGTATTCTGCTGGCCTTGATCGAACGGGGCCAGTCGGGACAGGGCCAATGGGTCCATACATCGTTGTTGGAAGCGCAAATTTCCATGCTGGATTTCCAGGCCGCACGTTGGTTGATCGACCAAGATGTCCCCGGTCAGGCCGGCAACGATCACCCAACCAACATTCCCATGGGTGCATTTAAAACCCTGGATGGCGCGGTCAACATCGCAGCCTCCGGCGGACGACTTTGGATACGTTTCCTGGAAGTCGCGGGGGCGGAAGAGCTGGCGGAGCATCCCGACTACAACACAGCGAAATTACGCTCTGCCAACCGGGCGCAGTTGAACGAAGTGGTGGGTGAGATCATGGCCAAACGTACCAGCCAGGACTGGATTGAATCGTTGAGCGAGGCCGGCGTTCCCTGCGGCCCGATCAATTCCATCGATCAAACCTTCGCCGAACCGCAGGTCCAGCACCTCGGGATCGCCACGCCTATGCAGCATCCCGTCAAGGGAGAAGTCATGGTGGTTGGCCAACCCGTAAACCTGGAACGCACTCCACAGCCCGACCAGATCCGCCTACCCACCCCCGAAGCGGGTGGCAATACGGACGAAGTGCTGGCGGACCTGGGCTTTGACCAAGCCAAGATCGATGATCTGCGCAGTAGAGGTGTTGTTTAAGTGTGAGATTTCACGATGTCGTTTGTTCGATGCCAATCTGAAACGCGGACGTTGGCAACGAAAGAAACTTCGAACAACGGCCCGCGCCACATCAAAAGAACGAAGCAATTTACGCTGGTTCGTTAGACTGTGTGGCCTCTTAGTTTGCTCCGAAAATTAGCTAAGATCGGGTCTTGTTAAGAAGCCGCTAACTAAAATTCTGTAGTCTTGCGCGGATATGATATCGGATAGATCGCATAGCCAAACATACCGCTTCGCCATAATTGCCGGCGTCTTAATTGTGGGTGCGTGTATCGCCTTAGCGGTCCTCAATCGGCAACTTTCGATTGCGGATCTGCGATCAATGGCCGAGGCGAACAATATTTCCCTGACGCGGGCATTCTCAAATGTAATCTGGCCGCGTTACGCCAATTTTATTGCCAAAGCTCATAAGCTTGATATTACGGCCCTCCGGCAACATCCCTTGATCACCGATTTGCGCCAGGACGTGTTGGCACAAATGCGCGGTCTATCGGTCTTGAAGGTAAAAATTTATGATCGTGGCGGGTTAACGACTTTTTCAACAGAACCGACACAGATTGGCCAAGACAAGCGCGACAACGCGGGATATCAAGCGGCCCGAGAAGGTCATGTGGCCAGCGAGCTGACACATCGCGACAGCTTTAGCGCATTTGAGAAGGTCATTGAGGACCGCGACGTGCTGTCAAGCTACATCCCAATTTACGGCGCGGCTGGAGACATCCAGGGTGTTTTTGAAATTTATCATGATGTGACCGGCCTGATGCTGCAAATGCGGCAATCTTTCGCCCTGCAAATCGGGATCGTTGGATCGACCTTCCTGGTGTTGTACTGCCTGCTGCTGTTCGCCGTTTGGCGAAGTGAAAGAGAGAGCCAACGACAGAATCGCGAAAACTTGCAGCTAACCAAGGCGGCCGCTGCTGCCGAAGCGGAAAGCAATTCAAAGTCTGAAATATTGGCCAATATGAGCCATGAATTTAGAACCCCCTTGAATGCCATAATAGGTTTTTCTGAAGCCCTGGAATTGCAGATGTACGGTCCAATCGGGTCACCGAAATACCGGGAATATGCCAGTGACATTCTGGCGAGTGGCCGGCATCTACTGGCAATTATTATCGACGTCCTGGACATGTCGAAGCTGGAATCGGGCGGCGTAGGACTGGACGAAACCGAGTTTGCGATCGAGGACGTGATTGTTGCGAGCCTGCGTCTGATCGAGGGCGATGCCCGGCAAAACGATGTGCAGCTGATGAGCGAATATGATACGCCCCTGCCACGTCTCTGGGGGGACGAATTGCGGTTAAAGCAGGCCATCATTAATGGCCTGTCCAACGCCGTTAAATTTACGCCTGCGGGCGGTGAAGTTGTTGTTCGGGCGGCTCAAAACGACGCGTCTGAACTCGAAATATCCATCATCGATAACGGACCGGGCATTGCCGCCAAAGACATTGACCTTGCCTTGACCCCATTTGGCCGGGTGGAAAGTTCGGAAACCAGCCAATCAGGAGGGACCGGCCTGGGCCTGCCGATCAGCAAGGCCTATTTAGAATTGCACAATGGTTCCCTGGCTCTAAATAGTACCATCGGTCAAGGCACCACGTTGCAGATTACCTTGCCAAAGGAGCGTATCGTCCAAGTCCCAGGCAACAGTGGGAACATGCAGATTACGGCGGCAGGTTAGGAACGGTGCCGTTGGCGAACATGACGCACAGCGACACGGCTGCAGAATTACAGTGGAACTGCCGCAACACGTCGTAATGCGTCACAATTCAATACGGGGACACAATGAGCTATCCCGGCTTTGACGGAGACTAATTGCGACTATAGATGCTCATAACTGCCCCTGTAGGGCAGATATCCGATTCTATCAATTTCAGATTTTTAGGCGCGCGCCCATTGCCAAACAGACGTTTCCCGGAACCGATGATGATCGGAAAAGTCCATAACCGATATTCATCAATGAGATCATGCGCAAGTAACGTTTGAATAAGCTGCCAACTACCATGTACTTGCAATAAATCCCCTTCCTGTTTTTTTAGTCGGGTAATTTCTGTGGCAATATCACCGGTGATAGCTATTGAATTGTTCCATTCGAGCTCGCTTAATGTCGATGTCACAACATATTTTGTGGCGTTGTTCAGCTTCATCGCTACGGGGTTATCATCCGCCGCATTTAACCAATTCGGCGCGAACAATTCGTAGGTTTTTCTGCCTAGTAACAAATCATAAGGTTCAGACATAGCCTCCCGCATTACCTGTTCCATAACTTCATCCCAGCATGTGGTAGCCCAACCGCCGTCCGTAAAGCCATCTGATGGGTCTTCTTCAGGGCTGGTTGGCGATTGCATAATTCCGTCTAATGTCTGGAATGTTAAAATTGCTAGTTTTCTCATCGCATTTCCTATGCTTGTTATCCCTCGCAAACAATGTCACAGCACCATATTTATCGCAGCCATCCGTCTGTGATCGCTGATTTCGCATAAATAATCAGTCCAGTGTCTATCGACATTGCAATTAGCGGCGTCACGATCACCAACAACCAACCACAGTGGTTTATTTAGAGAAGAATTATCTATACGTCGTCCACCAGAGCCACCTCTTGCAAGGCAGATACAATTGACCTACGACGAATTCAACGCCTACTGCGGCGCCCTCCCGGCCACGACTTATGTGGTCCAGTGGCGTGGCTCGCATGTCTGGAAGGTCGGCGGCAAGGTGTTCGCCATCGGCGGCTGGGCGAACGAAGGGCCAGGGTTTACCTTCAAAACGACGGAACTCTCTTTTGAGATTCTAAAAGATCAGCCGGGGTTGCGCCCGGCACCGTACTTTGCATCACGCGGCATGAAATGGATCCAGCATTATGCAGAGCCCGGATTGCCGGATGACGACCTGGGACACTATCTCCAAGAATCCCATCGTATTGTTGGGCTCGGCCTTTCGAAAAAGAAACAGAAGGCGCTGGGACTTGGCTAATCGTGTAATAATGCGGGAACGCATTACTTTTATAAAAAAAGTTCCTGCTGTAAATCGGATATACATATTGTGTCCCCGTATTAGAAAATGGGCCACGCCAGAGGATATACGGAATGGAAAAGCGAAATTTCGGCAACACCGGTCTCGACGTCTCCCGCTTGACCTTTGGCTGCGGTGCGGTCGGTGGCCTGATGACCAAAGGTGACGCCGCCGATCAGGACCGCGCGGTCGCCTGGGCACGGGACAATGGCATCAATTTTTTCGACACGGCGGCAAGCTATGGCGACGGCACATCTGAGGCAAACCTCGGCCGTGCCCTCAACGGCAATACGGACGGCATCGTGGTCAGTACCAAGGTCGGCCTGGGCGTTGACGATTTGGCCGACGTTGCGGGCGCTGTGTCCAGATCGCTTGATGCCAGCCTGACGCGGCTGAAACTCGACCACGTGGATATCTTCCAGCTACACAACACGCTGGGCCGCGCGGATCGTCGCGGCACATTAGACGTCAGCCAGGTATTGGACGACGTTATCCCGGCCTTTGAAAAGCTGAAGGATGCAGGCAAGACGCGCTTCCTGGGTTTTACCGCCAAGGGCGAGGCGGATGATTTGCACAAACTGGTTAAATGCGGTGCTTTTAGCAGCGCGCAGATTTTCTATAACCTGCTTGTCCCGTCAGCCGGCGCGGCGCTGCCGGCCAATTATCCAGCCGATGACTTTCGCCAACTGCTTGATGTTGCGTTGGACAACGGCGTCGGTTCAATTGGTGTGCGCGTGCTAGCCGGTGGTGCATTGTCGGGCAGTGAGGCGCGCCACCCGCTCGGGATGCAGTCTGTCGATCCTATTGGTTCGGAAACCGACTACGCAACAGACGTACAGCGCGCCCGTCAGTTCCTGCCCCTGGTTGAGGCTGGCCACGCCGCCAGCCTGCCGGAACTGGCGATACGCTATGTCATTTCCAATCCGGCACTTTCAACAACCGAGATTGGCATCGCGACGCTTGAAGAATTGCAGCAGGCGACCGCAGCCGTAAACAAAGGACCACTGTCGGACGATGCCTTGGCGCAAATCAAATCGGTGCAGGCAGGATTTGCAGCCTGATCAGACCGGCGATAATTGGTAGTGATAAATCGAATTATTCTGCCGCCTTTAATTCAGAGTTTTGCCATTGAGCTCCGACAACTGTAATTATCCAAGCTCGGCCATGATCTTGTTATAGATCTCCTCGATCTTCCCCATATCGCCGGGCGCATGGCCCCAATTCAACAACGCGCCGTCGTTCAGGCGGCGGGGGAAGATGTGGCTGTGGTAATGGTAGACGGTTTGTCCGGCTGCCGGGCCGTTGGCCTGGATGATGTTGATGCCTTCAGGCTCCAACGCCGTCTCAATCGCGCGGGCGATGATTTGGGCGGCGGGCAGCACGGCGGCCAGGTCGGCCGGGTCGGCATCCAAAAGATTGATGGAATGGGCCTTTGTGATGACCAGGCAATGGCCGTCGTTGAATGGATTGATATCCATCATGGCATAGGTTCGCGCATCCTCGTACAGCTTGAACGAGGGGATTTCCCCGGCGATTATGTTGCAGAAAATGCAATCTGTTTCGGCCACGTTTATGCTCCTTTAATGGCAATGCAGATCTGGATAGGTCCCATTTAAAAATTATCGGAAAAGCGCTATTATTGCCCTGCTTGCAGTACATTGCAGTACCCTTGGAATTTTGGGGACAAGGATACGCTATGTCCAGGGACAGCATATTGGTAATGTTGCTTGCCGCGCAATTCCTTGCGCCGTTCCTGTTGGCCTTTTTGTTCAGCCGCCGTTCCAACCCGCCCTCTAACGCGCTTTTGTCAAAGAGGAACCCCGACATGGCCGGAAAAGACATATCCGGAAAAGATAGGGCCAGAAAAGATATGGCCCCGCCACAGCGCGGCGACTGGCCCCTGATCACCGAATTCGCCTATCGCCGGGACTATTGCAGTCGCTGGGTAATAGCCGGGGTCTTTGGTGCCGTCGTCTTGGGCCTGGCGGGGATGCATCTGTCCGCCATCGGCGTCCTGCTCCTCTGCCCTCTATACGGTGCCTTGAGGCATCTACGCTGCCCCGGTTGCGATGCCACCACGACCTTAAAAGGCGTCACCGACGGCCACCATTGCCAACGCTGTGGACAGCTATTGCGTCTTTAGAGCATGTTTCTTTTAAACATGCCCAAGGCGCTGGGACTCTAAGAATCGAGCAATTGAACCAATCACTTAGATCGCGCACGCGATTCCAGTTAATTGAAAATTGCTCTCAGGCCTAGTCCAACGACTGCCGCTCACCTTTACGAAACGGGCCGCGTTCGGCCAGGTATTCGATGTTGTCGATAACCTCGGCCCGCTCGTGCTCCAGATAGTTGGCCACGGCCTCGCGAAAGCTGGGATCGCGGATATAGTGGGAGCTGTGGGTCTCGGTGGGGCGATAGCCGCGGGCGATTTTATGGGGGCCTTGGGCACCGGCCTCAACGCGGGCCAGGCCGTGCTGTATGGCATAGTCGATAGCCTGGTAATAACAGACTTCAAAATGCAGGAACGGGTGGTCTTCGATACAGCCCCAATAGCGCCCGAATAAAGCCTCCTCCCCGATCAGGTTCAGGGCCCCGGCGACATAGCGGCCTTCCCGTTTGCACATCACCAGCAAAATCCGGTCCGCCATGCTTTCCGTGATCAGGCTGAAAAACCGCCGGTTCAAATAGGGCTCCCCCCACTTGCGGCTGCCGGTGTCCGTGTAGAATTGATAGAAAGCATCCCAATGGTCATCGGTCAGATCAGCACCGGTGATCCATTCAATCTCGACCCCGGTTTCAAGAGCCCCGCGACGTTCCCGTCGGATGGTCTTGCGTTTGCGCGACGACAGGTCGTCGAGGAAATCATCAAAGCTGCTATAGCCTTGATTATACCAATGGAATTGCTGATCGGCGCGCTTGAGGTAATCAGCGTCCTCCAACAGTTCCCACTCATCCTCCGGCAAAAAATTAACACTGATGGTCGCGATATTCAGATGCTCTGCCGCGCTGATTAACCCTGCCGCTAACTGCCGCTGGACGGTGACCTTGTCCAAGCCTTCCCGGACCAAAAGGCGCGGTCCGGTAGCGGGCGTGAACGGCACTGCTGCCAGTAACTTTGGGTAATAGCGCCCGCCTGCCCGCTCGTAGGCATCGGCCCAGCCGTAATCAAAAATGAACTCCCCCCGGCTGTGGCTTTTCACATACAGGGGTACGCAACCCAACGGCCCACCACCATCAGGATCATCCAGCAGCAAATGCACCGGGCCCCAACCGTTGCGGCCATGAACACAGCCGCTTTCTTCTAACGCCAACAGAAATGCATGCGAGAGAAATGGATCGGAGGTTCCTGCACAGGCATCCCAATGGTGCGCCGGTATCTCCCCCATTGATTGCACAATCCGCGCAACCACGCCCTCTTCTTTCTGTTCCGACATACTTATCCTTGTATAGCCCCCGCACAAGATCAGGGACGAAACCCCTCAAAAATCACGTTATCCGTACAGCTGGCCAGGCGTCGCATCTCAATCCTGTCCCGTACCGTATAGGTTAACACCGGCATCCCCCCTGCCCGCAAACGCGCCGTGGCAAAACAGGGCAGGTCGGCTCTATCGTAGACTACAAAGTCGGGCTGTGCATCGTCCACATCGTACAAATATTGCAGGGCCAGGCGACGCCATAAAGGTTCGAATGGTGGCGAATGCCGCGGCCCACCGCTATTTTGACCACGCAGCCAGCCAGGTGCCCGCTCCCGAAACCAGGTCAGGGCGCGTGGTTCGAACGAGGTCACGGCAAACGGCCCTCCATAGTTGACCAGTTCGCTATAGGCTGCTTCTTCCGCCGCCCCCAAGTTGTCGGGCGCGCTTTTAATCTCGACAATAATCGGGCAGCGGCCGTCGATCAGGTCCAGAACCTGGGCCAGGCTGGGTATCGTCTGCCGGCTTTGACCAAGGCGCAGCGTGGCCAAGGTTTCTGCATCGTGATCACGAATGCCGCCGTCCGCCCCGGTCATACGCGAGAGGCGCCAATCATGGAAAACCATGGCCCGGCCATCGGCGGAGGCCTGGACATCCAACTCCACCCCATAGCCATCCGCCACGGCGGCGGCGAAGGCGGCCAGGGAGTTTTCCGGGATCTCCGCCTCCCCCGCCTCTGCCCTGAGTTGCCCGTGCAGGCCACGATGAGCGATGGGCCTGCCGAACAGCCAATCCAACGACACCGTCATTTCACCTCAAACACCGCATCAATTTCCACGGCGACATTGAACGGTAACGCAGGGGCCCCAACGGCAAAGCGGGCATGCCGTCCCGCATCGCCAAAGATATCGACCATCAGGTCCGAGGCACCATTGATGACTTGCGGGTGATTGTGAAAATCGCCCGGACAATTGACGAAACCACCCAGCTTCACACAACGCACAACCCGATCCAGATCGCCGTCGCAGGCCGCTTTAACCTGGGCGATAATGTTCAAACAAACCACGCGGGCGGCTGCCTGACCTTCTTCAATGGAAAAATCCTCGCCGATCTTGCCGACAAAATTACGCTCGCCACCAACCCAAGGCACCTGGCCCGAAACGAAAACCTGATTGCCGGTCTTCACATAAGGGACGTAATTGGCCGCCGGGGCCGGGGCATCGGGTAAGGTAATGTTCAATGCCGCCAACCGTGCTTCTACTTCTCCCGCCATTGCGATCTCCTGTATTTCATAAAGAATCTGTTTGCAGATGGGTTCAGTTTGCACCTCGCAACGGCGAACGTGAACACTTATTCTTGGGCCATGAATCGGTGGCATTGGAGGCCACGGGCCGATATCAATTACGTGGACTGACAGGGCGGGGGGCATTGTATAGTGTGCCGCATAGCCAAGAAAAATAGCGAGGCGGCTTTATGAGCAGCACACCGGCTGAAGACGGATTTTATATGCCCGCCGATTGGGGCCCCCACGAACGTTGCTGGATGGCCTGGCCCAGCAGGGTTGGCGCCTGGCGCGAGGCGATGGATCAGGCCTGTCTGGCCACCGCCGCCCTGGCCCGCGCCATCGCCAAGTATGAGCCGGTGAATATGCTGGTGCCCGGCGACCTGATCCCCATCGCCCGCCTGCAACTGGGCAGCCTGATTACGATATGGGAGGCGGAGCTGGATGATAGTTGGAGCCGGGATACAGCGCCGAATTTCCTGGTCAACGGCGAAGGCGGGCTGGCTGGTGCGGTCTTTGACTTTAACGCCTGGGGCAACAAGTTTCGCGACTATGGCAGTGATGCCAGACTGGGCGAATGGATGTTGCGGGAAATGAACCTGCCCTGCTATCACGTACCCATGACACTGGAAGGCGGCTCGATCCATGTTGATGGCTCCGGCACCCTGATCACCACGCAATCCGTTGCCTTCAACACGGATCGCAACCCCACCCTGGACCAACGACAGATCGAAGAACGCCTGGCGATGTTTTTCGGTGTCCGCAAGGTCATCTGGCTGCCCGAAGGGTTGGTCGGCGACAGGGCCGATGGCCAGGTCAACAAGGTGGCGCGTTTTGTGGCCCCGGGCCGGATCATGTGTGCTGTCGCCTCTGACAAAAGCGACCCGAACGCAGCGAATTTGAAGGACAACATTGCCCAACTAAGTGAAGAGCGCGATGCCCTGGGCCGGACGTTGGAGGTGGTGGAAATTCCGCTGCCTAACCCCCTACAGCACGAAGACGGGCATTTGTTGACGCGATCCTATTTGGATTTCTACCTGGGCACGGGGGCAGTCTATATTCCCGCCTTTGACGATGCCATGGACGAGACCGCCGCCGGCCTGATCGGGGCCGCCTTTCCCCAGCGCGAAATTGTGCAACTTGATATGGCGGAGATCACCCAGCGCGGCGGTGCCATCCATTGCATGACCCAGCAACAGCCAAAGGTTTAAAGACTCAGATGCCGGAATTTTCGACTGACCAATTATTTGCCCGTCTGAAGGCATCTTGCATCGACGATTGGCAGGCCTATACGGGCCATGATTTTGTCCACCAGTTGGCCAACGGCACCTTGGCAGAGACGGCCTTTCGCCATTATCTGGGCCAGGATTATCTGTTCCTAGTCCATTTCGCCCGGGCCTATGCCCTGGCTGCCTACAAAACCACCGACCTTGGTGAAATGCGTGAGGCGATCGCCGCCGTCGACAATATTCTCAATACGGAAATGGCCCTGCATATAGACTTTTGCCAGGTCTGGGGCCTGGATGAGACTGCCATGACGGCCCAACGGGAGGCGAAGGCGACCATGGCGTATACCCGCTTTGTCCTCGAAACCGGCATGGCAGGGGACAGCCTGGATTTATACGCGGCCCTGGCCCCCTGCGTCATCGGCTATGGCGAGATCGGTGCCGCATTGGCCGCTGCCCCGGACACTGTCATGACCAACAACCCCTATGCCAGCTGGATTGAGATGTATGCCGGTGCGGAATATCAGGACCTGGCAACAGCCGCGATTACCAAGCTGGACCGTTTGGCCGAACAACGCCTGACCCCGGCCCGCTTTGACGCCCTGGCCCGTACTTTTCGCCAGGCCACGATACTGGAAGCTGATTTCTGGCAAATGGGTTTGAACCAGACCTCATAGCGCTATGGCTGGGCCGGGCGGCGTGCCTTTTGGGTGGTAGGCACCGTTCGCAAAAATCAGATGATCACCATAACCGCCACCGGTATAAATCTGATGACTGACCAGGCCGTCATCGCCGCCAAACCAGACGTGCAATAGACCACCGGGAGGCTCCATAATCACCCGCAGGCTGTCCGGATCATCCAGATCCAAGGCGATCTGATGCGCCGTGGCGGGTGCGGTGACTGCGATGGTTCCGGCAAATCGGTGGGTGATATAGCGGTGCAAATGGCCCGCCAAAACCGCCTCTATATTATCATGACGCCGTAGAATTTCAGCCAAGGCGGCGCCGTCTTCCAGGCCTTTCAAATCCATCCGCGCCAGGCCGGTGCGAAAGGGAGGATGGTGCATAAAGATGATCGTCGGCCGGTCGGGCTGGTCCCCAAGGCGGTCATCCAACCAACCCAATCGTGTCTGGCACAGCCGGCCGCCGGTTTGACCGGGCACCAAGGTATCAAGGGCAATGAAACGCGGCCCCCAATCTTCCAAGGTGTATTGTATGAAACCGTCCGAACCGGCCATTTCCATCAGATAGCCATGCTCCGGAAAATGCCGGCGTATACCGTCCCGGTCATCATGATTACCGGGGATCAGATAGAACGGCATCTGTAGTTGCTTCAGAACCCCGGCCAGAACCGCATATTGATCCGCCCCGCCGCCATCCACCAAGTCACCTGTACAAAGGACGAATTCGGGCCGTGGCACGAGATTGTTCAAGTGTTCAACCGCGACCTCTAAATGCCGTCTGGTCCGATACATGCTATTAGCGGTACCGTCCGGTGCGGAGATATGGAAATCGGATATTTGCGCGAATGTGAACATGGCTGGCCTATTGCTTCTTCAATATCGTTCACCGACATTGTGGCGCTGAAAAATTATAGGTCAACAGATCTCAAAAAGGCCGCCAGCAGAATTTAGGCAACTGTTCATCGTAACTTGAATTTTTATCTCCCGCAGATACACCCTACAGAACAGGCAATTCCACCTGAAACGTGGTGCCGACACCGGGCGTGCTGTCGAACCCGATGGTACCTCCGTGCCTCTCGACAATTTTTTGCGAAATGTTGAGGCCCAACCCTGTACCGCCAACTTTTCGGGTATCTGATGAATCCGACTGCGTGAAGCGGTCGAAGACCTTATCGTGAAACCCTTCGGGAATGCCCACGCCGTGGTCAGATACCGACAAACGGGCAAAGACGTCCTGACGATGGACCGAAACCTTCACGGTCCCATCCTTATCAGAGAATTTTGCCGCGTTTGACAGAAGATTGGCCAACACCTGTTTCATTCGCCTGGGGTCACAGTTAACCTGAACGCCTTCGGTGTCGCCCAACTGGAACTGCACACTGTATTCATCGGCGTAACCTTGGTTGTCGGCGATGGCCTCCTTCACCAGGGTCGTCAAATCCGTAGGCTGGAAATCGAACGTCATCTGATCGGTCCCCAGTTTTTCAATGTCCAAAATATCGTTAACGAGCGCGACAAGATGATTGGTGTTTTTGTACGCCATATCCGCCAGGGATTGCGCCTTGTTTGGCAGCTCTGCTATTGCGCCGGAACACAACAGGCCAATGGATCCTTTAATGGCGGTCAGAGGCGTGCGTAGTTCATGGCTCACGGTAGAGATGAATTCATCCTTTACCCGCTCAATATTCTTGCGCTCGCTGATGTCGGTTTCAATGGCGATGAACCCGGTGTGATGCCCTTGCTCGTCCTTGACGGGGTTGCACATGATCTCGATCCAATAGGGCGCACCCGTTTTCGAATAGTTGATCACTTCAATGTTGAAGGGAATGCAGTCGGCCAAAGCCTGACGCATTACTGAGATGGACTCAATGGCGGTGTCAGGCCCTTGCAGCAGATCACCGGGCCGTTTACCGATGATTTCATCGGACGTGTAGCCGGAAATCTCGACAAAACTGTCGTTGACCCACGTAGTCACGCCCTTGGCATCAGTGATGATAACGCCGTTCGTGGTTTGGCTCGCCACCATCGAGAGGTAACGCAGTTCATTTGTGCGCACTTCGACAATTTCTTCCAGGTTCTCCTTGATGGCGCGCAACTCGCTATAACTCATGGCCAGATCCCCGGTCATGTTTTTCAGCGAGCGAGAAAGATCATCGTACTCGCGAACAAAGCTATCCGGAAAATTCACGTTTGGAATTGGGGTTTCAACCACTTGGTTCGCGATCCGCGTGCCAAGTGCCGCCAGCGCGCTGATCGGTCGCGTTACCAACGTGCTTAAAACCAGGGACAACGACAAGGCAACACCGACAAGAATGGCAATATAGAGAAGCGATTGAAAATGCTGAAAATCCATTCGCTCAATTATGGAGCTGGCATTGGTTTCCAGTAACAGGGTCATGGCGGGTTCGGTACGTTCCAGACGCACCCGGTGAATGTAGCGGCTGTTGCGCCATCGCGACATGGAGGCCATCTGGCCATTCGGCTGCCAGATCGTCAGCCCCCGTTCGCTTTTCCTGAGCGATCCATTTTTGCCGAGGCTTTTGACCTGGCCATGTTGGGCTAACGCCACATCTCCCGGACCGAGGAGCGCAAAATGAAGCGCGTCCCCGTCTGGCATCATCGCCGCGAAACTTTCGACACTCTGCGCAATGTCGTTGCCGTCGCGTCTCACCTGGAGCAGACCGGAAATCCATTGTGCAGTATCTTCCAGATCGTGACTGGCCGCCAATTCCTCATCCTCAAGGATCTGATAGCTATTGAATATGATCGGCGCGGTGCCTGCGACCAGGGTCAACAGCAACAGGACGTTGAAGACCAGAGAAGAAACCCGAATGCGCCTTTGAGCAGCCATCGCCAGCCAGGGTAGCCACAAACGCACCGCCATCAAGGCAAACGCCGCCAAAACGGCATTGAAAATACCATTTACAGGCTGCTTGATGGCAATAAGAGCTACAGCACTTTCCGGCATGTCCATCTGCACGCGATAAAACAAAAACACCAAAGGACTACCGATGAAAATCCAAAAAATCGTGTCGGCCAGGGCGATCTTCTCTATCCGTGGCAAAAGCAGACCCACCACCAACGCCTCAAGCGTGAAGATGATCATCGCATATGGGTGGCCCCAGATAATCCAGGTATAGGCCCCGCCGATCGCCGCAACGAGAGTGCCCGGGATAACACCAAGCAGGCGGACCGCAATCAGCGCGGCGACGGAGCCAAAGATGAAACTGACGGAGAAAAACAGGGGAACATTTGCATAATTTCCCGAAACGGCTACCGCAGCCAGAATGAAAAATAGAATAATGCGTTGCTGCGTCATGAATTGGCCTTGTATGTCCGTTTACCGTTGCGCCACCATTTCAACTAGGCCGCTAAACAGAAATCACCATGCCTGACAGATCTTAATAATTTTCCACCATCGGGGCTCATAATCGGTGCAACAGGATGTAAGTTTTGATGGCAAAAATTTTCCCTCGCTAACCCGTTTTCGACGAACAATTCCGAGGACAAATTATAGGTCGATAGGCCGGGAAAAACTCGACGCGCAGCCTGAGACTTCGCGCCTGACGCACGGTCTTTAGGGAGCGCTATCACAGTATTGTTATGAACAGCCGATAAATAGAGCCAGTTCGGCCTATCAACCCTATATGGCGCGTTTTAGACTTTGTTTCAGAAATTGGGGGTCGCCGGAAATTTTTACGGCGCAAAACGGGGGAGCCGAGACATGGCTGAGAAATTTGACGCGATCATCATCGGTACTGGGCAGGCGGGGCCGTCCATGGCGCAACGAATGACCGGCGAAGGTCTGAAGGTCGCAATAATTGAACGCAAGCTGTTCGGCGGCACTTGCGTCAACGTGGGCTGCATTCCCACCAAGACCCTGGTCGCCAGTGCCCGCGCCGCCTATATGGCGCGGCGCGGCGGAGAATTCGGCGTTGTCATTGAGGGCGAGATCAAGGTGGATATGAAGGCCGTCAAGGCGCGCAAGGACGTTATCGTTCAGCAATCCAACCAGGGCGTGACCAACTGGATGAAGAACATGGACAACCTTTCCGTCTATGAAGGTCATGGCCGTCTGGAAAGCGCCAATACGGTGCGGGTCAATGGCGCGCTGCTGGAAGCGGAAAAGATCATCCTCAACGTCGGCGGCCGTGCCCTGGTGCCGGAAATGCCGGGCATCGACGAGATCGACTATTTTACCAATTCCAATATCATGGACGTGGATTTTCTGCCGGAGCATCTGATCATCGTCGGCGGTAGTTACATCGGCCTGGAATTCGCGCAAATCTATCGCCGCTTTGGCAGCCGTGTCACCGTAATACAAAAAGGCGACCGCCTGATACCAAGGGATGATCCGGAGGTCTCGGAAGCGGTTAAGGATATTCTGGAGAATGAAGGCATAGAGATCAGGCTGCAGGCAGAATGCGTTGCCTTCGCCAAGCGCGATGGAAAAGTGGTGGTCAGTGCCAGCTGCACACCCAGTGGCGGATCTGGTGACAACAGCAGCGACGAAAACGGTAACGAAGAAATTGTCGGCTCCCATGTCCTGTTGGCGGTGGGTCGCATACCCAACACGGACGACCTGGGACTGGCCGCCGCCGGTGTCGAAACCGACCGGCGCGGCTTTATCACGGTGGATGACCAGCTGGCCACCAATGTGCCGGGCATTTGGGAGATTGGTGATGCCAATGGCCGGGGCGCCTTTACCCATACCTCCTACAATGATTATGAAATTCTTGCCGCCAATATGTTTGACAACGATCCCAGACGCGTCTCCGACCGGATCATGGCCTATGGTTTGTTCATCGATCCGCCGTTGGGCCGGGTTGGCATGACGGAGGCTGAGGTTCGGGCCTCCGGACGACCGGCGTTAACGGGCAAGATGATGATGGCGCGGGTTGGCCGGGCCCGTGAACGCAGCGAGACCCAGGGCTTCATGCAGGTTTTTATTGATGCCGAAACCAAACGCATTCTCGGTGCCGCGATCCTGGGCATTGGCGGGGATGAGATTATCCATAGTTTACTGGATATCATGTACGCGGATGCGCCCTACACCGTGATACAGCGCGCCATGCATACCCATCCCACGGTCAGCGAGCTAATTCCAACCATGTTGGCTGATCTGAAACCGCTGTAATAAGGTCGTCCACATATGGCACCGTAACGCCACTTTACCCAGAGCAAACTGTCATCAAATTGCTTTAGTCATATTGTCCAAGGTGGTCGCGCTGGGTGGTACCGGCATAGTCGGTGCGGAACAGGCCGCGCCGTTGTAACTCAGGCACCACCTGATCGACGAATTCCTCGATCGCGCCGGGGCAATAGATGGGCGATATCATGAAGCCGTCGCCGCCGACCACGTCTATATAGGCCTCCATCTGGTCGACGATGGCCTCCGGCGTGCCGACGAACTGCGGCAGGCTGACGCCTTCACCGTGGCGCTGGGCCACTTCGGCCACAGTCATGGATTCGCCCGAAGGCTTCAGAAAGCGGCTGTGCATGCGTTGCAATTCAGGCTCCGTCCGCTCTGCTATCTTTTCGTTCGGGTCCAGCTTTGAAAGATCGAAATCCATGTGCGACGACAGGATCGTCATGCCGCCATCAAGGGGCATCAGGGAATTGTGCAGTTCCTGTTTCTCCACCGCCTCCGCCTCGCTGGCGCCGATGATCGGCTGCATACCGAACAGGATTTTGCAGTCTTCCGGCCGCCGCCCGAAACCTTCCATACGTCCCTTAACGGCGGTGTAGTATTCGGCGGCATTTTCAACACGGGGCTGTATGGCAAAGATCGCGTCGGCGTATTTTGCTGCCAGGTCCATGCCCTTGGGCGAGGTGCCGGCCTGAATAATGGGGGGGCCGCCATGGCGCGAGCGGACCACGTTCAGCGGGCCGCGGGATTTAAAGAATTCGCCCTGGTGCTCGATACGGTGGACCTTGTTGGCATCGGCGAAGATGGCATTTTCCCGGTCCATCACCACGGCGTCTTCATCCCAGCTTTGCCAGAGTTTCTGGCAGACCTCGACGAATTCATGGGCCCGGTCATAGCGGCTGTCGGTATCCGCGCGCTCTTCGCCGTAGTTGGCGGCCTGGTTATGGTTCAGGGATGTCACCACGTTCCAGGCAGCCCGGCCCTTGGTCAGATGATCCAGGGTGGCCCACAGGCGCGCAGCATAGAACGGATTGTGATGGCTGACCGAAAAGGTCGCCCCCAGACCCACATGGCTGGTCACCGCCGCCATGGATGTAATCAACGGGATGGGGTCATGCTCGGGGGCCTGGGCGGCATAACGCAGGGCCGGTTCCAGGCTGTTGCGAAACGTGTCGGAGATGTAGTTCAGGTCGGCGAAAAAGACCATGTCGAACTTGCCCCGCTCGCAAACTTGGGCGATGTGCTGGTACAGCTCCGGCTGGGTCCAGTCATAGTTCCGCGCCGCCGTTTCCGGGTGCCGCCACATGGCCAGGCTGTGATAGGTCGGCCCATGCACCAGGAACTGCGCCAGATGCATCTTTTTTCTTGCCATAGATTTACTCATCATTACCACTACGCCGTGCGTCACCCGATGTTGGGCTATTATCCGCGTCCTGTCCATGGCATATGGCCCAGCGCGGTTTGCACCCGGGCCCGTAAAGACTTTATGCCGGGCGTTACCACGTGAGTGCAAAGGCAACGATCTATCAGCCAGCCAACTATCAGCCAGCCAAGGGCGTGACCAAATCGGGACGCGGAAAATCGTCGGCCTGGCGGCTCGATTTCGACCTGGGGGCCTCCCGTGGCGCTGAACTCCTGATGGATTGTATTACCGTGACGCGGCGTTTAGGCAGAGTTTTGTATTGCCTATTTTACCGAAACGCAGGTGCAACCTGCCTGCGCATTAACCTTGTGGGAAGTGCTACCTAACAATAAGCCTTTGACATCACTCAAGCCCCGGCTGCCCATCACGATCATGCTAGCTTTGTGCCTAGCAGCCAAGTCAAGAATTGCCTCTGCCGGATCGCCTTCGACCATGACGGGGACGATTTTCTTAACGCCCCTCTTGGCGACGAATTTTCTGGCCCTATCCATAATTTGCCGACTGATCGCTTCGACAAGTTCGCGAGGCGGTGGAACCGTGAGAAAGCCGATCACTTTGCTGGCTGCGGCCTCCAGCCGGAAACCTGCATCGTAGTTGTCGAGCAGATCACGCTGCTTTACCGACAAATGACGGCGGTTGGCTAGCTTACGCAGGGTTTCAGGCCGCGCATCCGTCAAAAGAATATGGGCAAGTATCAATTGCGCACCATATTTCTCGGCTAGGCTGCTTGCCAATGACAATGCTTTTTGAGCATGTCTGGAGCCGTCGGTCGCCACGAGTATTGTTCTCAACATGAATTTGTGCTCCTCGCTGTTCTTGCGGGCCACGTCGCAATTGAATGCGACCCATCCTAGTGTGCCTTTAACTCAAATATGCCCAGTTCCGTTCTGGTACGGCAATTAAACCAATCGCTTAGATCGCTGCGCCTATATAGTGGCGTTGGAATTCAACAGCTTGTAGCCCTTTTCCATGAACAGATATCGGCAAGCTTTGACGACCGCATGGTCGTAGTGCAACCCGGCACCGACATCTAACTCCCGCAGCGCGTGCTTTATGCCCTTTGCCGGTCGGTAAGGCCGATGCGATGCCATCGCATCGACCGTATCGGCGGCCCCTAGGATGCGCGCCTCCAAAATAACCGCCTCTCCTTCCAAGGCCCGCGGATAGCCGCTGCCGTCCGGCCGCTCATGGTGCTGCAGAATGGCTTCCGCCACCGGCCAAGGAAAATCCACGCCCTTGAGAATGTCATGGCCGACCTGGGAGTGGGTCTTTATCAAATTGAACTCCTCCCCACTAAGCTGACCTGCTTTGGCGAGAATCGCCATCGGCACGGCGATCTTGCCGATATCATGCAACGTTCCCGCGATCCGAACACCTTCAATCTGATTACGGCTCAAACCAAGCTCGGTTGCGATTGAGCGGGCCAGGTCGCTGACGTTCTGTTGATGACCGGAGGTATACGCGTCCCTGTATTGCACAAGCGTCGCGAACGCTGAAATCGTCTGGTAGAGGAACCGATTATTTGGCGTGACACTGGATCTCGTCATGCCGCCGCGATGGGGCTGCTCTTTCTCGGCACCTGCCAGGACGGTACCATTTGCTGTCGTATTCATTATATTCTCCATTTGACGGGCTGTCGTCAAAAAAGTAGAATTATTCTAAATATCAATGTCTTATAATTGCATATCGATATTAATGTGCCGTTAAATTGTTGGATTTGTATATATTTCGTATCCGCGCGTGATTACGGCCCACAATTACGATGCCCGTTTACTCAATTCAGGCGCAGCCATCGTGCAGCACCATGTTGTGTTCTTCCGCTGCTTTGCCCGCGAATGACAGGTGAGGTGGATAACGTGAAACCTGTTTTGCTGTCTTTCAGGCGGATTTCCATAGCTTGCCAATCGTCCGAAGGCAGGATGACGCCGAAATGGCGCGAGAGGGGGCGATCCAGATCATCGACGAGGATGGAGAGGTGAAATAGTGGCCCTGTTTGCCGGGGCATCATTCACGATCCCATATTGTTCATAACAACAACCTGTGGACGAATCGTCGCTGAAAGCTTGGAAAGCGTAACAGGTTAACGTATATAGAGGCCTTCTTTTTAGTTGGGATGCAAGTTATGGCCACGCAGACGACGCCGCAATGGACACCGAACGGCTGGCGGCAACGTACAGCCTTGCAAATGCCGGAATATGCCGATGCAGCACATTTGGACGGCGTATTGGACAAGCTGCGGAGCTTCCCACCCCTGGTTTTTGCCGGCGAGGTCAATGCCCTGCGCCGTCGTCTGGCCCAGGTGGCCATGGGTAACGGCTTTTTGTTGCAGGGCGGGGATTGCGCGGAAAGCTTCGCCGAATTCCATCCCGACAACATTCGCGATACCTTTCGCGTGCTGATGCAGATGGCCGTGGTTTTGACCTTTGGCGGTGCCGTGCCCGTGATTAAGGTCGGTCGCATGGCCGGGCAATTCGCCAAGCCGCGTTCCAGCGCATCGGAAACTATTGATGGCGTCGAACTGCCGATTTATCGGGGTGATATCGTCAATGGTATCGATTTTGATGATGCTTCCCGCCAGCCTGACCCCAACCGTTTGCTGACCGCCTATTCCCAGGCAGCCGCGACCCTGAACCTGCTGCGCGCCTTTGCCCAGGGCGGTTATGCGGATCTGTACAAAATCCATCGCTGGAACCTTGGCTTTGTTGACGGCACCGAGGCCGCGGCCCGCTATGGCGAATTGTGTGGGCGCATAACAGAGGCCCTGGATTTCATGGCAGCCTGCGGCATCAACGGCGACAGCGTGCCGGAAATGCGCCAAACGGATTTCTATACCTCGCACGAGGCATTGTTGTTGAACTACGAAGAATCCATGACCCGGGAAGATACCATCACCCGCACGGGCGGTTGGTACGATACCTCGGCCCATATGGTCTGGATCGGTGACCGTACGCGCCAAGCGGATGGTGCCCATATTGAATATTGCCGGGGTATTCACAATCCCCTGGGCCTGAAGGCCGGCCCGACAATGGAGACGGATGATCTGATCCGCCTGATCGATACCCTGAACCCTGAAAACGAGGCCGGTCGCCTGACCCTGATCTGCCGCATGGGCGATGATCAGGTAATGGACAAATTGCCGCCCCTGGTCCGCGCGGTTGAGCGTGAGGGCCGCAAGGTCGTGTGGTCCTGTGATCCCATGCACGGCAACACCATCAAATCATCGACCGGTTACAAGACCCGGCCCTTTGATCGTATTCTGGCCGAGGTAAAAGGCTTTTTCGCGGTGCATCAGGCAGAAGGCACCCATGCAGGCGGCGTGCATGTGGAGATGACCGGCCAGGACGTGACGGAATGCCTGGGCGGTGCCCAGTCGATAGATGAGGAACAATTGGCCTCCCGCTATCACACCCATTGCGATCCGCGCTTAAATGCCTCGCAAAGTCTGGAGCTTTCATTCCTGATTGCCGAGATGTTGAAACAACAGCGCACAGAGCGGCAAACGCCGGAAGTGGCTGAGGCCGCGCAATAGAAAAAGGACGGCACCCCTTTTTGGGGGCCGAGACCCTTACATGACGGCTACAGGCGGCTCAGGCCCGACAACGGCGACAGATCTGGAAGGCGATATAGATCGCTGGACGGATCAATATTTCAAAAAGACCCGCGCCATTGTACAGCGTAATGGGGATGTCCAGGTTACCTATGCGGTTTTCATGCGCCGGCCGGTCAGTTTTGCGCCACGCATTATGGTGGATTGGATCCAACAGATTGCGGCGGAACGCGGCGTTAGCTTTGAAATCGATCAACGTTTTGAAGAAGGCGATTGGGTCGGTGCCGGTGAGCCGCTGTTGTATATATCCGGGCCCATGTCGCAATTGGTGGATATGGAGACGCTGTATCTACAAAAACTGGGGGCCTGTTGTGTTTCGGCCTACAACGCCTATCTGATGTGCTCCGCCCTGCCGGATAGTCAGTTCCTGGCCATGGACGCCCGTCATTGCGCCGGTCATGAAATGGCCGAGATGATGGCTTATGCGGCATCGGTGGGTAGTGAGGCGGCCCGGCGGGAACGCGATGCGGTGGGCTTCATCGGCAATGCCACGGACGCCACGGCGCACTTTTTTGGCAACGAGAACGGCCTGGGCACCATGCCCCACGCCCTGATCGGCTATGCCGGCAGCACGTTGCGGGCGGCTGAAATGTATGCTGAGTCCTTTCCAGGCGAACCATTGACGGTTCTGGTGGATTATTTTGGCCAAGAAGTGACCGACGCCCTGGCCGTTTGTGAGCGCTTCCCCGAACAGGCCGAGACAGGGCAATTGGCCGTGCGTCTGGACACCCACGGCGGCCGCTTCGTTGAAGGTTTGGATACCCAGTCATCCTATGCAGTGTTGGAACGCCACGTGCCCCGCGCCGTGCGCCAGTATCGTAATGAGGAGGAGCTGCACTGGCTGGTCGGCACGGGGGTCTCGGCCGCAGCGATATTTCATATGCGCGATACCCTGGACAACGCAGGCTTCCCCAATGCGCGGATCGTGGCCTCGTCCGGCTTCAACTTTTTCAAATGCCAAGTAATGGGTTCGGTTAAAGCCCCCATCGATGTTGTCGGCACCGGTTCCTACCTGCCCGATGATTGGCGGGAAACCTACGCAACAGCGGACATCGTCGCCTATGACGGCGAGGCAAAGGTCAAGGTAGGGCGCGAATTCCTGCTTCGCCAGCGTTAAGCCAGCGCCAGAACGCTTACGAAAATTCATGTTCAAAAATTTGTCGGACGGTGCCAAAGGTGCCTGGTGCATGATCATCGGCTCGTTTCTGCTGACCACCCAGGACGGCATAACGAAATGGCTGACGGATGAATTTCATCCTGGCGAAATTCTGTTCTTTCGCGGTTTTTTCACCTTCATCCCGATCCTGTTTATTGTCATCCACGCCAATGATTGGCGCAGCCTTAAATCACGCAATCTCAAAGGCACCATGACCCGGGCCATTTTGGGCACGGCGACATCCATATTCGTGGTGATATCATTTATTTATCTACCCCTTGCCACCGCCCTTGCCATTATCTTCCTGAACCCGGTCATTTTGACGGCATTGTCCGTGCCCTTGTTGGGGGAACGCGTCGGCTGGCGGCGTTGGACGGCCGTTCTTGTGGGGTTCGCCGGCGTCGTGATCATCGTCCGTCCCAGTGACGGAGGCGTGCCGTTCTATTATATTTTCCCGCTGATTACGGCCCTGTTGTCATCCATGCGGGATATCGCCACCCGCCGCCTGCGCGGTGGAGACAGCTCCAACTCCATCCTGTTTTATTCCATGCTGGTCGCAATCGTTGCCGGTGCCATCAGCCTGCCCATATTCGGGGTACATTGGCCGACAGCGTCACAATGGGGCCTTTTCGCCGCTGCCGGTCTGTTGGTGGGCCTATCGCACCTGCTGACGATCCAGGCATTTCTGTACGCACCAAGCGCCACCGTCGCGCCGTTTAAATATTTCTCTCTGGTCTGGGCCACATTCATTGGCTATGGCGTCTGGGGCGACGTGCCCGATACCTGGAAACTGTCCGGCTCCGCCCTGGTGGTGGGCGCGGGATTATTCATTCTGCATCGTGAATTAAAGCAGAAATAATTTCATGGCGCGTCCGAGATCTGGATCACCTGCTTGCCGAAATTCTCACCCTTCAACATGCCGATAAACGCAGCCGGTGCGTTCTCAATCCCCTGGGTGATGTCTTCGCGGTATTTGACTTTGCCATCGGCCAGCCAGCCTGACATCTCGGCCATAAACTCCGCCTTCAGATCCATGTGGTCGGAGACGATGAAGCCCTGCATTTTGACCTTGTTGCCAACCATGGTGGAGAGGTTTTTGACGCCCTCGGGCTTTTCCAGATTGTATTGGCTGATCATGCCGCAAGCCACGATGCGGGCATATGGATTAACCTTCAACAGCACCGCATCCAGCATGGCACCGCCCACGTTCTCGAAATAGACATCAATACCCTTTGGGCAGACCTGCTTTAAACCATCGTTCAGGGACGACACGGTTTTGTAATTGAAGGCAGCGTCGTAGCCCAGCTCGTCCCGGATGTAGGCGACCTTGTCATCACTGCCCGCACTGCCGGCAACATGGCAACCCTGCAACTTGGCGATTTGACCGGCGATTTGCCCGACCGCACCGGAGGCGGCGGAAACATAAACCGCTTCCCCGGCTTTAGGCTGGCCAATATTGCGCAGGCCGACCCACGCCGTCATGGATGGCATACCTAAAACCCCCAAATAGTGGGATAGAGAGGCCACATTGCCGTCGACCTTGCCAACTTCATTCGCCTTGGCCACTGTATAGTTTTCCCAGCCCAGGCGCCCTTCTACCAGATCACCAACTGATAATGATGGATCGTTAGAGGCTACCACTTCACCAATCGCACCAGCTTGGAGCACTTCCCCCAATTCAAAACCCGCCGTGTAGGATTTCTGATCCCGCATCCGGCCACGCATATAAGGATCGAGAGACATGAAGATATTTCGGATCAGCACCTCGCCCGCACCCGGTTCCTTTATAGGCGTTTTCACAACCTCAAAATGGGACGGATCGACCCAGCCCGTTGGTCGTGATTTGAATAGAACTTGGGTGTTTTCAGTCATTTATCATACCTGCATATGTTGATTTTCCGGGCCTGATCAGCGCTTGAGTTTATGGCATTGGCTTTTGCGCGGCGCAATAGCTGACGCCGGGTGCATTTACTGTGGGTTAACGACAAATTCATCTATTTCACAGAGTATCGGGTTTGAAAATTATTAGAATTGGGCGGGACATTGATGTCCGAGACAGCAGAAGATACCGCAGAACCGGAATATAAGAGCCGATCTGCGGCGAAGGCCCAGGAGATCGATCGAGCCTTGGACGAAGGCGATCAGGATTCCCTGCATACGCTTCCCTTGTCCATATTGCCCTTGAATTTGCCCTCGTTACAGCGGGCGAAGATGCTCAAAGATCATCACATGAAAAGCATGGTTGAGATGTTCAACACCGGCAACGCCGGCAGCGGACGCATGCAAGTGGAGGCTTTGCACAACGTCTTTGAAGAGACCGATCAATTCAAAGACGATCTGGAAATCCTCGAGCATATGGAAAACCTGCATAGCTATGACGTTTATAGTTTGCGTATCGAACTCCGCCGTCTCGGTATCTCTATTGCAGATCAGGAAGGCTTGCAGCTTTCCGAGCGCAAGGCAAAAGAGCTCACCTCATATATGACGGAGTTCACCAAACCACTGTTGCAACAAATCTATGGTGGTGGTGACAGCGAAATTGAGGACATGGATCAGTTGCTGGCCATGTTCAAAAGCCCGGACAAGGGTGAGGCGATCAAAAACCTTAGAATGATTGCAGATAAATTGGGAATTGGCCTGGCTGAAGTGCCGATGTTTCTTGAAGAATATGGCGACGTCTTCCTATCCCTGGCCTACTATAAAAACGCGCTGGACGGCATCATTCCACGGGTCACCGCTTTCCTGGATGAGTTGGAAGAGATTAATGGCAATTTTCAGGTACGTCAGATGCCGCGTTTTGAAGAAACCTGTGATAACTTGCAAATGCGCTTCAATGATATCACGGCATCTTTAACGGGGCGGTTTGAGAGTTTCGACCGGAATTCGAAAACCCTTTGGGACGACATCAACGCCGCAACCTTTCACGCCATGAAAGAAATGATCGAAGCGCATTATGTGACCATTGGCGGCGTCTTGTGCGGCCTGATGGTGAAGATGGATTCCTGGGACGAAAAATTCTCCAACGGCCGTGGCGGGCCGATCTCAAAAGCAGATTTTATCATGTCCGAAATTCGTATGGGCATGAACTACATCTATGAAATTGAACAATCCGCCCCCGCGATTAATTAGTTAAACTAAAGATTGTTGGCCGTCGCACCACCCCAGAATTCCTGCCAGTCCTGGTTCAACATATCGGTCGCGCGACCGTCCTCTTCAAAAAATTTGTTCGGCAATTGGAACGTCGCCAGCATTAAACCGCCGTTCGGCGTACCTGCCTGATGACGGCTGCCGGCCGGCCGCCAGACAAAATTGCCCGCGCTGCAGGTTCCCTCCGCACAGACCAGCGCACCTTCAATGACAAAGGTCTGCTCTATCTGCACATGCTCGTGGTCGGGCAGCATTGCACCAGGTGCCATCTTCAACAACACCGTCAACAGACCCGTACGACGGTCCACCAACAGGGTTTTCGCCTCAATACCGGGATAGCGCGTCGCCTCCCACGGCATCGAATGGGTCTCGACGAAGCGCGAGGCCATGGGACCAAGGCCTTCGTGATTGGTCGCATTCGGTGTTACGGCTGTGGTCATGACGCACTCCTACCGGCCGGTGAATTTCGGTTCCCGTTTTTCCTTAAACGATGCGATACCTTCCAATTTGTCCTCGCTGTCCAATATCGCTTCCGTATCCCGGCGCGCGATGCCCGCGCGTTCCGATGGGCCCTTGGGCATCACCTCACCAACAAAGCGTTTGATGGCGCTTAGCACCATTGGTGCGTGGTCCTTCAGCTTCGTGGCATATTCCATGGCCGCATCCATCAGCTGATCAGGGGGCACGACCTTGTTGACCATGCCCACCTCGTAAGCGCGCTGGGCGGAGATATCTTCGACAAACAGCATGAATTCCATGGCGATCTTGTGCGGGATGCGCGCTGCCAGCGAAGTGATCAGGCCGCCGGTTACGCCAACCTTAGCCTCCGGATAACTGAAGACAGCCGTATCGGCGACCACGCACAGATCGCAAAAATTGACCAACACCACACCGCCACCAACGCAATAACCATCGACGGCTGCGATAATCGGCTTGGTCACATCAACACCTACTGAAGGCGTAAAGCGCCAGATCTCCGGTGGGTTACTCAGATCGGCACCTACCGTAAAGGCCCGGGGCGTGGCGGATGCCAGGATCGCCACCCGGTCGTCACCGGCCTCAAAACGCTGCCACGCACTGCGTAACTCTTCGCCCAATTCCACCGAAAGCGCGTTTAGCTTTTCCGGGCGGTTCAGGGTGATGATGGCTATGTCGTCTTTCGATACGTAGGTAACCAGTTCCGTACTCACGATGTTTCCTCTTCCAAATTTACGGCCTGTATGGCGCTCAATTCCAGCCATTCAGTTTCATCTATAACCTTAACACCCAAGGCCTGGGCTTTCTTCAATTTTGATCCTGCGGCAGCACCCGCCACGACTAAATCCGTCTTGGCGGATACCGATCCGGATACCTTGGCGCCCAATGCCTCGGCCCTCGCCTTGGCTTCGGCGCGGGAGGTCTGCTCTAACGTACCCGTGAAAACGATCGTCTGCCCCGTCACCGGAGACGTGGCCGCCGCACGTTCCATATCCTGCACCCGGAGTTCGCCGACCAGCATGTCCCAGACGACTTTATTATGGCTGTCCGCAAAGAAAGCCAGCAAGGCCTTTGCCACCTTTTCCCCAATACCATCGATATCAAGCAATTCTTCAAGATTATCGGGCAGCAATGCAGCTTCGAAATTCGCCAAATTCTCGTAGCGGCGGGCCAACAGTTTGGCATTACCTTGACCAACATGACGGATGCCCAGGGCGAATATCAGACGATCCAATGAAATCGTCCGCTTTTCCTCGATTGCGGCGAACAGATTGTCGGCAGACGTCTCCCCCCAGCCTTCCCAATCCCGCAACGGTGCATGGCCCCTAATTTTGATCCGGTCTTCCAATTGAAAAATATGAGCCGGGGCTTCAACCACGCCTGCCTCATGAAAGGCGCTGATCTGTTTTTCTCCCAAACCTTCAATGTCAAAGGCGTTGCGGGAGACGAAATGGCGCAAACGCTCCACCGCTTGTGCGACACAGGTCAGACCACCACCGCACCGCCAATCCACTTCACCCTCTTCGCGCACCGCATCCGCGCCACAGGCCGGGCAGGCGTTCGGGAAGACGAACGGTTCCGGTCCGGGTGTAACAACTTCCAGCACCTGGGGGATCACATCGCCGGCGCGCTGTACCAGGACGGTGGCCCCGACCCGGATATTCTTTTCCGCAATATAATCTTCGTTGTGCAGGGTGGCGTTGGAAACCACGACACCGCCCACGGTCACCGGCTTCAAACGCGCCACCGGGGTCAGCTTGCCGGTGCGGCCAACCTGAATGTCGATGTCTTCTACCAACGTTTGGGCCTGCTCGGCGGCAAATTTATGGGCGATGGCCCAACGCGGCGAACGGGAAGCCGCACCAAGGCGATCTTGCCAATCCAGGCGATCAACTTTGTAGACGATGCCGTCGATATCATAGGCGCGCGCGCTCCGCCCCGCCTCCATGGCACTGTGATAGGCCATCATCTCGGTCACACTTTTGCAGATTTCATGGGCCTGCACTTTGAACCCCCAAGCAGCCATGGCTTCCAATACGCCGGATTGGGTATCAGCAGGCAGGCTGGAGACCTCCCCCCAAGCATAGGCCCGGAAGCTGAGTTGGCGGGAGGCCGTGATGGCAGGATCAAGCTGTCGCAGCGATCCGGCAGCAGCGTTGCGGGGGTTGGCATATTCGGGCTTATCGGCAGCGGCCTGCTGGCGGTTCAAGTCTGCAAAGGCGGCATGGGACATGAACACTTCGCCACGAACCTCAAAAACCGCACCGGCACCATCAATGGTTTGCGGGATATCGCCAATAGTGCGCAGGTTCGCGGTGATATCTTCGCCCACCTCGCCATCGCCACGGGTTGCCCCTTGCACGAAGGTGCCGTTTTCATAACGCAGGGCCGCAGACAGACCGTCGATCTTCGGTTCCGCCACGACGGCAATGGGGTTGCCGTCCTGCAGTTTCAAAAAGCGGGCGATCCCGGCCAAAAAATCCGTAACGTCCGCTTCATTAAAGGCATTGCCCAGGGACAGCATGGGGCGGCTATGGCGGACTTTTTTGAAGCCGTCGGCCACCGGTGCGCCCAGGCGTTCGGAGGGGCTGTCGGCGCGCTTCAATTCTGGGAAGCGCGCCTCAATCTCGCTGTTGCGCCGACGCAACTGGTCATAGTCGGCATCCGAAATGGCGGGGCTGTCTTTTTGATAATAGGCGGCATCGTGATACCTGATCTCAAACGCCAAGTGGGCCAGTTCCGATTTAGCCTCGGCCTGGCTTAATTCATCCACGGGAACTGCCGCCGGCTGGTTCATCAGCCCGCAGCCTGCAACAGGCTGTCGGCGGCGGCGCGGGCCTCGTCGGTGATGGTGGCACCGGCCAACATGCGGGCGATTTCTTCACGCCGGGGGCCGGGCGCTAGATCCTCGACAGTGGTGCGGGCCTCCCCATTCCGGGCCTGTTTGACAATGCGCCAGTGATGGCCTGCACGGGCAGCAACCTGGGGCGAATGGGTGACGACGATAACCTGTGTTTCATCCGCCAATCTGGCCAGACGCTCCCCCACTTTATCGGCCACGGCACCGCCGACGCCGCTGTCCACTTCATCGAAAATCAACGACGCCGGTTCCCTGTTGTGGGCCAGGGCGACTTTCAATGCCAGCATGACCCGGGACAATTCGCCGCCCGAGGCGACCTTGTTCAATGGCCCCGGCGTATTGCCCGGATTGGTCGAAATATGAAAAGCCACCCGGTCCCAGCCGCCCCTTCCCCAATCACCCTCATCCCGGCGGCTGACCGCAGTTTGAAAGGTTGCCTTGTCCAAGGCCAGAGGCGGCAGTTCGCCGGCCATGGCTCGATCCAGTTTTGTGGCCGCCTTGGCCCGCCCCTTGCTGAGACGCTCGGCCTCAACCAGATAGGTCGATTTGGCCGCATCAGCCTCCGCCTCCAGCGTGGCGAGGCGCTGGCCGCCATTGTCGATACTTTCCAGGCGCCGGGCAAAATCATCGCGCAAAGCAGCCAAACCCTCAACACTAACCCGATGTTTGCGGGCGGCCTCCCGCAAGGCAAAAAGGCGTTCTTCAACCGTCTCAAGACGGGCCGGATCAAGATCCAATGAGCGGGCGGCATCCGCCACCCCTTCAATCCCCTCCATTGCCTCGACCGCTGCGCGCTCTAACCCCTCGATCGCGTTATCAAGGGCGCCGCCGGCGCTTTCCGCCACCCGTTGCAGGGCGCGCTGCGCAATGCGCAAACGTTGTTCCACGCCATTACCTGCCGCCCCCCCCGCATCGCCACTGCCGCCGCCATAAAGTGCTGCCTGAGCATCGCGCAAGGCCTCGGCAATTTTCTCCCCCTGGCGCAGCAAAGTACGGGTGCGGTCCAACGCCTCCTCATCACCAGGCTGGGGGTCCAAATCCTCTAACTCCGCACAGACATGGCGCAGATAGTCTTCTTCCTCCCGCGCCGCGCGCAAGGCTGCTTTCGCCTCGGCCAGGCTATCAGCCGTCCGGCGCATATTGTCATAGGCCTTGGCACAGCTTTTCCCAACGCCTTCCAAAGCACCATAGACATCCAGTAAATCGCGATGACCGGCAGGATTAAGCAGGCCACGCTCGTCATGCTGGCCATGGACTTCGACCAGGCAGTCGCCAAGTTGCCGCAACAGCGTCGTTGAAATGACCTGATCATTGACAAATGCCCGGCCCCGGCCATCGGCACCGACCTGGCGGCGCAGGATCAATTCATCGCCATCGGTCACATCCTGGATCAGATCCTGGCTGCGCAAAATCTCCCAGGCCGGATGTTGAAGTGGCGGGTTAAAGGCAGCCATGACCGTGCCGCGATCACAACCCTTGCGCACCAAACCCGCCCCACCCCGGCGGCCCAATGCCAAGCCCAGGGCATCGAGCAAAATAGATTTGCCCGCCCCCGTCTCGCCGGTCAAAACACACAGCCCGGTGTGCAGATCAAGATCAAGTTGATCGATCAAAACAATATTCGAAATGGATAGTGCGCTCAGCATGGCAGCTTACTAGAACACAGAGTTCCACATCCGGCTATACCAAGGTTTCGCCGGAGCGTCCGCTACTGGATATTCACCGGACGCGCCGGCTACTAAGCCATAACTGTCCTGATACCAGTTGCTGCCTGGATAATTATGGCCCAGCACCGCAGCTGCATTCTTTGCCTCAGTCTCCAGCCCAAGCGCCGAATAGGCTTCCGCCAACCGGTGCAGCGCCTCGGGGACGTGGGACGTGGTTTCATAATGTCTGACCACAAAACGAAACCGGTTGATCGCCGCGGCATACAGTTTGCGATCATGATAATAACGCCCGATCTCCATCTCCTTGCCGGCCAGATGGTCCCGGGTCAGGTCGATTTTCAGCCGGGCATCTCGGGCGTATTCGCTGCTGGGATAACGGTCCACCACCTCACGCAAGGCCTCAAGGGCCAATTCGGTTATCTTCTGCTCTCGCCCAATATCCGCAATTTGCTCGTAATAACTGATGGCGATGAGGTAATAGGCATAGGGCGCATCCCTATTGCCAGGATGCAATTGCAAAAACCGCTGGGCCGTAAAAATCGCCTCGTCATAATTGTCACTGAGGTATTGCGCATAAGCTGCCATTAATTGGGATTTTCGGGCCCATACGGAATAGGGATGCTGGCGTTCTACTTCGTCAAAATCAATTGCGGCAAGTTCAGCGTTACCCGACAACAATTTGTCCATCGCCTGATTGTAGATATCCTCAACCGGGCGCTCCTGATAGGTCGGTTCATCGTTGCCGCTACAGGCGGTAATCATTCCGAAGACCATGATTAAAGCCATGCGCATGAAAATAGTCCGGCCCTGTCGCACGATTGAGCCCACAATTTCTAAAAATGTAGAAACATATAAAAAACAACGGCTATGCATTTTCGATTTTAGTCCCAAAATCTTCTCTTCACCTACCTGTGACAATATATAGCACGTTCTTAAGACAAGGCGGACTGCCAAATTTCCGTCTAAAATAAAAAAATGTCTGATTACAGTGTCAACGTCCTTTTTTTGCCCTATCTTTCTTATACGCCATAAGGCATCATCTAAATACAACTGCTGGTCTAAAAAAAACAGCTGCACGTTGTAGCTAAGCCTCAAAATAAATGACTGAAATGGTTGAGGGAGCTATATACGGGGACAAGGAGGAATTTGGCGCGCCGCCGAATTTTATACTGTAATGTTATCAAAATAATGTAAGATCAGTGAACACTAATATCCGCGGTGGGTTATGCCATATAACCTCACCGCCAAACATTGAGGAAATTATGGGTATACTAGCGAAACGTGTCGATGCCCATGTGGGTGGTCGCATCCGTGATCGGCGCACCGGTTTGGGTCTGACACAGGAACATTTGGCAAATGCGTTGAATATTTCATACCAGCAGGTACAGAAGTATGAGACGGGTGCCAACCGGGTCAGTGCCGGCCGGCTCTATGAAATATCAAAGATTCTGCAATCCGAAGTCAGCTTTTTCTTTGAAGGGCTGGATGAAACGGTAGAGGCGGAGCCTTTGGGCCATGGTGGCAAGAATCGTTCCACCATCGAATTGGTGCGAAATTTTGGTGCCATCGACAATCCATCAATCAGATCCGCTGTTTCGGGCCTGGTGAAAAGCATCGCCAAACCGGATCAGGAAGCCGCGCTTTAGGCTAAGCCTGACGATTTGGCCTAGAGCATGCGCTCTTTGAACATGCTCTAGTTCAAAAGAAAAGTGCGATTGAACCAATTGTTCAGGTTGCGAAAGTGACCCTTGATGATTGAAAACCGCTCTTATCGACAACAATGGCCTGGTGGCTTGCCCACCGGGCCATTTTTGCCATTACAACGGGTTACGGGCACCTTGCGGGCACCTCGCGGACACCTCACGGGACTGTCTTGACCGGTAAAACCTGCTCCCATAGGGTTGGGACAAAGAAATATAGGGCAGAACCACTATGAAAATGGCGTTGATGCTGGGTTATTCCGGCGCACAGTTGGACATTCCGGTCGCACGGGTGCAGCGGGCAGAAGAACTTGGCTTCCATTCCGTTTGGACGGCGGAAGCCTATGGTTCGGACGCAATAACGCCCCTGGCCTATCTGGCTGCCGTGACCAAGCAGATCAAACTGGGCACGGCCATCATGCAGCTATCGGCCCGCACACCCGCCAACTGCGCCATGACGGCAGCGACCCTGGACGCCCTGGCAGGTGGCGACCGCTTTATTGCCGGCATCGGTGTGTCTGGGCCCCAAATCGTTGAAGGCTGGTATGGTCAACCCTGGGGCAAACCCTATTATCGGATCAAAGATTACGTCTTGATCATGAAGGCTATTTTGGATCGGGAGGGGCCGGTTAGCTACGAAGGCAAGGAAATATCCCTGCCCTTCACAGGCGAAGGTGCCCTCGGCATCGGCAAGCCCTTGAAATCGATCCTGCACACCAACCCAAATATCCCCATATATCTTGGCACCGGCAACGAGGCGACGGTGCGCCTGACAGCGGAAATCGCCGATGGCTGGCTGCCCCATGGCTTTATTCCAGGCTCTCTGCCCGAATATCTGCCGTGGTTGGAACAGGGCTTTGCCCGTGCCGGGGGTGGCAAATCCCTGGACAATTTCGAAATCATGGCCCTGACCCATGTTGAGGTTGACGCGGATGTTCAGGCCGCCCTGGATCGACAAAAACCAAATGTCGCCCTCTATGTTGGGGGCATGGGCCATAAGGATAAGAACTTCCACAACGATCTGATGGTACGCCGTGGCTTTGGCGATGCGGCAGCGCGCATTCAGGAGTTGTTCCTGGCCGGCCATAAGGAAGAGGCGGCAGCGGCGGTACCCGATGAATGGGTGGATCAGAAATCATTGGTCGGCCCACCCGCACGGATCAAACAACGCTATCGTCCGTGGGAGGATTCTGGTGCTACAGGCCTGGTTGTCTGGGCCCACCAGGATGAAGCGGTTGAAGTCATGGCGCAGGCGGCGCGGTTAAATGCCTGAGGCAGCCATGTGTTCAAAATCGACCTCGCCCCTTGCTGCCCCGACGCAGGCGTGATAGCGGTTAATTATGCAAAGCACCACACAGAACAACGAAAAACGCGCGAACGGCATCGTCGTCATTGTCAGCAATTTCAATGTTGAAGAAAATCACGCCAACCACCGCATCGGAGATCGTTTCGTTGTCGCGATCCAGGATATTTGCGGTGCCCTGCCGCTTGCCTTGCCCGCCTTGGGCAGCGGCGCGGACCTGGATACTTTGTTGGATAATATCGATGGGGTCGTTCTAACAGGGGGTGCTTCGAATGTGCACCCGCAGCATTATGGCGGTGGCGAGGCGCGGGATCAGAACCTCCTTGATGCCCGCCGTGACGGCGTGGCGTTGGAAATTGTCCGTGCCTGTGTCTCCCGCGAGGTTCCCTTGTTTGGCATTTGCCGCGGCATTCAGGAAATGAACGTCGCCCTGGGCGGTAGCCTGCATCAATATATGCATGAACAACCCAGTCATTTCGATCACCGCCGGCCAAGGCATATGCCTATCGCAGTGCAGATGGGCGCGCGCCAACGCATTACCTTAAGTCCGGGGGGCACCCTGCAATCACTGGCCAATGGCGCCAACAAGGTCATGGTCAACACCCTGCATGCCCAGGGCATCGACCGTTTGGCGGAACCTCTTGTGGTTGAAGCCGTCGCCGATGACGGCATGATCGAGGCGGTGCGCGTTGAGGCGTCATCGACCTTTTCCATCGGCGTGCAATGGCATGCGGAATACCGTACGGAAGATCATCCCTTTTACCGTGCCTTGTTCGAGGCGTTTGGCCGGGCAGTGGCGGAGCACGCCATAAAGCGGTGCCAGGCGGCCGGCATAGGACAAGTGGCAGGCCAGGTGGCTTGACGCCGGCAGCGTCATCAGAATTACATATCCGCCCCGTCACCGACGCTGACATGGGGGCAATCCAGACGATCTATGCCCATCATGTCCTGCACGGCCTGGCGAGTTGGGAGTTGGAACCGCCCGATTTAACGGAAATGAACCTGCGGCGGGATGGCTTTGTCGCCCAAGGCTACCCCTATGTGGTCGCTATACTGGATGGGGAGGTGGCCGGTTATGCCCATGCCGGCCCCTATCGGACCCGGCCCGCTTATCGCTTCACGGTGGAAAACACCATCTATCTGCACCCCGACCGCGCCGGCCAAGGCATCGCCGGGCCCCTGTTGCAACAGGTGATCGACGATTGCACGGGGCTGGGTTATCGGCAAATGATCGCTGTGGTTGGCGACAGCGACAACCAACCCTCCATCCGGTTCCATGAGAAAATGGGCTTTCGCCAAGTTGGCTTGATTGTGGGCATCGGCTGGAAAGCCGGGCGCTGGCTGGATTCAGTTGTTCTGCAACGTGCCCTGGGCGCGGGCAGCGGTTCCCCGCCTTAGAGCAATTTTCAAGTAATTGGTTGAAGCGCGACGCAGAAGGATAGCGCGCCCGATCCATTTTTGCATTATGTTCAAGACCGAATTTCCGATATCGAAGAAATTGATGCCACTTACGTGACTCGTGCCTGGGCGGTACAACGCCCGTAGTGGTCGCACCTAAATTTATCGGCAGAGCGGCGGAAATCAAGCAATTGTATCGACGGACCACACCCGCCGCCTTAAAACCGTCGCAAATTTGCGACACCGGGCGACATTAACCAAATTTGGCCCAATATTCTAATTCTGTGCTTGCAACGTTGCCCCGGTGGTGCCATGTAAGGCCACTCGTTGCACCTCATCTTGAGGTATCTTGTCAAGTTGCTCGCGCATCCGATCAAGCTACGCCTGGAAATTGTGCATTAATGAGACGTGCGGCCCAGTCAAATTACTTGGCCGCTGCAATAATCGTAAGTTGAAGGGACTAGCTATGGCTACCGGAACAGTGAAATGGTTCAACCCAACTAAGGGTTTTGGTTTTATCGAGCCGAGTGACGGCGCGAAAGATGTTTTTGTACATATTTCTGCGGTCGAACGTGCCGGCCTGCAAGGCCTGCGCGAGGGCCAAAAGGTCGAATTTGAGCTCGTCGCAGGCCGCGACGGTCGCGCAGCGGCGGAGAACCTCGTCGCGCTCGACTAGGTTTGAAGGCTTAGATCGAAAACTGGTTCTGTTTCTCCAGCCCTCGACGGGCGATTGGATAAGGACACAGTTGGATACGAATGACGAGACCAGCGGCCCGGATTAATATATTGGGATTATCCCGGTATCTGGCGACTGCTGGTCTCGAAATTTTTCTGCCGTCTGGAAACTTTATATCCGTGCGGTAATTAAAGGCAGAAAGCATCATGGCCCGAAAACCAAATTATAATTTCGAACGCCAAGAACGTGATCGGCGCAAAGCCGAAAAGAAAGCTGCCAAAGCTCAAGCCAAAGCGGACAAGCTGGATCGCGTTAAGGCGGAGCAGGACGGAAGCCTGCCTACGGATGGCCCCATAGACGGTTCTGACGACACGGCCGAGCCTGAATAACGCGGCGGATAAACGCGCCTATTAACGCGCCTTTTATTCTTCCAATTCCGGGATAACCCACAGCGGCGCTTCACCGCGGCTGACACGTTGCACATTGTCAAAGGCATTGCGCACCCGCACTTTATTGCTTTCAAATGTGGGTCCCGCCATATGGGCGGTCAGGATGACGTTGTCCAGGCCCAAAAGGGGGTTGTCCGGGCTGGGCGGTTCCTCATCAAAGACGTCCAGGCCGGCGGCGGCAATGGTGCCCGACGTCAGCGCGTTAAATAGCGCACCTTCATCAACAACCTGGCCACGGGCCGTGTTGACCAACATCGCCGTCGGCTTCATTTGCGCGAACTCCGTCGCGCCGATCATTTTGTCCGTCGAGGCGTTAAAGGGCACGTGCAAAGAAATTAGGTCGGACTCGGCAAATATCTCCCGCTGCAAACGGAAACGTACGCCCAAGGCATCTTCCTCCGCCTCCGTCAGGCGCGCCACGTCGTAATAAATCACATCCATGCCAAAGGCCAAGGCCAGGCGGGCGGTTTTCTTACCAATGGTGCCTAGACCGATAATACCAAGGGTCTTGTTGCGCAGTTCATGCAGGACCGGGATATCATTGCCCCGCCAATTGCCGGCTGCCACGGTTGTATGCTGTCGCACCAATTGCCGGGATACAGCCAGCATCAGCATCAAGGCATGTTCGGATACGGCGACGGAGTTCGCTCCGCCGTTATTGGATATGGGCACGCCCGCCTTCTGGGCAGCAGGGATATCGGCCCGGTCATAACCGGCGGAGAGCAACTGGATCAGCTTTAGGTTCGGGCCGCCGGCATATAAATCCCCATCGACCAGCATATCGACAAAGCCCACAAGAAAGTCAGCATCGGCCAGAGCTTTTGAATAAGCGGCACTGGGCGCATCCGCGACCAGCAGTTCAAACCCTGCCGGCACCAGTTCGTGTGCGAAATCAATCGCTGCCGGAAATTGCGAAACGAAAAGAATTTTATTTGCAGCCATTGGACGTCCCTCCGCGAAAATTTATTGCCCCGACTTTAGCATGATCCGAAACAAAAAAATGGCCAGACGTTTATCGTCTGACCATTTTTTCTGTTCTGCCGTGAACATCTGATAATCATGTTCATGGGCCGCAAAATATGCGGCGAAATAGTGGTGGGCGCGACAGGGATCGAACCTGTGACCGTTCGATTAAAAGTCGAATGCTCTACCAACTGAGCTACGCGCCCTCGCGGCGGAACATAAGGTCGGTGTGGGGTTGGGGTCAATGTTAATTCACAAAAAAACGACGATTTTTAAGGTTTTTTTTCAATTATTTCCATCATTTTCAAAGTCGCTCAATATCGCCCAATTCTCCGGCCCGGGCGTGGCCCGCCGCGAAGTCATTTAGGCCGCCTTCCGTGATCGCCTGGCGCAAATTCGCCATCAAATCTTGATAGTGCGTCAGGTTATGCCAGGTCGCCAACATGGAGCCCAGGATCTCCTTGGCACGGAACAGGTGGTGGAGATAGCCACGGGAATAATTCCGGCACAACGGGCAGCGGCAGTCCGCATCGATGGGCCGGGGATCATCCGCATGGCGGGCGTTGCGAATGTTCAGGGTGGCATTTGGGGTGAATAATTGCCCCGTACGCCCGGACCTTGTCGGCATTACGCAATCGAACATATCGACGCCGCGAAGAACAGCGCCGACAATATCGCCGGGTCTGCCAACACCCATCAGATAACGGGGTTTATGTTTGGGTAAATGGGGCACGGTTACTTCCAGGGTCGAAAACGTCAATGCCTGCCCCTCCCCCACCGCCAAGCCGCCGATGGCATAGCCGTCAAAGCCCAAATCCTGCAGGGCCGCGGCAGACTCCGCACGCAAATCGGCATACATACCACCCTGGACGATGCCGAAAAGGCCATAGCCCGGGCGTTCCACGAACGCCTGCCGACAACGTTCCGCCCAGCGCATGGACAGACGCATGGAGGTTGCTGCGACCTCCTCCGTGGCAGGAAAAGGCGTGCATTCATCAAACGCCATGGTGATATCCGCATCAAGGAGGTTTTGCACCTCGATACTGCGCTCGGGACTAAGATGAATTTGCGCCCCGTCGATGTGGGACTTAAAGGTCACCCCGGCCTCATCCATTTTGCGCAGATCAGACAGGGAATAGACCTGAAAGCCACCCGAATCCGTCAGGATGGGGCGCTGCCAGTTCATGAATTTATGCAACCCGCCCAGACCCGCCACACGCTCCGCCCCCGGTCGCAGCATAAGGTGATAGGTGTTGGCCAGAACGATGTCCGCGCCGGTTTCCCGAACGGATTCTGGCGTCATCGCCTTTACCGTTGCGGCCGTACCCACAGGCATAAAGGCGGGTGTCTGAATGGCACCGTGCGCGGTTTCGATTTGCCCGACCCGCGCAGCCCCGTCTTGGGCAAAGATCTGATAGCCGAAATCCGTCACTTTGCAGCCGCTCCTAAATCCGCAGGCGCCAGCTCCAACAAACAGGCGTCCCCGTATGAATAAAATCGATAGCCGGCCTGAATGGCATGGGCATAGGCCGCCTGCATGGCATCCAAACCCGCGAGGGCCGAAACCAACATAAACAAAGTGGAGCGGGGAAGATGAAAATTCGTCAATAACACGTCCACCACCTGAAACTGATAGCCGGGCGTAATGAAGATATCCGTATCCCCGGTGAACGGTTTCAACACTCCATCCCGCGCCGCGCTTTCCAACAAACGAAGAGACGTCGTACCCACGGCAACAACTCGCCCGCCGTTCGCCTTGGTTTGTTGGATTTTATCGACCAGGGCTGCATCCACTTCCCCCCATTCAGAGTGCATGACGTGGTTTTCCGTATTCTCGACGCTGACGGGCAGGAATGTGCCGGGGCCCACATGCAAGGTCACCTCGCCATGGTCGATCCCGGCATCCGTTAAGCGTTGCAACAGCTCGTTGGTAAAATGCAAACCCGCCGTGGGTGCGGCCACCGCGCCGTCATGGCGGGCCAGAACCGTCTGATAGTCATCCTGATCCCGCTCATCGACGGCACGATGTTTGCGAATATAGGGTGGTAGGGGCAGACTACCATGGCGTTCCAGCGCCGCCAGCAGGTCCGCATCAGAGAGCCCGAAATCCAGCACCACCTGGCCACCCGTATGGGGGCCTTCAACCCGTGCGGAAAACCCCTCGGCAATGATAAGTCGGTCATCCGTCCGCAAGCGCCGGGCGGGTTTAGCGAAGGCCCGCCAGCGGCCAAGGCCGACGGCTTCAAACAAGGTAAGTTCGAAACGTCCCTCACCGCGTCCCCCATCACGCCCAACATCTCGCCCCACCTCGCGCCGAGCTTCGAGTTGCAGAGGCAGGACCCGGGTATTGTTGAAGACCAGGAAATCCCCGGGCCGCAGCAAATCGGGCAGATCGCGGATGCCCCGATCACGATGACCTTGGGCATCCAAATGCAGCAATCTGGCACTATCCCGCGGTCGCGCCGGACGCAGGGCAATCGCCTCGTCCGGCAAGGGGAAGTCGAAAAGGTCCACGTCCATAGCTAAACTTTCGCCAAAGACGCCGTCAGATTATTATTCGACGTCGGCGGCAACCCGCAGGGTGATGATCTTGTCCGGGTCATCGACGGCACCACTGCCCGCAGCACCCATTTTGATGTTATCGACCCGTTCCATCCCGTCGGTGACCTGGCCCCAAACGGTGTATTGCCCATCCAACCAGGAAGACGCCTTGAAGACGATGAAGAACTGGCTGTCGGCGCTATCAGGGCTTGCCGAGCGGGCCATGGACAAGGTTCCGCGCAAATGTTTCTCGTCGGAGAATTCCGCCGCCAGGTTTTGCCCGGAGCCACCCGTGCCCGTACCCGTTGGATCGCCGGTCTGGGCCATAAAATCCTCGATCACCCGATGAAAGACAATACCGTCATAGAAATTCTGGCGCACCAGTTCCTTGATCCGTGTCACGTGGTTGGGGGCCAGATCGGGGCGTAATTCGATGGTCACCCGACCGTCTTTGAGTTCCAGATAGAGTGTATTTTCCAAGTCAGCCGCTCCCGCTTGCATGGCCGGTAACGCAATGGCCATGATTAATCCAAAAATTAGTCTTCTTAACTGCATATCGCCGTCCATTGTTAGTTAGAGTGTCAGGTAGAGGTTCAAGCACTGTCCCTACGCGCGCCCAACCCTCTCGTACAAACGCGCCATGACGGATGGGGAAACGAAGGCAGAGACGTCGCCATCCAACCGGGCAATTTCCTTGACCAGGCGCGAAGCAATGAACTGATACTTGTCATTAGCCATCAGGAACACAGTCTCGATTTCCGAATTCAACCGGCGGTTCATACCAACCATCTGAAATTCATACTCAAAATCGGAAACAGCGCGCAGGCCGCGAACGATCACACTGGCGCTATGTTGCTCGGCGCAATGCATCAACAAATTGTCGAACGGTTGGACGTCGATGGTGCAGCCGTTCAGACCGCCCGCAACATCACTTAGTTCGTCACGAACCATCTCCACCCGTTCATCCAGTGTGAACATGGGTCCCTTATCGCGATTGATGGCGACGCCGATGACCAGATGATCGACCGTTTTCGTGGCCCGTTGAATAATATCCACGTGCCCCAAGGTGATGGGATCAAATGTACCAGGGTAAAAACCCGTACGTTTCTTCGACAAAACCGCCTCCTACGCCCAACTGTTCTTCTAAAACACAACACCAACAATTTTCGCCGGATATCTAATCGGATCAGTAACCTTTCAAGGCCAACATGAAAAGAGCGAAAAAGAAATCAATTGAAACAGCTTATGCGTCGTCCCCGACGTCCGCATTGCTATCGCTATCTCCGCCCCCGTCCCCATCGTTGACGTCATCACCATCATCGTCGCTGCCGTCATCGTTATCTTGTTCCGTCAGCCAGGCTACGGAGACGACACGCTCGTTTGGTTCCACATCGAATAGGGTCACCCCTTGGGTATTGCGCCCGGCAATGCGGATATCATGCACCGGTGTACGGATTAAACGTCCGGTATCGGTGACCATCATGACATGGTGATCTTCTTCCACCGGAGCAGAGGCGATAACCTGGCCATTCCTGTCCGAGGTTTCAATATTGATGATGCCTTGGCCGCCCCGCCCGGTGACCCGGTACTCGTAGGCGGAGGTGCGTTTGCCATAGCCGTTCTCGGTGATGGATAGAACATATTGCTCTGCCAGGGCCATGGCCTCGGCCTCAACCGGGGCATTTGGCAGAGGATCACCGCCGCCACCATTGCCGTTGCCACCACCATTGCCATTGCCACCATCACCCTCGGCCCGTCGGCTGGCATTGGACCAGCGCAAATAACGCTCCCGCGTGTCACTGTCGAAATCCGCATGCCGCAGGATCGACATGGCAATCAATTCATCATCACCGACCAGGCGGATGCCCCGTACGCCGACGGAATCCCGGCTTTTAAAGACCCGAACATCGATGACGGGAAAACGAATGCACTTGCCCCGGCGGCCCGATAGCAGAATATCGTCATTGGCGTCACAAATAGCCACGCCGACGATACGGTCCCCCTCGGGCAGCTTCATGGCGATCTTGCCGTTTGCCTGGACCCGTTGGAAATCGCCGAGGTCATTGCGCCGGACGGAACCTGAGGCGGTAGCAAACATCACATAACGATCCGCCCATTCCGCCTCGTTTTCGGGCAACGGCAGAACCGTGTGGATGGTCTCCCCCTCTTCCAGGGGAAACAGATTGACCATGGCCTTGCCACGGGCTTGAGGTGCGGCCTGGGGCAAGCGGAAGACCTTTAATTTGTAAACCTTACCGGTAGAGGAGAAGAACAGCATGGGCGTATGGGTATTCGCCACGAACAGCTGTGAGACGAAATCTTCATCCCGCGTGGCCATGCCTTGACGGCCCTTGCCCCCGCGACGTTGCGGTCGGTAAGTGGATAAGGCCACCCGCTTGACATAGCCGTTGTGGGAAACGGTGACCACCATATCCTCACGCTGGATCAGGTCCTCGTCTTCGCGATCCGCCTCCGCCTCGACAATCTCGCTCCGCCTTGGCGTGGCAAAGCGCTCTTTCATATCCGCCAATTCCTCGCGGATAATGCCGAGCAGACGCTCCCTGGAATGCAGAATATCCAGATAGTCGAGGATCTTCGCCCCCAGTTCCTTTAATTCCTCACCCACCTCATCCCGACCAAGGGCAGTCAGGCGTTGCAGGCGCAGATCCAAGATTGCCCGGGCCTGAATTTCGCTTAGGCGATAGCCACCATCGACCACCCGATGACCAGGTTCATCGATCAACTGGATCATCGCCTCAACCTCATGGGCCGGCCAGTCCTGATCCATCAATTGGGCCCGTGCCGTGGCTGGGTCGGGGGCTGCACGGATCAAGGCGATGATGGCATCAATATTGGCGACCGCAATAGCCAGACCAGCCAGAATATGGGCCCGCTCCCGCGCCTTGCCCAACAGATACTTGGTCCGCCGGGTAACCACGACTTCGCGGGAATCCACGAAAACGGCAATCATCTGCCCCAGGTTCATCAATTCCGGCCGGCCATGGTTCAGGGCCAGGCTGTTAACCCCAAAAGATGTTTGCAGGGGTGAAAAACGGAACAGTTGGTTTAAGACCACCTCCGCCATGGCATCACGGCGCAATTCGATTACTACCCGGACGCCCGTACGGTCGCTCTCATCCCGTAAATCTGAAATGCCTTCAATACGTTTGGCGCGCACGGCCTCAGCTATTTTTTCGATCATGCCGGCCTTGTTCACCTGATAAGGCACTTCCGTCACGATGATGGCTTCACGATCTTTGCGAATTTCCTCCACATGGGTGCGCCCACGCATGACCACGGAACCCCGCCCGGTACGGAATGCGGACAGAATGCCCACCCGGCCCAGAATAAGGCCCCCCGTCGGAAAATCCGGGCCATGGACATGCTCCATCAAGGCATCGACGGTAATTTCAGGATTTTCCAGATAAGCAAAGCAGGCATCGATGATTTCGCCCAGATTATGGGGCGGGATATTCGTTGCCATACCAACGGCGATACCGCCTGCGCCATTAACCAGCAAATTCGGCAACATAGAGGGCAGGACAACCGGTTCCGATGCGGAACCGTCATAGTTATCCTGAAAATCCACCGTATCCTTGTCGATGTCCGCCAGCAGCGTCTCAGCCGGTTTGTCCATACGTATCTCGGTATAGCGCATGGCCGCAGGGCGGTCGCCATCCATGGAACCGAAATTGCCCTGGCCATCCAACAGCGGCAGACGCATGGCGAACGTTTGCGCCATACGGACCATAGCGTCATAGATCGCCTGATCGCCGTGGGGATGGTAGCGACCCATGACATCACCGACCACGCGGGCCGATTTACGATACGGCTTGTCCGATGTATAGCCGGCCTCGTACATGGAATAGAGAATGCGCCGATGCACCGGTTTCAGGCCGTCGCGGGCGTCCGGAATGGCGCGCGAGACGATGACGCTCATGGCATAGTCCAGGTATGAGCGGCGCATTTCGTCTTCAATAGCGATGGGCATCACGGCGTCACTGCGGCCCTCTCCACCGTCGTCAGTTGGCGGGGGGGGAGGCGAACCGGGCGGTGCGGGAGGCGGCGTTTGGCTGTCGTCGGTCAATTTAAGTGGTCCTGATGGCTGGGCAAATAACGGCGGCGTTTATGGAAAAATTCCCAGCCGAACCGTCTGAAGCCGCGATCACGAGATGTTGCGGGGCGAGTCTTGAAATTATACCAAGTCTTGCGGTTTTCGGCAATCATTCAGGCATCATAAGGCCGGAAAAACAGCAGATTTTTAGCTTTTTATAGCGATACGCCCTGTTGCGGGCCGGGCTATGTCACGGCCTATGTCACGGTCTTAAGCACGACCGCCTTGTACCGCCGTTCCCGCAACAAAATTGCCGGCACCATGGCCGCGAAAAAGACCATGCCAAGGAACAAAAATACATCCCGAAAGGCCAACATGGAGGCCTGAGCATAGAGACTATTGCCCAACAGGTGCATGGTGGCCAGGGGGTGCATCTCCAACGGCCAGCCTAGTTGGGTCAATAGACCCGACAGGCGCTGTACCATGCCTTGGGTCATTGGGTTGTCGGGGGTCTGCAAGCCGGCAAATGCTTCCGAGAAGACGGCTGTTCGATGCTCCAACATCACGGCGATCAGATTGACGCCCAGAGCCCCGCCCAATTGGCGCATGAAATTCACCGCCCCCGACCCCTGGCTTAACAGCGGTGCGGGCAGCGAGCGCAGGGCGGTGACGTTGATGGTCGGAATAACAAAGCCCATGCCAATCCGCCCCAGCACCAGCCACAGAGCAAAGGTCCAAAAAGGCGTATCCGTGTGCGCCCCCGTCATCAAGACGGACGAAACACCAAAGGCAAACAGCCCCCCCAATATCAACAGGTAGCGCGGGAAGTGGTCGGCCAATCGTCCGCCTATGGGCATAAGCAGCATCATGGTGAGACCCGCCGGCACCATCAACAAACCAGATCGCGTCGGCGAATAGCTTTGCACGGTCTGCACAAACAACGGGATAAGATAGGTTGTACCGTACAGGCCCGCGCCCAGGGCCATGCGCACGACGGCGGCGGCGGCAAATTCCCGGTTTAGAAACAGGCGCAGTTGCAATATGGGTTCCGGCGTCCGCCATTCCCACCACAGGAAGGCCAGAAAAGCCATTCCGCAAACAGAGAAATAGACGGCAATTATGGTGGAATGCCAGCCTTCCCGCTGGCCCGACGACAGGCCAATTAACAGACAGCAGACAAAGATGATCAACAGCGCCAATCCGGTCCAGTCAAAACGCGGCTTGGGATTATTGCCGACGCGCCATGGCATGAACAGCCAGGCCAGTATACTGCCCAGGGCCGCCACGGGGACGGAGGCAAAATAGACATAGTGCCAATTGAAGGCATCCAGCAATACACCACCCAGCGTCGGCCCCATGGTCGGGGCCACAACCACGCCCAGGCCGAACAAACCCATGGCCTTGCCGCGCTGATGGGCCGGAAAGATCTGATACATCAGAACCATGGATAGGGGTTGCACCAGGCCGGCACCACTGCCCTGCAACAAACGGGCGGCAATCATAATATCGATATTGGCACTGAAACCGCCCATGATCGCACCGACGGTAAAGATCGCCATAGCGCCCAAATACGTAGCGCGCATACCGAATGAGCGGACGAACCAGTCGTTCAGCAACATCCCCACCATCATGGCTGCGATATAGCCCGTGGCCAGCCAATGCACGGTATCCTGGCCAACCCCAAAAGCCCCCATGATAACCGGGATCGCCACATTGATCATGGTGGCATTCAACAACATCGCCACCACACCAAGGATCGCCGTAAATGTTACAAAGGCCCGGTATTTCGGGCCATAGCGTTCGAATAGCGCCTCAATGGCAGCGGTGGGCATCTACCCCGTCCGTGATTGCGGCTGTGGTGAAGATTGCGGTTGGGGTTTGGGTCGCAATTGCGGCCGGCCCGCTTCTGCCCGCCGACTATCACGCAGGAACACGACCGGTATCATCATTGCAAAATAGACCAGCCCAATAAGCAGAAAGACATCGCGAAACGCCATCATGGAAGCTTGAGAATAAAGGCTTCGGCCAATGAGATAAAGCGCGCCCGCGGGTGTCTTCTCCAATGGCCAACCCAACTGGCCCAGCATATGGCCCAATTGCATCATCATATGGCTGACGGTTTCGTTATCAGGTGTACGCAAATTCAGGAAGGCGTCCGAGAACATGGCCGTGCGCTGATCCAATCCCAAAGCGATCAGATTAATGCCGATAGCGCCGCCCAATTGCCGGGTGAAATTGATCGCACCGGAACCCTGGCTCAATTGCTCCGGCTTGAGAGTTGAGACGGCGGCAACCGTCAGGGTCGGCATGACAGATGCCAGGCCGACACGGCCAAACATGATCCAAACGGCAAAAATCCAAAACGGCGTATCCGTATGGGCCTGCATCATCAGAATGGAGGAAAGCCCAAAAATGCACATACCAAACAGGATCATTTGATAATGCGGCAGTTTGTCAGAGAGCCATCCCGCGATGGGGAACGAGATCATCATAATGATCCCGCCCGGCACCATCAACAGGCCCGAACGGGTGGGGGAGTAGCCCTGAATGGTCTGCACGAACAACGGGATGATGTAGATGGAGCCGAACAGGCCTGCGCCAAGCAACATGCCCACAAGGGCGGCGATGATGAATTTGCGGTTATAGAAGACCCGTATTTCCATAATCGGATTTTTGGTCATCAGTTCCCAAAATATAAAGGCCACGCCGCTGATGGCGGCGACAGAGAAATAGACCGATATGATAGGCGTCTGCCAGCCTTCCCGCTGGCCGTTCGACAGGCCCGTCAAAAATGAAAATATGCAAAGCGCGATCAGGACAAGCCCCGCCACATCAAAACTGGGCAATGGCCCCGCACGCTCTTTTCCGGGGATAAAAATCAACGACAACATGATACCGACCAAAGCCACGGGCACCGCCATATAAAAGACGTAATGCCAATTGAAGCTATCCAGCAAAATCCCGCCCAGGGCCGGCCCCACGGTCGGGGCGACAACAACGCCCAGGCCGAACAGGCCCATGGCACGGCCCCGTTGTTCCACGGGAAACACCTGAAACATAATGATCATGGCCAGGGGCTGAACGATGCCCGCGCCCGCGCCCTGCAACAGCCGGGACACAATCATGATATCAATAGTGGGACTAAGGCCGCCCATGATGGCACCAGCGGCAAAGATCACCATGGCACCAATATAGGTGGCCCGCATTCCGAACGCCCGCACACACCAATCATTGAGCAGCATGGTTACGGTCATGGCGGCGATAAAACCCGTCGACAGCCAATGCACCTTGTCCTGGCCAACGCCAAATGCACCCATGATAACCGGCACCGCCACATTGATCATGGTCGCCGACAGCACCATGGCCACGGTGCCCAGCATCGCCGTGAGACTTACATAGTAGCGATAGCGCGGCCCAAACCGCGCGAACATCGCCTCAATCGCGGGTGATTGCAATCTCGACCTCGACCATCATGCCTGGGCGCAACAGGCCTTCCGTCTGGGGAATAGCGATCTTCACCGGCAGGCGCTGGGTAATCTTGGTGAAGCTGCCCGAGGGATTGGGAGAGGGCAGCAGGGCGAATTGATTGGTGGCGGCATTGCCAATGCGAACAACCTCGCCAACCACCTCCAAGTCCGGGTAGGCATCGACCAGTATCTTTGCCTTGGCACCCAGTTTAACGTCGCGAATATCGGTTTCCTTGATATTCGCCTCGACCCAAATGACATCGGAATTATGCATCAACAACAGACGCTGGCCCCGCGCCACATATTCGCCGGGATCAACAAATGTACGATCCACGGTGCCGTTGCTGGGTGCCTTAATCGTACGATCTGACAGATCCAGTTGCTGGCGTTCGTGCTGAGTATCCAAGCGCTCCTCATCAAACCGCAGGCTGGCAAGACGGCCCTGCAGAACATCAATGCGTTGGCGGTCCGCCTGTGCCTCCATCACAGAAGCCGTAGCCTGGGCCACATCCGCCTCGCTTTTCAGGACTTCCTGACCGGCCATGCGATAGGCGGTACGCAGGGATTCCCAACGCTGGCGAGAGATGACCTTCTTCGCCAACAAAGATTGTCCCCGCTCATAATCGCTCCGGATCTGCTCCAACTCCGTATCCATGCCCGCCTTGGCCGCCTCTGCCGCCGTCAGGGCGGCACGGGACGCCTGGAACCGACCCTGGGTCTGGTGGTCAATCATGCGGATTTCAGCCTCTATCCGGCCACGTTCGGCCCGCATGGATTTGCGCTGGGCATCGATTTCCCGCAGTCGTAATGTAGACTCGCGATCATCGATCACGATCAACGGCTTCCCGGCCTCCACCTTGTTACCCTCAGAGGCCGGAACGTCAGTGACCCAGCCGTCAATGCGCGATGACATCATCACCATGTCCGCCTTGATGCGGGCGTCATAGACCACAACGTTGGTGTAGCGGCCATAAACCCAATAGATCAAACCGGCCAAACCAACAGCAACAGCGGCCAGCAACAGACCGCGCCCCAATAGCCGCCGCAAACCGGAATCCGATCCCCCTTGGGGCAGCTGACTATCAGATGCACCCGCTTGTGCTTCAGATTGACTGTCCGTTTGCTTATCCATTTGCGGCTCCATCCGCTGGGTGGTCGATTTATCGTTCACTTATTTTCCATCCGATTTTGTAGCGCTCATATTCATATCCGCCCCATTTTGCGACCCCTCTTCGACGGCGGCATCCACGGCGGCATCAACATCCGCACCCACAGCTGCATCCACCGCTGCGTCAGCCCGTTTCTGTATGCGGTCGAAAATGTTCAAGCAATGGGCCAGATCCTCATCCGATATGCCGTCCAGATGCTCCCGCCTCACGTCAGCTGCGTCATGATCCAAAACGTCGAGCATGTCCCAGCCCTTGTCGGTCAAATACACGGTTTTACCCCGGCGGTCCGTCTCATCCTGGCGGCGTTCGATCAAATTCTGGCCTTCCAGATTATCCAGAATATGCACCAAGGTCGGCCCTTCCACGCCGACAAAGCGCGCCAATGCCTTTTGCTGATAGCCATTGGCACCCCGTTGCAAATGCATCAGGACAACCCAACGGGCTTGGGTCAGACCATGGGGGCGCATTTTGTCATCCAGACGGGCCCGCCATAGACGGGCCAGGCGCCCCAATCGAAAACCGAATTGATCGCGGGCGCTGTATTTTTCATCTGTGGCAGGAACGTCCACCATGGGAATTTCACCGGATTACTATGCCAATAAGGCTAATTTGTACGCTATTGATTAGCATACTATTAATTTTGAGGCAATTTATTGCCGTCCTAATTCACCTTGGGAAATATGAGGCGAGAAACCGTAACAGGGATGGCGTAAAGTGAGGCTGATTTGAATATCTAACAGCCAATAAAGGAAAACGACATGCTCCTCGATGTACGCACCTATACTTGCCGCCCGGGCACCATCAACAAGCACCTACAGCTTTACGCTGATATGGGTTTCGCCCCGCAAAGCCGCAATCTGGGCCAGCCCCTGGCTTATATGAAGACGGAAACCGGCAACCCAAATCAATACATGCACATCTGGGTCTATGACAGTGCGGGCGATAGAGAGGCAAAACGGGCCGCCTTATGGGCCGATCCGGAATGGATCGCCTATACCCAGGCCTCCGCCAAACTGGGCGCTTTGGAAAAACAGGAAAACAGCCTGATGATCCCGACGGATTTTTGTCCGATCAAATAGTGTTATCTCGCTGCGGACGAGGTGGCGATATTTTTTTGTCGCCGCCTCACCCGCACGAAATTTTCGATCGGAAGACGGCCCCAATGACCCTGCAGCTTGATGCGCAATTCCGCTTTGGCATATTGACCAAACACAGTGTCCGGGTCATTGATGGGGGCAACCCAGTCAGCAATACGAAGGTCTAGAAACATGAGCCTGCAACTAAACGATCAATTAAAATTCGGCGTACAGACCATGCACAGGCGCACGGAACCCGCCGTGGGTTTGTGGTTACCGGAGGCAGAGGACGGTCGCGCCATGGTCGAGATGATCGATCGTTTGGGCTATGACAGCCTGTGGGTCGGCGACCATCTATCATTCGCCATTCCCATCCTGGACCCCTTTATCCAACTGGCCCAGGCTGCGACCTATAGCCCGCGCCTGGAGTTAGGCATTGGTGTCTACCTCCTGCCCCTACGGCATCCGGGGCCGGTCGCCAAACAAGCCGCGAGCCTGGATCATCTTTCGGGTGGGCGTTTGATCATGGGCCTGGGCGTTGGCGGTGAATTCAAGACCGACTTCCAGGTCGCAGGCGTTGATCCGTCGGAGCGTGGTGCGCGGTTGAGCGAAGGTATCGAGGTTTTACGCAAATTATGGAGCGGTGAAGCAGTTTCCCATACCGGCAAATATTTTTCGTTCCCTGAGTTAAAGATGTCACCGCCTGCACGCCAGGTAGGCGGGCCGCCGATCTGGTGCGGCGGACGCTCGCCGGCGGCCCTGCGCCGGGCCGGCGAGATTGCCGATGGCTGGTTGTCCTATGTGGTTTCGCCGCAGATGTACCAAGACTCCCTGGCCAAGATAGAGGACGCAGCGGCAGCTGCGGGCACCTCGGAGCGGCCCTTTGCCACGGGACATTTATTGTTCGCCACGGTTGATGACACCTATGAAAGTGCCCTGGACAAAGCAACGGAGACCTTGAGTGTCCGTTACGCCATGGATTTCCGCGAGGCGGCCAAGAAGTATTGTGCCTTGGGCCGGCCCCAGGACGTGGCCGAGAGATTGGTGGAATTCCATGATGCAGGCGTGCGCCATGTCATTATGGATTTTGTCGGGCCCTACGAAGAACGGGACAATCAGTTCATTCGTTTCTCGGAAGAGGTTCTGCCTTTGATGAAAAACCTGCGCTGATTATTGCAGCAGCTCAACCCGTTTGATCAGAGCGGTCAATTCAACCCGTAATTCTTGGCCTACGGGCCCACCATCACCTTTCAGCGACTGGCTGAGACAGGCGCGGATCACGTTGATATGGGATTCAACGACATGCAAATCCGCGGCTGAAAGGCCTTCGCGCGCCTCTAAGTAGTGGCACAGAGAGGCACCCATCTCGGAGGCAAGGTCATAGCCGAAGCTGGCTGCCTGACCGCGAACATCATGGGCGATACGAAAGAGTTCGGCTTTGACATCGGCATCGTTCGGGTTTTGACGTAGCCCATCATGAGCCTTGATCAAAGCCTTCAGATCCGCCAGCAACCATTTTGAATAACCCTGGGCAATGGTGGCCATGACCTCGTGGGCCTTTGCCATCATCTGGGTAACGGTCAAGTCGGACAACCGCGCCTTGATCTGCAAACGGTTCGCCGGGCGTATAATCCGATGTTGTTCGGATGAATTCATGCCATCGATCCGGACATCTGACCCCGCGTCCGTTGCCCCTTATCCCGACGGCGACGAAAAGGCCCCGAGAAACCAGCCTTCGCCCGGCGTCTGCGATCGGGGCCGAAAAAGGCCGGCGTCTCTACATAGGGTCGTGGCTGGCGAACCAGGGTGATGAGGCGACCATATAATACCTCTGGAGAGACCGGCTTGGTCAGAATCTCCGTAACACCTGTATCGCGGGCGATTTTGACCTTTGATACATCGCTAAATCCGGTCAGCAGGATGATCGGCAAATAGGGATCCGGGCTGGTTGCGCGCGAACGCATTTGTAACGTGAAATCAATCCCGTTCATCTTTTCCATGTGCCAATCGACAATAGCCAAATCGACCGGCCGGTCGTGCAATTCGTCCAGGGCCTCCTGGCCATTGGCAGCGAATTTGAATTCCTTGAAGCCAAATGAGCGCAATAGCCTGGTCAGAATACGGCACATATTTTCGCTGTCATCGACGATCAACACACTCATGTTTTCGAACGACAATGCGTAATTTTCTTTCAAACTGATGTATGGCGCACGAACCGCACCACCCTTTGTCGACCTGAAAATGCTACAGACGAGTTATGGAATTGTTACAGTTTGCGAGCAATTTCTTTACAACTGATTAATGTTGTATATCGGATGCGGATGCCACTTCAGGGCCATCAAGATCTGGCGATCCAACCACCGCCCAGGACGCGCGCGCCATCATAAATGACGCAAGCCTGGCCAGGTGCCACGGCATCCTCTGACTTCACCAATTCAACGGCAAGCTCAACGCCTGATCCTTCGCCCGAAACTCCCAAAACTCCCAAAACTCCAGTATGGGCCGCAGATACATTCAAAGTCGCGTCGACAGGGGGATGCGTCGACCTGATCCGTGCCTGGACCACCCTGCCCTCGCAAGGTGCCTCATGATCCAGCCAATTGACGTCGTGAAGTTTCACCAGATTTTTCGCCAGGGCTGATTTGGGTCCGACAACCACACGCCGGGCCGTCGCATCCAGCTTTAGAACATACAGGGGCTCCGGTCCGGACAGGCCCAAACCCTTGCGTTGACCGACCGTATAATGGATCACCCCGTTGTGCTGCCCCAGCACCTGGCCCCCAAGATCGACAAGATCGCCGGGTTCCGCAGCACCAGGACGCAGACGTTCGATCAAATCGCCATATTTGCCATCCGGCACAAAGCAGATATCCTGGCTGTCAGGTTTTGCTGCGACACCCAGGCCAAACGCCTCCGCCAAGGCTCTGGTCGTTGCTTTGCCCGCCAAATCACCCAATGGGAACCGTAAATAGTCTAGCTGGGCCTGTTCCGTTGTAAAAAGGAAGTAACTTTGATCCTTTTGCGGATCGGCGGCGCAGTGCAGCTCCGCTCCCTGGACACCTTCTATACGGCGCACATAATGGCCGGTGACCAGGGCCTCTGCCCCAAGCTCCCGGGCCGTGGCCAGCAAGTCCTTGAACTTAACCCGCTGATTGCAGCGAATGCAGGGAATGGGGGTGGAGCCCGCCAGATAGTCATCAATAAAATCATCGATTACCGCCGCGCGAAAGCGGTCTTCGTAGTCCAGAACATAGTGGGCAATGCCCAAAGCATCAGCCACCTGCTTGGCATCGTAAATATCGGCACCGGCACAACAGGCACCTGGCCGCTGGACGGCCTGACCATGATCATAAAGCTGTAAGGTGATGCCAACGACTTCATAGCCCGCACGTTGACACAAGGCAGCACAGACGGAGCTGTCAACCCCGCCCGACATAGCCACCACGACCCGGCCGCCCGGCGTGACGCCATCAAGGGCGATGCCGTTATTGATCATCTGCTGCAAATTTTCACTGTCTGACATGGCCCGCAATATAGTCTCCGTAGTTACAGTCGCAAGCACCAATCAATGATGATCTCGCAGGACAAAATTAACCATATGCTGCGACCCTGATGGCATCATGAGTATGGATCAAAATTCTTCTTCTAGTGGCGACGCTCTCTGGCAGCAGGCCAATGCCCTTGCGACGGCGGGTGATCTGCTGGGCGCTGTGCCGCTTTATCTGGAACTTTCGGATATATGGCCCGAACAGGCGGCTGTCTGGCTGAACCTGGGGATCGTACTGGGTGGTCTGCATCGCCACGCCGAGGCGAAACAGTGCCTTGAACGTGCCGTTGAGATGGACCCTGGCAATCCGCATAGCCAATTTCAACTAGGCCAAATGCACGAACAATTGGGCGCGTTGGAGGCTGCCGCACGCAGCTATCTTTGCGCAACGGAGCTTGATCTACGGCATTTTGATGCCTGGCACAGCCTGGCTGAGATGGCTCGGAAAAATGGCGATGATGATCTGGTTGAACAATATCTACAGGAAATTCTACGGGCTGAACCAGACCATGCGGCAGGCAATTTCTCCCTTGGAAATCTGCGACAAAAACAAGGCGACCTGGAAGGCGCGGCCCACTACTTCTCCATCGCCTATAAACTGACCAATGATCCCGCTTGCGGCAATAATCTGGCCGGCGCCCTGGAAGGTTTGGGGCGCGTGGCCGAGGCCATTAATATACTGCACGATCTTCTACAGGCCCGGCCCGACTTTATGCTGGCGTGGAACACCCTGGGCGGTCTGTACATGCAGACCCAACAATATCGCGAGGCCCGCGAGGCATTATTGCAGGCCTTAAGCATTGATGACAATTTCCACGCTGCCCGCCATGGTCTTGCCCGATGCCTGGTACAGATGCATGACCTGTCAGGCGCGCGGGCGCAATTTGAGCGTCTGACCCGTGTCCTCCCGGACGAAGTCATGATTTTGAAAGAATATGCTCTGGTGCTCGAAAACCTAGGGGACTTCCAGGAAGCCCTGACCGCGCGCCAGCAAGCCATGAAATTAGCCCCCAGCGATGCTCATTTGATGGCGGACCAGGCCAATTTACTGCGCTCCCAAAGTCGATTTGACGAAGCGATCGCCCTGGCCCAGAAAGCCTTGACCCTGGACCCGAATGAACTGCGCGCCAACGTCACAATTGCAGCGGCCACAGTAGATCAGAAGCTAAAGATGCAGCATATATCTACTGTTCTGGATTCAGGGACCCAAAATACCATCATCCTTGGTGCCATTGCCGGGATGTTTGAGCAGCACAAGAACGCCGCCGCCGCCATCATCGTCTATCAAAATATACTTGCCATATCACCCGACGATAGCAACGCCGCCATCCGGATTTTCGATCTGAAAATGGGCATGTGCGACTGGACGGATTATGAGGCGATCTGTCAAAGCCAGGTTGACCAGATCGAAGCCGGGTTTGCCGATACTGCGGAGGAAGGCGGCCGTTTTGATGTTTTCAATTTACAGGCGCTGCCCGTCAGTTACGAATTCATTGCCAAGACGGCCCGCCATGCCGCCGCCAATATTGCCGCGGATGCGCGGATGAATTTGCTGGCCCCGGATCTGGTGCACGCCGCGCCGCAAAATAAAAAAGCCGGTGATGGGCGCATTCGCCTCGGTTACGCCCTGGGATACACTTGGTTCCATAGTCTGCCCCTGGTGTTGGAGGAGATTGTCAAACGCCATGACCGGGACCGTTTCGAAGTCTTCGGCTATTCCGTCAAACCGGGCGATGACAGTGACTTCTCCGCCAACTATCGCGCCGCCTTCGATCATTTCAAGGACATCCCCGAAGCCGCGCCCTATTTGGCGGCGCAGATGATCAATGATGATGGCATTGATGTTTTGATCGACGTCACCGGCCTGACCTCCATCAACTGTATGCCGATCTCATCGTTCCGACCGGCACCGGTGCAAATGCACGGCTATGGCTATTCCATCACCACCGGCGCCGACTATATCGACTATCTGATCACCGACCGCACCTATATCCCCGAAGCGTGGGAGAATTTGGGGCCGGAAAAAATGCTTTATCTGCCAAACACGTTCATGCCGACAAAACGACCCGAGGCCGTTGGTGCCCCCGTCAGCCGGAAGGATGTAGGTTTGCCGGAAGACGCCATTGTATTTTGCAATTTCAATCACCCCTGCAAGTTTGAACCGGTGATCTTTGCTGCCTGGATGGAGATCCTGAAAAAGGTCCCCGACAGCGTCCTATGGTTCGGGGCATGGATGGACGACACGCAAGGCAATTTACGCCGGGAAGCGGCCAAACACGGCGTTGATGCAGAGCGTCTGATTTTTTCCGAAATTGTAGAGCATCAGGATCATTTGGCCAGGCTGGCCCTGGTTGATCTGGCGCTGGATAATCTGCATCACGGCGGCGGCATCACGTCCGTTGATGCCCTGTGGGTCGGCCTTCCCGTCCTCTCAATTCTGGGCGATAAACCGGGCGCACGTTTGGGAGCCACATTATGCAATGCCGCCGGCATTCCCGAAATGGTGATGCCGGATCTAGCCAGCTATGTCGAACGCGCTGTTGCGCTGGCCAATGATGGCGATGAACGAGAGGCCCTGCGCCAGCGTCTTTTGGATGGCCGCGACAGCCAGCCACTTTTCGACAACGCACGCTATGGCCGAAATTTGGACAATGCCATTGCAGCGGCCTGGCACAATCATCTGGCCGGGCGACCGCCCGAACGCATCGAACTGGGCGAATAGATTATAAAAAGACGGGCGATCTTCTATTCAACATCAGAATAGGTGCTTGAATATGACATCCGGCCGCACAGGCATATCCGCCAGCGCGCTGCGCCACCACGCTTCCGTCCGAAGCACCTGATGGGTTGGATCCCAGGCAGCCATTTCTTCAAGATCGCCATCACCACGTCCGGCCTGGATGACAAAGTAGATACCGCCTCGCGACACCCTGGCACATTCGGCAAGGGCAAGGTGCAATTGGTCACTTCTTACGTGAGGCAAAATTTCCTTCGCCAAAACCAAATCAAACTGCCCATCGGGAAATGGCAGCAATGAAGTATCGCCAAGGCAGAGATAACGTTGAACCTCAGGATGGGCGTGACCAACGGCATAGTCACTAATATCCAATCCGGTCACGGCAAGACCCAGGCGATGAAACTCGTACAACAGGAAGCCTTTGGCGCAACCAATCTCCAGAACGCGGCTGCCGGGTTGCAAATTGTAGTGCCGACAGATTTCAGATGCCGCGTCACCATAGCGACCGTCATAGTGATAGCCGCCATAGCCGATGCCCAAATCAGGATTATCAAAATAGTCGGCACCGAAGTTCAAATAATCTTCACTGGCGGCAGGCAAATTGCCGTTTTTCATTTTTTCCCGCCGATCACCCGCATCCCGGGTCGCCCCTATGCTTTGGAAAAAATCAATTGCCGTCATTGCCATCAATCTCTTGGTCGTCAAACTGGGGCGCACTGGTGCGCTTGATTACCTTCGCAGGCAGGCCAAAGACTGTCGTCCAGGCGGGCGGCGTCCGGTGGACAAACGTGTTGGCGCCAATGGTTGTGCCCTCGTCCACCTTGATCCGCGGCGCGACCTTGCCACCCATGCCAACATAACAATAATTCCCCAGCGCACTGCCACTAGCCAACATTGTATGGGCATTTACAGTGCAAAAATCTCCCGTCGTGGCCAAAGGCCCCATAACGGCAGCCATGTTGAAACAATTGAAATCGCCAATTTCCACGCCGGCCTGCAACACCACATTCTGGCAAAGAATATTGCCCTGCCCCATGCAGGCCCGCTTCGAAACCTGTGCGGAGGGATGGATAGCATTGGGGAAGCTTATATTCGGCCCTTTAATGCGATCAACAATTCTGCGTCGCGTCACAGGCGCGCCCACAGCACAAATCACACCGATTTTCTTGTCCATGAATTGAATGTTCAAGGCTTCCGTGCCACCAACGATAGGATAGTCCAATAGCTGTTGACCATGCAGCGCCACATCGTCGTCAAGGACCGCAACGATTTTCCAATCCCTTGAGCCGTTATCCCAACGATCTTCGGCAATTTGGGTGATTTTCAAGCCCGAGCCGCCGGCACCGATTAAAACCACATCCAGCGACACCCTAATCTCCGCCTAAATATTCGATAGGAAATGGTTCACTGTATCGGCAACGAATTTAATATCATTCTCAGACAAGTGTTCATGAACGGGCAGGGATAAAATTCGTCCAGCCTGCGCTTCTACGACTGGCACATCACCTAGCCCCCAACCCAGATCCCGTGCGCAAGGTTGCAGGTGTATAGGTACAGGATAGTGGATCGCCGTTGATACATCATGATCGCTTAGGTATTGGCGCAGTTTATCCCGCTCTGCGACCTGAACAACAAATGTATGGAAAGTATTGTAGTCGCCATCCCTACAGGGCGCATGAAAGACGTGATCCGGGTCCAGACAGTCTCGATACAGGGCGGCATTGGCGCGCCGCCGTTCGATCTTGCCGGACAACGTCGTTAGGCGAAGCGATAGTATGGCCGCCTGCAACTCATCCATCCGCGAGACAATGCCCCAGGTCGGTGCCGTATCCCGGTCGATCAAACCATGACGCCGTGTGAAGCGGATTTGTTCGGCCATTTCCACATCGTTGGTGGCAATGAAGCCGCCATCACCTGCAGCACCAAGGTTTTTCACCGGGTGGGTTGAAAAGCAGCCAATTTGTCCGAATGACCCGGCCTTGCGCCCGTTCTGAGAAGAGCCCATGGCCTGCGCGGCATCTTCGATCAACAAGACACCATGCTCTTCCGCGATTTCTGATAAACGGTCCATTTCCGCCATTCGGCCCGACAAGTGCACAGCCATTATGGCCTTAGTGCGCGTTGTAACGGCTTTCAACACAGCATCGGGGTCGATATTCTGATCAGGCAAAACATCGGCAAAAACCGGGATTGCCCCAATTTGAATGATGGCACCCGTCGATGCGAGAAAGGAATTTGGGGGTGTAATTACTTCGTCTCCGGGACCAATGCCCAAGGCCCCCATCCCTAAGACGAGGGCATCCGTGCCTGAGTCCACGGCAACGACTTGCGCGACATCGAGGGCTGTCGCCGCATCCGCTTCGAACTTGGCAACATGCTTATTGCCAAGGAACTGGCCGCTGCCGAAAATATCATCGACGATGGCAATAATGTCATCGCGCTCGTCCTTATAGGACGACTGCAGATCCACATAAGGAACAGGTGCCCTTTTCATGTTCGCTTCGGTCACTTAGCCACCAGATGTTGTTGAGTAAGCATTCGTCGGTCGCACATCGTCCGCCACGCCTTCATAGAAATCTATCAAGCGATGGATTTGTTCGCCGCCAGTATAAAACGACTGCGACCCCCGATGCGAGCTTTGATGCTTTTTCGCCTGCGCCAACGCTTCCTCCCAGTATTCCTTTTTTACAAGCTCCGGCGTGGCGGGAATAAGCATGCCAAGGCGGCGGGCCAAACCATAGTTGTGACGGTTTTGCGGATGAACGATCAATGAGAGGCCAGCATCCACGCAATCAGCTACCTTGTTGGTATAGCTGTAGCGGTATTTATTTTCGCTGTACTGCCAGGGTGAACCTCCAAAAACCAAGCTTTTGCGAATTAGTGGGACCGCGTCGTAGGTTGACAAGGTTTGCAGCAATTGGTCGTGGTCGCGCAACGGTTTATGAATGTGCAGGTATTTCGAACGATTTTCCTGAGCAATATAATCAGCCATCTTTTCCGCGAATTCCCCGTCCGGTACATTCGAGGCGTAAACATGAAGATGAACTTTGAAACCTTCCAGCAACTCCGCCAACCACTGAAACCCGATATCAGCGTCGTTGCCGTTTGTTTCATTTTCAAGCCAAACAGTACCTGCGGTAACCAAATGCAGTTCGCCGTCCAAATCGCTTAATTTCTGTGGTCTTTGCAAGGGCACGGCCCAGGCATAGTCGGGAAAATAAAGCCGTTTTGGCAGCTTTTTCCCACCAGAATTAGCCTTGAGATACTGACTTTCAAGGTTGCGGCAAATCAAACCATCGGCATTGAATGCCAGTCCCCTCTCCGAGCCGGCGTCCCGACGTCGAAATGATTGAGCATCGAGAAATGCATCGCTAAGCATGCCATCAACATTGTCGTAAAAATCCAAAACAACCTTGTTCAGGCCTGCTGTCACAAAGGCTGATGCAGTGACATAGTTCATATGGCAGAAGACATGTGTGACAGCAGCATCGAATGCTGCTGCGTCCCGTACGGCCTGCCAAGCATTTTCAAAGGGCTGCATTTGATCGAAATATTCAATGAACCCTGCCGGCACCGGCACCTTATGCAGCAACAAGACCTGCCAACCATGCTGTCGCAGTGCACAGCTGATCTTGGCTTCGCGGACACCCGGCCGGTCACTTACCAGAACCACCCGGCCGGTGGCATGGCACGGCGACGGTGTGCGCATCTTCATTGTCTGAATTGTCGATCTGACGGTCCCATCGCCGGGCAGCAATTTACGGGCAGATCCAAGCGCCTGCATAGCGGCTTCACGCTCACCGAGCGTCACTGTGACGGATGCCAATGACAACCAAAGTTCCGATTTCTCCGGTTCCAGTTCGACAGCCTTCTGCAGCAGCGCCTTCGCTTCTTCAAAATCACCGCGCTCAATAAGCAAATTTGCCAATTCCTGGTATAGATGGGCAAAATCAGGCATCGCGGAAATGAGTTGTCGCAGACTGGCAATCGCTTCATCCATACGGTTGAATTGTTTATCAACCGCAGTTTTCAGATAGACGAATTTCATATTGTCCGCGGCGTGATCCATCAGGGATCGCACTGAATTCTCTGCTTGTTGCCACTCTCCGCTAACAACAGCCGTTTCCAGCAATCCTATTTCCTGCGCTATGTCCAAGATACGTCTATCCCAATAAATAATATAACTGCATTATTGCGGCTATATACTGAAAAAAATTGCACCAAATACGCAAATTCAAGCAATCCGGCGGCCCTTATTTAGAAATATCTTACGCTTGTAATAGTAAACAAAGAGAAAAACTGTAGCAGCCTGATAGTTGTTCGGTTCTTCAAAGGACAGGATTCCCGGTCTACTTAAATCATTCCACGAATCAAACCATCGATCACCGCACAACGGGATGCGATGGTATGATCCCGTAAGGTTCTTTTCTGGCCCGCCGCCGCTATTTCCCGGCGTTTTTCATCGTTTTGTAACAACCAGTTGGCCTTCTCCAGACATTCTTCAACACTGGCATAGGTGACGATTTCCGTGTCCGGTTCATACAGATCGCGCACATTGTCGCCCTCGTTGACCAACATACAGGTGCCGATGCCGGTGGCTTCGAAGGTCCGCATGTTGCCGATTTCCCTAATGCCGCTATCGGGATCAAAATGCCTATTCAAGGTCAGGCGCGATTGGCGCAGGGTGGCATACATTTCCAATCCGTAAATGGCTTCATGAACGCGGTCTGGAAAGATCAGCGAAAGCGGCAGGACCGGCAAATGAGTGCCGGAGGAGGAGGATATAGACTCGCGAAATACCTCCACCACCGCCGCCGGGGTATGCTGCCCCACCATCCCTCGCAACGATTGGCCCAGGCCAGCCAGTTGCTCCCCCGACATGGCCAACTGGTCGGCATCGAATTTTTCATTAGCCCAAAGTTGGATGTCGCTGCCGCAACAAAGTTCCAACAATTCCCAATAGCGCACCGCATGGTTCTCGCCGTAACCAAGACCGGTCGAGCCGATGAAACTCAGATCAATCATATCTCCGGTGGGTTCCGGCACCCGCTCTACCAACGAGGCGTCAAAGCCGTGGTAAATCAATTCCGTAGGGACATTTTCGGCCCGATAATAGTTGAATACGGACGGTAAGCCGGAAATGACAACATCAACGCCCTCCAGCCGGTCAGCGGGATGAAAGTAACCGGCAAAGCCAACTACGGCGCGGACAAAGGGGAATTTTTCCCGAAAGCCATTCTCGGGCAGAAAACCAGTACTGTTGCTGGTCAACCCCTGAATAAAAACCACATCGGGACGAAATTCCTCTACCTGGGCCCACATAATCTGGCGCACCCAGTCGTCTTCGTCATAAGTGACGCCGTGGGTCGCAGCCCAGGTTTTTTGCATCAATTCGCCATTGCAAACGATTTCCAAGGTCTCATTGCCTAGCCCGTCCATGGCTCGGGAAAAGCTATCGCTGTAGATCAAGCTTTTGGCAAAAAAGGCTTCCATTTGCTTTGCAAAGCCGGCTTCGGCAAGGTTTGTATCCTGACGTAGCATATCGTCGAAAACAGAATGATATGCGTTTCGGGACATACGCATTATTCGATAATTGCCGCTCATCGGGATTTCCAGTCTCTCATATTCTACCCACAGGCCCGTTTTGCCATATGCTTCAAATGCAATATGTTAAAATCAATCTTTGCAAAGACATTCGAAGGGTGAGAAAAATCAGCCATAACGTTACCCTTCCGGCACTGCCTGCTTAGACATGATTAGTTCGACATGACTGGTTCGGGGCGCTGATGCAGACGCAATGGCGTCCGACCATCGGATGGCGACCAGACAAGATTGATCTCTACCTGGCGCATGGTCAGGGCGCGATCATAGGCTGTCGCCAATGACGCGCCGAACGAAACAGCCTGTTCGCCGCCGTCGCCCGATATGTCCGATGAAATGATAAGCTCCAATTGCTCCGGATCACCTAACGAACCATCTTCATAGAAACTGCGCAGATAGACCATGGCATGCAGCCTGCCCGCGACATTTCCAGGACCAAGATTTAGGTTATATCCGGACATGGCCGTCTCGCGGTATCTGCCATATTCGAATACGCTTGGTGCTTCACCGACCTCAATATAATCAGGCACCGCCAGCACCAGAAAATCCGTATTGGGTATGCTTGGCCGAATACTTTCAAAGGGTGCATGGGGATCGAAATCGTCAAAGACCCCGCTAATCTCTCGCCAACCTGGGTTCAGGTCCAAAAAATGCTTGGTTGCCCAAAAAACGCCCGGCTGGGAGTAGTCATCCATGATTACAATACCGCCTGGCCGCATTCTTTGCGCCATGCAGTTCAGATCGTAGAGAACAAATTCATAGAGGTGATTGCCGTCAATGAAACAGACATCAACAACCGCCTTGATGGTATCGATCTGGGTATAAAATCCCATGGAATCCAGTGGCAGGTAGGACACCATATCGCTCAATTCGCTGGGCCAGGATTCCAATATCCCCGGCACCCGGTCATTGCCATAAGGATCTATGGTCAATAGCTGCCCGTTATTGCCATTGGCCTGCATGGCGCGGGCCACGACTTCCGTCATGCCGGCATAATATGTGCCAATTTCAACGAATAGATCAGGCTTTCTGGCAGCCACCAGACAATGCATGAAGGCACGATTTTTCGGCACTGATAATGCACGGACGGGATATTCATGAAAAAAAGACAGGGCGCGTGCAAATCCAGGGCGGTCCGGCAGATCAAGAAGCCGCTCCGCCGGCCTGGCGAAAGGGCTTAAATCGGTGCCGACAACGTCTACAACTGGTTTTACATCCATAAACTTTAATTTTCAGCCCGGCGACGACCTGAAATTACCCTTGTCATTAACGCTAAGGGTTCAAATTTATGCTTAATTATTTAACAAACTCATACTGCGAAGCCAGATTTTCCAACGTTTAGCACTCAATTATCCACTGCGCGCAAGGTCTTGCTCAAGGGGTCGACTTCGATAGCGCGGGCCCCCAAAAGACGCTCGAACGTGCCTTCGCCGCAACCGATGGCGGCACTCAATCCGAATTCAGCACAGCGGATGGCCATGTGGGAGTTGGCACCGCCAAATTTTGTCACCAGGCCTTTAATGCCTTTGGTGAATATCCAGTCATAGCCGGGATCGGCGTTTTCGATGCAAACGATGCGATTATAGATATCGGTGGCTGATGATGCCAAAGGTCCCAACACCACCGGAGCGGCCACGGCCCGTTCGCTGCCGACAAAATTCGGGGCCGCACGATGCAGCGGCACCACATAGATGTCGCGACGGTCCCGCAGGATATAGCCCAGCTTCAATGACTGGGCCATGGCCACATTACGCCGCCCCTGTTCGGCGAGATCAATAAAATGAAGGTCAATATCATCCAGTAACGGCTTCACCCGAGCATCGATCATGGCGTCGAATTCGATGTATGAGAGATGTTCACGATCAAGGCCGATATTTTCGCCCCATGTGGCAATGGCCTCCAGAGCATCGGAAATATTTGCCGAAAATATAAACTTGGCATATTCCCGCCCAGCAATGGTGCGCCGGGCATAATCCAACAGACTGTCCGCATCAACCGCAGTGATGCCACTTTCAGCCAGGACTTTGTTGATATTTTCCCGCTCGCCCCCGGTTAGATCGAATTTCGGCACCTGTGGTTCCGCCCCAAGGGCGGAGCCCTCGAACAATTCGTTCCGATGATCATAGCGCAGGGACATGATGTCATAGGTACCGGGACGCAAATGGCCATAGCGCATCATGAAAGTATCGGGGCTAAAGCCACCATGACAGACAGCTGCGAAATCAGAGGTCAATTCGCCACTGATGGTGCGTACGGAACGCTTGAACGTATCCAACCGGTCATCGCCAATGGCACCCCGGCGGGCCAGGGATTTCAGCAATGCCTCACCAATAAAGGCGTGACGGGCAACAATGGAAAATGGAATGGTCCCTGATACTTCACACTCAAGCAGCAGGTCGGCTGCCACGGAAAACGGCTCCCGCGGTCTGCCCGCATCGGGGTTCAGTTTCCGCAAGGTTTGTTTTGTCGTCAGATCCTCGATCATTTCCAACGACCACGATAAAGTTCCCGATGGGCCAAGATTGAGGCAATGATTGGTAAGTGCGGCCAGTCGGTTGCGAAAATCAGCCGCTTCGTCCGTAGACAGGACGCCTTGGTAATGGCCGTTGAAATCCTCATCGAAACAGCAATCAAGGCAGGTCTGGGCCACCGCAAATTCCACTTTGTCATGGAGTTCGGGGTGATCGGCCAAACGGTTCAGCCAGGCATTCACCAAACGGTCGGCAACCTGATCACTGACGCCGGCGGGCAGGAAGGAGTTGAAGCTGTTTCGCACATCGATATAGGGACGTCCGCCGATCATAACCATCAATTCTTCGTTCGGCATGGCGCGGTATCCCATACGCTCCCGCGCCCGGCTCCACACATTGCGGGTCACCAATTGCCGATAGAGGGAGGCCGCGAGCGGTCGGGGTACGATGCCGATCATTTCCGCCGGGTTCCAATCAGGCATGATGCCCAAAATGGTCCGTTCACCGCCCAGTCCGGGGCGGGGCAATGATCTTTCCGTCAAATATTGTTCGACGAATTCCAACCGCTTTGAAACACGGCGCTCGGTACCTGACAGCCAGTTTCGTTGCAGAGATATCCGCCGCGCCTGGAGAAGGTACATACTGCCGTCGCCCTGCATGGCGAATTCCATATCCAGGGGGACACCACCGCACAGGATCTCAACTTCCCGCACCAGGGCCAGAACGGCTCGTATCCGGGGACTTTCAACCAGCTCCAAATCGGCATCGCGAAATACGATAACCGTCTTATGAACGCTATCGCCGCCCGTTACCGTGTCGGTTCGCCCCGATTCATCATCGTAGTCGACCACATAAAACGGCGCACCCCGTTCAACATCATGGGTCATCGCCACACCGGATATGGCGACATCGTCCAACATGGCCTGGACCAGAACCTGATCATCCGGGTGACCAACGTAAGAATCGATAACATCTTTGACAGCGGTCGTAACCGCTTTTGGGTCCCCACCGTCCACATTCAATTTGGATTCAAAGGCACCGGCCATAGAGGCATCGCCCTGATCTTCGGCATGGGCACTGCTGCGCACCACCAAGGCTATCGTGCCAAAGCGTTCGGTGATCTGCGCCAACACTGCGTCAGGATCATTCCGCCATTCGGTTACCGTAAAAAAGTAAAGATCGAGGACCTGGGCACTTGTAACCAATGGTGCCAGTGCGGCAAGGGTCTGCGCCTTGGTGCCGAATTGAAAAGGTCGTCTGGCACTGCCATCAACTTGTCGCACCATATCACCTGCCATCCGCGTCATCCTAGCTTGATCGACGATCCAATCCACACCATCGACAGCATACGAAACACTGGCGGGTACGCAATGCGGATAACGCTAAATTAGTGGTCTATAGATGAATAGACGACTCACAAAGATCGCGCGCTATGGTGGCGGCGTGGTTGGCCGCGCGTAATTGCCGGCGGGGCGCATCGGATAAAGCGGCCTCCGTCAATTCTATGAAATCCCTGGCCAAGCCCTCTGCCTGACGTAGGCCGCCATGCACATCAAGGATATGAAAGAGATACAGGTAGATTTCCATAGCCGTGCCCGAACAGGCATTATTCCCCACTAAATTGGCAAAATGGGTATTCAGCAATCCCATTGCGGCCTGGGTCCGGAACTGCCTGTCAGTCAGTGAAAAATTCACTTCGCGCGCCATGGCGGCCAAAACCGCAAGATCGCAGCCATACTCCCGCGGCGGCTCCTCCCAAAGCATGGCACCCTCAGCCGGAACCCCACGACACAGTGCCTCGTGGGGTTGGAACTCTGTATTGCTGCCCGCACCCTGAAAACTGTGAAAACCCATGGGACGTTCAACAGGTTCCAGCCCGGCACCGCTTAAAATCTCGGCAAATCCAGTCGCACTAAACCATTCAATCTGGGAAACCATCAGATTATCGCCGCCCCGGCGTCGCGCTTCGCGGGTCAGAGAAAGACAATCCAGGTCAAAGGCATCCCGGCCTGGGTGAGGGTATAACTGACGCGCCGTCTCCACGGAAAATTGCCGCAAGCTACCCGCATCATAGGCGTTGATATAGAACTGTGCCGCAGCCCCAGGTGCCAAATCCCGCAGTGCCTGCAACAATGCTAAAGGCCGCGGCACGTGCGGGAGGACATCATACAGCCAAACAATGTCGGCTTTTTCCCCGCCGATATTTTGGCTTAACAGATCGCCCTGCACCACGTCCAAGCCATCAAATCCCATGGCACGACTGTTGTCATGAAGATACCTGACATTATCGACCGCAGCATCGATAGCCAGCACATGCTCGGCCCCTGCCCTGCGAAACGCCAGGGCCCAATCGCCGTGACCGCAGCCATAATCAATGACCCGGGCCCCCTTCAGGCTATCGCCAAAGACGTGCTGTAGGTAGGCTACGCAAAGATCAAGTCGGTTATCGTGGAGATAATCGCGGCGCATTTCAGGGGCAGAAATTTCGCGACTTAGTTTAGACGCCACAAAGTACATAGTTTTAGCTCGTGAATTTTCAGATACGGTAAAGGCTGATGCGGATAATGCCGGCCAGATATTGAAATTTTATGACCAAAGCCGAATTAATCATCCGAAAGGTAACGAAACCAATCTTCCGTGGCGGCAGCAATTTTTGCGGCATCCCAAACCGGTGCATCGCGCCAATACTCAATGTTATCAAGCATGATCCGCACACCTTCCTCTATAGGCACGCTTGCCCGCCAGCCAAAGCGTTGATTGATCCGGGTCACGTCCGCCAATGTGCAATCGGGTTCGCCGGGCCGTTTCGGAATATGCAGGGTGGCCTTGGCACCTAGCAATTCGACCAAATAATTAACCGAGACATCCTTGCCGGTACCGACGTTGAAAACCTCGCCGCTTTCGTTATAGCCGCCAACAGTGGCAATGGCATCGGCGACATCGCCAACATAGGTAAAGTCACGGGTTTGCGAGCCATCGCCCACAATGGTCAGAGGCTCATCAGCCAATAGTTGGGCCAGAAATACCCCAAAGACCGCACCGTATGTTCCTGATGTCCGGGCCCGCGGTCCATAAACGTTAAAGAACCGCAATGAGGCGGCGGGCAGGCCGTACAGCTGGGCCCAATGCATCACCAATTCTTCGCCCAAATACTTCGTCAGGGCGTAGGGGTATTCGGGCCGGATATCCGCACTCTCCGCCGTGGGATAATTATCTGGAATGCCATAACAGGAGGAAGAGGCGGCATAGACCAGACGCTTCACATCAAGACTTCGTGCGGCCTGCAAGACATTGAATGTGCCGGTGACATTGGTATCATAGTAGCCTTCGGGATTTTGAATAGATGGGACGATGTCGGCCAAGGCGGCAAGGTGGAAAATCCGTTCCGCGCCATCCAAGGCCTTCACAATGCCCGCACGGTCACGGACATCAGCCTCGATCAGCTCAAACCGATCGTTATCCGTCAGGTGTTTCAGATTGTGGGGTCCCCCGGTGACAAAATTGTCCACCGCGCGAACCCGACGCCCATCGGCCAGCAAATGGTCAACCAGGTGGCTGCCGATAAATCCGGCGCCCCCCGTGACAACATCCAATCCATCGTCCGCTAATTGAAGTTTCGTCATGCCACCCTCACGCGCCGCAGGTTAAACCACGCAGCAATTGATCTAGATATAGTCAAGCAAGCTTAGCCGTCCCAGACGGCCAAGAACCTGCAAAGATGCCTGCAATGCCGTCTCGCCCGCCTTTAGGTTTGCGACCGCCTCGGCGATATCAACGTTTTCTATCTCAGCGGTAAAAATATCAAGGAAATTAATCTCTTCCTGCTGTAAATCCAGCTGTTTATCGACGGTACTCATATGAATGCCGTTCATTTCCTCGGCCTGACGGGCGGTGGCAATGGCGCTCACAGCGCCACTGAATTCGTTGACTAGGAAATTGGTCTGGTTTTCGCTTAACGGATCGGTAAAAGCACCGGCGGGACTATAGGCACCGGCACCTGTAGGCAAGGTCCCGTTTGCGAATTGTTGGATCCGACGAATGGAGTCCAACAATGGCGTCGCCACATCGTTGGCCAGGACGCCATATTCAACAGTTCGATTTTCATCCAGGCGCTGGGTCAGCTTAATAGCGTTGTTATCAAAGGCGTCCGACGTATTCGTCAGAGCCAACAATTCGGCGGTGGTTGAAACATTGATAGGTGAGGTATCGCTTCGGGTGCCGGAAAATACAAATTGGCCGTTCAAGGTCGTATTCAACAGATTGACCAACCGGTCCATGTGATCGGTCATCTTATCAATTAGGCCGACGCCGCTGTTCAGGTTCACGGTCTTGATCAGGTCATTACGGAATTCATCGGCTATGCCGGCGATGCCGCTCAGGGCACTGTTTTGTAGTTCCAGGCGGATCCCCAATTCCCGATTGGCACTCATAAAACTTTCCGTCCGGGCAGATACGGAGCGTGAAGACAGCAATGCGTTCGCGTCCCGGGCGATAGATTTCAGGTCATCACCGTTCTTGCCTGTCGCCACGCGGGTCTGCTCAGTGCGCAAATACTCCTGATTGCGCATCATTTGCGTCAGCAGGGATTGGCTTTGGCTGAATGTTGAAACTCTGGTCATGATATTTTTCCTAATTTGCGCCGATAGCGCTAGACGCTAGATGCGCAGCAAGGTGTCATACATTTCATTGACCGCGGCGATAATGCGGGCCGCGGCATTGTAGGCGTTCTGGTACTGCACCATGGCCGCCAGTTCTTCGTCGAGATTGATGCCGGTAACATTGTCCCGCCGGATGCTCAGCTCTTGCCTAAGGATCGAGCGATCCTCTGCAAGGCTGGATAGGCGGTCTGCTTCCAGGCCGATATTGGACAGGAAATAGTTGCTGTAATTGGTCAAGGTGGTTGTTGTTGCCGGTAAATCGCCGGCACTGGTAAAACTGACGACATCCGATGATAGAGCGAAGAAGGCGTTAACACCTCGGTTGTCACCGCTGTTCAAGGCCGGCACACCAGTTGCCGCGGCGGTATCCAGACGGGCCAGGGCCAGTTTGCCCGTGTCGGCTTTAATCGCGGAATCGACTGTGATGTTGAAAGCGGCATCCATGCGGTAGTGATCACCGACACCAAAGTGGTCAGAAAATGACTTTCCCGTGGCGCCCCGCGCTGTTGTGTCCGTCCGCACCTTCATGTCATAGCTTTCATAGCCAGCCGCAGGTGCCAGGGTAAGCTTGCCATTGGCATCCATGGTAAAGGTGCCATAGCCGGAGAAACCTGTGTTCAGATCGGTCAGAACATTGGCAACTGTGCCGCCAACGGCTGAGAAATCCAGGGAGTGGGATGCGGCGAGAACCCCACCGGGTCCGCGGAATTCCACAGCCATAATGCCTGTACTGCCAAAACCGTGGCCCGAGGCGGTGGTCAATCCGGTGTCGAAGGCGGCATCTTCCCGACCTGAAAGTAAATCGTTCATACCAAAAAAGTGCGAGAAGCCCCGGCCGCCGCGATCCGCTGGTGTCGTCGCATTCTGGGCGATGGACACGCCGTCCGTGCTCGTCGCTGCGTCAAAGCTCATAACGCCGTTCGTCAGGGCCAACCACATGCGCCAGGGCGACATTGCCTTGGCCCTGGGCGTATCGACTATTCTTGTCATTCTGATTTTGCCATTGCCCAGTTGGCTGTTGGATGGGGCATTGGCCATTTCCATCACATTTTC
>JABJKS010000065.1 GCA_018660265.1 Rhodospirillaceae bacterium | reverse complement strand
TGTCGTAGCCGGCGCCGAGCACGAGCACTTGCCGAGCGCCAGCGGCGATGGCCTCTCTAACCGCGCCTTCACAAAATGCCTTCCTGTCAGCGAGGGCATCGAACTGGCCGGGGAGCATCCAATCAAAAGCGTCGTAAATTGAAATTGTAAGCCGGGATTTGCTCCAGCCTATGGCACGCGGACCCATGATCCCGGACGCCAACAGCAGTTTCTCTGTCGCAGCTACGATCCCGGTAGGTAAAATGTCCGCCGTTTCCGGCTTTGCCCCCAAAGTAAGCATGCCCATAGCGATCTTGTGAGCCGTTTTGCTCGGTTTGTCTTTTTGCATGCGATACCTCTGAAATCAAGAATCTGAAGTCATGAAGCTGAAATCACGAAAGCCATTCCTAGAGATATCGGGTGGAAAGGTAAGAGCACCAAGCGTGCCCAATCGTCGCAGTTGCCTTGATCACGGGAAAAATCCGGGGTTGCTATTCCTGGCACAAAAGACTTTACCACTCTCGCGCCAAGGGTGGGACCTGACCAAGACGTCCTGCCGTAGGCATAGGCCGAGGGTCTGTATCTGTAACGACTTCGTCGGATTGGGTTCTTGGTACTTCACGCAACCTCAGACAAGAACCGCAATAGTGCCTTGTTAACCTGGTCCGGTCGTTCCTGTTGCACCCAGTGGCCCGCGCCTTCGATCATCTCAACGAAACGAAGATCGGACAGATTTCCACGCATAGTCTCTACCAGATCCACGCCGGGCACGAAGTTCAATACCGGCTCCAAGGTACCGGCGATAAAGGCTGCGGGTTGATGGATTTTTTGGCCCGCCAAAGGCGACAGCAACTTAAAATCCCGATGAGAATTGCGATAGCGGTTCAAGGGGCCGCGAAAGCCTGACGCTTCGAATTGGGAGACGTAATATTCCAGGTCCTCCAGGCTCATCCAGTCCAGCATATCACCTGGGTCCGCCATATCGTCCAGCAATGTGGCGTCTGCCGGTTTACTGTGCAGGGGCTGGGCCAGCAATCCTTCGCCGCTGATCCAGTAGTAGATCTTGCGCAGGGTTACGGGGATATCGGCCTCCAACTCCGCCTCGGCCACGCCGGGTTCCTGAAAATAGAGTTGATAGAAAAATTTGTCCTTATAGACCTGTTTGGCAATATCAATGAACGGTGCCGGGCCGGACCCGGTGTAGGGAACACTCAAGCCGGCCACAGCGCTGACCCGGTGGGGATGCAGCAGGGCGGTATTCCAGGCAATGGGCACACCCCAGTCATGGCCGATCACCACCGCCGTATTCTCACCCAATGCACTGATAAGACCAGCCATGTCGTTGGTCATTTCCGCCATGCTGTAGGCCTCAATGGCTTCCGGTTTGTCGGAACCGCCATAGCCGCGTACATCAGGGACCGCGACGCGATAACCGGCCTCTGATAAAGCCTTGATCTGATGCCGCCAGGAATACCAGGATTCCGGCCAACCATGGATCAACACTACCAATGGACCTTCACCTGATATGGCAACACGAAGGTTTAAGCCATTGGTTTTAATTGTTTTAAATTCTTGTTGCACGAGATAATTCCCCTAAAACCGCGCGACGCCAAAGCTGTTTGTATTGACGCTTCGGCGTTTTTCTTCGTCACAAACCAGCAACAGCAGACCCAAGGCATTGCGGCTGTCCCGCGGGTCGATCAGGCCATCCGACCACATCCGCGCCGTGTAATAATAGGCCGACGCCTTGGAGTCATACAGATCAACCACTTTGGCCTCCAACGCTTCCAACTCGGCCTCGTCCGGGGGCGTCCCCTGGCGTTTCAATTTCGCTTCGTACACGATACGCATGACTTGCGCCGCCTGCTTACCACCCATGACGCCGGCCTGAAAATTCGGCCAGCCAAGGAGGAACCGCGGCTCGTAGGACCAACCCGACATGGCATAAGCCCCGGCCCCGAACGAGGCCCCGATCATCAATGTCAGGCGCGGCACGGAGACGTTGGAGACCGCCTGGATCATTTTCGCACCATGCTTGATCATGCCCATTTCCTCCGCCTCCCTGCCGACGATAAAGCCGGTGGTGTTGTGGAGATAGATCAATGGCGTGTTCGATTGATCGCACAGCTGCATAAATTGCGAGGCTTTGGTGCTGCCCTGCGGCGTAATGGGACCGTTGGAGCCGATTATGCCGCACGGCAGCCCCATGATGGCGGCTTGTCCGCAAATGGTTTGTTGATCGTATTCCGCCTTGAATTCAAGAAAATCCGATCCGTCCACCAAGCGGGCGATAACCTCGCGGACATCATAGGCTTTTTGATATTCCACGGGCACAATGCCGCACAACTCATCAATGTCGTAGGCCGGCTCCTCCCAGGTACGGGCACGACTGGGTGCCAGACGATCAGTCCAATTCAGGCGGGAGACGATATCCCGGCAGATGACGATGGCTTCCGGGTCGTCTTCGGCGACATATTCCGTCAGGCCCGAGATGGAGGCATGCATGTCCGTGCCGCCAAGCTCTTCTGCATCCGCGACCTCACCCGTCGCAGCCAGTAACAGCGGTGGTCCCGCCAAAAACGCCATGGCTTGTTTGCGTACCATAACCACATAGTCCGACATCCCCGGCATATAGGCCCCGCCGGCGGTGGAGGCGCCGTGTACAACCGAGATAACCGGGCAACCGGCTGCCGACAGCTTGGCTTGTTTGTAAAACATACCCCCCGCCCTGATCCATGTGGCAGGTACATAGTCCAACAAATCAGCGCCGGCTGATTGCACCAAATGGATAACGGGCAGCTTGTTTTCCAGCGCAATATCAAAGGCGCGGACCATCTTATCCACACCATGGGTATGCAATGCGCCGGCCAGAATACCGCTGTCATCGACGATCACCACACAGCGCACGTTCGAGACCATGCCGATGCCCGTGATCAGGCGGGCGCCTGATATGTTGTCGCCGCCGTCGTCGTCATAGGTTTCAAACCCGGCCATTGTGGAAAGTTCAAGCCAAGGCGCGCCGCGATCCAGCAACAAGTCCAACCGGTCACGGGGCAGCAATTGATTGCGGCTTTCAAACCGTGCCCGGCTTTTCTCCGACCGGGCCCGGACCATGCCTTCCAACTCTCTCAGCGCATCAATCTGCGCCAACATCTCAGCCCGATTTTCCACAAACGGGACGCTGTTAGGATCGATATCCGAGACAATTTTGGGCATTTAGAATGAACCTTTACGAGGTGAGGCGCGATGCCGCCACTATCGTCAGCATGGGTTCATCCGTCAATCATCACCATTGATCAATGTTAAAATAGAGGTTCGTTATGAGTTTGATCCAAAGTGAAAACGGTGGGTACCATCAGCATATTAACCGTCGATCCATCCTCTGACAGGGGGAGTATTAGAGATTCAAAGGTCATCCATTTCTTGTTCACAAAGTTCGCACTACCGTTGCTTTGCATCGGCCTATGGTTTTCTACGACCCAGCGAAAGCCCTCAACGAATACGTCGTAATCTGCCCTGGATTGAATTTCATCAATGATTTGGCCCGTAACGTCTCGTGACAACGCATCAACGACATGCGTGCCAATCAGACGATAGCGGAAGCGTTCCGGATCGCCGTGCAAGACGTCAATTAGGATAATATGGGGCCACATTGAGGCTGGCAGTTCGAGGGGGTCAAAATCCTTGCGGCAGGGCATCTCTCTCCCATGCAACTTGTCCTGCCAGATGATCAGCAGGCCCTTCAGTAGGGTACTTTTTAAGTTGAGGGCATCAAAATAATCAACCGTCAAGCTGGATTTTTCCAAAACTCTACGTCCTAAACGTAATAATGCGACTAAGTCTTACCAGTAAGTACAATGTATATGCAGATGTGTTAATGTGTCAATTGGCATACGCCTTAGTCAAGCCTAAGTATGCTGGCCTCAGGGGACGAATTTGACTATGTTGAGGCCATGGCATTTCTATTGCGACATATTGCCCGCTTTGCAGCCAAAAAAATTGCCTCTGACCCCATGGCGCGGGAACAGGCGACGCGGGCTGCCCGTGGCCTGGCGCGGGAGGCAAAACAGATTGCCACGGACGAGGACCCGGCCAAGGCTGCCGGGCGGGCCATGCGGCGGGCCCTCAATAAATTGAACAACTAATAAACCAGACTGATATTCCGGCTAATCCACAACGACGTGATCGACCAGGCGGGCCCCACGGGCCGCCATAAAATACAATCCCATATGGTGCGTCGCATCCTGTGGATGGGCCGCGTGGGAGCCTAACGCCAGCTCTTCAGCGACAGCCCTTGGCAAATCATACGTGGCGCATCCCTGATTATAGACATGGACCTCCCGCAATACGGGCACCAGGCCATGATTGCGCCCCGACAACAGCGTCAGGACCATATCCATGACACAGATATCCGTACAAATTCCCACGACCAGGACATCCGTGATCATTTCATCGTTCAGCCAATCCACCAGGGCATTGGAACCATTTGGCCGGATCGCGCCGACAAAGCCGTTGATGCAGTCCTTTCGTACCAGTGTCGCGGCAGCCTCCGACTCCAGCCAGGCCAATTCCGGCACCAAATCCTCTTCCCCCGTGCCGATCTCGCAATGAGGGGGATAGGGCGGTTCCGGCTTGCCCGGCTCGTGACTATCCATAAATGCCAGCATGGGCCAGCCCTGATCGGCGAAGGTGCGGGAGAGGCGCACCGCTTCATCGACCATATGACTGACCTGGGCATTCGGCACGGGTGGTGCCAGATTGCCCGCGCCCACGGTGGCAAAACCATTGACGATGTCGACCATGATCAGGCCGAACCGCGATGCCCCGCCATCCGCACCGTTAAGTCGCAGCGGCGTCACGGCCAACGGCATCGCCTGTTCCATTTGCCGCAATAAATCATCAGCCATAGACAAATTCCTTCACTACAATTGCGCCGGGCGTCTTCCCCGAATGCTTGGAAGAGTGTATGAAGAAAATAGAATTTTGTCCCACCCAATAAGTATAGGTTGCTGCCCATGATCCCGCGCTACTCGCGCCCCGAAATGGCCGACATCTGGTCACCGGAAAGCAAATTTCAAATCTGGTTCGAGATTGAGGCCCACGCCTGTGATGCCCAGGCAAAGCTGGGTGTCATTCCGGCGGAAGCGGCAAAAGAGGTCTGGGAAAAAGGTGCATTCGAAGTCGCCCGTATTGACGAGATTGAGCGGGAGACCCACCATGACGTCATCGCCTTTCTGACCAATCTGGCGGAATATGTCGGCCCTTCGGCCCGCTTCGTACATCAGGGCATGACGTCATCGGATGTGCTGGATACCTGCTTCAGTGTGCAGCTGGTCAAGGCGACGGATCTTTTGCTGGCCGATATGGATCGTCTATTGGCCGTCCTCAAACGCCGGGCTTATGAGCACAAGGATGATATCTGCATCGGACGCAGCCATGGCATCCATGCCGAACCCACCACGTTCGGGTTGAAACTGGCCCAGGCCTATGCGGAATTCGCCCGCTGCCGGGAACGCCTGGTCATGGCCCGCAAGGAAATCGCGACCTGCGCCATTTCAGGCGCAGTCGGCACATTCGCCAATATCGACCCGGCTGTCGAAGAACATGTGGCCAAGGCCCTGGGGCTGGAGATAGAGCTGGTCTCCACCCAGGTCATTCCCCGGGACCGCCATGCGATGTATTTCTCGGTCCTGGCCGTGATCGCCTCCTCCATCGAACGATTGGCAACGGAAATCCGCCACCTGCAACGATCAGAAGTGCTGGAGGCAGAGGAATATTTCGCCGAGGGGCAAAAAGGCTCCTCCGCCATGCCCCACAAACGCAACCCCATTTTGACCGAAAATCTGACTGGCTTGGCCCGCCTGGTGCGGATGACGGCGATGCCGGCAATGGAGAACGTGGCCCTGTGGCATGAGAGGGATATTTCCCATTCCTCCGTCGAGCGCGGCATCGCGCCTGACGCCACGGTAACCCTTGATTTTGCCCTGAACCGCTTAACAGGCGTGATCGATAAATTGACCGTCTATCCCGAAAACATGACCGCCAACATGGACCGCCTGGGCGGCTTAATCTTCTCCCAACGGGTGCTGCTGGCCCTAACCCAGGCCGGTGTCAGCCGCGAAGACGCCTATAGCTGCGTCCAGCGCAACGCCATGCCGGTCTGGCGCGGTGAAGGCCAGTTTCTGGAGCTGTTGAAAGCGGACAAGGATGTTATGGCGGCCCTCAGCGAGGCTGATCTGGAGGCGATGTTCGACCTGAGCTATCACACCAAACACGTAGACACGATCTTCGCCCGGGTTTTCGCGGGCGGTAATTAAAGCGGCCAAATGTTTTTCGAGAGATACCTTTGATTTTCGCGACACCGCATCATCAACCATAGCGATTTTACTTGCCGTCCATCACAAATCGTCCAAAGATATTGGCGAGAGAAAAACCCTGTGGTGAAAGTGATGCCTGTTGCCTATGTGAGCGTGCCTCAACGGATAGTCGGACGGATTAATGGCCAAAATTCCTACCCCAACGCAAGGGGAGCAGGGAGCTTGGGTTTAAGGCCATGAGTGGGCCCGAAGGTGTTGCCGGTCCAGAGACCGGTGGTGCGATTGACGGCTCGATCAATGTAGCGAATGGTGGCGGGACGAAGCATGGCCCGGCTGTGACGGACGCCCCGGCAGAGATGCCGGTGGCTGGGCCAGAGGATGAGGCAGGCGGGGAGGCAAAAAATGCGTCCGACCGTTCAGCCCAAAACAGATCCGAATTAATGGGGCAGGCCGGCTGGTTGATGATGCAATCGCGGGGCCACCGGCATTTGTTCATGACCGATATGGAATGGCTGTTGCTGCCGCCCCTGGCGCTGAGCCAGTTCCGCCTGTGGCGTCATGAAAACCGCCCCGCAGCCTTCGCCACATGGGCCCATCTATCGGATGACGCTGAACAAAGCCTGCTCGCGCGCGCCGGAATTGACAATACTGGCGTTGCGAACGGGGACGAGGCGGAAAACACGCCCCCTCAAACCCCACCGCTCCCCGCCATGGCCGCCCCCCGCTTTCGTTTGGCACCGGGCGATTGGCGCAGCGGCAGTAATTTGTGGCTGATCGACTTCGTCTGCCCCTTTGGTGGCATCGTGGAGGCAGTGCAGCAATTACGGGCCCAGACGTTCAAGGATCGGGCGGTGAAAATCCTGCGACCCAGAGCTAACGGCAAGGGGCTCGAGACGGGGGTGTGGACGGGATGAGGGCGTTATAGATGAGCATCGCCCTATCAGGCCCTGAAATTTCACGCGGTATCATGCGGATGGTCTGTGCCTTGCTGCTTCTGGCTATTGGCGGCTGCGCCTTCCCGCAAGCGCCGTCGACCGAGCCGTTGTCGAAAGAGCAGTTGGCGGAGATCGACAAGCGCCGTCATGCCTTCGTTTTGAAAGGCGAAATGATCTTTGAGGGAGAACGGGTCCGCTTCGACGATATGATCCTGTGCGGCCCGCGCATGGTCACACGAGGCACATGGCAAAAGCGCGGTATCAACTTCGGCCCCAATTTGAGTCGGATTTCCCGTAAGCTGAAAAGCGGCGGTGCCCTGCACGTGCGGGTGCCGCGAGCTTGCCAGCTGTGGCGGGATACTTGGAGCCCGCCAGATCACCGGGAAGCGTTGGGGCGCGGACGATATGCGGATTTCATGGTTCGCCCTCCTGACAATTTCCTGCCCTTCGTCGCCTGGACGGATGATTGGCGGGGACCGGAGGTGGCGCAGATTTTTGCTTCGGAAGGTTATTATGATCAACCTGAGGCGCGATTGAAGATCCTGAACTTCGCCATCGAACAGGGGCCTTATCCCCTGGACACTGCCGCCGAGCAGAGGATCGAACGTGACTACCAAGCCAACCGGAAGATCAAGTTTTATCCCCCGACGCCAAAGCCAAAAACTGACCCAGCCGGCCTGGAATACCGGAGAATACGCGCCGAGCATGCCTGGGATGGCCGCTATTTGATTCCCATGTATGAGGCGGAATGGCGTCAGGCACCCCTGATCGCCGCTTTCATCGATGCTCTGCCGCTGGGCGATGAATTGGTAAAGCTGCCCGTCGCTGTTTATGCAGGGAATGACTTTAATACCAATGTGCGCGGTAAGATGGTGACGCAATTAACAGGTCGCACTTGGCAGCGAAGCCAATTATGGCTCAATGCTTACCGAAATGGCATACCCCGTCATGGTGAGCGCCACGGGACACTTTATCTAAAGAAAAGCCGGATTGATGCTGGCGGCCAAGATTATGGAAAATTTGGCTCTAAATTGCTTAGGGTTGCCGACGACCTGATCCCTCTGGATTGCAAGCTTGGCATCTGCCGTGCCAGGTTCGACCAACAAGGCTCATTCCAATTTCGGCCTCGAAATAAAGCTCGGCATAGCTTTGGTGTTGAGCAACCAATTCTTCGTCATAAGACCATCGTGCTCGACGTTCGTACAATTCCCTACAACGTACCATACAAATCTAAGAAACCGCGAATTGAGAAGAAGCGTGCTTTTCTCGCGAGCCCAAAAGCCTGGAAGCTATCGGAAGAGCGTAAGAAATGGGAGCTCTATTTCGCCGATAAAGGCTTTCCAGTCTTTTACGACCCAAAACGGCGCGCCGTTTTTCACATCAATCAATCACATATGAAGTTCTGAGGACAGGAGCACTAATTCCATGACCATCAGCTTGCAAGACTACGCCTGGATGGCGGCAGACGCGTATGATCAATTCGATAGCAATGGAAATCCTATCACAAGGCTGAATATTGACAATCTTGTTGGCTGGGATTATCCGGCAACCATAGGGGGTGTCAGTCTGGACCCGGCAGATAGAGGCGATACCTTTGGGTATGCCAGTTATAACGACGAAATTACGGTGACAGATTACTCAATTCAAATCAGCAAAAAGGTTTTCCGCTTGGATGCCCGCGTCGAACGCAGCCGCAACGGAATTAATCGTTTCCAGGCCTCATAATCTAAATGGACTACCGGACTTCATCCGGCTATCCACCCAGAAGCAAGGTGCCAATGTATCCCGGCAAAACACCGGGCCGGTAAAGTCTCTATTCGCCGGTGATCTGTTCCCGGGCTGTTTCCATCAGGTCTTTCATCTGCTGGCGGACCGTGTCTTCGCTGAGGTTCAGGCCCTTGCTTTGCACATCGGCCCAGACTTTTTCGAAAACGTCTTCATCGCCCGGCTTTTCGAAGTCGGAGGCGATGACCTGTTTGGCATAGGCGTCCGCGTCGGCGTCCTTCAGGCCCAGATGCTCTGCCATCCACAGGCCCAGTAATTTGTTACGCCGGGCACCGATTTTGAAGACGGTTTCCTGATCGTGGGCGTATTTCGCCTCGAATGATTTTTCACGCTTATCAAAAGTCGTCATGGTTCCGGCGCTCCCACACAAAAAAATTTACTGGTTGCCCCCACCCATAACCCATGCAAACGGGCGGAAGCAACCAGATATCACGTGTCTAATATCTAACTATGAGGGGGGAATATATCCACCCCCAAAAGCTAAAATACCAACCTGGCACCAATCACGGCAAACCAGGCCTCATCATCCTCTCCCTCATCTTTGGCGAAATCCGACGTTTGGCCGAATTTTCGCTCGTAGACGATACCCAGATAGGGCGAGAACGAACGGTCGATGACGTCGTAACTTAACCGCAGGCCAATCTCCACATCGCTGAGGCCGGAGCCGACGCCGATTTCTTCGTCGTCGGAAAAGGCCACATTGACTTCCATTGAGGGAGCCAGGATCAGATAGTTGGTCAACAGCAATTCGTACTCGACCTCCAACCGGGCGGAGGTGTCACCGGTTTCAGAGACGAAAAAATCGACATCAACCTCGAACCATTGCGGGGCCAACCCCATAACGCCAGCGACACCGAACCAGCGATCAGTGCCTTTTGGTGTATCTATGCGAACACCGCCTTTGACATCAAAAAAGGTTGAAATGGGTTTGTGCAAAACCAGCTGGTTTTCAAGCCTTTCGAATGAGCTGTCCCGGTTATCGTACTCGCCCTCGCTAATCCAGCGCAGTTTAAGTTCGTCCGTTCCGACAAAAGCATTGCCGCCCCAGGCCATGATCTCTTCGCCTTCATCACCAGCGCGGTATTCCAGTTCTTCAAGCTGCCCGCCATAAAGGAACAAACCCTTTTCCTGTGCCGCAGCCAGATTTATGGAAGCCAGGGCGGCAAATGCGCACACTGCCGCGCCGGCGAACCCCGTCATAATATTTTTCATGATTATCACTCTCTACTGGGTCAGCTTGGACTGGGCTGTAGACGGCGTATCCGGGCCACCGATAACCACAACCTTGCGGAACATTCCCGCAGCTGCGTGATAGGACAAATGGCAGTGGAAGGCCCACTGTCCCGGCGCATCGACTTCCGTTTCCGTATAGACCGTCGTACCAGGTGCTACACTGACCACATGCTTGACCGGGTTCCATTTCCCCGCCCCCGTATCCAGAATGGTCCACATACCGTGCAGATGCATGGGGTGGCTCATCATGGTTTCATTGACGAATTTGAAGCGTACCCGTTCGCCGTATTGCAGACGAATTTCCTCGTCATCCTGGTACTTTTTGCCGTTGATGGACCAGATATAACGCTCCATGTTGCCGGTCAGGCGTAACTCAATCTCCCGCGTCGCCTTGCGCAGTTTATAGAGGGGGCGATGCGCCTTGAGGTCCATGTAGGAGAGGAATTTCCCGCCCGCCGCCGCCTTTGGCTTCAAACCGCTGCCGGGGGCATAAAAGGGATCCGGCTTGGCCATAGACATCTTGGAATGATCCATGCCTTTCATTTTGGAATGATCCATGCCCTTCATTTTGGAATGGTCCATGTCTTTCATCTTGCCTTGGTCCATGTCTTTCATCTTGCCTTGGTCCATCTTCATCTTCGAGTGGTCCATACCTTTCATCGCGCCCTGTTTCATGTTTCCATGATCCATGCCTTCCATACCCTCGTGAGCCATGCCCATATCGGCCATGGTCAGCAACGGGCGGTCGGCCAAGCTGGGCGTATCCCCTGCCATATCCATGCTGGGGGCCAAGGTGCCCCGGCCATAGGCAGACCGCCCCATGGAGGCAGCAAATATCGTGAAGGCCTTGGCGTCGCGTGGCCGGACGATGACGTCATAGGTTTCCGCCACGGCGATACGGAATTCGTCCACTTTTACGGGCTGGACATTATTGCCGTCTGCATTGACCACCAGCATTTTCAGACCAGGTATGCGGATATCAAAATAGGTCATGGCAGATGAGTTAATAAACCGCAGACGAATACGCTCGCCAGGTTTGAACATCCCTGTCCAATTCTGGTCCGGACTTTTGCCGTTGATCAGGGGCGTGAAACCCTGCAGATCTTCAATATCCGCAGGCATCATGCGCATTTCGCCCCAGGCCATACGATCATCAACCGTTGCGGAAAAGCCGTCCTTGGCCACATCATCCAGAAAATCGCCCACGGTCTGTTGCTGGCGATTGTAGTAATCCGGCATGGTCTTCAGGTTGCGCATGATGCGCGCGCCGCTGTGGGGATGACTATCGGTCAATTGCACCACGTATTCCCGATTGAAGCGATAGGGATCGCGCTTCTTCGGCTTGATGACAATGGCGCCGTAAGCGCCATCAGGCTCCTGAAAGCCGGAATGGCTGTGAAACCAATATGTTCCCGATTGCACGATGGGAAATTGATACGTAAAGGTTTCGCCCGGTTCGATGCCGTCATAACTGATGCTGGGCACGCCATCCTGTTGAAACGGCAGGATCAAACCATGCCAATGAACAGAGGTGGAGACATCGAGGTTGTTGGTGACATTGATCGTCACCTCCTCCCCCTCGTCAAAGCGCAGCACCGGCCCGGGCGAGGCCCCGTTATAGCCAATGCCCTGTTTTTTAAATTTTCCAGTATCGATGGTCACCTTGTCGACGGTTAGATCGTAGGTGCCGGCTTGCCCCGCCAGCGGCACGAATGCCGCCAGCAAGGCCATAATGAAGACTGTGCGCATGTTGGGTTCCCCTAGAGCAATTTTGAATTAATTGGAGTCGCTATCGCGACCCAAGTGATTGGTTCAATTGCTCTTTTCTTTAAGAGTCTGAGCATGTTTTGAATAAACATGCTCTAGTGGCCGTGCTTGAACTTGATCTCGCCCATCATGCCGGCGTCATAGTGACCGGGCACATTGCAGGCGAATTCCAATTCAGTATTTTTGCTAAAACGCCAGATCACTTCGGCGGTTTTCCCCGGCTCCAGCAACGCACTGTTGGGATCATCATGGGCCATCATCATTTTGCCGCCGCCATGATCCATCTTCATCTTTTTATGATCGATGCCCGTCGGTGTGATCATGCCGTGTTCCGCCATCTTGGCCATTTCCTTTTGGTGGGCGGCATGCATCGCTGCCGTACCAATATTGAATTCATGCAGAAATTCACCCTTGTTGCTGATCACAAAGCGAATTGTCTCACCTTCTTTGACGTCAATTTCTTCGGGCTCAAAGAAATTATCGCTCATGGTGATGGTGATGGTGCGATCAACCTTGGCCGGGTCGCCTTTTTCACCGATCGCCATGGCATGACCACCACCGTGGCCGTCGCCATGGTCATTATCTTTTTTACCTGAGCCCTTTTTCATCATTTCGCCATGACCTTTTTTCATATCATGGCCGCTTGAATGGGACCCTGCGGCCAGTACTGCGCCACTGCCGAGGGCAACGCCGGAACCAAGCAGGGCCGCCAATAATGTTGTCTTAATCGTCATATGAAGTCTCCATACGCCCCAGCGGAGGCACCGGATACAAGATCAGGTGAGCGCCGGGCAACGCAGTTCAGTTTCAGAGTTGAATGTTCGCTAAATAGGGATCGTGCCGATATTGGTTGTTAGACCACTTCAGGCGGTGGAACAGCCGGCAGGGGATCAAGACCAAGTGTCAGGTCATCATGGATCCATAATACCAAGGGTATCGTCAGCTTGGCTCCAGGTCCGGCCATATCAACGGCCATGGCAGGTGCAGCTGGGGCGCAATGACCGGCCTTATCCTGGCAATGATCCAGGTCTCCATGATCGTGAGCCCGATCATGAGATTGTTCGCGATTAACTTTTACCGGGGCCCCATGGTCATGTTGGGTGTGATGGAGAACGGCGGCGACTTTCCCGTCGGGGGCCGTTAGGTCTCCACCATCATGTGTGGACCAAACGGCAAGCCCAAGACCCAACAATACAGGTATCCCAAGAAGTATTTGTCGCGCTTTAAACATCAATTATCATATTCCATTAATGGCGATATAGGGCTTCCCCTTGGGGTAAGGTCAAGGGATCAAGCAAACTAAAATTATGCGTTCGACGGTGCCTGACAAAAAGACCCGGGATCAACATGGAATTATCCCAGGGCGGCGTTGTTTTGCCCGCCCTTATCGGCTATATGTCGAGGCCTTCGGTGCAGGGACAGATTCGCGCCCCAAAAACCACCGCCCCATAATTTTGAGGTTACCATGGCCAGACGTAGAAAAGTCTACGAAGGCAAGGCAAAGGTTCTTTACGAAGGACCGGAACCGGGCACTTTAGTGCAGTATTTCAAGGACGATGCCACTGCCTTTAACAACGAAAAAAAGGGCACCATCATTGGCAAAGGCGTCCTGAATAATCGCATCTCGGAACATATCATGCTGCGCCTGGCAGAGATTGGTATTCCAACCCATTTCGTGCGCCGCTTGAACATGCGGGAGCAGCTGATCCGGGAGGTGGAAATTATTCCGGTTGAGGTGATTGTGCGTAACGTCGCCGCCGGCTCCATGTCGAAACGCCTTGGTATCCCCGAGGGCACGCCCCTGCCCCGGTCCATTGTCGAATTCTGTTATAAATCCGATGACTTAAATGATCCATTGGTGAGCGAAGAACACGTCACCGCTTTTGGCTGGGCCACGCCGTCAGAGGTTGACGACATGATGGCCTTGGCCTTGCGTATCAACGATATCTTGTTCGGCATGTTCGCCGGTGTCGGTATCCGTCTGGTGGATTTCAAGATTGAATTCGGCCGCCTGTATAGCGAAGAAGACGTCCGCACGGTCCTGGCGGACGAGATCAGCCCCGATAGTTGCCGTCTGTGGGATGCCCGCAGCAATGAAAAGTTGGATAAGGACCGCTTTCGCCGTGATCTGGGTGGTGTGGCGGAGGCCTATCAGGAAGTTGCCCGCCGTTTGGGTATTCTGCCAGAGGGAGGGCCCGGCGATATGAAGGGCCCGTCAGTTATGCAATGAGGGTGATGCAATGAAGGCACGCGTACATATCTCATTAAAAAATGGCGTCCTGGACCCGCAAGGCAAGGCCATTGGCTTGACCTTGGGAAATCTCGGTTTCGAAGGTGTCGGTGAAGTGCGCCAAGGCAAGTTGATAGAGCTTGACCTGGACGAGGCTGATGCCGCCGCCGCACGAAAATCCGTCGAGGCGATGTGCGAAAAACTTCTCGCCAACACGGTGATCGAAAACTACACCATCGAACTGGACGACAACTAGATCCCTAGATTTTTGGGCCCTCACAAAAGCGAAAACTGGCGATGAAAGCTTCCGTAATCGTATTTCCCGGCTCCAACTGCGACCGTGATGTTCAGGTCGCCCTTGCCGATGCCATTGGCGGCACCCCGGATGCTGTTGACATGGTCTGGCACGGCGATCGTGAGATGGCAAAGACCGACCTGATCGTCTTGCCGGGCGGTTTCTCCTATGGCGATTATCTGCGCAGTGGTGCCATGTCGGCCCGCTCCCCCGTCATGCGTGAAGTAATCGCCCAGGCCGAACAGGGTGTTGCGGTTCTAGGTATCTGCAATGGCTTTCAGATCCTGACCGAGGCGGGCCTGCTACCCGGTGCCCTGTTGCGAAATTCTGACCTGAAATTCGTCTGCCGCGATGTACACATCCGGGTTGAAAACAGTCAGACGCCTTTTACAAATGCCTACGAGGCGGGGCAGACCCTGCGCATTCCCGTCGCCCATCATGACGGGCAATATTTCGTTGAAGCGGACGAATTGGCGGGTATGCGGGATCAAGACCAAATCGCCTTTCGTTACTGCACAGGCGATGACGACCGTGAGGCCAACCATACGGCAAATCCCAATGGCTCCATCGATGATATCGCCGGTGTCTTCAATAAACGCAAAACCGTGCTGGGTCTGATGCCTCATCCTGAACGGGCGGCGGACGCCACCCACGGGGGCACCGATGGCCGCGCCATGTTAAGCAGCCTTGTTTCCGCACTCGCCTAAGGGTTCCATTGTGTCTACAGAAGCAAACATCACGCCCGCCCAAATCGCCGAGCATGGCCTGACGGACGAAGAGTACCAGACCATTCTGAGCGTCATGGGGCGGCAGCCGAATTTGACTGAACTGGGCATCTTTTCTGTCATGTGGTCGGAGCATTGTTCATATAAATCCTCCAAATTCTGGCTCAAAACCCTACCGACAGAGGCCCCTTGGGTGATCTGTGGCCCTGGCGAAAACGCCGGTGTGGTGGATATTGGCGAGGGCAAGGCGGCCATCTTCAAAATGGAAAGCCACAATCACCCTTCTTTCATCGAACCGTATCAAGGTGCGGCCACGGGCGTGGGCGGCATTCTGCGGGATGTCTTTACCATGGGCGCGCGGCCTATCGCCAACATGAACGCCCTGCGGTTTGGCGCACCGGAAGATGCCAAGACCCGGCATCTGGTATCCGGCGTAGTGGCAGGCGTGGGCGGCTATGGCAACTGTGTCGGCGTACCCACGGTAGGTGGCGAGGTCAATTTTGATCCCGCCTATAACGGCAACATCCTGGTCAACGCCATGACGGTGGGATTGGCCGATGCAGACCGGATTTTCTATTCCGCCGCCGCCGGTATCGGCAATTCAGTTGTCTACGTGGGCTCAAAAACCGGTCGCGACGGCATTCATGGTGCCACCATGGCCTCCACTGAATTTGACGACACCACGGAAGAAAAACGCCCGACGGTTCAGGTCGGCGACCCGTTCACGGAAAAGCTGTTAATCGAGGCTTGTTTGGAGCTGATGGCGACGGACACGATCGTCGCCATCCAGGATATGGGTGCTGCCGGTCTGACATGTTCATCGGTCGAGATGGCTGATAAGGGCGGCGTCGGCTTTGATCTGGATATCGACAAGGTACCCCAGCGGGAGTTGGGTATGACGCCATACGAAGTCATGCTGTCGGAAAGTCAGGAACGGATGTTGATCGTCCTCCGTCCCGGTACGGAAGCCCAGGCGGAAGCCATCTTTGATAAATGGCAGCTTGATTTTGCCGTCGTCGGCCATGTCACAGACACGGGCCGCTTCACCGGCCGTTTGGATGGCGAAGTCGTCTTCGATATTCCCGTCCGACCTTTGGTGGAAGAAAGCCCGGAGTACGAGCGGCCCTGGACCCAAGCTGAAGCACCGGCATCACTGGGCCCGGTAACGGCTCCCATGGCTCATATCCCGGCTTTGCAAGCGTTATTGAGCGGCCCGGATCTGTCTTCGCGGCGATGGGTGTGGGAGCAATATGACCACACCGTCATGGCGGATACGGTTCGCAAACCGGGCGGCGATGCGGCCATCGTGCGCATTCACGGCTCCAACCGGGGTCTGGCCATTGCAACCGACTGCACGCCCCGTTATTGCCGGGCGGAACCCCATGCGGGCGGGGCCCAGGCAGTGGCTGAAGTGTGGCGCAATATTACAGCCGTTGGTGCCCGCCCCCTTGCCGTCACGGATTGCCTGAACTTCGGCAATCCCGAACGCCCGGAAATCATGGGCGAATTTGTTGGCTGCATTAAGGGTATGGGAGAGGCCTGCCGGGCCCTGGATTTCCCCGTCGTTTCGGGCAATGTCTCCCTCTATAACGAAACCCATGGCAAGGCCATCCTGCCCACCCCGGCCATTGGCGGCATCGGGATCCTGGACGAATTGGAAACCCATGCGGATCTGGCGCTGCGCCGTGAGGGTGACAGCCTGATTTTGATCGGCGCCACCGAAGGTCATTTGGGCCAGTCTATCTATCTGCGTCAACTTTTGGGACGCAGCGAAGGCCCGGCCCCGAAAGTGGACCTGACGGTGGAACGGCGGAACGGTGATTTTGTCCGTGGCTTGATTGCAGGCGGTCAGATCGATACCTGCCATGACCTCTCCGACGGCGGTCTGTTGGTGGCGGCGGCTGAAATGGCCATGGCAGGCGATATTGGTTTGGCTCTGATGGGTGATGATGACGCAGGTTTCTGGTTCGGCGAGGATCAGGCCCGTTACCTCATCGCCCTGCCTAAAACAGGTGCGGACAGCGTTTTGCAGCAGGCAAAAGACGCCGGCGTGCCGGCCCGGGTCATTGGCTCCAGTGGTGGTGAGACATTGACCCTGGAGGGTGGGACGCCTATATCGTTAACAGAGTTGCGCCGTGGGCACGAGGCTTGGCTGCCTGACTACATGCAGAACGGCTAAAATAGATTAGGAGAGACCCGCCATGGCCATGGACGCCACAGAGATTGAACAATTGATCAAAGAGGGTATCACTGATGCCAAGGTCACTATTGAGGACCTGCGCGGCGACGGCGACCATTATGCCGCCCTTGTCGTCTCGGCCGCGTTCGAGGGCAAATCAAGGGTGCAACAGCATCAGATGGTCTATCAGGCCCTGCAAGGGCGCATGGGCGGGCAATTACATGCCCTGGCCTTGCAAACGGCTATACCGGGATCTGAAAATTAAGGTGCGGATAAGTTGGTGCGGATAAGTTAAGGCATTTATACTATGAAATTAAAGTGGTGGCCGTGGGGTGCCGCCCAAACCGAAGGAAGCTTGAAAATGAGTGACAATCCAGTATTCGACCAAATCCAAGGGGAGCTCGACAGCAACGACGTGGTTTTGTTCATGAAGGGCACGCCAGTCTTTCCGCAATGCGGTTTTTCCTCCATGGTGGTGCAGGTGTTGAGCCATGTTGGCGTCAAGTTCAAGGGCATTGATGTCCTGGCCGATGATGGCATTCGCAACGGCATCAAGGAATTCTCCAGCTGGCCGACTATCCCGCAACTTTACGTTAAGGGTGAGTTCATTGGCGGCTGTGACATTATCCGCGAAATGTATGAGGCGGGTGAGCTGCAGGAAACCTTCAAGGCGAAGGGCATCGAATCCGAAGCAGCCTAGTTATGACGACACCGGAACCCATCCAGGACTATCACGCTCATGTCTATTTTGACGCGGATAGTCGGGATGTGGCCTGGGCTGTGCGCGAAGAGATCGAAGCCAAATTTGACATCGAGATGGGGCGCTTCCACGAAAAGGAAGTGGGCCCCCATCCACGATGGAGCTATCAGGTAAAATTTGGTAACGATGTCTTCAGTGCATTGGTCCCGTGGCTGATGCAAAACCGGCGGGGCCTGACGGTTTTCCTGCATCCCAACACATCGTTGGATCTGGAAGATCATCGCGACTGGCCCATCTGGATGGGCGAAATGCTGCCCCTGAAGCTGGAATTATTCGAAAACAAAAAGTAATCCTATTACGGGGACACAATACTTATATCCCCTGAAGCTGGAATGTGGATATAAGTATTGTGTCCCCGTAATTAATAGAGATAACGAGGAAAAACGCCATGGATCCCGTCACCTTGAAGCAAAATTTAAAAGATGGCGGGCGGGTCTTTGGCTGCATGTTGTCGCAAATGGCCTCCACCCGGTTTGGCCCGGTCCTCAAGGGCAGCACACTGGACTATGCCATTATAGATTCCGAGCACGGCTCTCGCGACCGAGCGGAAATCCAACAGCTTTGCACCATGTTACGACAGGCCGAGATCACCCCGGTAGTGCGTGTCCCCGTACCAAAGGCGGAATGGGTGGCCATGGCCCTGGATGCAGGGGCGGCCGGCATCCTGGTGCCTTATTGCGAAACGGTTGCAGAGGTCGAAGCTGTAGTGGCGACCGCCAACTGGCATCCCCTGAAGGGCGAATATCTACTGCGTGCCGTCCGTGAAGATAAACTGCCGTCCGAGGCATCCCGTGAATACCTTGAAGGCCGGCATAAAGATAATTTTGTGATTATCGGGATCGAGAGTGAGCCGGGTTATGAAAACCTGGACGCCATATTGCAAGTGAAGGGCATCCACGGTGTCTTTATCGGACCGAACGATATGTCCACCTCCCTCGGCATTCCCAACGATTACACCAACCCCCAGTACATTGCGGTGATCGAAGACATCATCAAACGCTGTGAAGCGGTCAATGTTCCCGTCATGGTGCATCAGCAAACTATCGCGGATTCCACCATGGCCATTGAACGCGGGGCCCGCTTTGTGCTGCACGCCATGGATGGCAATATCCTCCAACGTGCGTTGCAAAACGAATTCAACACCCTGCGCGAAATCGCCGGCGGGGTTGCGTCAGAAGCCCGTGATACGGTGGATGTCGCCTGAGTTACCTTTTCGGGCGAACGCTAAAACGCTGCTTTCTGTAAAATTCGTCATGGTCATTACCCCGGTTGCCCTAGATAATGGTGGCAACCAATAGAGAAGGATGATCATGAAAGTCGGGTTTATCGGGTTGGGCCATATGGGTGGCCCTATGTGCCGCAATATTATCAAGGGCGGGCACGAAGTCGTTGTGCACGATCTCTCAGAGGCCGCGGTTCAGGCCTGTGTTGAAATCGGTGGTGTTGCGGGTGGCTCCGTCGCCAATACGGCAGCGGGCGCGGATGTGGTCATGACATCATTGCCCATGCCCAAAGATGTGGAGGCGGTTGCCCTGGGCCCGGACGGCATCATAGCAAACGCCAAGGCCGGCACGATCTACATTGATCTGTCCACCAATTCACCCTCGATGATGAAAAAGATCGCCGGCGAGATGGCCGCGAAAGACATCACCACCCTGGACGGCCCCGTCTCGGGCGGCGTTGTGGGGGCTGAAAAGGCCACCATCGCTATCATGGTGGGGGGCGATAAATCCGCCTTTGACAGCTGCATGCCGATCTTTGAATCATTCGGCAAAACTATTGTCCATACGGGCGAATTGGGCAGCGGCTGTGTGGCGAAGCTGGTCAACAATATGATCGCTTTTGTTAATATGACGGCAGCGGCCGAGGGCCTGATGTTGGGCGTTGCGGCAGGGATGGACCCGGTCGTTCTCAATGAAATTGTGCGCAACGCCTCAGGCAATTCCATGGGCTATCGCGGCGTCGCCAAAAGCGCGCTGGAGCGGGATTTCGCCCCCGCCTTCACCGTTGATCTGGCCTACAAAGACATGCGCCTTGCCTTGGAACTGGCGGATGAGCTGGACATGCCCCTGTTTCTGGGACCACAGGTCCATAGCGTCATGCGCATGGCACGCAGCAAGGATCAGGGCGGCGAGAACGTCACCGCAGTCCTAAAAGTTTACGAAGCTGCCATGGGACAACAGGTTGGTCCCGCGGGGAAAAATTCTTAAGAGCGTTCAGGCACCGCGCAGGCTGTGTGCCTCAATGGCGCGTGTCTTCGTCCGACAGTGATCCGCTTAATACAGATATCAGAATGAACGAGGAATTATCATGAGTAAGAATGGTCAAAAAACCGGCCCCCTGACAGGCGTCAAAATCATTGAACTGGCCGGCATCGGGCCTGGTCCCCTGTGCAGCTCTTTGCTGTCGGACATGGGTGCGGATATTCTGCGCATCGACCGCAACGCTCCTTCCGGTCTGGGCAGCCCGCGCACCACAAAGACGGATTTGCTGCGCCGGGGCCGGCCCTCGGTCGCCATCGATATGAAGCACCCCAACGGCATCGCAACAGTTCTGCGTCTGGTGGAACAGGCCGATGCCATCATCGACCCCTTCCGCCCCGGCGTGACCGAGCGTCTGGGCCTGGGGCCTGAGGAATGCTTGGCGCGCAACCCGAAATTGGTTTACGGCCGCATGACCGGCTGGGGCCAGGACGGTGATCTGAATCAAGCCGCCGGCCATGATTTGAACTATCTGGCCCTGACCGGCGTATTGCACGCCATCGGATCGAAAGATTTGCCCACACCGCCCCTGAATGTAGTGGCGGACATGGGCGGTGGTGCCATGTTCCTGGCCGTGGGTATCCTGGCCGGCGTCATCGAGGCGCGGCAGTCGGGCCAGGGCCAGGTGGTGGATACCGCCATGACGGAAGGTTCGGCGTATTTGGGCACAGGTGCCTTTGGCACCCTTGCTGCAGGCGAATGGTCGCACGAGCGGAATTCAAACACCCTGGACGGTGGGGCGCATTTTTATCGTTGTTATAAAACATCCGACGGCAAATTTGTCTCCATCGCCTCAATTGAGGCGAAGTTCTACGCCATCCTGCTGGACAAGCTGGGCCTGAACCCTGCCGACCTGCCGGCGCAAATGGACCGCCCCACATGGCCCGATATGTCGGCGAAGTTCGAAGGCTTGTTCGCCCAGAAATCCCGCGACGAATGGTGCGATATCATGGAAGGCACGGATATCTGTTTTGCCCCCGTGCTAACTTTTGACGAGGCGTTCGATCATCCCCACGCCAAATCACGGGGCAGCTTTGTTGAGGTGGACGGCGTCAAACAGCCCGCGCCCGCACCGCGTTTTTCGCGCACGCCATCATCCATATCCTCACCGCCGCCCGAATACGGTGCCGATACCGCAGCTGGTCTGTCGTCCTGGGGGATGAGTGATAGTGAAATCGCTAACCTGATGGAAGAAAAAGCCATCGGCTGGCAGGGTTAAATCACATCGATAACGTCAAGATCATTACCGATGATGACCTCGCCTGAATAGGCGGAGGCATCGACTTCGGGCATGACACCGGGAAGGTGGTGGGTCAACACCACCTTCCCCACGTTGGCTGCGGCGGCAATATCGACGCAATCCTGCGGGCTGGCATGGAATTCATGCAGCCGTTGGATAATCTTGCGCCGCGCCGGAGCTAAATCGTCCCCCGGCGTGACCGCACAGGCATCGATAACAAGAACATCCACATCCTGGACGAATTGCACCAATTCATCGCAGCGCGCCCGTATCGCCCGTTACCACCAGATTATGGCCTTGATAGGTAAATTTAAAAGCCAGGGCGTCCATGGGCGGATGATGCACTGGTCCGGCCTCAAGCAAGCAACCGTCTAGCATCTCGGACCAGCCAACAGGCACATCCCGCACGGCAATGGCATCGAATCCAGGCCTGGAAAAGCCCAGATCGATGGCCCATTCCGCCTGCTCCCGATAGTAATTTTCGACCAATTGGTGATGCATATCGCCCGTGCCCACGGGCCCTGTTACGTCCATCCGGTTTCGCCCGGCACTCCAGCCACCCCAGACCAGAGCGGGATAGCCGAGGATATGATCCCAATGCATATGGGTCAGGGCAATATTTTCTATCGCCCCCAGGCTCTTACCGGCTGCCAGCAATTGACCAACGACGCCGTCCCCCGCGTCGACCAGCATGTGGCCGCCAACACCCCATTCAACCAGGGCGGCAGGATGGTGCCGTGTTAGATTTGGGCTGGGAGAGCCTGTGCCAAGAAGCGTAATCTGAAACAAATCGTCGTCCGTTCCTTCAGATCAAGGGGCCGCACACTGTCTAGGCCTCACGCCCCAGATCGGCCATCAACTCCCGCCATTCGCGCGGTGCGAGGCCGCTGTCTTTTACCGTGACGTTTTCGCCCGCCAACAAACGCCGGACCACATCCAGGCCCGCCTTGGATAAATGGGTGCTGCCCATGCGATAATCGTCGAACGCTTCCGCCGTAATGGGGACCCAGGCCCGCAACGCTTCCATCATGGCATCTGCGTAGACCCGTATCTCATATTGTGCATGAGGATCAGCCCGTAACGATAGGAAATGTAACAGATTATGCAGATCGCACTTCCAATACCATTCGGTATAAATATTCATCGGCAGGTTCATCCGCGCCAACTCCCGCGCCAGGCCCTGGCGGTCGGGATCAATCACGTTGCCCTCATCGTCCTCGTTCAACATTTCCTGATAATCGGCGTAATTGCGGGCCGCGTCTTCCCGCAAAATCGATAGTACGCGCACCGCCTCATCGCCTTGCAGGACGTTGCCGCGACCCTGGCGGTTGTCCTGAGACTGGGCAGACAATTGATCGGGTGCCGGAATATAGAATTCCCGGTTCAGGATGGAATAGCGGGCGGAATATTCATTGACCGAGGCCGTGCGATGCCTGATCCACTGTCGGGCCACGAAAACCGGCAGTTTTACGTGAAATTTGATCTCGCACATCTCAAACGGTGTGGTATGGCGATGGCGCATGAGGTAACGCAGCAGGCCGCGATCCTCGCTGATCTTACGGGTGCCCTTGCCATATGAAACCCGGGCTGCCTGAACCACCGCCGCATCATCACCCATATAGTCGATCACACGGACAAAGCCCTGATCCAGCACCGGCAGGGGACGATACAGCATCTCCTCCAAAGCCGGAACCGTGGCGCGCAATGTCGGAACAGCAGCACCGCGAAGCTGTTCTATTTCCTGTTGTTGGGCTTCACTGACCGGCATTAGGCTCTCCAAACTATCGAAACGCCGCCATAAGTGCGACGGGGCTAACATACAGTCCTGGGACGTGGGGGCCAATCACACAGCACCTTCCGCTCATCAATTCCAAGCAATTTGGCTAATGCCCTTTCAAAATGGGCAAAAATGCTTATATTCAGGGTGCCGGCTTGTCCGGCTATGGCGCTAAACGCTTTACGAAATAGACGTAGCGGACCCGGGGGCGGTACCCGGCGCCTCCACCACAAGCGCATCGGGGCTCGAATCAGCTTACGGATTTGGGCCCGAATAAGGCAGGTGCATTTGTGATGGGGGCGAAATAGGATCGACGCGCGTGATAAAGGTAAAGTTTGCGTTCGGTATGGCTCCACCGTTATCGGGCCATTTCTACAAGTGCCAATGATAATGAAATGGTACTCGCTGCCTAATTAACAGGCAAGCGCGGTTCGGGGGGCACCGGGCAACAGAAGCCCCCCACTCGTTTCAGGACGCCCCGTCGAATGCTGGGGTTATGTCCGCGTAAGACAACGAACCATAAGGTAGGCCGGAATGGCACAAGACCTGATGCAATACGGCCAAATGGTCGAAGACAGCCTGCGGGGCGTTGTCCGCATGGCCCTCAAACGCGCCGCCACCGACGGCCTGTTGGGAGAGCATCATTTCTATATTGGCTTTAACACCCAATATCCAGGCGTAGAGATACCCGGCCACCTGGGCCTCCAATACCCGGAAGAAATGACAATTGTCGTGCAGCATAAATTCTGGGGCCTTGAGGTCGGCGAGGAGGCTTTTGAGATCACCTTGAGCTTTAATGGTCAGGGGCAACGTCTGTTTATACCGTTTCAGGCTTTGACCTCGTTTCTGGATCCCAGTGTGCAATTCGGCTTGCAGTTCGGACAACAGGACGGCGATGCCACTACGGACACTGCCGGAGCCTCGCATAATGAAGCGGCTGGGATGCCGGATCCAGCGCCCGAAAAAGAACCCCTGCCCAAAGAATCTGAAAATGGCGACAACGTCGTCACCTTGGATCAGTTCCGTAAGGATTAGACTGCGCGGCCAAATTAGAGCGACCTTGTAACCGCGCCTGTCCGCGCATAGGCTGCATCCATGTCCATAGAACCAGATATCCCCTCCCCCCACGCCGTTACCACGCGGCCTGAGGCGCAAGCCCCACTAGGTGCCATTGATTGCCACGCCCATGTCTTCGCGGCACCGGGGGCGCATTACCTCAATCCCGCGCGCGGCTATATCCCGCCCGAGGCAACATTGGCCAACTATCAGGCCATGCTGGCCACCTTGGGCATTCAGCGCGGCGTAATTGTTCAACCCAGCGTCTACGGTACGGTCAACGATTGCAGCCGGGAAGCGGTGGAGGCCATGGAGGACAGTGGCCGGGGCGTTGCGGTGTTGGATCAAACCGTATCGGATGATGAGCTACAACGCCTGCATAACGCGGGCTTTCGCGGCACCCGTTTCAATCTGCATTCGGGTGGTGGCGTCGACCTGGACGAATTGGAAATCGTGGCCAGACGCATCGCGGAACTGGGCTGGCATATTCAATGCTTCATCGACCATCAAACTCTGATTGATCTGTTGCCGCGTTTTAAGAAAATGCCGGTGGATCTGGTATTCGACCATCTGGGCCAGCCCGATCCCGGCAAGGGCGTGGATCAACCGGCCTTCCGCGCCTTGCTTGACCTATTGGGCGGTGGACGCGCCTGGGTAAAAATCTCCGGTGCCTACCGGGTCGATGACAGCGGTGCGCCATGGCCTTTGGCTGACAAATTCGCCGAGGCTCTGATCACCGCGGCCCCCGACCAACTGGTCTGGGGCAGTGACTGGCCGCACCCGCATCTGCAAACAAGCCCCATGCCCGATGATGGCGATCTGTTCAACCGCCTCCTCGCCTGGACGGGGGACAAAGCCGTGCGGCAAAAAATCATGGTCGATAACCCGACCCGGCTTTACGATTTTTAAGTAGAGCCCAGAATTAGAGCTAAGAATTAGACGGGCACGTCACCCTGGACCACGGCGCGATGCACGACGCGCCGTTCTTTGGCCGCGTCATAGCCGGTGACACAGTGGATGGTGCAGCGGTTGTCCCACATGAGCACATCATTATCGCGCCATTGGTGGCGATAGACGTATTTCTCCTGGGTCGCATGACGTTCCAACGCCGCCAACAGCGCCTCACCGTCTCCCTGATCCCAATCCAGGATGTGGGAGGCATGATTACCCATATAGATGGCCCGCGCCTTTGTTTCGGGGTGCGTGCGGATTAAGGGATGGTCGACCGGTGGGGCAGCGGCGATTTCGTCTGCCGTGGCGGCGCGCTCGTCCGATTTTTCCCGGCTGCGTTTCCAATCATGCACCGCACGCAGACCATCCAGACGTGTTTGTTCAGCGGCATCCAAATCCTCATAGGCCCGCACCATATCCGCAAACAAGGTATCACCGCCCTGCCGCGCAACAGCGGGCGACCGCAGAATGGTGAACAACGACGGTGTGGCCACATAGGATTTATCCGTATGCCAGACCAGGGTGCCTTTTTCTGGGTGATAGCCGATGATGTTACCGTCCCCATCCACATTGCCAAAAATCTGAATTTTCGGCAAATCGCTGTGACGGCTGGAGCGATTGATATGGCCTTCTAAAGGTCCGAACCGCTGTGCAAAGGCCAGATGCTTGTCGTCGTCCAAATGTTGTTCGCGAAAGACCAGAACCTTGTGCTTTACAATAGCGGCGCGGATAGCCGCAAATGCCTCGTCCGAAATCTCACTGCCTAAATCAACGCCGCCGATTTCGGCACCGAAACCAGTTGTTTCGGCCTTGATTTCAATCAGCTCGCTCATCGTCTATTCCTCCCCAAGCAAGCGAAAGGCAAAGGCATCGCCGCGTCTGATAATATGACCAGCCGTGGGCGAGGCAAAATGGGCCGGTGCGATCAAGGTGTCCGTATCCGCATAACGTTCGATCAGGGCGCGCCGGGTGACGGTGGATTGCACTGGGTCCTCACAGGCCCGGGACGACCATTCCGGGCGGATCAGCTGCAACGGATGATGCATGACATCGCCGGACAAAACCGCCCTGTCGTCGCCGGCCTGAAGGTGCAAAATCATGTTCCCGGCGGTATGGCCCGGCGCGGGTTCAAACCACATATTGTCATCGATCTGATGGTCCATATCCACCAGGACAGCCTGCCCCGCCTCCATCACCGGCAACACACTGTCGTCGTAGACGTTGGGAACTGGACCTTGGGTGCCATCAATATGGCGCTGTTCCCAGAATTCATATTCCGTGCGCCCAAAGATGTATTTGGCGTTGGGAAAGGTCGGCACCCAGCGGCCATCCACCAGCTTTGTATTCCAACCCACATGGTCGATGTGAAGATGGGTGCACATCACGAAATCAACGTCCTCGGGCTGTACGCCGGCTGCTGCCAGGTCGGCCAGGTACGGCAGGTTCAATTGATGGAAGCTGGCCCGGCCCGGGCGTTCCTTGTGGTTGCCCACGCAGGTATCCACCAAAATCGTGTGATGCGCCGTGCGTAGGACATAGGACTGGATATTCAGGATGATCATCTCAGTCGCCGGATCGATGAAGCGGGGCATCAACCAATCCCGATTGGCCTCGATCACCTCCCTTTCCACATCGGGAAAGAAAACGTCTATAGGCGCAAACGGCCCCTCGCTCTCCACAACACGACTGACTTTGATATTGCCAATATTGAACATTTGATTTTCCCATCACCTGAAGCGTGGAATGTACGATAGCACAGTACGCTTGGCAGGCAATTGTGCATCGCCTGGGCCTTCAATCGTTAAGCGGCACTGGGTTAACCGCCGAACAACGCCTTATAGCGTTCCTGGAAGATCGGCCAGATTTCCGGGTTCAGCAGGCGCGGCGGGCGGCGGCCTGCGAAGATGTCCAGCAGTTGCTCACCGGCGTAGGTGGCAACCATGTGGCGGGACTCATGGCTAACGCCTGCGGTGTGCGGGCTGGCCAGAACGTTGTTCAGGCTCAACAACGGGTGATCCTTCGATGGTGGTTCCACCGCCCAGACGTCGATGCCCGCGCCGCCCAAATGGCCACTGTCCAGGGCCGCGAATAAGGCAGCCTCGTCATGGATGCCGCCACGGGCTGTGTTAACGAAGAAGGCCCCTGGTTTCATTTTCTTAAAGGTCGATGCGTTGATGAAGTTCAAGGTCTCATCATTACGGGGGCAATGGACCGTGACGAAATCTGATGCGGCCAGCAGCTCATCCAACGGTGTGGAGGTTGCTTTGCGCTCGTCAAAATCCTTCGCCTCAATATAGGGATCATAGGCCAGCACGCGCATGCCGAACAGCGTGCCGCATAATTCTGCCATACGGCGGCCGACATGGCCCAGGCCGATAATGCCAACCGTCTTGCCCTGGATGTTGCTGCCGATAAAGTCATTGCGGCCAATGCCGTCCCTGGCGCGCATGAACTGATCCGTTTCACCAATGCGCTTTGACAATCCCAGCATAAAGCCCAGGGCATGTTCGGCCACGGCCTCTGCGTTGCCACCTGCCTGATTGACCACGATGACACCGGCTGCGGAACAGGCAGCCACATCCACCGGGTCAAAACCCGCGCCCATGGATGAAACAGCCAAAAGATTAGGGCAACGGGCCAGAAAATCGGCACTTGCGTGAAACTGGATCGGCAGTTCATCCCGCGCGGCCCGGATCTGGTAGCCATGCACGGCTGACAGCGCCTGCCAGTTTTCCGCATCACTGTCTGCCAATTGCAGCACATCAATGGTGATGGAAGGATCACGCCCCAGGATATCGGCGGTGACGGGATGGGCGAATTTTTCGAATACGGCGATACGCTTGTCGGCTTTTGACATCAGAATTACTTACTCTCGTTCGTGCGGGACAATTTGTTCCAGTCATAAGGCAAAGGCTGCTTTGATGCAAAGCGGGCAATGGCGTCCGCGTGATAGTCACTGTCGAAACAAACTGCCTGGGCGGACGCCTCCATCTCGGCCATGGAACGATAATCCTGATGCAGGGATTGGTTGACCAGGGCCTTGGTTGCCGCCTGGGCGACTTTCGATCCCACCGCTAAACGTCCGGCCAGGGCACGGGCCTGATCCATTAAATCTTCCGGCTCGTAGAGATCCATAACGATGCCCATATCCTTGGCCTCCTCACCGTTGAAGGCCCGCGCTGTGCACATCAATTCCTTGGCCCGTTGCCCGCCCACCATCCGCGGCAGGGTATACAACATGGCCATATCGGGGACCAAACCAAGGCGTCCGAACACGGCACAGAATTGCGCCCGTGGCGTGGCCAAAATGAAATCGGCAACCAGGGCCAGGGACATCCCCCCGCCATAGGCCGGGCCATCCACCGCGCAAATAACGGGGCAATCAAGATTGTAAAGAACCTCAAACCAGACATGGATATCCAAGACCCTTGATCGCGCCTTATCCGCCTTGCCAATGCCCGCAGCCATGGCCTTGGTGTCACCGCCGGCGCAGAAAATACCGCCCGCCCCCGTTATGATCAGGGCGCTGACATCGTCGTTACCGCGCACCTCGGCCACCAGATCCTTGAAGTCCTCCCGCAACTCCAAGCTAAGGGCATTTCGGGAGTCTGGCCGATTGATCGTGAATGTCGCAATGCCGTCTTCAATCTCGAATATGCTGTGCCGGTAGGTCATAATGCAGTTCCTTGAACAAGTTTGTTGAACTTTTATAGTTCAGATACATCGTTTCGCGGCTTTTCTTTTTTCCAGATGAATGATCTATTGAAGCATTCCTGAAGCTCTCCGCTTTCCCCAGTTAGAGGTTTTATTCGTTGACAGGCCCCCTCGCCGGCGTACGCGTCGTTGAAATCACATCCGTTGTCCTTGGCCCCTTTGCAGCCCAAATCCTTGGTGATCTGGGCGCTGAAGTCATCAAGATCGAACCGCATGCCGGCGACACGACACGCAACATTGGCCCCGCCCGAAACCCGACCATGGGCTCTATGTTCCTGGGCATCAATCGCAACAAACGTAGCGTGGTGCTGGATCTGAAACAACCGGCAGGGCGTGCTGCCGCCCTAAAACTGGCGGCAGGGGCCGATGTACTGTTGCATAATCTGCGCCCAGGCGCCGCCAAACGTCTGGGCCTCAGCTATGACGACGTCAGCGCGATCAATCCAAAGATCATCTATTGTGCCACCTATGGCTATCGCGCAGCTGGGCCCTATGCGGAACACCCTGCCTATGACGATATCATCCAGGCCAAAAGCGCGGTGCCGGAGCTGCAGCGCGCGGCCCAGGGGGAACCGCATTACATGCCATCCGTAGTGGCGGACAAGACCACGGCCTTAACCGTCGTCTATGCCATCAACGCAGCCCTGTTCCATCGGGAACGCAGCGGTGAGGGTCAGGCCATCGAAGTCCCCATGTTTGAAACCATGGTCGCCTTCATCATGCCGGAACATCTGTTCGGCCAGACGTTCGTGCCGCCCATGGGCAGTGCCGGTTATGTCCGGGTCCTCAGCCTCCACCGCAAGCCACAGAAAACCAAAGACGGCTACATCGCCGTACTGCCCCATACAGACGCACACTGGCGCTATTTCCTTGGCATAGCCGGACGGGATGACGTTCTAAAAGACGAACGCTTCAAGAATGTTGGCCTACGTACCCAGTTCATTGATGATCTGTATGGACAACTGGCCGATATCATCGCGGAGCGGACGACGGCTGAGTGGCTGGAGCTGTTGGATCCGGCGAAACTACCCCTGACCGCCCTGAATACACCGGACGAACTAATCGATGATCCGCAATTGAACGCCACCGGTTTCTGGCAGGAGTCCGACCACCCAAGCGAAGGTCCCATCCGCATGACGGACCAACCCATAGGTTTTTCCGAAACGCCCGGCACCTATCGCCGCCACGCCCCGCGTCTGGGCGAACAGAGCATTGAGGTGTTGCGGGAGGCGGGTCTGGAAGAGGCCGAAATTGAGGCAATGTTGGCCGACGGTGTCACCGTGGATGGTGCAGCTTAACCCCTAAATGGCACGGGCGTGGGCTGGTTTATCCGGATCGGGCGCGTGGTATTCATCGAACGCGGCGCAGGCCATGCGCACCAGCATACGGCCCCGGGGCAGGACGTTGACCTGCCAACCATCAACCGAGACTAAATCATCAGCGATCAGCGGCTTCAGGCGCGCGACCTCGTCTGTTAAATCCTCGACCCGGACTTTATGTTGTTCACAGATCTCGCCCAGGTCGATTTTAAAATCGCACATTAGGCGTTCGATAATATCGGCGCGCAGGCGATCCTGCGCCGTCAGGCCGACACCACGATTGGTGCCCAGGCCGCCGTCCTTGATCGCCTTCATGTAATCCCTGGCAGCGGATTTATTCTGGATAAAGCCACTGGGCAACGTAGAGATGGCGGAGGCACCAAAGGCCAACAAGGTCTTGGCTGTGTCCGTGGTGTAACCCTGGAAATTTCGATGCAAGCGCCCTTCCTGTTGGGCGATATCCATCTCGGAGCCGGCCTTGGAGAAATGATCCAGGCCAATGTGCACATAGTCAGCCGCCGCCAACCGCTCCAACGCCTCGTTAAAGAGGTTCAGGCGCGCCTCCGCATCGGGCAGGTCGCCGTCCTTGATCAACTTCATGTGGGAGAACATCCACGGCACATGGGCATAGCCGAACAAAGTCATCCGTTCCGGCCCCAGTCCCACCGCCAGGTCAGCAGAGGTGCCGAATTGCGATTGTTGTTGGAAGGGTAAGCCATACATCAAATCCAGGTTCAGGTCCCGAATGCCGCCGGCCCGCAAATTCGTGATGGCATCCGCCACCATCTCGTATGGCTGGACGCGATTGACGGCCTTTTGCACATCCGCATCAAAATCCTGTACCCCGATAGACGTACGATTGACGCCCATATCGCCAGTTAATGTAACGATGTCTTCGGCAGAGATAACACGAGGGTCCATCTCCACCGCAATTTCAGCGTCGGGCAGGAAATCGAAATGCTGGCGCAACTTTGCCATGATCCGCATCATCCGCGCCGGCCCGATGGAACTTGGTGTCCCGCCGCCCCAATGTACGGCAGCTGCCTGGGGTCTGGCGCCAAGGTTGGCTGCAACCCGGTCAATTTCGTCACAGACCAGGTTGGTGTAATTTTCAAATGTATTCTGATGCCGGCCGACTTGTGTATTGCAGCCGCAATACCAACACAAAACTTCGCAAAACGGCACGTGGACATACAGGGATACGGGCTCATCCCGTCCCACCTCACCCAGCCAAGCAGCGTGCTGTTCCGCACCAATTGTATCGGTGAACTGCACCGCCGTTGGATAGGAGGTATAGCGCGGCACCCGCTGATCATATTTCAATAGAATTGCAGAATCCATAACCCTCAACATCCCCATTTCTTACGGCAACACATTCCATGTCGCCGGGCGAACTTCAAGGGCAAATATTGTCGCAGCTAACGAAACGGATGCACTGTTACACCGAAAGCCCATGTATGAAAAAATAGTAGTATTGCAAGGTACAGCGCCACGCCGCCAATGATCCCGGCCCAACCGATTTCCCCCAACGTGACTTTGGTGCGGCCCTCGATTATAGCGGCGAAAGGTAACCACGATGTTTGTCTTGCGAATCTGGCCCAGCTTTCCGCATTTTTCGCTTCCCGTTTCGCATCGATCTGCGGCGGGCCAATCAGTGACAGAACCAGAAAACCACCGAAAAACAACATGGAGGCAAGGTCTCCATTCGCCAGCATGTGGGCCACGGACCAGATGGTCACACCCACCAAAAAGGGGTGCCGCGTGATCTTGATGATGCCCTTCGCCGCATCCTCTTCACGCAGCGACTTGCCGCCCCCCACCACTGACGTCGGGTTCGGCGTCGTAAAGGCCAACACCACCAGCACGCAGGCAATCAACATCAAAGGCATAGCCAGATGCTTTAGCGCTGTCATCGGCGCCCACAATTCCATGTGTGGCGCTTCACTAAAGGTTATGATCATCCAGGCCAGCGACAAGGCGGATAAGAACGAGAACAGGCTGGAATACACCTTCTCGCCCATCCGAGCCACCAGCTTGCCACGCAGGCTCGTGCCTGAGATCAAGGCGTGAATGACAACAAACAACAAGCTGGCCAAAAACAGGCTGATCATGGCACATTCCTATCTAAATGCCTCATTAGGTAACACGAGGACAGAATGGAGATGGATATCATCCCGCGCGAGGCAACCTATGGTGCCACAATAACCGGCATTGATCTGAGCGCCAATCTTAACGACGCCACCTTTGCCGCGATTGAGGCGGTAACGGCGTATCAACGGCGTATCGGTGCCAGGACAAGGCGCAGGAATATTTACAACGCATCAAATATGCGTTGGTCAACGATCATGATGGGGGCTTAAATGAGCCAGTCGGCGACTGATACTGAAACTGTAACCTTTGATGTGGTTATTCGCGGTGCCCTCCTGATAGATGGCACGGGAAGCCCAGGCCGGGCTATGGAGGTTGCCGTATCAGGTGATCGTATCGCAGCCATTGCCGCGCCCGAGGATGCGAAGGATTGGTGGGGCAAGTTGGAAATCGATGCCACGGATCGGGTCCTGGCCCCAGGTTTCATCGACGTCCACACCCATGATGACAATGCCGTTCTGGCGACGCCATCAATGCCGGCCAAGATCAGCCAGGGCGTGACGACGGTGATCGTCGGCAATTGCGGCATCTCCCTGGCACCAATCATTGATATCGATCCACCCGCACCACTGAACCTGCTTGGGGACAGCAGCAAGTTCCGCTTTGAGACCATGGCAGCTTACTTCAGTGCCGTGGAGGCCGCCAAACCCAGTATCAATGTCGCCGCCTTGGTCGGTCACAGTACCTTGCGGGCCGGCGTTATGGACGATCTGAAACGCAGCGCGACCGAGACGGAAATCAATGCCATGGGGCAAAAACTGGCAGCGTCTTTGGCAGCGGGTGCAATTGGGTTCAGCACCGGGCTTTACTACAAGACCGCAACGGCTGCAAAAATGGAGGAGGTCATCGCCCTGGCCAAAGTGCTGGCAAAAGGGGGCGGGATTTATACCACCCATATGCGGGACGAGGCTGACCACATCATGGACTCCTTGCAGGAAACCAAGACCACGGCGGAAGAAGCGAATGTGCCTGTCGTCGTCTCGCATCATAAATGCGCCCAACCGAGAAATTGGGGCCGCAGCAACGAGACACTGGCCTTTATTGAAGAGACGCGCGGGTCCATTGCCATGGGGCTGGATGCCTATCCTTATGCCGCCGGATCAACCGTCCTGGATCCTGACTGGGCCCACGACGACATCCGGATCATGATCACCACATCCGCGCCCTATCCGGGCGCCAAGGGCCGGGACCTCTCTGACATTGCCGAAGAATGGAATTGCTCCCTGAAGGAAGCAGCGGTCAAACTATCACCCGCCGGTGCCATCTATTTTCAGATCGATGAGGGGGATATGCAGCGCATCCTGGCCTATCCCCCGACCATGATCGGCTCCGACGGTCTGCCCCATGATGAGCATCCCCACCCCCGACTTTGGGGCACCTTCCCCCGGGTCCTTGGTCATTACAGCCGGGATCTTGGATTGTTTGATCTGCAAACCGCCGTTCATAAAATGACCGGCCTGTCGGCACAGACCTTTGGCATCACCGATCGCGGCGTTGTTCGCGAAGGTGCCTACGCTGATCTGGTGGTTTTCGATCCTGTCAAGGTCAAGGACCTGGCAACGTTTGAACAGCCCCTGCAGCAATCTGTTGGGATCGACTATGTTCTGGTCAACGGCACCCTGTCATTGATGCTTGGTAATCTATGCCCTGATAGGGCGGGCCAAGTCGTCAGAAACACATAACCAAGGATGCCTCCGGCCACGCTGCAATTGGCGTTCGGGAGGAGATTTTGTATAAAGCGATATATCAAAGGTCTGAACCGCTGTCATGGTCGGTTATTCACATATTGAGCGGAAGGACGAAGCGAGTACCCTTTCATGAGCGCTGAAACCATATCTGAGATCGCCGCCTTTTGGCTTGGCTCCAGCCTGGAAAGTCCTGAACTGGCTTCCTGCCGGCGGGAATTTTGGTACAGAGGTGGCGCGGCGGTCGACGATGATATACGCGTCCGGTTCGGCAAATTCATCACACAAGCCTGCCAGCGCGATCTTATGGCATGGCAATCCACATCTGAGGGCGCGCTGGCGCTGATCCTGCTGCTCGATCAATTCACGCGAAATATTTATCGCAATACGCCGCAGGCTTATGTGGGCGATGCCTGTGCCTTCGAAATCGTGAACCGGGCCATTGAAGATGAACTCGATCTTGCGCTGCCCCCGGTCTCCCGAATTTGGCTCTACCACCCTTTTCATCATGCCGAAGACATCGTGGATCAGGATAGAGGGCTCGATCTGCTCAAAAAGCTCCGGCAACAGGCATCGGCGGAATGGCAGCCTTATGTAGAACTCAGCATCGAGGGCTGGACGAGGCACAGAGATATCGTTGCCCGCTTCGGGCGATTTCCCCATCGCAACGCGGTGCTGGCCCGAGACGGCACCGATGAAGAACATGATTTTCTTAAAACGAATTCAGACGCGTTCGGTCAGGGTCCGAAACCAACATAGGCGTGAAGAAATATTGGCCCCTGCCGCTATTTCCTTTTCCGCGCATTGGGAATGAACAAGGTCTCGCCCCCGACGGTAACGGCGGCAATGGCGCTTTGTCCCATGGGAGAGGTTATCCAGTCCATGAAATCCCGCGCATCATCGGCCTTGGTATGGGGGTGGCGTTTGGGGTTGACCAGGATAATACTGTACTGATTGCGCAGGCTGTTGTCGGGGCGGTCAAAGATGGCGATCAAGCTGCCTTTGTTCCGATAACTCAGCCAGGTGCCGCGATCAATCAGGCCGTAGGCGTCCATGGCCGTTCCCATGCGCAATGTCGCCCCCATGCCGGAGCCTGTCTCCATATACCAAAGCCCTGAACCGGGGCGGGGGTCAATCCTGGCTGCCCGCCATAGGCCCAATTCCTTCATATGGGTGCCGCTGTTGTCGCCGCGAGAGACAAAGCTGGCCGATCTCTCCGCTATAAGCGTCAATGCTGCCAGAACGTCGTCCGCTCCCCGCGCCCCGGCGGGGTCTGCCTTGGGCCCGAAGATGAGGAATTGGTTGTACATCACCGCACGACGATCAATGCCATAACCCTCGGCCATGAATTTTCGTTCAGACGGTGGATGATGCACCAGCAGGGCATCGGCATCACCGTTGCGCGAAAGGCGCAGCGCCTGGCCGGTCCCCACCGCGATAACCCGAACCGCGATGCCCGATGTTTTGCTGAAGATCGGCAGAATGGCATCAAATAGGCCGGATGCGACCGTTGATGTGGTCGATGCCACGGTAATAAATCGATCCTCCGCCCCTGCCCTTTGCGATAGTGCAAGAAGGATTACAAGTGATAGGACGACGGATGATAAATGGTATTTCAGCAGAGCCTTAAACATCAAATGCATTGCCACAAAGTGCCGGAAGTATGTTCCCTGGGCAACCCCCGGCGGGTCTGATAGCGTTTCATCCCGATGTTGGAGGTATTGCAGCGACAATGAAATTTCCCCAGACCATACAACTGGACGCGTCCGACCAATATATCTTTGACAATGTTGCCCAGCCGGGCGAATGGGCGGTTTCGGGTGCCTTTGCTTTCGCCGGAGACGATGTGGACCCCAACGCTTTGGACGGGGCGGACGAGATCGCCTTTGCCACCGCTTTCATGGGCTGCGACAGTTTCGGTTGGTCCACCGTCGTTGTGGTCAAGGAGATCAGCAACGAGGGCTACCAGGCCGTGGTCGCCGCCCTGGCGGATCATTTTTTGACACACTACAGCGCCCCCAACCGTCAAATCGCCCTAGCGGCGGCTGCGGAGGAAGCGGAATTCGCCGCCTCCCTGTGCCTCCATCCCATCAATACATTGCTGGGGATCGAGCGGTCCCTGGGCGACGACGGCATTACAGAGCAATTCCGCATTATCGCCGGCCAGGATGAAAGCGCCCATGGCACAGCCTGGGATGCAAATAAAACCGAACGGTAGCGCCTTGCTGTCTGTCGTCTATTTCGCCGCAATGCTTTTCGCGCTATTGCCGCTTTTGGCACCATTGTTGAAGCGAGCCTGCCAAAGATCAGCAAAGCCGCCAACGATGCCTTTGGGCAGGAAGATGATGAACAAAATCAACATTATGCCATAGACCAATAACGGCACACCGGCGGCATTCAGGCAGATTTTATCCGTTATGCAGACAGCTGAGGTGCCGATACTAATACGCAGAACTTCCGCCAACAATATTGTAATCACGGCACCAATGGTGGGGCCCAGGGCATTATAGATACCGCCGACAACCACTGCGAAAACAATCTGCAGGGATATGCCAACACCACCGATGGTGTCGGGCGAAATGAACATCTGATATTGGCAATACATGGCACCGGCAAAGGCGGTCATCACCGCGCTCAACATCGTGACCTTCATTTTTTCCTTGGTCACCCGCACACCAACGGCAGCAGAGGCGTCTTCGTCCTCCGAAATCGCCTCCAGGGCATAGCGCGCCATGGAGCGGTCAACCATATACCAGATCACAATGCCGGCCATCCATACGCCCAATGCTATGAAATAGAAAACGACACGATCATCAAACTGCAACGCCATGATCGACCAGCCGTCGCCATGGCGTTCAGGCGTATAGCCGAGGGAGCCGCCTGTGGTATTCCGGGTCGCAATTATGACCTGGCGCACCACTTCGGACAGGGCCAGCGTTACCAGCGCAAAATAGTGGCCGACAATGCGAAAACGGAAACAGGGATAACCGATCAAAGCCGCCATACCGCCTGCACAAGCCATGGCCACGGGAATGCCGATCCACGGCGTCAGACCCAACTCGTTCCACAGCAGCGCCGTAACATAACCACCGATGGCCATGAAAGCGCCATGGCCGAGGGAGACAAGGCCAAACCGACCCATGATCGTCCAGCCGGTATAGGCAAAAGACCAAATCAGGATCACGATGACAATGTGCAGGGGATAGCTGTCCAGGCCCAGAAACGGCAGGGAGATCAGAATAGCGGCGATCACCGCTATCAGAAGTTTAGAGTTCATGATTTCCTCGCGAACAAGCCTTCGGGGCGAACAAACATACTGGCGATAAAGAACACGAAGGCCATCACATAGCCCCATTCCAGCTCAGCGAAATAACCGCCAATAGTAATCAGCTCGCTGAAGACGAAGGCAGCCAGGAAGCCCCCCACCATATTGCCCAACCCGCCCATGACACAAATCATGAAGGTGATGGGGCCAAAGCTGAGGCCGATAAAGGGATGCACATCATATTGCAGGGCAAGCAGCGCCGCAGCTAACCCGGCCAGACCGCCACCAATGGCGGAAGTCAGCAGATACAGTTTCTTGGTATCCACGCCCATCAGGATCATGATTTCCCGGTCCTGAGAAATGGCCCGGATTGCAGCCCCCAGGTAGGAGCGGGCGAGGAATTGATACAAAACGACAACCACGCCGGCCGCAATGGTGAAGGACAACAGCCGGGTCCACGACAAATAAATATCCTCACTCAACGCCAAGCTGCCCAGGCTGACGCCCAGGCTTCGGAATTCAACACCGAAGGCGACCATGGCGGCACCCTGAAAAAAGAACAACAGACCACCCGTTGCCAGCAGTTGGTTGATAGGTGCGGCCTGTAACAAATAGCCGATGACCAGACGATGGGTCAGCCAGCCCAGACAGGCCGTCACCCCAACCCCGCAGGCCACGGCGGCAATCAACGGCATGCCGCCATCTACATGCAGGAAATAGATCGTGTACATACCCAGCATGATGATCTCGGCATAACAGATCCAAACCACGTCGATGACCCCGAATATCAGGTTCAGGCCCAGGGACAACAGGGCCAGTACGCCACCCAGCAAAAGGCCGTTGATCAGGGTTTCGACAAAGAAAATGCTGAACAGGGCTTCGGTAAATTCTGCAAACATAATCGCCTCACATGCCCATAAAGGCTTTTTGAATTTCAGGGCTTTGTAAAAGCTCGTCCGATGTGCCTTCCAGGCGCAGGCTGCCTGATTCCAAAACATAAGCGCGGTCAACGATGCGCAGGACCTGCCTCACGTTCTGTTCCACGATCAACACTGTCAGGCCCTCACCGCGAATTCGTTCGATCAGGCTGAAAACCTGCTGCACGATCACCGGGGCCAGTCCGGCTGAGGGCTCATCCATCAACAATATCTTAGGATCCGACATCAATGCCCGGCCGATGGCGCACATTTGCTGCTCGCCGCCTGATAGGGTACCGGCCATCTGATTGCGCCGCTCCAACATGCGGGGAAACAGATCGTAGACGAAGTCCTTACGCTCTTCAAAACGGTCGCGGAATTGCGGCATGAAACAACCCATACGCAGGTTGTCCTCCACCGTCATGCGGGGAAACAGACGCCTATTCTCCGGCGCATGGGCAATTCCCATACCGACGATATCATGCGCCGGGGCATCAAGGACTGAGGCCCCCTCCATCTCGATCTGTCCCGCAGTGGCCGGGATCATACCCGAGATCACCCGCATCAGGGTGGATTTTCCGGCACCATTCGGTCCGATCACGGCAACAGCCTCGCCTGCATTGACGTCCAACGAAACATCGAACAATGCTTGGAAATCTCCATAACCGGCGTTTATGTTTCTCAAGGTCAGCATTACGCTGCAGTCCTCTAATTTGTCTCTGATTGGTTCTTAAATGATTGAATTAGCCGCGATGGGCCGCGGCGGCAGTCTCTTCGGCATCGCTACCTAGATAAACTTCGATGACCTTCGGGTTGGCAGCGACTTCGTGGGGTCGCCCCTCGGCTATTTTTTCGCCGTGATCCAACACCATGACCCGATCCACAACACGCATCAGGACGCCCATGATGTGCTCCACCCAAATGATGGTCACGTCCAACTCGTCACGAATATTCTTCAACATATCCGCCGCCTGATCCATTTCGCTATGGTCCAGGCCGCCAAGGCTTTCATCCGCCAACAATAAACTGGGTTTGGTCGCCAGCGCCTTGGCCAATTCAAGCTTTTTCAAGCCCGCAGCCCCCAACATATCGACAGAGGCCGCCGCATCGGTCGGCAGGCCGACCAGCTCCAACGCTTCCTCGGCACTACGCCAGGCTTCTGCCCGAGTGACCGCGCCGGCCCGGCCGTAATAGCCAGCCAGCGCGGCGTTCTCGAGTATGGAAAGACGACGAAATGGTCGTGGGATCTGAAATGTCCGGCCCACACCCATCACACAAATCGCGTGTGGCGAGGCCCCGGCAATTTCCTTTCCGTCCAGCTTAATTGAACCGGCATTGGGTTCCAATGTCCCCGAGAGCATATTGAAAATCGTGCTCTTGCCGGACCCATTTGGCCCAATCAGGCCCAGGATCTCTCCCCTTTCCAGGGAAAATTCCACATTGTCGACGGCCGTGAAGCCGCCGAAATGTTTGGACAGTCCTTCAACGCGAAGCATATCTGCACTCACTTACCATTAATCGTCAGTTTGTCGCTTGGTCGTCTTCCGGTCCGCTACATTACTTCGCGTAGGGCGAAGATTTTGGCAGTGGCAGAATAGGATCAATGGTCTGCAATGCCTTGGGCCACGCAATATAGACCTTGCGGCCGACATACTGCATCACCACGGGTGAGGCACGGGTGTTCTGCCCCATCATGTCAGATTTACCCGCTCCCGGGAACTTGACACCAAAGCCCAGCAACGTGCCGCCTTCAGCGATATCAGTTTCCAGGGCAGCCTTACGCAGGGACTCCGCATCGATACCGCCATACTTTTTGATGGCGCGCGGCAGCACATCCGAGAAGAACACGTGCGCATTCGATGCCGCCATACCCACATGGGCCGACTTCACCGTAACGCCAGGTTTGGCTTTTTCGTACTCATCGCCAACCTTTTTAGTGACGGCAGCAAGACCGGGGGCCAAAGAGTTGGGATCCAACAACCAGATCGAAACCGGATCTACGTTAAAGACATGATCGATATCATTGCCAATGGTGTCATACAATTTATCGACCACGCCGTAGCCGGCACCATGGCCGATCAGGGCTTTGAACCGCAGGCCTTGTTCTTTCGATTGACGCAGGAACAATGAGATGTCCGGGTTATAGCCTGTATGCAGGATGACATCGGGACGCTTACGCTTCAGCTTGGTGACCAAAGACGACAGATCAGGTGCGGTTGCGGAATAGCCTTCCTTCAACACCAGGTTCATGCCGAATTTCTTGGCCGCGGCCTCATTGCCCCCGGCCACGCCGGAGCCGTAGGGACCGTCTTCATGAATGATCGCAACGCGGAGTTTTTTCGGGTCAATACCCATCTTGCTTTGGGCATTGGAATTCAGGAAGTCCACCGACAATTCGCCAAACATGGCACCATGCACCTGCGGGCGGAAAACGTATTTCAGATTACGTCCTTTCAACACAGCGGGTGAAATACAGGTCGTGATCCACATGAATTTCTTCAGTGAATCCACTTTGGCGGCCACGGGAACGCACTGGGCGGAGGAATAAAAGCCCAACAACATGTCGACCTTTTCCTGTTCGATCAGGCGGACGGCCTCGTTAATGGCCACCTCGGGCTTGGACTGGGCATCGGCATAAATCGGCTCAATCATATAGCCTTCAACGCCGCCCTGAGAATTGATGTGATCGATCATGATCTTGGCGCCTAGGGCCTGCAGATCAGAACCGCCGCCCGCCAAGGGGCCTGTATAGTCATAAATCACGCCGATTTTGATTGTTTTGCCGGCCGCTTGGGCACCGGCAGTCATCGCGAATGCGACAAATACAGCGGCAAGACCAACGATCAGCCGCCGCGTCATGGCTAAACTACGCATAACTTTCCTCCCTCTATTAAACCAACTATTGGTTAGGCAGTAGGGTCGTGTGTACCACCTTGCAATGTCAAGGTTTCATTAACCATTCGATCAAATAAAATAGTTTTGCGCCTCATTTCGGGATGCGGGTTCCTCTACGGTTGCGCAGTTGCTAGTCTCGTCCACAGTCAGGTCATTGAGATTTACGGACGCGCCATGAACGATAACACCACCCCACCCTATCGCCCGGACTTCGCAGTTCAAAATGGCCAAGTCGTGCCTTATGCAGACGCCACGGTCTCCATCATGGCGCCAGGCTTAACCTTTGCCTCGACGGTGTTCGAGGGCATGCGTGCCTATTGGAACGCCGAGCATGAACAGCTTTATATTTTGCACCTGCACGATCACTTGGAACGATTGCAATTTTCCATGCGGGTGATTGAACTGGACAACCCACCAACGACGGCTGACTTCACGGCCCAGGTCATCGCCTGTCTGCAGGCCAACGATCTGCGGGAGGATTGTTATATCCGGGTCCAGGCCTATGTGGATGATTGGGGCGAAATTATCGCCACCGGGCCGGTCGGCAGCTCTGTCGTCTGTCGAAAACGGGCCAGGGTTGAAGCTTTTACCACAGGTAAGCATTTCGCGGTGAGCAGTTGGCGGCGCAATGCGGAAGATGCCTCGCCACCCCGCATCAAGGCGACGGCAAACTACCTCAACAGCCGCCTGGCCGGATTGGAAGCGAAACGCATTGGCTCCGATGGTGCAATCATCTTGAACCGGGACGGCACGGTGAGCGAAGGACCCGGCGGCTGTTTGTTTATCGTCCGCGAAGGTCAATTGATTACTCCACCCGTGACTGCCGGTATTCTGGAAAGCATTACACGGCGCACCCTGCTGGTGCTGGCCAAGGATATGGGCCTGGACGCGGTCGAGCGTGATGTGGGACGAACGGAGTTGTATCTGGCGGAAGAGTGCCTCTATTGCGGCACAGGCCAGGAAATCGTGCCGATCCTCTCGGTTGATGGCAAACAAATCGGCGACGGACAACCGGCACCTCTGACCCGGCGCCTGCAACAAAGCTATGACGATATCGTGCGTTGCCGGAACGAGGCCTATAAATCCTGGCTAACACCAGTTTACGCCAAAGACGGCGAGTGAGAGAAATATGCCTAATCCAGAATTGAATGCGGTCCGCCTTGGACTTATATGGCGGCGTCTTGACGGCATTGTTGATCAGGTGGCCGAGACATTCTTACGGGCGGCGTTTTCCGTGGTGGTTCGGGATAATTATGACATGGCGTTCAGTCTGTTTGATTCCCAAGGCCGGCAGCTGACCCAATCAAAACGCTCCATCCCCTCGTTCCTGGGCACCCTGCCCCGGACACTGGATGCGGTGTTGGATAAGTTTCCCATCGATAAACTGTCGCCCGGCGACGTGATTATTTCCAACAATGCCTGGATCGGTACCGGCCATCTGAACGATATCTCCATGGTGCATCCGATTTTTCGCGGCAACACATTGGTGGCATTCGCGGCCTCCACGGCGCACACCGTAGACATCGGCGGCGCACCGTCACCCAACGCCAAGGATTGTTACGAAGAAGGATTATGTATCCCGATCTGCAAAATCGTCGTGGCAGGCGAAGACAACCCAGTGGTCATGGACTTCCTGACCGAGAACCTGCGCCAGCCGGATGAGACATTAGGCGATGTGCGGGCGCAATTCGCTGCCTACCGTGATTGCAACAGCAAGCTCATGGCGCTGTTGGATGAGGAAGGCCTGGATGATCTGATCCCGGTCGCTGATGAAATCATCGCCCGGTCGGAGCAAAGCATGCGGGCCGCCATCGCCGCATTACCCGATGGCACCTACAGCGACGGCTTTGACATTGACGGTGTCGATGTGCCCTTGCGAATTGAATGCCAGGTTACCATTGCCGGCGAAGAACTAACCGTGGATTTCGCAGGCACCTCCCCCCAGGTCCCTTGGCCTATCAATAGTGTGCTCAACTACACCCAAGCCTATGCCCGCTATGCCGTGAAATGCCTGGTCGACCCGGATGCACCGAACAACGCCGGATCCCTGGCCCCCGTCCATATCAAGGCACCGGAAGGCTCTTTGTTGAACGCCACGCCGCCTGCGCCTGTTTGGGGGCGGCATCTGTCGGGGCATTATGTACCGCCGGCGATCATTGGTGCCATGGCACCCATTATGTCGGATCAGGTGGTCGCGGAATCCGGATCGCCGCTGTGGAATGTTTACTTCGCCGGCCGCTATGAAGATGAGACGCGCGGCAATTTCGTGAAAATGTTCTTTATGAACGGTGGCCACGGGGCCCGTTCAAAAGGCGATGGGCCGGGCTGTTTAAGTTTCCCTTCCAATGTCTCGAACCAACCTATCGAAGCTTTCGAGCATCAGGTGCCCATGCTGGTGCGGGAGAAAAGCTTTATTCCGGACTCTGGCGGGATCGGAAAATATCGCGGCGGCAATGCCCAGCGCCTGGTCTTTGAAGCACGCTCGGAAAATCCCATCACCATGACCATTCGTCATGAACGTATCAGCTACCCCCCGCGCGGTTTGTTGGGTGGTGCGGCAGGCCGGGCCGGGATTGACCAGATCAATGGCCAGGTCATCCCAGCCAAGTCCCGCAGCGAACTTAAATCCGGCGATGTGGTCGTCTTCGAGACGCCGGGCGGCGGTGGCCTGTATCCGCCCGGAGAACGAGACGACGCCATGATAAATCAGGATTTAGAGAGCGGACTGACGACATCCGGTGCCAGCCGAGAGGCTTATGGCAATGACTAATGCAGCATCGGACGACTGGCGCGTTGGCGTTGATATCGGCGGCACGTTCACGGATGTGGTGCTGTGGCGGGAGGGTTCGGAAAACCTTGTGCAGGTCAAGCTGCTGACCACGCCCGATGACCCATCCCGCGCTGTCCTGGACGGTGTTGGCCAGGCTCTGGACCGGGCCGGCATTGATGCCCGGCAATTAACCTCCGTCGTGCATGGCACGACGTTGGTGGCGAATGCACTGATCGAACGCAAGGGCGTTGCAACGGGCCTGATCACCACCACGGGCTTTCGCGATGTGTTGGAGATCGGGCGGGAATGGCGCTACGATTTGTTCAATCTTGATATTGAAATGCCGCCCCCCCTGGTGCCCCGTCGTCTGTGCCTGGAGATTGACGAGCGGATTGATGCAAATGGTGCCATTGATACCGCCCTTAATCTGGACCAGCTGCCGGCGCTCGTCGAAACTTTCCGTGCGCAGAACGTGCGCTCCATTGGCGTCTGTCTGCTGCATGCTTATTTAAACCCGGCGCACGAACAAGCCGTCGGTGCTGCCTTGGCCAAGGCCATGCCGGACGTCACCATATCCCTGTCGTCCGATGTCTGCCCGGAAATGGGTGAGTATGAACGCACATCAACCACCGTCGCCAACGCCTATGTCCATCCCTTGTTTCGCGATTATGTGGAGCGCCTGGCCGCCGCCCTGGATGAACTTGGCTATACACGGGAATTATTGCTGGTGCTGTCAGATGGCCGGGGGATCGCGGCGGACGTTGCGGTAAAATACCCAATCCGCCTGGTGCAATCGGGCCCCGCGGCAGGAGCGGAAGCCGCCCGCCTGTTCGGTGAACTAGCCAATCAAAACGACATCCTGTGTTTCGATATGGGCGGCACCACGGCGAAAGCCTGCCTGATCCATGATGGAGAACCCGAACGTACGGTCAATTTTGAAGTCGCACGGGAAACCCGCTTCGCCGAGGGTAGCGGACTTCCGCTATTGATCCCGGCCATTGATATGATCGAGATTGGGGCGGGTGGCGGCTCTATCGCACAGGTTGATCAACGCGGCCTGTTGCAGGTCGGGCCCCACAGTGCCGGCGCCGACCCCGGTCCCGCCTGCTATGGCAGGGGCAATGAACATCCCACGGTGACCGATTGCGATTTATTGCTGGGTTATCTGGATGAAAACGCTTTTCTGGGCGGCAAGATGGTTCTGGATCGTGCAGCTGCCACAAAGGCGGTGCAGACACATCTGGCCGATCCCTTGGGCATCACGGCGATTGAGGCGGCCTGGGGCGTGCACGAAACGGTAACGGCCAATATGGCGCAGGCGGCGACCATTCATGCCATCGAACGGGGCCTGGATGCGACCCGTTTTGCCATGCTGCCGATCGGTGGTGCGGGCCCGGTGCATGCCTGTTCCATGGCGCAGAAAATGGGCATTACCCGAATGGTCTGTCCGGCAGGTGCGGGCGTCGCCTCTGCCATCGGAATGTTGGCGGCGGCTGTTTCGTTCGAGATCGGACGCGCGGCACCCAGCCCCATTGCCAGCCTGGACTTCACCAAAGCCGCCGGGCTATTGCGGGACATGGCCGGGGAAGCCGCCGCCCTGGTCTCCAGCGCCGGTGCCTCTGATGAGGAGGTCACGGAAACTTTCAGCGCCATGATGCGTTATCTGGGACAGGGTTATGAAATCGAAGTTCCGGTGACGTTGGAAATGATCGAGGCCAAGGACCGTGACGCCTTGTTGGAGAATTTCGCGACGAGCTATCGCAACCGCTATGGCCGGAGCGAGGCCATGCCGGCGGAAATATTATCCTGGCGTCTGGCGGTGACGGGGCAGCGTTCAACCTTGGGCGAAACCCTGGGACGGCGGACGGATGATCAGACGGGCGTGCCCGTCGCCAAGGGGACACGGTCGGTCTGGTTCGGCGACGAATTCATCGATACACCAGTGTACAGCCGGGCCGGTATTGCCATGGGGGCTGAAATCAACGGGCCTGCCATTATAGAGGAGGTCGAATCCACTTTGGTTCTGCCTGGAGGATTTCACCTACATGTAGATCGCTCCATGAACCTTATTCTGGATGCTACTTCATGAGCCGGGACAAAATTGATTTCGTCACCTGGCTCGCCCAACGCTTATCGGAACGCGGTATGCGCCATGCCTATGGTGTGCCGGGCGGTGGTACCAGCCTGGATCTGTTGGCCGCGCTTCGGGCACAGAATATCGAAACCGTCATTACCGCACGGGAAGATGCCGCCGTCATTATGGCTGGCGTCTCCGGCGTCCTGATGGAGGGCCCCGGCCTGGCTTTCACCACCAAAGGTCCCGGCCTGGCCAGCGCCACAAATGGTTTGGCGGCAGCCGCGTTGGACCGTATGCCGGCATTGTTGATGTCTGAATCCTTTACGGACGATGAGCTTGAATTCCTCTCCCACCAGGTTTTTGCGCAATCGGAGCTGGTGGCACCCTTGTTGCGCCAAGGCCAGGGCATGGCGTTGGAGCCGGAACAGGAAGCTGTCGATAACTGGTTGGATCAGGACCATATGGCGCCCGCCACGATGTTTTCAGGTTCTGCCGATCTCAATAAACCTGCCACTGTTATGCCGCCAAGAATTACGCCTGGCGTTGACACACCGGATGTTGCCCCTGCCCTGTCATTATTAGCCGACAGTAAACGGCCCGTTGTCGTCGTGGGGTTGGAGGCGGCACGATCAGGCCTGGCACCTATTCTGCGCGATTTTGTAAATGCCTTGGGCGCGCCTGTGTTGTGCACTTATATGGCCAAGGGCTGTATCCCGGATGACGATGGACATTTTGCAGGGATATTCACTGGCGGTGCGATTGAGCAGGATTGTGTGGGGTCCAGCGATCTCATCATCGCAATCGGTCTGGACCCGGTGGAACTGTTACGCAAACCGTGGAGCTTTACGGCACCTATCCTGGATCTATGCCAACGGGTCTATGATCCACATTATTATCAACCTGCGGAGAGGATTAGCGCCCCCCTGGCCTTGACGCTGCAGGCATTGTCCCATGATCTGGCAGCCAGCGATTGGCGTATGGAGGAGATCGCCGCATTTCGGGACGGTTTCCTGAACGGCATGGCCAGCGATGACGGCTCCGGCTTATCCTCCACCGCGGTGGTGAAAGCGGCGCGGGATGCCTTCACGCAACATCCGCGCCTTTGTGTTGATGCAGGTGCCCATATGTTTTCTGCCTGCGCCTTTTGGCCAGGCAAGGCACCGCGGGACGTTCTGATTTCCAACGGTCTCGCCTCCATGGGATTTGCCGTACCGGCTGCCATTGCAGCCGCCCTGCACGAGCCTGACCGTGGTGCCGTTGCCATTACCGGCGATGGCGGCCTGTTGATGTGTCTGGGTGAATTCAAGACGGCTGTTGCGATGAAGGCCAACATAACCATCATCGTCTTCAATGATGGTCGATTGTCCCTGATTGATATAAAGCGTGAGGATCGCCAGATGGCCGATTTGGGTTTATCCTGGACGCCACCGGATTTCGCCGCGATTGCACGCGGTTTCGGCTTCACTTCCTGGCAGGTCAAGGCGGAGGATGAGTTGGCCCCTGCCCTGAAACAGGCCGCAGCAGCGACCGGTCCGCGCTTGGTTGATATCCGTATTGATGCCAGTGGTTACCGCGAACAACTACGCGCCCTGCGCGGCTGAATGGCGAGACAAACATGAAAAACGTTGATATCCCCGTCGCAGAAATCTACGTCCCCACGGACCGGCGCAAGACATTGGAGGCGGACAAAGTTGATGCCATGGCCGAGGATATTTTGGAAAACGGCCAGAAAATGCCGATCCAGGTTCGATTGGGCAAAGACCGCTATGTCCTGATCGAAGGCCTCCATCGTTTGGAAGCGGTGAAGGCCCTGGGCGAAGAAACCATAGTAGCAATCGTCGTTGCCGCGCGGCGTCATTGAGGCAATAAAATCGGTTTCAGTGCCGCACCTTGAATGATCAGTTCAAAACCCCGCGCGCCCTCGGACAGGGGGAGCTGGTGGCTCATCACCGGTCGCAGATCGACCCTGCCTTGGTAAATCAACGGCGTTGCCTGTTCCCAGGTTTTCCAGATGCGGCGGCCGTGAATGTTGATGATACGGGGACAGCGAAGCAGCCATTGGGTTAAATCCAGTTCCATCGGATGGGCCGGCGCACCGACCAGGCGGAAATCTCCGCCCTTGGTGACAGAGGCCATGGCATTCAGAAAGCCCTGGGGCTGGCCCGAGAATTCAATTGCCGCATCAACGCCGTTGCCGTTGGTCACCTCACCTATAGCCGCCGGTAGTTCAACAGCGGTGGGATCAAAACCATAGTCTGCCCCCATCTGTTCCGCCGTGGTCCGGCGTAACGGGTTTGGGTCAGATGCAATGACTTGTTCAGCACCAAGGGCGCGGGCCGCCGCAACCGCCATCAAACCAATTGGACCGCAACCATTAATCAGGATGCGCTGGCCCGCAACACCACTGCCTTCCATACAGGCGTGAACGGCAATGCCGAATGGTTCCAGCATGGCGGCGATTTCGTGGGGCAGCTCCTTGGGATTGGGCCAGGCGATATTCGCCGGCACCACCACATAATCGGCGAAGGCACCGTTGATGGTGATGCCCGGGTAGCCGGTCTTCTCACACAGATGCGCCCGGTCCCGCATACAGGGGTAGCAGGTACCGCAGTAAATATGGCTTTCCAACGAAACATGATCGCCGATAGACAGGCCATCCACGCCGGTGCCCAGTTGATCGATCACGCCACTGACTTCATGCCCCAGAATACGCGGCAACTGCATCTTCCGGGCCATGCGCGGGGCCCAATGATAGATCTGCATATCCGTGCCACAAATACCGGCAGCGGCCACTTTCAAACGAATTTCGCCGGGCCCCGCCTCGGGCACCGCATGTTGGGTCAAGGCGATACCGCCCTCGCCCACGCTGACTTTCGACAGGCCCTTCATATCTGATGGATGTCCACGGCACCGTCGATCACGTCTTCCAACAGGACGATCTTTTTGGCCGCAATTGAAAGCCCCTCCCCCGCCCGGCGCAGTTGATATTCATACCAGCCGCCACGGATCTGTTTGCCCATGCGCGCATCAACGGACAGGGTCATCCATTTGGCAGAGGCAGAGACAACGTCGTCTTGGTCGTCGCTCAATAAGCGTACTGTGTTCACCAAGTGAGAGGTCTGGCTCAAAGGCATTTCCGCATAGGCCTGGCCCGAGCTGATACGATGCAGGCGGGCGGCAAGGCCAGGCTTGCCCACGATGTAGATCATGTTGACCTGCATTTCAGGGTCATCACCCAGTTCATCCTCGGACAACCAGGATGGCACCCAATAGACGCAGTCGTCAGTGTACAGCGCCAGCCAATCATCCCAACGCTGACGATCCAGCAGGTCCGCCTCCAAATACAACAGGTCGCGGACTTCGTCGCATAGTTTACTCAACTTGGCCCTCCATCCGCGCGGCCCAGTGTCGGAAATAGCCGTGATAGAGGGTCTCATGATCCCAGCGTTCGGCACTGCTGTGGACGTCCGCTTCGATCTCCTTGGCCAGCTTGTCCGGGCCTTGGGTCATGGTCGTCATGCCGCGCTCCATATCGCTCCACCTGGCCTGGCTGCCATGGGCCCCGATCTGGCAGTCTTCCAAAGCGGCCAGGTCATCGGGCGTGGCCATGCCGGTGACCATAAAGAAATCTTCAAATTTACGCAGGCGGGCCATGCGCGCGGTCCGGCTTTCCCCTTTGGGTGCGATGCAATAGACGCGGATTTCCGTCCGGTCAGGTGCGATGGGGCGAAAAACCCTGATTTGGGTTGAGGACTGATCCATCAGTTGCACATTGGGAAAGAGGTAGAGGTTGCGGCCACGGCGCAGCATCCAATCCACCTTTTCCTGTGAAAATAGTTGCAGCAAGTCCGCCTCGGCCTCAAATAACGGTGCCACTTTCGGACTGGCCCGGCCGGCCCAGATCATGTTGTGACCATGGCCGATATCGTAGCAGCCTGTCGGCACGCTACCCTTGATGCGCCCAGCTTCGGTGGGGCGTTTGCCGGCGTTGTCACCCAACGCCTCCCGTTTGCCCATGGCCTGGCCGAAGACACGATGCACGGTGGAAACGTGATAGCCGTCGACGCCGTTTTCCGCCTGCATCTTCCAATTGCCCCGGATAATATAGGTCTGTTGCCCCGGCACCACTTCCAAACCGTCCGGGGACTGATCGCACAGCAAATCGATAAAAGGCCGGGCGGAGCCAAGATTATCCTCCAGATCCTCGACCTCACCATTCAGGCAGCCAAAGATGAAACCGCGATAATTGCCAACCCGGGCCACGGGGGTTAAGCCATAGTTTTCTTTTTCAAGGCCATCGGGCCAACCCTCTGCCTCGTCCTTGACCCGGACGCAATCGCCTTCGGTGTTATAGCACCAGCCATGAAAGCGGCAGACCAGGGTGCGCGCCCGCCCCCGTCGGCGCGGGGTCAGGACCGCACCGCGATGGGAACAGGCGTTGATGAAGGCGCCGATACCGCCATCGCTTTGGCGAATAACAAAGACCGGTTGGCGGCCCATAAAGGTGGCGTAATAGTCGCCATGGGCTTCGACCTGACTTTCGTGACACAGATAGACCCAACCCCGTTCGAATATCTGCTTCAATTCCCGCTCAAAAACATCCGGGTCCGTGTAGATCCGCCGATCAACGCGGAACAGGGCCGGGTCCGCGCTCTCCATAATCAGTTGTCGTGTCGACATTGTTACACCCTAACTAGGCTTTACGGTAACTAGGCTTTACGGTTGTCGAACCGAATTCCACCATTGCTGGAACGCGGCCACATCATAGGGCAGGGTATCGCCAAGTTCACCGCTACGTTCCTGCCACAAGGGCAAGGCGAATTCCGGCACGGCGATCAACAAGGGGATTTCCTCGGCTATGGCCGCAAAAATCTCATCGCTTAAGCCCTGGCCTTTCTGTTCCTGTTCGCCGAATTTTTCCAAAACGATCAGGTCGGCTTTCTCCCGAATAGCCCGGCGGAGCGCTTCCGTAGACTCGGCCAAGGCATTTGTGTTGAGGGAACAGGTCTTGTTTTCCAGATTTTCCTTGGTCGGCCGGTTGATGGCAATGCGCCGTCCCGTATCCAACTCCACCATATCGATGCCGGTCATCGTACCATCATCATCGCGCAGAACCTCCTGCACCAATCCAGCCACGCGCACCCCCTGACCCCGCAGTTCAGCAGCGAAATCAGACAACGCATCACGCGCCTGCAAATCGCGGGCATAGACGGCAGCGGCAAAAGTCGTCTCGGTCATTTTGGCTCATCCGATAATAGCATTCATTGACACCTGCAAATCTACGGGAGTTCACTGATTGCATCAATACCAGGAACTAGAACGTCTTCGGAACATTCTAAACCAAGTCCGTCTTTACCTCAGAGTTGAATGCTTTTCAGCGAGGCGGCTCTATCAATATTGTTCGGGATCGTCGCACCTCCTGCGCCAAGGTTATGTACAAGGATGGAAATCTGGTCGATTTGTCTGTGGTTGCGCATAGGGACGCTGTCGGTAGAATGAGCCAAACCAATCGATACCATCCAACCAACGCACGATCCGGAGCATACCATGATCGAAATTGACCCCACGCGCCGCGATCTGGTTGCCGCATTCTGGGAAAACCCAAAAGGCCCCCACAGCCCTGAGCTGCAACAGCTGGTCAACAAGTTGCGCTTCGAACCCAGTATGAGAGACAAATATGTGGTGGTTTGCACAAAGCCCTACGAAGAATGGACCCTGGCACAGCTTCCCGGACAGCGCGGCAAGCCGATCCGCATGCACACGGATCAGGTGTTCAGCAACTTAAACGACGCTGAACGGGCGATTTTCAAGCTGCGGTGGGAAGCACATACCGGCCAGACGCTTGACTGACAGGCGAAATTGACAGGCCTGATAGAGGACATGACTTGAGAACATTATTTGGCTACAGCGATCAAATTAGCGCCCGCCCCGGCGACACGATTAACTTCAAGATCAGCAGTCTGAATGGGAAACCTTATCAGGCCGACATCGTGCGTTTAATATGCGGCGACGACAGCCCAGGCGGGCCCGGTTTCAAGGAAACCCCTGTACCAACGGCAATTGCCGGGGAATACGCGGGCCGCGAACAACCGATCTATGATGGATCATACGTCACAGTGCCGCACACGGGGGCCTTTGACAATATTTTCAGTTTCACACTGCAGGCCTTCATCTGGCCGACAACGCCTGACAAAGGCCGCCAAGCACTGCTTGGCATCTGGTGCGCCGACGACGAGAATGGCTTCGAATTATTCATCGACGATCATGGGTCGACGGCGCTTTGTCTTGGTGACGGCAGGGGCACTGTAGACATCTTACGCGCCGAAACCCCGATGATCGCGCGGGAGTGGTATTTTGTTGCCGCCGCGTTTGATGCCGACAGCGGGGAAATGCGGCTCTATCAGGAACCCCTGAACCCAGGACCCGGTATCGGCACCGAAATGGCCGTTCAACGCAGCGCATCTGTTGCCCCCTCCCAACGGGGTGCGACAGTGTTTCTTATGGCGGCGCACAATGTGGATCTGGATGGCAGCGTGATCGGGGGCCACTACAACGGCAAGATCGACCGCCCGCGGCTGGCAAACAAATCCCTTTCACGGGCGGAGATGGAAGCTGCCAAATCCGCAACCATCCCAGACGCTCTACGATCCCATATGGTTGGCTGGTGGAATTTTTCCCGCGACATCAGTGGAACATGTGCCACGGATATATCCCCCAACAGGCTACATGGCGAAATTGTCAATCTACCAACCAGGGGGATGCGGGGTCACAACTGGACCGGCCGCGAACATAGTTGGCGGCATGCGCCGGAAGAATACGGTGCCATCCATTTTCATGACGACGATCTTTATGACGCCGGATGGCAGACCGACTTTAGCCTCACCATACCCGAAAGCATGGCCAGCGGTGTCTATTGCGCCCGCCTTCGGGGCGCTGGCGATGAAGAACGCATACCCTTTTTCGTCCGCCCCCCGGCCGGAAAAATCACCGCCGATGCGGTTTTGTTGATCTCCACAGCGACCTACATGGCCTACGCGAATATGCAATGGAGCATGAACACGATCTTTGCCGAGCCGAAGGGCGGTGGCATCACGGTGCTGGGGCGGGATGATGTCTTCCTGCAGGAAAATCCGGGTTATGGCCTGTCCCTCTATGACAAGCATTCGGACCAGACCGGCGTTTGTTATACCTCGCGCCTGCGCCCGATCTTCAACATGCGGCCCAAAACCGGCGTCTGGAGTTTCAACGCCGACACCCATGTCACCGATTGGCTTGAAAAGATCGGCCAAGGCTTCGACGTGGTCACCGATGAAGACATTCATCAAGAAGGCCTGGCCGCGATTGAGCCCTATCGCGTGGTCATCACTGGCGCGCACCCTGAATATTGGACGACGCCCATGTGGGACGCCATGGTCGCCTATCAGGGTCAAGGCGGGCGATTGATGTATCTGGGCGGTAATGGGTTTTACTGGCGCATCGCCTACCACGACGCCCTGCCCGGCGTTCTTGAGTTGCGACGGGCAGAGGGCGGCATGCGTTACCAAACGACCGAGCCAGGCGAATATCATCAAAGCTTCAATGGTGAACTGGGCGGTTTGTGGCGTCGTTTGGGGGCACCACCCAATACCCTTGTGGGGGCGGGCACGGTCGGAACCGGATTTGATTCCGCTTCCTACTATCGGCGCACGGAAGATAGCCATGATCCCCGCGCAACCTTCATCTTTGAAGGCGTCGGCGACGATGAAATGATCGGTGATTTCGGCTCCCTTCTTGGCGGTGCCGCAGGCGTTGAACTCGACGGTGCCAACCGCAAACTCGGCACGCCGCCCCATGCTCTCGTCGTTGCCCGTTCGGAGGGACATTCGCAGCTTTATTTTCTTTGCCCGGAAGAAACACCATTCCATCATCCGGTCATGAGCGGGGCAGAGAACCCACGCGTTCGTGCCGATCTGTTATTTTACGAAACGCCGGCAGGTGGCGGCGTCTTCACAACGGGATCGATTTCCTGGTGCGCATCCCTGGCACACGACGACTACGAGAATAATGTCGCGCGCATCACCGGCAATGTCTTGCAGCGCTTCCTGGATCCGGAACCGCTTTAAGCGCGCTGAAATCATGTAAAGTCGTATGAGCCCGCTAGATTTTTCGGACTATGTAAATGGAGGCGCGCACATGAAAAGGCAGGCATTCTGGGAAGACAGATATAAGGGCGAAGGTTACCTGTTTGGTACGGAGCCAAATGATTTCCTGCTCGAGGAGGCCGGACGTCTCACGCCTGGCCTTCGAACTTTGGCCGTAGCCGATGGCGAGGGGCGCAATGGCGTCTGGCTGGCGAAACAGGGATTGGATGTTTTGTCGGTCGATTTTTCCGAAAATGGCCTGGCCAAGGCTCGGGCCCTGGCCACGGACAGAGGCGTATCTATTGAGACTCTGCAGGTAGACCTAACAAGTTGGGTCTGGCCCACCGCATCGTTCGATCTGGTGGTGACGTTCTTTATCCATCCACCAGCCCAGGAACAGGGCCCGTTGCTTGAAAATATGTTCCGGGCGCTAAAACCCGGCGGGCAATTGATTTTCGAAGCTTACGCAAAAGCACAAGCTGAGAATGAATTCGGCGGCCCCGACGACCCGGACCGCCTCTTTTCCAGTGACATTCTACGTCAAGCGATCGAGGGGGCCGAGATCCTGCTGTTGGAGGAGAAAACCATCATCCGGCGCAGCGGCCGTTTTCCCGGCAAACCCGCAGCCGTCGTCCGCCTGATAGCCCGGCATCCTTGATGTCTGGGGCACCCTATTTGCCCTGAACCTTCGGCATCACGTCGGATGCGAACCATTGCAATTGTTCAAGCATGACCTCCAGGGGCGTACCCATGGAGGATTGGACATTGACCGCCTCCAGTCCCGGATATTTCTCCGCCCGCTCCTGCAGGAATTCAACGAAACCCTCGGGCGGGCCGCAATACCAAGCACCCCGTTCGCAGGAAAATTCCAGGCTGGCCAGGCCGCTGTCGTCATAGCCGCCGCGCCGGCCCAATGCGTTCAGCTGCTCATCCTCCATAGGGCCCATAAAGCCCAGGGGAGCAAACAACTTGGCATGTTCTTGATAGAACGGCGTCGCCTCGGCAATGGCCTGCTCCTTTGTCGGGGCAAGATGGAAGGAGATACCGAAACACAGATCCGTCCCCAGGGGCACATCGACACCGGCGCGCTGCTGGGCCTGTTGAAAGGCGATAACGGAATTATCGGCCATCAGGGCAGAGCCGCCGCCGATGACGCCTTTGATGCCATGCTTGATCATGAAATCCAAGCCGCGCTCCGTCGCACTCACTACCGGTTGCCAGCATTCCACCGGCAGGTTCAAGGGCCGTGGCACCAGGGTTAGCTCTTCCATCTCATAGCCACGGTAGGGCACCTTTGCAGGCAAGATGTAGTGTTTGCCTTCGTGGGAGAACGCCTCGTTGTGGAAGGCTTTCAAGATGATCTCCACCTGCTCTTCAAACAACTCCCGATTGGCCTCCTTATCCAGCATGGGGCCGCCAAGGCTTTCCACCTCGCGGGTGTGATAGCCACGCCCGACGCCGAAGATGACCCGCCCCTTGGTCATGTGATCGGCCATGGCGAAATCCTCCGCCAGGCGCAGGGGATGCCACATAGGCGCGATGTTAAAGCCGCAGCCGATACGCAGGTTTTTGGTTAAATGGGCCAGATGCACCCCCATCATCATCAGATTGGGAATGCACTCATATCCTTCGCGTTGGAAATGATGCTCCGCCAGCCACAGGGTGTCATAGCCCAAGCCGTCCATGCACTTCGCCATGGCCTCGGTCTTATCAAAAATCGTCGCCAAATGGGCATCGGAATAGCGCCGCTCATTCGCCGGCGTTGCATCCGTTCCCATATCGCCAAGGTCCACATGGCCGGCGAATAAACTTGAAAATCGCTTAATCATGTTCTGTGCCTCCCTATTGCAATTGAATAGTAGCACCTTATCCGCGCTAGAAACAGATTGAGGGAAGCCGAACTTGTGGTTATCTTTTTCGTACTTGCGGCAATGGAGTTGCGACAATGGAGTTGGGATAATGGCGAATGATTATGCAGACGGCATAGTGCAGGGCAAGGCCGGCAGCCTCTCGATTGAGGAGATGGGCACCCAGATCAAAAAGGTCGCCCGGCAATGGGGCGCAACGGCAGTTGGCATCAGCAACTTAGAGTCCCTGGCGGGCGGTCCACCCTCGACCGATCTCAACTATGTCATGCAAGGTGCCCGCGCCGCGATAACCTTTGTGGTTCCCTTTGACGATGAAGCGATCCGCAAATACCTCGCCAAAGAGGACCGCACCGCCCATCAAAAGGATCAGAATTTCACCAATACCCTGGCCAGCGGCATCGCCAGCCAGGCGGCCAGCTATCTGGCCCAGTTCGGTGCCAGGGCAGAGGCCGTCATGGCGAACAACGTTTACCGCGATGGCAATGGCCTGCGATATATAGACCAACACCCAGATCTGTCGCACCGCTATTTGGCTGTTGCCTCCGGCCTGGGTTGGTTTGGTTTCTCCGGCAATGTCCTTACAGCCGAACACGGCCCCAACGTGGTTTTTGCCACCACCGTCACGGACGTGCCCCTGCTTGCCGATCAGCCGCTGGCGGAAGAAGATAATTATTGCGACGACTGTCAGGCCTGCAACGCCTCCTGCCCATCAGGTTTTTTCCGCTATGGGGCCAAGGAAAAGGAAGTCATCAGCATGGGCGGGCGGGAATTCAATTATGCCAAACGGCGCTCATACGCCCGGTGCAGCTATGTCTGTGCAGGCTATAATGGCCTGCACCCAAATGGCCGTTGGTCTACCTGGTCGCCAGCCCGTTTCCCCATTCCCAAAGACGACAAGGAACTCAGGGCATCCTACAAAAAAGCCATTCCCGCCATGCAGGAGCGTGAAATACCCGACGGTGGCCACAGCACAGCAGCGATTGCCTATGGCTATAGCCGTGATGATCTGTGGACCTCGTGCGGCAACTGCTCTCTGGTCTGCCATCCCGAACGGGAAGAACGGGACCGCCGCATCAAGACCCTGCATTCCAGCGGTGTCGTCGTACAACATGAAGATGGCCGCTTGGAAGCCATGCCCGGTGACGAAGCCAAAGCCTTCGTCGCCGCCATGCCGCCCGAACGACGCAAGGCCTTTGAATTCGTTGACGAGGAAGAACAGGCGAAATAGCTCACCAATATCCCGAAATGTCCTAACTCAAACTGCCGGGATAATCCTGCCAGATGCTGGCTTCCAGGTGCAGGTGGGTGGCGGCGGGATAGGTTTCCAACCAATAGTCGGCGCATTGCCCGGCGGTGGGGTTCCACACGTCGGGTAGGCTGCGCATATGGCCAAAAAAATCCTCCAACAATTTGATCCGATTGCACCAGCCGATGGCATGGGGATGCAGGGTCATGTTGAAATGACGGCCGCGTTTGTATTGCGCATCAAACTCTGCCCGCCAGTTGGCAAACAATGTATCGGCATGTTCCAACCCTGTGCCCTTGGCGGGGAACAGCAAAAAGAACTGATCATCGAAATGATAGAAATAGGGCATGGTCAGAATGGCGCTGCGGCGTTCGAAATTCGCGACCCAGTAATGGGGGATATCGTCTGAAAGGCCATTGCCGAAATAACGATAGCCCGCCTCGATCGCCAATTCCATTGTGTGCGGGCTGATGGTACCGACGGCGAAGGGATCATTTTGCCTTGGCAAGGAATACCAACCGCTGGGTTGTTTCCCCAATACCCGCGTCAGAATTTCCGTCGTCAGGTCCATACGGGCCTTTTCCTCATCACGGCTTAAGGTGGCGACGTCCTCGTGCTTGAAACCATGGGCCGCGACTTCGTGGCCATCCAGGATCAATTCGCGCAGGCTGTCGCCCAACATCCCCGCCATGACGCCGGGCACAGTGAAGGTCGCCTTGATATCGAAGCGCGCCAAGGTGGCCAGCAGCTGGCTCATCCCCTCGCGCAGACCGAACATGGCCCGATCATCGTTCAGGTCCTTTTCCCGCAGACCGTCGGGACCTCTGGCCAGGCTCAAATCCACGTTGACCACAACACAGCAGCGCCGGTCACCAGGCCAGCGGACCTGATCATCGCGCAAACCAATTTCATCACTGGCGGTATAGTTTTCTTTCCAGGGCATGGCTTACACTCCCATCTGTTGGCGTGGGGGATGGTTGTCCAGGCAATGGCGCGCCATCTCGGCACAACTGGGAAACCAGACACCGGGCAACGCCTTCATGCGATTGATCAGGCGATCCAAAGCCTCAATCCGCATGGCCCGCCCGGAGACAAAAGGGTGGAGGCAGACGTTAAGATAGCCACCCTGGCGATATTGTTGAATGAAGGCGTCCCACCACATATCCATCACCCGCTCCGGCTCGGTGATGCGTTGGGCCGGATTGTCGGACGCCAGCCAGGCGAAGCTGAAGAACATGGCATCATCGATGGCGAAGTGAAACGGCAGGTTCAACAGACAGTTTTCCCCCGCTGCATCTCGCACATAATAGGGCATATGATGGGCGCAGCCGTGGGAGTTGTAGATATAACCCTCCTCCAGCAACAAGGCTTCCGTATGCCAGCTGCGGGAACCAACGGGCTGCTGGCCGGAAGTCGCCTCAAGGGCCTGGGTCGATTTGGCCAAATGTTCCGCCTCTAATTGCAGATCCTTGGGCACCTGATGTTCCCACACGGCTCGATCTGTATTATTCCGTTTATTGATGACCATATGATCCTCCCAAACCATCCGGCAAAACTTTTACTTGGCACTAAGAAATGGCCATTTTCTGCGATATTATGTGCCTTCCCATCTATGCTCACCCACGTTCTTGATGTCCATAGCGTTTAATTCAATATCATGGTACAAGATTTTCCTTTGTTTCCCCCAAGTTTCCCCAAGAGATTTGCCATGAGTAGCGCCGAGATCACCAAGAACACTGATGTCGCCAAGGTGCCCGCCACCGACACGCGCCAGGAAATCGCGGTGCGCCCCGGACTGTACCTAATCATCCAGGCCAAGCCTAGTGCTGCCCGGAGTTGGGCGGTCCGCTACCGGCGTCATAGAAAAATCCGCAAGTTGACACTGGGGCCGTGCAGCGAGATACCCCTGAAGGACGCCATCAGCGAAGCCAACAGCATCCGCGCCGATGTCCGCGACGGAAAAGACCCGGCTGCAGAACGCCAGGAACGGCTGGCGGTGCCAATGGACACGGTCGAAATTCTGATCGAACGCTTCCGCCGGGAGCATGTCGATAAGAAGCGCAAAAACACCCAACGCGAATACAACAGCTACATTGACCGCTTCATCCTGCCAGCCTGGGGAAGAAGCCGCATCGGCGAAATAACACGTAAAGACATCTACGCCGTCCGCGACCGCGCCTTTAAGAATGGTGCCGTTACCTCTATCCGCGTTGTTTCGTTGATCAGCACATTTTTCAAATTCTGCGTCAACGAACTGGTCATCGATAACAACCCCGCGCAACATATCCCACTGAAGTATCGTGAGGAGCCGCGTGAGCGCAACCTCACCGACGAGGAATTAGTGGCCATCTGGAATGCTGCCGGGGATGTCGGCGAAGACGGCGTGATGGGCTACCCATGGGGGCCGTGGGTGAGGTTGCTAATGCTTACTGGCGCACGGCGAACGGAGGTGGCTGGGATGCGGTGGTCGGAGTTTCGCCAGGAAGATGACGGACAGGTCACCTGGGTCATCCCCAAAGCGAGGTATAAGACAAATCAAAACCACGAGGTGCCGATAACCACCACTGCATGGGACATCATACAGAGCATCCCCCAGCAGGGTGACTGCGATTTCATGTTCACTGTCACCGGCACGGGGCACGTTAACGGTTACAGCCGCCCCAAGGCCCGCCTGGACGAATTGTCGGGTGTAACAGGCTGGACCTTCCACGACATCCGCAGAACGGTCCTAACGGCCATGCGCCGCGACCTGAAAATCAGCCGCCTCGACGCGGGTGCCGTCTTGGGCCACAAGCCACGCGGCGTCACGGCAGAGGTCTATGACCAGTGGTCCATGATTGACGAGAAGCGGGCCGCTCTGGAGAAATGGTCCCGGCGGCTGATGTATCTGGTCAATGGCACCGAAGACGACGATGTTGTTGTGCCGTTGCGGGTTTGATCAATGCGGGCTAGGACGTTGCTGGCCCTATGAGCTTTCATATCCCTGCATAACGAAGGGGTGCCGGGCCAGGACGGCAAGGGAGGCGTTGCCCTGGATTAGCCGCATATCGGTGCTGTAGCGGCCCTCCTGGCGGCGCTGACCGTGCCCAACCCCTGCTACCGCCCATCAGCGTGGCCGTGCAGCCTGTCCACAGACGCACCTAGCCCCGGCTACAGGTGCCGTCATAGGTTCAGAGCGGCCCTAACCTAAGGTCCGGTCCAGAATGTTTGCCGCAATGCTCCAGATGCCTACGGCAATAATTGTCGAAGAAAGCTTGCCGACGCTTACAAATCAGTCGATAGCGACCAGATTTGCGGCAGCACTTTTGCCGTCGCGGCCCGGTTCCAGATCAAATTGAACCTTCTGGCCTTCAGCCAAGCCAGACATGCCAGCCTTCTCCACTGCGGAGATGTAGACGAAGGCATCAGATCCACCCCCGTCAGGCTTGATGACGCCAAAGCCACTGATTGTGTTGAAAAATTTCACTGTACCGGTCGCCACGAAAACTTTCCCCTTCCAGGATTATTTGCGCCAGCATTCTGACATGGCGTTAAACAGGGGCATGCCGATGCCCAATTCATGCTGGGTACAATGTACAACTCAGGACGAGGTGTCCAACAAGACTATAAGGCTGCAGTGAAGTGGTACGCCCTAGCTGCCGGACAAAGGCATGCCGAGGCCCAGTACGATCTAGGTGTGATGTATGCAGTGGGACAGGGTGTTCCGCAGGACTATAAGACAGCGGTGAAGTGGTCCACCCTTGCCGCAAAACAGGGGCATGCCGATGCCCAATTCATGCTGGGTGTGATGTACCGCAGTGGACAAGGTGTTCCACAGGACCAGAAGACGGCGGTGAAATGGTACACCCTCGCTGCTGAGCAGGGGCATGCCGATGCCCAGAACATGCTGGGTTCGATGTACGGGGATGGGCAAGGTGTCCCACAGGACCATAAGACTGCGGTGAAGTGGTACGCCCTAGCTGCCGGACAAGGGCATGCCGATGCCCAGAACAATCTGGGTGCAATGTACTACTCAGGACGAGGTGTCCCACAAGACTATAAGGCTGCAGTGAAGTGGCACACTCTTGCTGCCGAACAGGGGCATGCCACGGCCCAAACCAATCTGGGTTATTTGTATGCGGCAGGACGAGGCGTAACACAGGATTATGTCTATGCCCATAACTGCCCACAGTTTTCGTCGAATGGCTGCCGCTGGCAACTTTCGCTGGGTCAAAGTCATCGCCCCAGCTATATTTCGAAGCGCTTCCTGATCGAGCGACATATTCCCATTCAGCCTCGCTCAACAGGCGATAGCTTTTGCCCGTCTTCCTGCCTAACCAATCATTATAGGCCCTCGCATCATCCCAACTGACATTTATCACTGGGAGCCGGCCACGCCCCCAACCCGCGTCAACACGAAAGCCTTCTGGAGCATAAGTATTGCAACCGCCAGCGTGGACGCAAGCATCCCATTCCGACCAGGTCACCTCGAACTTGCCAACTGCAAAGCTGTAGTTGATGCGCACATCGTGTACGGGTTTTTCATCGTCGGTGCCGCCGCCAGACAGATCACCCATGCGGAACCGACCCGGCGGAATTACCACCATGTCGGGACAATCCTTGCAATCCTTGAATGTCTCGCCAGGATTTTGGCTCTTATAGACGCCAACCGCCGGCTTCACGGGCTTCGTCACCGTCACCTTTGGCGGGATAATCGTCGCCAGTTGCCGGGGCTTCAGCTCCTCCAGCTTCAGGTGAGCAAGGGGGGCAAAACGTCCCTTCGGATATTGTACCAAATAGGCCCTGAAGGCAGCCCGGTTCTTGCTCTCCTTGATGCTGTCCCACCACACTACTGCCTCGTTTCGCTTCGCCCGCGCCGCCAGCTCCGCATCAGCTCGCCTCGCCTTCGCTCTCGCGAGCGTCTCGGCTCGAGCCTCCTCGAGGTCTTGCAGCAGCTTTGAATACACATAGCCTAGGCGCTCGCCGTCACGGTCTACCGCCAGCCAGTCTCTCGAGGCCACTTTGCCCGCAACATGAACCCTGCTGCCCTTGGCTAGCATCGTTACCTTCAGTGCATCAACATCAGGCTTGGCACGGACATTGGCATTGCGTACCGCCACATAGGTGCCTTCGATCGGCTCCAGCCTCGCCCTGGCTTTGGCCATTGCGGCACCGAGTTTGGCGGCAGGCAAGGGCGCCGATCTGCCAGATTGGCAGCCGGTAGCCAGCGAAAAACTAATCAAGTTGCCGGCGAACTATCTGAAAAAATCCCTGGATCACGACTTCGCCCAATCAGCCCTCGCGCTGGCCATACAGGATTTGGATAGCGAAATCGGTCTCAAGGGGCAAACCCTGGATGATCTACGCACCGCCATTGATCAGGCAGATGGCGAGTTGCAGGTGGAGTTGCGCCATCAATTCTTGGCACAAAAGCGGAAATTCATCACGCTGATGAAACGCAAAGTCGACCTGCGCCAGCGCCACATGGAGACCAAGCAACGGGCCCTGGAGCGGCTTTTAGTAAAGCTTGGTCAGGCGAAAGGTGCGATGACGCCTGCGCGGGTGCAACTGGTAGCACAACAACACCAGGCGCGGGAGCGCTTCAAGGGGTCGCTGGCCAAAGTTGATCTAACCGTTCTGACAACCCCGACGGTGCCTGAAAGCAAATACGCCCAGGAATACTCGGCCAATATGTCGGCGATGGCGTCTTTGGGGGCCGCCATCCGTCAGCATCCCATGAACAACCAGCCGCAAATGGCCGGGCGGCCAGCCAACAAGGCAGATTTTATCCGCCAGATGTTGGCCGATACCCAGGCCAGCATCGCGATCCTGGAGCAAGAGCAAAACATCTTTGGTTACATGGCTAAGCTCGTGGCCCTGGACGCCATGGCTTTGTCGGAACAGGTGATGGACGCGGAGCTGACTGATAGCGATGTCCTGCGCACAGCCGGACCAGCAGCCGCCGTAAAATATTTCCTCAATTGACCGCTCAAACAGAAGGATTTCGACAATGAAACAAGCCCTAAAAAAGGTTCTACCCATGGTCGCCTTTCTGACCGCCTGCGCCGCCACAGCCCCGGTTCAGGCCGATACCCTGGCCAATATGGAACGGGAACGCGCCTTGTTGATTGAAACCATGCTGGATGGAGAGATCTCGCCCGCAGAGCGCCACCTGCGTCTTGAGAGAGGGCAACGACGCTTGCTGGATCTGGAACGTATGGTCCTGCGCGACGACAAACTCGTTGGGCGCAACACACCCAAAGTACGCCAGGCCTTTGCTAACTATGACCTAACGTTTTTGGTACATGCCTCGGTCGAGAAAAATCGATCCATGGCGGATACCTGGCTCGGGCAGTTGGGGATTTCCACCCAAAACCTGATGTCGGCCAAACAGGGACGGCGCTAGGATGGCCGCCGCCATCACCCTACTGGGCGGAGGCTCCCGCGCCTTGAGTTTTTTTCTGGGCGCCATCGTCTTGGCCCTGGCCCTTGCCCTTGCCCTGGGCGCGCCGGAACCGGGACAAATTCTGGCTTGGGCTGCCCGGGTGTTGGGTCTGGTCTTCATGGGCCTGTTATCGGTTCTGATCCTAACCACATTGTATTGCTGGCAGCGTTTGCTAGTCCGCGATCTAAACCCGCAACAACGCCAAGCCTGGCATGAAGCCGGCCTGCACGCGGCCAATGGCGTAGCAACGCTGGCCCTTACGTACACCCTATTTGGCATCAGCCTGGGGATCGGCGAACTGGCCGGACAGAGTCTGACGCCCGATACAGTGCAAGAGGTCATCCGTGGCCTGACCGAGCGTTTCAGCCTGGCTTTCATGACGACGGTTATCGGGCTACCCACATCGGCCCTGTTGCGCGCTCTGCTTTCTATCAGTGCGGCCTGGATTGAGGCAAAAACAACGGACAAAGGAGGCGTGCTCCCATGCGGTTCTTAATCTTCAATCTGGTTGTCGTCGGCGCACTATTTTATCTATTCCATGGTAGCCAGTCGTCCCGCGCGCTGAACCAAGGCGGCGTGCCGCACAATGTCACGATGGCGGCCAAGAGCACTGTTGAAGCTGGACGGCGGACCATCGCCACGGTCATCGACAAGGTGATGCGGCAAGAACCGGCGGCGCCTATTCCTTCCGCTGTTGCGTCGCCGCCGGCCCAGACGCCGCCTATCGAAGTGGCGGTCAGAGAGGCGGTGCCGCCCCGACCCGAGTTGACCTCGCCTGCGCTCGCCACCAAGGCAGATAGCGCCCGCACCACGGTCCCAAATCTTATCCCACCGCCCATCGATGATGACCCCGCCGTTGAACGGCGTCGATCCGAGGTCCTGGCAACGAGCCCAGCTGCTGCCATCAAGGAACAACCAAAATTCATGACACCCGTTCAACGTCGCCAAGAACTACATGCTCTCAGTGAGGAAATGGAGCTGCTGTTTGCCAGCAGCGGATTGCGATAAGCCGTGGCCCGCAAATTCATCATCGGCGGTGCATCCATGGGGCTGTCTGCCCTGGTGGCGGCGTTGTTGATGAGCACGCCGCTGCCGAAGCAACACCCAGCCGTAAAGGTACCAGAATTGCTGCGACAACAGGCACCAGCGGCAAAGCCCCTCGTTCGCAACCGCAGCATCATACTGCCTGCGCCGCCAAAGCTTGCTCCGGCATCATCCATCCGCGCCCTGCAACCAAAGGCGAAAGAGGAAACGAAGACACATTCAAGGACGTTGAACGTCCAACCCTTGCGGCCCAGTCAGGTCAAGACGACGGCAAGTCAGGTTGCAAAGACGAAGCCCGTCTTGACACGGAAATCGGCGCCGACGGTAAAACCACAGCAATCCTTAGCCACCGATACGGTATCAGCGATCACGGACCCCGTAGACGCTGCGACGCAAGGCCGCGTGCTGTTGCGCCTATTGGAGCATGGCAGTGGGCCAGCAATTGAGTTGGCCTGGCCCCAGGACGCGGCCGAACGAGCAGAGCTCTACCGCCGCTTCCGGGATTGCCTGGGCATGCGGGTGGCTCTGAGCCGGAGGGTGGGGGAGCTATTCGTTGCCAAAAGCCCGCCAGGGCAAAACTGGCAACTCAATGGGGATCGTTATAGCGCCTTTGCCAGGCAGCCAACTGGGCGCCTGACCACTGCTGAAAGGGAGGATTTACGTGCCATCGCCCGGCGTCATGGTTTGTCGCCACGCAGCCCCGCCTTACGTATCTTTCCACGTCAGGTTGATGCGCAGTTGCTGGGCGGTCTGGATCGAATTTTGGCGGGTGGCTATGGCCGGTCAAAGCAGATCAGGGCGCGCTACTATCTACGTAAGCACACCATCTTGCTACGCGATATTCAGGTCGACGGCAGGCCCATCGCCGGGTCCGTCGCACTGAGAAGCTCCTGTGGAGGCAGTTAAATCATGGTGCTCCGCTTCCTTACCGTAGTCGTGGGCGGTCTGTTGTCCGTCCTTCTAGCAACGACCGGAGCCATCGCCCAATCAACCGGGCCATTGCGGGCCTATTATGACGAAGCGCCCCAATGTGTGGTGGTTCTGCCAAGTTACGGTCTAGCGGGAATTGTAGCTGGCGAGGACATTGCGGCCGCCTTAGCTCGGCAATTAAGTGGGCGGGTTACCAGGGTCATCCATCCCCATGAAAGACGCAGGCTGGTCCGCACCATGGCCGTAGACCTGGATCATCCTGGCGACATGCGCCATTTCGCCGCCGCCGCCAGGTGCCCAGCCTTGTTGAGATGGCAGGTTTTGGGAGGTGGAAATGACAATGCGCTAGTCTGGTCGCAAAAGCACCTCAGCATTGGGGCGGAGATAACACGGGCGCGGGACGGCGCCTTACTTTGGCAGGCCAGCGCGGTCGCCTCCCGCAGTTCCGGCGACCCGCCCCTTTCGCTATTTTCTATACCGCTTGCCGTATTGCGCACGGCGGAGTTTCAAGGAAACGACGACGTCGTAGCATCATTGCTCGACGACCTCGCCCGCCGTACTCTCGCCAGCCTGCCGGATTTGAGATAATGAAATATCAGCTCAACGCACAGCGGCTGGGGCGTGGCCAATGTATCCGGAACTTTTGCGGGACAAGAACATAATTGTTTAGTAATATGTAAAGCGTTGCGATCGATGCGGCTCTTTTTTTGGGGAGAGGAGCGGTATTTTTTTCCTCTACTAAATTAATGGTCCGAAATGCCGCTCATAAAAATTCTTCCCCTGTTGGTTTTAATAAACTTGGTTTTTTCGTCCGGGACAGCCGTTGCAAAAAAGGTTTACTGGGGAGGCGTGGGATTTATTTCATGGGAGGATCGCGATCAACTTTTCCCCTATTCCAGCAAATTACTTTGTCGATCTACAGACCGTTGTCCGGATGGCAACATTGACTTAATGGCCCGCCCCTATTTTGAAGGTAAGACCTATAGCAATTTTGACCTATCGTTGGATCTTATTGACACACAAGAAGTAGAAGGCACTATTATGGCGCCGATGATTGCCAGGGAGACAATCGGCATAACTCAAGACATCACTGACGGCAAAACAAGTTTCATTCATGTCTACCGAATTTTTGCTAATCTGATGTTTTTCGAGTTCGGAACTGGACGTTTTATTGCTTCCCGACCCGTTGTGCTTCAATATACCGATACGATGGACCATCCAGCGAGTTCGAGCGAACAGTTTTCTGTTTTTTCCGATTTATTGGCTAACGAGACGCGTGGTGAAAATATATTCAAGAGGCTGCATGAAAGCGCCCAGGATATTAATCCCCTCAATTTTTCAGCTAAATATGTGCAGATTACAGAAGTCAATTTAGGGAAAACAGTTCGGGAAATTATTGCCCGAAGATATGACCCATCCTCCTGGAAAGCGCAAATTGGCCAAATTTTTGAGGCTAATATTGTCAAGGAAACGGGAGCTCCTCTGATACCTTCAATGGGGCAATCGCAACTGGGCGGAGAATTGATGGCAACATTTAAATCCTCTAACTTTAAAATAATTCTACCGGAAGAGCCTGCTTTTCGGATTGCGTTGGATATCAAAAAATTCAAACGAGTGGAAAAAGTTAAAGGCGCCCAAAAAACTGTTTGTCATGCTGTTTCAATTGCCATGCGGATCAGCAGCTTGCTGGATGAGATTATAAATGTACATTTTCGCCGGACTATAAAATCATGTGGAGTGGTACATGTCGACAAGGCATTGGATCAAACATTTTACTTTCCCGGATCCCTTCTCAGCCTTTTGAACCAGGTCGCTAAGCAGTTTGGCAATAATCCTGACAAAGGGTTTCTGAAAGAAGCTTCTCCTAGAGACCCTCAGGCAGCAGAAAAAATCAAACGAGCCAAACAAGAGGTCTTCTATGCAGGCCTTTAGAATTTATTTGGAAGGTTAGAGGCTATAATGTACCGAAAATCATTTCTCATGGCAATTTTTTCAATTGCGATCTTTTTCTCCTTGGTTTGGGGGGGAAATAATGTCGATGCGCAGGGAACAGTACACGTCACCGCTGTTGGCAGCATCGATTATTCAATATTTTCCAGCGAAACCAAAAAACTGGCTATCTATGAAGCCAAGAAAATTGCCTTAAAAAAATACGTTGCAAAGCTTCCAACAGCGAAGAAGAGACAGCTCAAATCTTTTGAGCAAGAGTTTTATAACAGCGTCGACGATTTCGTCCTTGAGACTAAGGTTCAACAAGATAAAGACGATAAAACAACTAAAACCTACAAAGTCGTCATTGTAGCGACTATTGATCCCGGGGCTATCGACGCTTTCTTTATCGATAATTCGGCGGCGGGCAATCAATTGGCGGGAGATGCAAGCGACTTTGGAGCGATGTTTATTGCACGTCAAGAAGTTTCAAGACAGTCATATGACGCGAAGCGAACATCCGTGAGCGGGACGGAAAGTTCGGCCTCGCTTCAAGAGGAAAGTGCGTCGAATGGAACAACTTCAATAGACTCAAGCAGAACTAAGTCGCTTACAGTCAAACGTACTGGTGGGAGCACAGTACGTAAACGCGATAATGTATCCTACGAACCAAGCATAGAAATAAGCGAAGAAGTCGCATATGCCGTAGAGGAACAGTTAGTGGATGCCGGCTTTGAGCCCATGGGGATCGATGAATTGGATAATGTTCCACTTCTTGATGAAATTATTGGCAAGATGAAAAAATCCGGCCGCTTACCAAAGCGTATAGAAAAAAGCTACAAGCGTGCTGCAATCGATGCTGGTTGGTCATTTTTGGGAATGGGCATTATTGACATTGGCGCCCCGACAAATGATGCCGCACGTGGCACAGTCAAAGTTTTGGCAAAAATCTCCTTTAAAGTGTGGATGTTGACAGACGGTCGGGCCAAGACCGTTGCTTCGGTTCGACCGCAAGCAGTTTACGGCCAAGGTGGTGACGCCTCCATAGCTCAGACTAACGCCTATAATGACGCTGTAAAAGTTGCAATGGATACAGTCGTGGCACAGCTTCAGAAAAAAGGTCTTCGTTGACCAGTTAAAACGCCTCCAACTACTCACTGAACAACAAAGAAAGAGAGTACTATAATGGATCGTAGAGAATTTGTACTGCTGAGTGCCTTTAGTGTGACCATACTTGGATTTTCAGCATCCAAAGCTCTGGCTTTTAGCCTGCCCAAGATTGGTGGTGGTGGTGGCGGTGATTGGGGAAGTATCGTAAAGAATTTCAAAGGGGGTTTAGTAGAATTATCGACACAGTCTGGTGTCGTGGGCGAGGTAATAGCTGACTTGGCCGAAGCCTTAGGCCTCAAGCAAGAGGCGGCCATAATGAGAGGGGAGGCTAAAAGCATAAGCGAAAAAGGTGATGCCCTAGGCGCAGACGATCTTGATTCGTTCAATGCGAAATCCGGCTCTACGCTCGCTCTTGTTAATGAAAAACTTGCGGCGGGGGTAAAACTAGACGCTGAACAAAAAAAGAAGATGGCAGAGGCCGGCGCAAAATATGTACCTGCTTTATTTAAAGGTGTTAAGGCCGCTTCACAATTATCATCGGTTGGGTCAGACGCCTCTGGAGCGGGCGCGCCGGGTATTACAGATGGAATGGATGCCTTTCAAGCAGCCATAGATATTCCTGTATTAGTTCCGAAGGCAATTAGCTTTGTGACGAACTCTGTCAGCGCAGGTCAAAAGCTTACTGCAATCATGCGTGAAAACGATATAGCTGTGCCCGATACGAGTGGGTTAGCTAGCGCTATGGCGGATATGTAACATCATAAAAAGGGAATGTAGTGGTACTCCGTTATTTACTTATATAGCTTTGTTATAAGGTTTAGGTATGACCCAGAAACTACAAAAAATTGCTATTCTGGTTTCTGCGTTCGCTCTAATTGCTGGTTCAACCGCTTACGCGGGATCCTGTGATGAGTATATTAAGGAAGCGGAAGCCATTGAGGGTGCCGTGCCCAAATTTGATGATGCCGGCAACCTCCGCGCCATTCTTATGTACGGTGAAGGGACCTTTTTAACAGCAAAGAGAAGTCTCATCAGTAAGGCGCGGCGCAAGGCCGAATTAAAGGCCAAGAGAGCGTTTTCAGCGTGGATGGAGGAAAATTTAGGGTCAGAAACGCTCGCTACAGACATGATGGAGCAGGAAGAGGTAACGGACCAAGACGGCAACACACAGGGATCGGTCCGGGAACTGGAAACACAAATTAATATTATGCGGTCTGATACAAAATCTGTTCTCTCTGGGTTGGTAAAATTGGATGAATGTGTCGATAAGAATGAAAAAATTGTTCTCGTTCAATTAGGATGGAAACCCTCGCTATCAGCGGCAGCAAAAGATGCGAAGCAGATAATTCAATCTCGATCAAATCTCAACAGGCCACCATCTAGCAGTGCAAACAACGGGGCGGCTAGTTCCGCGAGTAATGGCACCAGAAATTCTTCAGCTAACGAAAGCGATCGTGGGAAATCATTGCCTGGAGTAAACGTTATCGTTGTCAAAGTTGAAGGTAATGGCGTTGATTTGCGGCGGGCCACTAATGACGGTCTCCGGAGCGCAATTTCGCAAGTATTTGGCGAGCAATTTGCCTCCGAAACAAAGACACTAGATCTCACCACTACGATCGAGGTTTCCTCTATGTCAGCGTCCGAGGGCACTGCTATCGAGACCTCATCCAGTATTAGCGCCTTGAGTAGTAAGACGAAAGGACTGATCAAATCGTATAGATATCTGAGCAAAAATGATGCTTCTACAGGGTTTAAAGTATTCTTGGAAGTGAGCCTCGCAAAGTACGAGACTGGGATTGACCCCGATAAAGTTAGAGCAATTGTATTGCACCCGAAATTAAGTCCCTCCCTTCGAGGTATACGAGGCGACATGGATGTGTTTAATGGAGCCGTTCAGGATACAATTGAGAGCATGTTAAATCAGGCGCGTAAAATTACTGTTTTGGACAGAAGTTTTGTTAAGGAGCAGATGAAGGAACTCAATAGGATTTCCTCTGGCAATTCGCCTATCAGCGATTTGGCAAGACTAGGCAATACAGCCGGTGCCGACATAATGATTGTAAGTGAAATAATCGCCTTCAACCAAGAACTCGAGCAAAAACAACTAGGGACCCAGGTGATTAAGCGCACAGTGTTTAATGCCGAAATATCTGTCAAAGTCATAAACGTAGCGACGACTAACATACTCTTATCACAACGTTTTCGATTTAGAAAACTGAGGATAAGGGCGCCGAATCCCTCGTCTAGCTTCGGCCAAAAAGTCGGGATCCGCCTAGCAAAACGCATCGCAAACAAGTTGGGAGGGGGATTGCCGACCGGCGTTTCAGTTGATTCCTCATCCCGGGTTGATGTTGATACATCGGTGAGGCGAGCCAACAAATCATACGATAAAGTGAAAGAAGGAGTGAAAAATGATTGGTAAAAGCGGGCCGGCAATTATGATTATTGGATTGCTAGCAACGACAGCGTTGCTACCCAGTGCAGCCTATGCAAGTTGTGTGGAATTTGAAAAAGAGGCAGAAGCCATTGAAGGTGCTGTGCCGAAGTTTGACGAAAACGGTAAACTTCGCGCTATCGTAATGTACGCCGATGCGTCATTTCTCGCACCAAAGAGAAGTCTCATCAGTAAGGCGCGGCGCAAGGCCGAATTAAAGGCCAAGAGAGCGTTTTCAGCGTGGATGGAGGAAAATTTAGGGTCAGAAACGCTCGCTACAGACATGATGGAGCAGGAAGAGGTAACGGACCAAAACGGCAACACACAGGGATCGGTCCGAGAACTGGAAACACAAATTAATATTATGCGGTCTGATACAAAATCTGTTCTCTCTGGGTTGGTAAAATTGGATGAATGTGTCGATACGGGTCAAAAATTTGTCCTTGTAGAATTGGGGTGGAAACCTAGCCTTTCTAAGGCCGCCGCTGATACCAAGCAGAAAATTAAATCGGAGGTTAAACGCGGAAATAAGGGTACGAGGGCTACGGACACTGACAACAGAAAATCATCAAAAATCACCCGTACTACTGGCTACAGAAAGAAAAGTACTTTGAAAGATGACTTTTAGCCGAGTATTTTTTTATCTCGTCGCGGTGCTGCTATTTTTTGCACCTCGAACGGCGGATGCGGGGTGTATGACATTAGACCAGGAGACGACGCCTGGCACCTTTGAGACAATTTATGTTTGCAGAAACACACTTTCAGAACCGGTCTACACGATCGTCCAGCATTATGTCGGAGATGGCTCTATTCTTGTTTTCAATTTTGATCCGACGGGCGCGAATATTGTCTGCACTGATTACGAGCTTGCGAATATCAAAAACGCAAAGTGCCGCAAAGCTGGGCTCCGTCCTATTAAGCCCACTTTCACCTTTAAGAAAAACATTGTGAAGGTGGAGCGTCTGTTAAATTTTGGTGATGCTGAACGCAAGGCTCTTTATACGAATTCAACGGTTTTCTCATATCCAGAGGCAGCCGAAGATATTGAATTCGAGAAGTGTTTTGTGCATATCGCCAAAAACCACCTCGTTACATTTGGTTATGACGATAAAAATTATATGGCGTTATCGACTTGTTTAATCCAAATCGAGGTGTTCTTTAAAGAAAACAAAAAAATTATGCTGGATATTTTGTGGGGAAAATAATTTTATACGTCACAACAAAATAAAAATAGAATTTTCGAACCAAACGCGTACTAATTTTTGGAAATAATACATGTATGTTTAATACATCTAACCGAAGCGTCGATGCCCATATTAACCATCACCATGCGAAGGCTCCGCTTTAGCATCGCGTCCCCACTTCGCGTTTCATAACTAATTTCAACACGTCGCATCATATTGAGAAGTATCTCATGGCGATGGTAACCCGAAAATGCGACAATGAATTTCTCCGCAATATGGTATTCAGGTGGATCAAACCTATCAAAGGTTAGTTTGTATACCCTCAGCAAAGCCGGTTCTTCAGAGCTAGTGTTCGCTTCAGAAAGGCTCGGTCGCCCAACCACCATTGCGCGATTAAAATACTTCATTAGCACCTCGCCGACTTTCTGCCCTAAGTTTTGAGCCTGGTCCCCTATGGCTGCTATTACGCAGTCGCGGTGAACAACACAGGACTTCTCGACAGGGAGGTATTCCGGCAGTCTAACCTCGACGTTTCCAATGAGGCTGCCAGTTGAGACGTTGGTGATATTGCCGACTATCAATGCATTGAGCAGGGTTTCGCCTGCCACCGTATCTATCTCCGGAAAAATCTTAAGTACCACAACAGCATCAATCACTGGAGTTCTAAACTCCTGGGCAACCTCCAATGTATTCTCTTTTGTACGGCGAACTCGCTGATGAATGGAACGACCTTGCGGCACCATAGGTTCATCTAGAACCCGGATCCTCCTCTGAATAAGCCAATTAGAAATTCCCCCGAGCACTCTCTCGAAAGCTTGGCTGTTGCGTGCAATTGAGCGCTTATCCCAATCGTCGCCAAGAACCAAGATAATCGGCTCGCTTGCTATTGCCGACACAGGATAGACAGCAAAAAATGCAAAGCAGTTACCGATAGCAATCAAAAGAAAAAATTTCTTCATTCTTCATCCTGCATCATTTACTACACCTCTAAAATCGATAAAACTCCAAGGAATATTTCTTGATCTTATTCGCTTTGGTTCCAGGCCTTTCCTGCAAAAATGGCAGACGCCAATTCCATTTACGCAGCTAGCCCTGCACCTATCAGCGACATTGATAAGTTGTAATACACGGACCGCTGCAGGAACTATTGGTTTTTTCAACGCTCAAGTTTTGTTCCTGACACCATTTAATTGCCATCTCATTGGCAGCATCTGCGTTATTTATTTCATGCCTAATACGGATGAATTCACGAGCCGACGTTATGACGCTTGGATTTCCTATACTAGTTGCCTCCGGTGACGCAGTAGCGACGCAACCTGAGACAAAGGAAATCGTGAAAACAGAAATCAGATATTTCGTTACAATTCTACACAAACCACTCTCCTTACGATCTATTTTTACCATATATTAACGCAAGTGGTCCAGCCAGATGGAGTTGTTCAGATCTTCTGGTTCCTAACTGCTGCGGTGGGCAAACTCGATGGGAAAGGACAATAGACCCTTAGTTCCCTGAACTTCTATGTAGCTCAGCCAAATTGATGACTGCCTTGTGTTCCGGCAATTGGCCCCGGACATCCGCAAATGAGCTATGGCCGAAAGTTGGTGACGGTGATTTCAGGCGGCGTGTTTGATTTGCTTGACCCTGTCCTTGAACGGCACTCGCTAGACCCACAAACGAAGTGCAATTCCTTTATGACCGGGAATTGCAATGGGAACAAAATACAATCAGCTCAATATAGACGAGCGATATGCTATCATAAAAACTACCGCAATTCCACTGCTGACGGTCTCCCTTGGCTGGAGGGTGCATGCATAACTCGAGTTCAGCGGGGCGGTTCCTGGTCTAGTTATCCTGGACACCTGCGCGCTGCATTTCGCATAAAATTTGGACCTACTTAACGTTACTCCGACTTGGGGTTTCGTGTTGCACGGACGCTTATTGGAAGATCGCGGCAACCAGGCGAGCTGGACGCCAATCCAATTGAGCAACTAAAAGAAGGCTTAGGGAGGCTTTTTCGCAAGGATTAAGTGCTTGAATTGCCGCACCTGCGTTGGATGTATGATCATGCCCCGCAGTAATAAACATCCTCATACTGTGCGTTTTCCTCTACGCAAAGTGCGCCGGGGAAAAGAGGATACGATGGAGCGAAATACCCAGAACAAGGGCGCACTGGCATGAGATCTGGTCGGTGAAACATCCTCCTTGCCCTCAAATGGGTGATCGCATTGTTGTGCAAATTTGTCGCCGCAGTCTGGGCCGTGAAAATACCGTTCTCAGCGCTCAATACCGCTTCATAAGAGCCAACTACTTCACCGCTACTATAATCTCTGCGCCTTAGGGCGAAGCCGCAGACAGCGGTCTCAAACACTTTCATCTCAATAGGGCTAGCCCCTGTGGGATCGTTTGGCAGGCTTAAATAGTGTCCCATATAAATATCTATTGATTTTTGGGACATAATTCCCACATAATCTTTAAGGCTAACGAGATATATGTGGGAGGCGAGAAATTATGCGCATTGGCTACGCAAGAACATCAACGACAGATCAGCAGGCGGGTTTTGAAGCCCAGGTTCGTGACCTGGAAGCCGTGGGCTGCGAAAAGGTCTACCAGGAGCAGGTCTCGTCCGTCGGCGCCCGCGCTGAGCTGGCCGTGGCGCTAGATTTCGTCCGGGAGGGCGACACACTGGTAGTGACCAAGCTTGACCGCCTGGCGCGCTCCACGCGGCACCTAAACGACATTGTGGATGGGTTGCGTAAAAAGGGGTCTCATCTTCAGATATTGGACCTCGGCATCGATACCGCCACGCCAACCGGCGAACTAGTGCTGACCGTTATTGGCGGCATTGCCCAGTTCGAACGGCAGATGATGCTGGAGAGGCAACGGGAAGGCATCGCCAAGGCAAAGGCTGCAGGCAAATACAAGGGCAGGAAACCAACCGCCAGGGCTAAGACGCAGGAGGTCTTGGATTTGAGATCCAAGGGTATGAAGGCCACCGCCATCGCGGTGGAGCTGGGTATCGGTCGGGCGTCGGTCTACCGCATCTTGGCGGATACCATTTAGCCGTTACACGCGCACCCAGGCGGCATCCGGCATGTATGGGGACGCTTTCTGAGACACTGGGTTTGAGCTAGGCGGTATCGCCCTTTAATGGAATGGAGCAGACAATGGCAGAGCAGGTATCATCGGACGCTATCTCCGCAATGGCCTTAAAGATGTACTCCCAGGACGAGTTGGACCTGATGTCGCGGGAGCAGTTGATGCCGATATACAGTCTCGCTCAGGCCAACGCGCTCAAGCCCGAGCCGCCAACGCAAGAAGAACTCGATCACCAGCGCGAGGTGCTGGAGCGCAGCCTCTTGCATCCGGCGATCGAGTCTTGGAGGGCGGCAAATATGGACAACCCCGCTCCCGCCAAAGCTAAGGCGCCGGAACCGAAAGAGATGCCAGAAGGGGTTGAGCCGCAACACCCCGTTCCCGAAGACGACTTTTGGAGAGCGGTGGAACGTTACGCGCCAGAATGGCTCGGCACATACGTCTCGACCGTTATCAACTACAGCATTGATCGCCAAATTCAGTTGGCGGATGGAAAAATTCAGGTCGTGTTCAGCACGTTGGAATGTGACCTGGAGCAAGACGAAGATGACGATTTTACCTATGGCTATCGCTTCGTTTGCGTCGTCTCATTTAACGAGGCCAGGGGGAGATGGGGTGTCGAGAACCATGAGGAGCCAATGGAAATTTAGTGCCGCTAAATCAAATCGTTGCGGTTATGTCCGCCTGGCTATGGCGTTTAGCCAAAATTCCGATGCCCTATCCGGTCTAGCGTCGGGAGAAGTCCAGACATCGATGAGGCGGAAGTCCGGCGCGGCACCCACTGCTTTTTCCAATGTGGCCTCAGTATGGTCGCAGAAGAGGCGGCCCGTCGCCAGGCGCTCTCCCACGCCGTACTTGAACGACATGTAGCAAACGCCCCCCGGTCTCAATGCTGCATGGAGGCGCATCAACACATCCTCAAATTCCACAGCGGGGACGTGCAACAAGGAGGCACAGCACCAGATAGCGGCCGACAGGCTCAGTTACCGATCCCTTGGCT
>JABJKS010000064.1 GCA_018660265.1 Rhodospirillaceae bacterium | reverse complement strand
ATGAGAACGCGACATTGCGCAGATACTGCTCAGATTGAGCAGCCAGCCGATTTGCGGCTTACCGATCCGCCACCAATCGACACGCTCTGGCGGCGTATCGCGGCAGCCGATAAACGTACCGCTATCAAGCGTGCGCGGATAGTGTTGTCGTCCCTGGGCAACATCTGGACGATCTGCCTTGGGGCTATCTGCATGGGCATCGGCTCCGCCGTCGCGACGCCCTGTTCCACGGTCATCCTGGCCAAACTGTCGCCGCCGAAACAGGCACCGCTTATCTTTTCCCTGAAACAGACCGGCGTGCCCGTGGGCGGCATGATCGCCGGCTTAATGGTGCCGTTGCTGGCCGCGACCTATGGCTGGCGCGGGGCTTTCGTGGGGGCGGGTCTGACGTGCCTGATCTATGGCGTCCTCCTCCAACCCCTGCGCAAACACTATGATACGGAACGGGGGCCTGGTTATCCATTTAGCATTCTGGCCGCCTTCGGCATGTTGCGTCGTATTCTGGGCCACAAGACCTATCGGGAACTGGCCTTTACCTGGTGGTTCTATGTCGGGGTTCAGTCCCTGTTCGGGGCATTTTTCGTCTCCTATCTGGTGCAGGGCCTGGATTACGAATTGGCCCAGGCCGGCTACATCTTCGCCATTGCCCAAGGCATCTCCATCCTGGCACGGGTATTGTGGGGTTGGATATCTTCGCACCTGATCAAACCGCGCACCATGTTGGCCCTGTTCGGCCTGATGATCGCGCTGTCGGCCCTGCTGACGGGTCTGTTCACCAAGGACTGGACGCCAATTCAGATCACCTTGGTGGCAATCCTCTATTCCGCCTCTGCCATCAGTTTCCACGGCGTCCTGATCGCGGAAATGGCCCGCCTGGCACCGAAAGGCGAAATCGCCTCCATGACGGGCGGCATTCTGTCCTTTGCCATGTTGGGTATGATGAGCTACCCCGCCATCTTCGGCCTCGCCCTGCAAATCACCGAAGGTTACAAGTTGGGCTTTATGCTGGCCGCGATCCCGGCATTGATTGTGGGCCTGCGGCTGTTCTGGCGACAGGGTAAAGAATAACCCCAACGGGGTGGAAAAGACGTTTCCCCAGCGCCCCGCACGGGGTAAGTTTCGGCCAACCCAAAAAAACATGCAAAATACATACTCAGGAAACATCATCACATGTCGTCTTTGTTCGAATCTTTACCCTTCTCCCGTGGCCCGGCAATGAAGAACCGCTTTATGCTGGCGCCGCTTACAAATACCCAGAGTCATGCAGATGGCCGTTTGTCCGATGACGAGATCAATTGGCTTGAAATGCGGGCCAAGGGCGGCTTTGGCTTGACCATGTCGGCAGCGGCCCACATTCAGGCAGTTGGCCAGGGCTTTCCGGGCCAACTGGGCGCGTTCTCCGATGATCATATTGAGGGGATGAGCCGTATGGCCGCAGCGATTAAAAGCCATGACAGCCTGTCCATCATGCAATTGCATCATGCGGGCAACCGCACCCCCGCCGATCTGATTGAGGGAACGCCCGTTTGCCCTTCGGCGGATGAGGAGGCCGGTGCCCGCGCGTTATCGCATGACGAAGTCGGTCAGTTGGTGGAGGATTTCATTCTGGCCGCCAAACGGGCCGAGGCCGCCGGTTTTGATGGGGTCGAGGTGCATGGCGCCCACGGTTATATTTTAAGCCAGTTTTTAAGCGCCGAGATCAACAAGCGCACGGACGAATATGGCGGATCCCTGGAAAACAGAAGCCGCATTGTGTTCGAAATCGTAAACGGCATCCGGGCCCGCTGCCGGCCGGACTTTAACGTCTCTATTCGCCTTTCGCCGGAACGCTTCGGCTTGCGCCTGGCAGAAATTTGCGAGGTGGCACAACAATTGATGACCCAGGGGGCCATTGATTTCCTGGACATGTCCCTGTGGGATGTCTTCAAGGAACCGGTAGAGGAAGAATTCCAGGGCCGCAGTCTGATGTCCTATTTCACGGAACTGGATCGGGGCAATGTACAACTGGGGGTCGCCGGCAAGATCACCTCTACCCAAATGGCGAAGGAATGCCTGAAGCAGGGTTGCGATTTCGTCATGATCGGTCGCGGTGCCATCCTGCACCACGACTTCCCCCTTCGAGCAGAAGATCCTGATTTCAAAGTGGTGGCCCTGCCCGTCAGTGGTGATTACCTGCGGAACGAAGGTTTAAATGAAAGCTTCCTGATCTATATGTCCAACTGGAAGGGTTTCGTGAACCTTTAAAAGAACAACACAGGGAAGCATCAAAATGAACATCCGCAAAACCGTCATCATCAAAGAGGTCATCGAGACCGATGGCCATGGTAAAGCCTGCGATCCCATTACACGGGTGGTCGCCATGGCGGTGGTGCAAAATCCGTTCGCAGGGCCGGCAGGTGAGTTTGTCGAAGACCTATCGCCATTGTTTGATATCAGTGGTGCCTTGGGTGAGCGCCTGATGGACAGCGCCGTCGCCGAATTGGGCGGTGCCCCCATCAGCTATGGCAAGGCTGCCATTGTCGGCAGTGCGGGTGATTTGGAACATGGCGGCGCCATGATCCATCCCAAACTGGGCAAACCCATGCGGGCGGCGGTTGGCGGCGGCAAAGCATTGATCCCATCCAATGCGAAAGTGGCAGCGGTCGGTGCCCCTATCGACCTGCCCCTGGGTCATAAGGATGAGGCCTGGTCGTTCGATCATTTCGACACCATCACTGTGATGATCGGTGACGCGCCCCGGGCGGATGAAATCATCCTCTGCATGGGCGTTGCCGATGGGGGACGCCCGGTACCACGTGTAGGCAGTGCACCCATTCTGGACTAGCAGTCTGTCGGATTTAGGTTTCGGTGTTTCATTGTAAGCCTGTTGTTTTGTCCTATGCGGCTTTGAGATTGCAGAGGCGCTTGCAATTGTATGCCAGGGTGACGAGGAGCCATTCTGCTTTGACCTTTTCGATGCCT
>JABJKS010000093.1 GCA_018660265.1 Rhodospirillaceae bacterium | reverse complement strand
CCCCTCGGACGTCGTTGTGCGGCCCTCATGATGCAACACATCACGACGGGCCACACGCCTAGCCGAGGGGCCTCTTAGGCCGTCCTAAATACGGCGTATTTCTGAACCAGGACACTAGGCCTCGCCAGCCCCATTGCTGCCATTTGTCGGACCTTCCTGAACTCTGTCGGCCGATTGTACATACAGGGTGGCAAAATCGATGGGTTCCAGCAACAAGGGGGGAAAGCCGCCGTCCCGTGTGGCATCCGCTACGATCCGTCTGGCAAAGGGGAACAACAGGCGGGGACATTCGATCAGACAAACCTGTTTTAGGTTGCTTTCATCCACATTGTGCAAGGTGAATACGCCGGCATATTGCACCTCAACCACAAAGGCCTTTTTATCGTCCTGTTCAGCATGGGCCGTAATCCGCAGCTCCACTTCAAACTGGCTGGCAGACAGTCCGCGCGCGCCCACATCGACGGAAACCTCAATTTTTGGCGGCGTACTTTGATTGGACAGGCTGTGGGGTGCCTCTGGATTCTCAAACGAAAGATCCTTGACGTATTGGGCATGAACCTGAACGTGGGGGGCATCCGTGGAGGCGCTTACGTTTTGATCGCCGGCTGTGGTATCGGTCATGATGGCTGTATCTCACCCTTGAATTCACTGCAGGCGTGGCTATCACGTCTGCGGCAGGGCAGCAAGGTGAGCTTAGCTCGTTTTATCCGGGTCATCGTCGGTGCGGTCAAGAATGTAGCTGTCAACATCCGGGTCCTTGGTTACAACCTCCTCAAAGTCCACATCGATGATATCGTTGTTGCCATGGTCACGCTGTTCCGGGTCAGGCGCGTTGCCCGCCCTATGGAAACCGCTATGTTGATTGGTGCTGTGAAACGCTGTACCGCCCGCCTGGGCCTGAAATTGGCCGCTTTCCACAATATGGCTGGCAACCAATGTGCCCAGAAAACCCCGAACCGGGGGCATCAACAATAAAGCGCCGGTCAAATCCGTGACAAATCCCGGTGTTAGCAATAAGGCACCGGCGATTAACAGGCACAATCCGTCAAAGACTTCCCGCAGGGGCATGCGCCCTTCTGCCATATTGGCCTGGGCCCGGTGCAACGTGGCCAGGCCCTGACGGCGTAACATATAAGTCCCGCCCAGGGCGGTCCCCACGACAATCGCCAAGGTCCACCACAGCCCGATATAACCGCCAACTTCGATAAACACGGCAATTTCGATCAAAGGAATGGCGATAAACGCTAAAAGAATAATAAAGCCCATGTTCTAAGCCACTTGCTCCCTGCCTCTGCAACGCCTATTTAGTACAGTATAAATAGATAGTGATGCCAATGTACTGTGCTATATACGGGCCGTAAGGTACGTTTTGCGCCGAAGTGTAGGCTGTGTGGTTGCTGGTAGCGGGCGGCGACCTGACAGTCAGGATAGAACATCCACCAGGATCAACGACCCGGCAGGACAGACGAATTTTATGGGCGAGGGTAGTTTTCTCGATATCATTTTCCTGGCCATGGTGGCGGGCTTTATCTTCTTTCGCCTGCGCGGCGTTCTTGGCCGGCGCACGGGGAACGAACCGCGGCCCGACCAACAGCCTGATCAATTGAGCAAACGGGTCGATAGCGATGACACCGATGCTGAAGACAACGTGGTTTCTCTCTCCGACCGGGGCCGGGTTAAACCGGCTTCGAACGATGATGGCGATGAGGTTGAAGACAGCAATATCAGACAGGAGGAAGAGGCCGCCCTTTGGGCCGAAGATTCTCCGGTTGGTGCGGGTCTGACAAAAATTAAGCTGGCCGATCATCATTTCGAGCCTTCCACTTTTACGGAAGGCGCGCGTGGCGCATATGAAATGATTGTGGACGCCTTTGCCAATGGTAATCGCGATGCCTTGCGTCCTTTGCTGAACGATCAGGTCTATGAAAACTTTGTTGGGGCCATAGACGACCGGGAAGACAAAGGGCATACCTTGGAAACCACGATTGTCTCTCTCAACGCTGCGGAAATTGTTGACGCGGAATTGAAGGATAAAGTGGCCGAAGTAACCATCAAATTCATCTCGGAAATGGTTTCCGTCAGCCGGGATGAAGATGGCGAAATGCTGCCCGATCAACCAAGCGGTACCCGCGAGGTCACGGATATCTGGACCTTTGCCCGCGACACCCGCAACCGCGACCCCAATTGGCAGCTTGTCGAAACCCACGGCGAGAATTGACTTTTTAGGCTGCTATGACCGGTCGCATTGCCATTCTCTGGGCCGGCACGTTGCTGGTGGCCTTGGGTCTGTTGCTGTGGTGGATGACCCGGCCCGGCCCCTTGGTGCCCCCCGACGGCATTGCACCCGAAGATCGGATGACGTATCGCGCCGTGCCGTTTATTGCCCTGGATGGCTGGGCGGTTGACGATCATGGTGCGGCTCTCAATGCATTTTTGCGAAGTTGCGAACGTTTTGCCAAATGGCCGAAGCAGCGGTCGTTGGGCGGCAGGGACCGGATCGGCGGTTCGGCGGCTGATTGGTTAGACGTTTGCCGCCGGGCAGGCGGTGTTACCGTCGCAAAGCCCGGCCTTGCCCGGCATTTTTTCGAACAGAACTTTCGCGCCTTTGCGATCAACCATGGTGGCCAGAAGAATGGTCTTTTTACCGGCTATTACGAACCCGAACTGAACGGCAGCCGCAGCCGGCAGGGCCCTTACACTACACCATTATATGGTCTGCCGAAGGATCTGGTGAAGGTTGACCTAGGCGAGTTCAGCGAAAGCCTGAAAGGCAAACGCATTGTCGGTCGCCTGACCCATGACGGGGTCGGCGACAGGTTGCGTCCCTACTATGAACGGGATCAGATCGCTGCCGGGGCCTTGGCCGGGCGGGGGTTGGAACTGGTTTTCGTCGATGACCCCACGGACGCCTTCTTCCTGCATATTCAGGGCTCGGGCCGGGTGCGTTTGGATGATGGCGGTGAAATGCGCCTGGGCTATGCGGGCGGCAATGGCCGACGCTACTACGCTATTGGCCGGGAATTGATCAAGCGCGGGATCCTGACCCGGGAAAACGTCTCCATGCAATCGATCCGGGCCTGGTTAAGCAACAACCCCGCAAAAGGCCGGGCGCTGATGGAGATGAACCCGTCATTTATTTTCTTCCGTGAATTGGTGGGGCCGGGGCCGCTTGGGGCCATGGGCGCGCCGTTGACGCCAGGGCGTTCCATCGCCGTGGATCGTGGCCTTATGCCCCTTGGTGCGCCGATATGGTTACAGTCCAGCCATCCCGGCGTGGACCCGGATCAGGCAGCGCATAGTCTGAACCGCCTGTTGATCGCCCAGGACACCGGCGGCGCGATTAAGGGCGGCGTGCGGGGCGATGTCTTTTGGGGCCATGGCGCAGATGCCGCCGCAATTGCCGGGCGCATGAAAAATGCAGGCCGTTGGTTCCTGTTATTGCCAATCCCGGTCGCAGACCGGCTGTAATCCTGCACGGGTGGTGCTATAACCGCAGCTGAATTCGAAAAGGCTTTTGGGCGGTTAGACGGTTTAGATATGGCAGACGAAAAAACAAATAGTCCTAAAACAGGCAGCGCGCCCATCAATGTGGGGCTGTTTGCCACTTGCCTGGTTGATTTGTTCCGACCCACGGTTGGTTTCGCTGCGGCGCAATTGATCGAGGCTGCGGGCTGTACCGTGCATGTGCCGGATCAAACCTGTTGCGGCCAGCCGGCCCATAATTCCGGTGACCGAAACAACACCCGACAAATCGCCCGCCAGGTGATCGAAACGTTTGAACGTTTTGATTACGTGGTAGCCCCCTCCGGCTCCTGCGGCGGTATGATTGCCGTGCACTACCCGGAGCTTTTTGCCGATGATCCGGAATGGAGCCGTCGGGCCCGGGCCCTGGCCGCCAAGACGTTTGAGCTGACGACTTTTCTGGCCGATATCATGAAAATAGAAGGCGTGACTGCGCATTACGACGGCACGGCGACGTATCACGATGCCTGCGCCGGGTTGCGGGAGCTGGGCGTGCGGGATCAGCCCCGGGAACTGCTGGCCGGTGTCGATGGCCTGGCGGTGGAAGAGATGGCGGAGACCGAAGCCTGTTGCGGTTTCGGTGGTACCTTTTGTGTGAAGTATGGGGAAATTTCCACCGACATCGTATCGCGCAAGACCGCCAATGTGGTGAAGACCGGGGCCGACTTGCTGCTGGCCGGCGATCTGGGTTGCCTGTTAAATATCGCCGGTCGCCTGAAACGGGAAGGCTCCTCCGTGCAGGTGCGTCATGTGGCAGAAGTTCTGGCCGGCATGACCGACCAGGTCCCGCCCATCGGTGAAGCTGGCGAAACTGGCGGGGAAGGCTAGGGCCATGGCTATGGAATTTATGAAGCCCGGTGCCTTTAAGGAAAACGCCAACAAGGCCATCGCCGATCCGGATCTTCGTGATGCCATGGCGATGATTAACAGCGGTATGATCCCCAACCGCCAGGGGGCCGTGGACAAACTGCCGGAATTTGAAAAACTGTCTCAGCGCGGGCGGGAGTTGAAGGACCATGTGTTGGGCCATCTGGATTTTTATCTGGAACGCTTCGAACGTAATTGCAAAGCCGCCGGCGGCCAGGTGCATTGGTGTTCAACACCGGAAGACGCCCGCCAGGCCGTTCTGAAGATTTGCCAATCCGTCGATGCGACAACGGTGACCAAGGGCAAATCCATGATTGCCGAGGAAATTCACCTAAACGATTTCCTGGAAAAGCACGACATCGAACCTGTTGAAACAGACCTGGGCGAATACATTATCCAGTTGGCGGAAGAACCCCCCTCTCACATCATCGGGCCCGCTATCCACAAAACCAAGGATCAGGTCTCTGACCTGTTTCTGAAACATCATGCCAAGTTGGGCCGCACGGAACGTCAGACCGAGCCGCCGAAGATGGTCAACGAGGCGCGGGAAATTCTACGGCAGAAATACTTTGATGCCGACGTCGGCATCACCGGTGCCAATTATCTGATCGCGGAAACCGGCAGCTCCATCATCGTCACCAACGAAGGCAACGGCGATCTGACCCAGACCCTGCCCAAGATCCACATCGTGGTGGCGTCGTTGGAAAAAGTTGTCCCCACCCTGGAAGACGCAACAACATTTCTGCGTATTCTCGCGCGCTCTGCCACGGGTCAGGAATTCTCCGCCTACACCACAATCTCTACCGGCGCGCGCCGGGACGATGACGTGGATGGGCCCGGCGAATATCATGTGATCTTGTTGGACAATGGCCGCTCCGCCATGCTGGGTACGGAAGTTCAGGATATGCTGCGCTGTATTCGTTGCGGTGCCTGCATGAACCATTGCCCCGTCTATCAATCGGTTGGCGGCCATACCTATGGCACGGTCTACGTGGGGCCCATGGGTGCTGTCTTGTCGCCGGCCTTGCTCGGCGTCAGCGAGACCAAGCATCTGCCCTGTGCATCGACCTTTTGCGGGCGCTGTGAAGAAGTCTGCCCCGTCTCTATTCCCCTGCCGCATTTGCTGCGGCAATGGCGGCAACGCAGTTTTGAGGCCGGCGACGTGCCGGCAATGGAACGTTGGGGCCTATCCGCCTGGGCCTTTTTCGCGAAACGCCCCTGGCTATATGGTGCCGGCGCACGTCTGGCCATGCGCGGCCTGGCCTTTCTGGGCCGCAAGCAGGGCCGCATGCGGAACCTGTGGTTCGCGGGGGGCTGGACCAAGGGCCGTGACCTGCCCGCGCCCGAGGGGCAGACGTTTCAGGAGCGCTGGCGCAAACAACAGCGTGAGAGGAAATTCTCATGACTGCGAAATCAGGGCGGGACGCTATTTTGGGCTCCATCCGTCAATCCCTGGGACGCCCGGCGCTTAGCACAGATGCCAAAAAAGATCTGAATGAACATATCACCAAGCATCGATCCAACCTGGTGCCGGCCCGTGGCAAGGGAGAGCACGGTGAATTGGTTGAACGCTTCCAGGAAATGGCGGCGGCGGCATCGTGTACCGTGGTCGTTGTCGCGGACGAGACTGCGGTGCCGGCTGCGGTGGCGGATTATCTCCGCGCCAATAATTTACCAACACAGGTGACGTTGGCACCGGACGACTGGCTGACCGGCCTGGATTGGGATGGCCAACATCTGCTGGACACGAAACAGGGCGCGGCGGGTATTGATGATCTTGTCTCGGTCACGCCGGCCTTTGCCGCTGTGGCGGAAACCGGGACTTTGGTGGCCCTGTCCGGTGCGAACCACCCCACGACCTTGAATTTCGTGCCTGACTATCATGTGGTCGCCCTACGCAAATCCCAAGTGGTCGGCGCCTATGAAGATGTCTGGGCGAAGTTGCGCAAGGCCAACAAGCAAGGGCGCGGTTTCACCATGCCGCGTACGGTGAACATGATCACCGGGCCGTCGCGCACCGCTGATATTGCGTTGACCATCGAACTGGGTGCCCATGGGCCCCGTAGCCTGCACATTGTTCTGATCGATGACGAAACCGGGTAAGAAGCACAAAGTCGCCATCGACGACGCCGCGCTGTTTGAGGCGGCTGTGCGTGACGCGGAACCATTGAAGGGGCGGCCATCCCGGCCACCACGTATCCCACCAAAGACGGCGGCGCGCCCAGCCGGCACACGAACCGGGGCAAAACCTGTTAAGGCTGCCCGGCCCGCAATTAGGCACTCTGTCGCCAAGGCACCGCTGCCTGTAAACGCGAACGGCGATGGAGGCCTCAGCAGTGGACTGGATAAACGCAGCGCGGAACGCCTGCGCCGGGGGCAGATGGTCATCGATGCGCGCTTGGATTTACATGGCCATACCCAGGCCGATGCGCACCGTGCGGTGCATGCCTTTGTCGCCGCCGGTTATCGCTCCGGCAAACGCTGCGTCTTGATCATCACCGGCAAGGGCGGGCCGCGGGACGATTTCGATAGTGGATTTATGCCGGACCGGGACAGTGGCGTTCTGCGCCGCAATCTGCCCCGTTGGTTGGGAGAGCCCGCGGTACGAAATATGATCTTGCGTTTGCAAAGCGCCAGGCCGCAACATGGCGGCGAAGGTGCCTACTATGTCCTGCTACGGCGAAAACGCTGAAGCAATTTATTCGGGAGAGGTTGAAACATGCAGTTGCAAGGATCCTGTCATTGCGGTGCCGTCCACTTCACGGTCGACAGCCCTGGGCCCCAGCCCTATCAACGATGTTATTGCTCCATCTGCCGAAAGGCGGGCGGTGCGGGGGGCTTCGCTATTAATCTCCTCGCTGACAACAACAGCATGAAGATTACGGGCAAGAAAAACCTGTCCGTTTATCAGGCCTTGAACGACGGCCAGCCGTCAAAGCACAGGCGGTATTTTTGCAAGAAGTGCGGCAGCCATATGTGGGCCTGGAATGAAAACTGGCCCGACCTGATCCACCCCCTGGCATCCATTATAGATACGCCATTGCCCCGGCCGGAACATTTTGTCGATATCATGCTGGACAGCGCCGCCCCTTGGGTGGCCCTGCATGGAGGGGAAAACATTGAACTCTGCGCCGAATATCCCAATCAATCCATCGAGGACTGGCACAAAGGTTATGGCTTGTGGCAGGGGGAGGACTGATACCATGAGTGCGGGGCCGTCGCAGACTACCGGATTGACACCATTTGGCGTGCGTATTCGGGATCTGCGACAGGCCCAGGGCGTTAGCCAGAAACAGATGGCGGCGGATCTGCAAATCTCGGCCGCCTACCTGTCGGCCTTGGAGCGGGGCCACCGGGGCCGACCCTCGCCCATCCTGGTGGACCAGATCTGCGGCTATTTTCACATTATCTGGGATGAGGCGGATGCGGTGCGCCGCCTGGCAAAACTCAGCCACCCACGGGTGGTGATAGATACGACAGAGACCGGGCCGGAGGCGACAGAGCTGGCCAATCGCCTGGCCGAAGGCATCAACGATCTAGCGGTCGATAAAATAAAACAAATGCTGGCCGTGATGACGGCCGGCAAATCGGGAGAACAGGCGTGAGTGAAATTGTTTACGGAACATATGATCAGGCCGGTCTGGATCGGGAATACGACAATCGCAACAAGGTGGCGGGCGCTTTGGGTTTCATGAAAAGCTTTGCCGATGACAGTGCCGACTTACGCCAACAGCTGGCAGGCCAACGGGACATCCGGTTTGGCCCTGGCGTGGACGAGGTATTGGATGTCTTCCCAGCAGCCGAGGGCACGCCCGGACCAGCCCCAATCCAGGTCTTTATCCATGGCGGCTATTGGAAGATGCTGTCGAAGGATGAATTCTCATACGTGGCGCGGGCTTTCTCACCGAAGGGGGCGGCGACCGTGGTGGTCAACTATGGCCTGATCCCCACTATCGATATGGATGAGTTGGTGCGCCAGTGTCGGGCCGCCCTTGCCTGGACCTATCGCAATGCCGCCAGCTTTGGTGGTGACCCGGAGCGCATTTTTATTTCCGGCCATTCGGCGGGAGGCCATTTGGTAGCCATGATGATGGCGACGGACTGGCCCGCCTTTGATGGCGGCTCACCGGATTTGCCGGTGGACCTGATAGGAGGGGGTTGCGGTATTTCCGGCCTCTATGATTTGGAGCCGATCCGTCTTTGTTTCCTGAACGATGATTTGAAGCTGGGGGTCGCGGAGGCCGCGCGCAACAGCCCCACGGATTTGGCACCCGCCACACGCGGGCCGTTGTTGTTGACCGTTGGCGGCGACGAGGGGCCGGAGTATCTGCGTCAAAGCGAAGACCATGCCGCTGCCTGGCGGGCCCAGGGCGTTGACGTGGAGGTGGTTGTTTTGCCGGATCAGAATCATTTTTCCATAGTTGATCAGCTGAACGATCCGGAAGCGGCCCTCAGCCAGATGATCCTGCGCCAGATGGGGCTGTAAATCCCTACATGTCTTTTCCCTTGATATAGGGGTTTACAAGCCCAACATATTAGACGTAATATAGTTAAGTTGACATATATCGAAACGATATAATACAAAACGATCTGTTGAGGACCGTAGCAATTGAATGAAACGTTAACCTCAGCCGGTTAGTATCGGTTGATCAATTTCGAAAGTGCTGGGTTATGTCGGAGCATTGCGATTTCAGTGTAAAATTTTGGGGCGTTCGAGGCAGCATCTCGATCTCGGACCCCAATTCCGTCCGCTACGGCGGCAACACATCCTGCCTTGAAGTTCGTTGCGGCGACCGCCTGCTTATATTTGATGCCGGATCGGGCCTGCGATATTTCGGCAACGAGTTGGTGGAAAGCGGCGAAATAGTAAACGCCGATCTGTTTCTCACCCACACCCATTACGACCATATTTGCGGCATCCCATTTTTTAAACCATTCTTCAATCCCCAGAATACCTTTCGCCTGCGCGCCGGGCATCTGTTGCCGGAAACCGATCTACGGGCCGTGTTGTGCAATTTGATGACATCGCCGCTGTTTCCCGTGCCTCTGGAAATATTCCAATCCAAGATTGAATTTCATGACTTCCTGGTCGGCGATACTTTGAATGCCGGGCCCGACGTGGTCGTGCGCACCGCTTCGTTGAACCACCCTGACGGGGCTTCGGGCTATCGGGTTGAATATAACGGTCAGGCTATCTGCTATTTGACGGATACGGAGCATGTGGCGGGCGAGCTGGACCAGGCCATCCTGGAACTCATTGATGGTGCCGACATCGTGATTTACGATTCCATGTTTACCGAAGACGAATACAAGAACTGCGTTGGTTGGGGCCACTCCACATGGCAGGCGGGCGCGGATCTTTGTGATGCCGCCGGCGTGCCCCAGTTCGTGATTTTCCATCATGACCCTGATCACGACGACGTTTTCATGGACGGCATTGCCGAGGCTGCGGAGGCCCGCCGCCCGGGCACCCTTGTCGCCCGGGAAGGTATGACCCTGCGCCCCAAAATGCTGGAGGTGGACGCCTCCATTGGCCAAAGCCGTGTCCGGCGTCAGGCAGTGCCCACGGGTTAAGCACTGAAACCCTTGCTGACTGTGGCCGCATTTTTAGTGCCTTTGAGCCGCCATCATAGTTTGAGCGCTTTTTCTTCGCATGCGCTCAGACAGCATTTGTGTTAATTTAATAACAATAATAATTTCACTTTGCCGCAGGCGAAAATGGCCATGGCAGTGGCCATAGCCATGGCGGTGTATGAGGGGCGGAATGCATAGGCGCAGTATGCGGTTGGGTCTATTGACGGTGCTGGGTCTGGCCCGTCGTGGGTTTTTCATTCCCTATCGTTATGCTGATACCCTGCCCCATCCGGGCCGCAATCCGACCTATCCGTCGTTGGCCGAATTGATGACGGCGGCAGAGCCGACGTTTACCGCGCTGTTGCAAGATATTGATCGTTTCGAAAATGCCCTCGCGGTCATGGCGGATGAACCGCCGCCCGCCCCCCGCCTGGCCCAGGACTGGTTTCCCACCCTGGATGCCACCGCAGCCTATGCCCTGGTGCGGACCCTGGCACCAAAGCGTATTATCGAAGTTGGATCCGGCCATTCCACCCGGTTTATGAAGCGGGCCGTGGATGATGGCGGCCTGGACACCCACATCATAGCCATTGACCCCCAACCCAGACGCTATGTGGATCGCCTAGATATAGAGTTTTTGAAAACCACCCTTAGCGGCGTCGATCTGAATATCTTCTCCGATCTGGCGGCCGGCGATATCCTGTTCATAGACTCCTCCCACATTCTCATGCCCGGCAGTGATGTGGATGACTTGTTCAATCGGGTGATCCCGACCCTGCCGCCCGGCGCACTTGTTCATATTCATGATATTTTTCTGCCCGACGACTACCCCATGATTTGGGATTGGCGCGGATATAACGAACAATTGGGTGTGGCGCCAATGCTGGCCGGCGGGGCGTTTGAGATTTTATTTGCCTCTAACTACGTGGCCACGCGCATGGCCGCGGCGGTGGCGGCATCGGCCGTGGGCCGCCTGCCGGGTAAAACGGACAGCCTGCCCGCCTCGTTATGGCTAAGGAAGAAATAGCGCCATGAATTTGCAGACCCTGAATTTGCGGGGGGCCCGGGACAAATTACGCCGCAACAAGACGCTGCCGCCCCGGGTTGCAGGCGCCATCCGGGCGCATCAGCTACAAAGCGAAATCATGATTGCCTGGGCGCAATTGCTGGTCGGAGCTACCTGGGCCAGTCTTTACGCCCTGGCCCCAAAGACGTCTACGGCGACGGCGATGATCGAACCGGTGCCAATCGCTCTTGCCTCATACCTGGCATTTTCAATTTTGCGGCTGGTACTGGCGTATCGCGGCTTTGCAGCGACCTGGTTTCTGGCCCTGTCGGTACTGGTGGATATGGCCATTCTTATGGGCCTGATTTGGAGCTTCCATATCCAGTATGAACAGCCAGCATCGTTCTATCTGAAGGCACCGACTTTGCTGTATGTCTTCATCTTCATCGCCTTGCGGGCCCTAAGGTTTTCTGCCGGGTTTGTCATATTGGCGGGGGTGGCGGCGGCGTTCAGTTGGTTGTTGATGTTGTATTATGCCATGTCGACCTCCCAGGCGGAGAACATGGGGGTGACCCGGGACTATGTCGCCTACATGACATCGAACAAGATCCTGATCGGGGCAGAGTTCGATAAAGTCATTGCCATATTGTTGTCCACCGCCATTCTGGCCATTGCCTTGTGGCGGGCCCGGCGGTTGTTGGTGCAGTCCGTGGTGGAGAGCCAGGCCCATTCTGATTTGGAGCGGTTTTTCGCGCCGGAGATCGCGCATCAGATCGTTCATGCGGAACAACGGATAGAGGCCGGCCAGGGTGAGGTGCGCCGGGCCGCCATTTTGGTTTGTGATATTCGCGGCTTCACACCCATGGCCATGGGCATGGACCCGGACTATCTGATGAAGTTACTGGCCGACTATCAAAGCCGCATGGTCAGGGTCATTCAGGACCATGGCGGCAGCATTGATAAGTTCATGGGCGACGGCATCATGGCGACTTTTGGCGCAGCCTTGCCAACGGAAACCTATGCCGCTGATGCCTTGCGCTGTATTGAAGATCTGGGGCGCGCCGCCCAGGCCTGGCACGATGAACGCCAGCGCGGCGGCGAAATGCCCCTGGACATCGGCTTTGCCGTCAGCGCCGGGCCCCTGGTTTTTGGCGCGGTCGGTGATGGGGAGCGGTTGGAATTCACGGTGATCGGTGAACCGGTCAATCTTGCTGCCAAGCTTGAAAAAGCCAACAAGGCCGAGGCCGTGGCCGCCCTGACCACCGCCGCTACCTTGGAAATTGCCGAAGCTCAAGGCTACCAGCCTCCACCGACCCTGGAACATCGCGCCAAACGCCCCATCGAAGGCACCGGCGAACCGATGGACCTGGTTGTCTTATTGGCCTGATGTGACCTCAAACGCCCAATGGCTCAACGTCTGCAATAAACAAAGGGCTGCTCGCCTCCATGGGAAGCAGGCAGCCCTATAGCTATAGGTTTATAATGAACAGCGATGCTGTTCGGGTTCCCCTAATCCAGCTCCATACCGTCCATGCCGGAGTTCTTCCGGGCGATTTCGCACATTTTGCGGATTTCGGGGCCCAGCTCGGACGGGTCGGCTATCTGCTCTATCTCGGCACCGCGACGCCAGCCCTCACAGACCGCGACCATGCCCGCACCGGCCTGGATGATCCGGCCCGAGATATCCTGGGCTTCTTCGCTGGCTAGATATACGACGGTCGGCGCGACCCAGCGGGGGTGACGCATTGCAATATCTTCCTCCGTATATTCCCGCAGGCTATCTGTCATGCGAGTGTAGGCGGAAGGTGAAACGGCATTGACGGTGACGCCGATACGGCGCAATTCCCGCGCTGCGATGATGGTAAAGGCGGCGATGCCGGCCTTGGCGGCGCCATAGTTGGTTTGCCCGACGTTGCCATAGATGCCGGAGGTGGAGGTGGTGTTGATGATCCGTCCGTGAACCGGGCCATCGATTTCCTTTGACCGTCCCCGCCAATAACTGGCTGCGTGACGGGCCGGGGCGAAAGTGCCTTTCAGATGCACCTGAATGACTGAATCCCATTCTTCCTCGGTCATATTGACCAGCATACGGTCGCGTAGGATGCCCGCGTTATTGACCAGAATGTCCAGCTTGCCAAATGTATCGACAGCCTGGTCGATCATGTTCTTGGCACCATTCCAGGAGGAGACATCATCGCCGTTCACCACGGCCTCGCCGCCGGCGGCAATTATTTCGTCTGCGACTTGTTGTGCTGGGGTTTTATCGGCACCACTGCCATCCACGGCCCCGCCCAGATCATTGACAACCACTTTGGCGCCTTCCTTGGCCAACAGCAGGGCATTTTCCCGCCCCACGCCGCGGGCCGCACCGGTTACGATGGCTATTCGACTTTCACATAGACCTGACATTGATAGCTCTCCCTTGAAGTATTTGTGTTTAAGTATTTGTTCGAAGTTCAATTTTGCTGTCCCGATCATACGTACTTCAGCCTGCCCGCAACAGTGGGAATTCGCCTTTTGCTGCGCCAAATCAACGCAGCCTACAACGCCCCTGGACCCTGGCGATGACTTGATGGATAAATATGCGGACGTAAATTTGGAGGCGGTAGGCCATGACAACCAACGGCATTGTTCTTTCCCAGGTACAGCAGGACCAGTTCTGGCGGGACGGCTATATCATCGTGGACGGTGCGGTTGATCCTGATACGTTGGCGCGCCTGCGCCGGCAAATGGATGACTGGGACGACGAAAGCCGTGGCCACACCGAGCCTTACGGCACCCCCACCGTGGACGGGCGGCCGCGCTTTGACATGGGGGCGGAACATTCACCGGAACGCCCGGCCTTGCGCCGGATCAACAACCCGTGCGAGGTTTCCGACGATTTCAACGCCGTTATGACCGATGCGCCCATGGTCGATATGGTCGCCGACCTGATCGGCCCGAATGTGAAGTATCACCATTGCAAGATCAACACCAAGCTGCCCGGCAGCCAGACCGTGGTGCGTTATCATCAGGATTTCTCCTATACCCCGCACACCAACGATGATGTCATCACCGCATTGTTGCTATTGGATGATGTGGATGCAGGCAACGGCTGTTTGATGGTGGTACCGGGCACCCATCGGGGGTCAATTGACAGCTTGTTCCAGGATGGTGCCTTCACGGGCATGGTGGCGCCAGATTTGGAAAAAGCTTATCTCTCCCGTCAGGTTCCTATCGAGGGTAAGGCAGGTGCCGTCTGTTTGATGCACACCCGCCTGCAGCATGGTAGTGAAGCGAACAAATCGGCAGGCCGTCGCCGCGCCATTTATCTTTGTGTCTACAGCGCGGCGGATGCAGTGCCTATTGCCCGCAACCCTATGCCCTCAACCCTGGAAGGCACCATAGTGCGCGGTCAGGCCAGCGCCACGGCCCGGATGATCCCGTTGGAGGTGGAATTGCCGCAACAGCCCAAATCCGCCTCGTTCTTCACGGTGATTGGGCAGGAATCCGCCGGTTCGGAAAATTAGGGCGTTGTTATAGCGCTTCGTAAACCTGGGTGCGGGCGGTGATTTTATCGGTGAAATGGTACCAGCCCCGCATCTCAATAAATTCCGGCGTGTCCAACGCCTCCGGTCCACTCAACTCATACACGGCAACATAGGCCCGGCCGGAAGATTGTGATTTGCCGCCGTCCTTGGTCAGGCTGGCATCACCAACTGAGCGATAACGATTGCCCGCCAAAACACCGGGACAGGCCAACGCTTCGGGCAGGTGCACTTCATTATACCATTGGTTCCAGGCGTCCTCGACCGATGGATCTATTTCGGCGTTGACGATCAACAGATATTTCGGTGCATCAGACATGCCAATGACTCCTATGGTTCGAGCGTCTTCTTCCCGGCGAATATCCCGGCGCTTTGATAGTCTGTTCCTGCGATATTGAACTGTCCACCCATTTCAGCGGCACCGTCACCGCCCCCGGCCATGAAGGAGCCGGTGAAGCCTCCCGTGCGGCTGGCATCCGTACCAGTGGCGGCTGATATGGCACCTGAGAATCTGTGCCGGTCGCCCGTCATGGATTCGGTTACGCTCTGCACTTCGATGGTACCCAAATCATAATTCCCGCCATCGAAATTGGTGATGCTGCCGTTCGACCCCAGAAAAAGTATGCCACCATCAGTGAAGGTCCGGTTGCTAAAGTCCAGGCTGTAGGCAAGGTTGCCAATTCGGGTGCGAACCCCGGCGGGGGTGGAAACCGAACCGATCACATGGCCCGAATAGGTTGCCGTACCCGTCATGCCGGAAATGGTGGCCATGTCCTGTACATCACCCACAACCCAGGTTGCCAAATGGAAATCTTCGCGGTAAAAGCCGATTTCGCCAGCGGCGCGATAGACACTGCCGCCCCAGAACCCCCAGTTCAGGTATTGGCAATCACACATGCTTACGCCGGTGGGCAATGTCCCGGCGGGAAAATCCGCAGCACCGGAAGATACAAGATAAAGATTCTCCGTCGTAATCGGATCGCCATTGGTCTGGCTGAATTGGGTTGCTGCTTCAATTGCCCCGTAACCACCATCATCAACGAAAATGCTTTGCCCGGACGTGACCCCTTCGTCACCGAATGCGAAACTATCAAGGTCACCGAAAAACAACTGGGTGTCCTCTGATGAGAATCCCATTTCGTTATATTTGATATAGCCTTGGATCTTGTTGGTTTCTGCGCTGGTGCGGATCCGAACCCCCAAGGGGTTTGTTAAAAAGGTTTCGAATACCGCCGTACTGGAAAAACTGGCATCATTCAGGGTCGGCTGAAAAATACCAGAGGTGTAGCCGATCATGTTACGGGATGTACGCGGGTCCAGTGTCTCCGCGATGGGTATAGCCACATTGTTGGGTTGTACGGCGAAGTTGTTGGCCAGGTCGCCAAACTGATCCACAACACCGGCTTGTGTTTGAGCGTCCGTTGTCTCGTTGGCGATGGCCCCTTCAAGGCTGAAAAAGCTGGGGCCGGTCGCGCCAAAGAAATCAAAGCCACTATCGTCATCCTGGCTGGCCACATAACCATTGAACTGATGTGTCAATTGGCCCGGCGCCAGCCGTGAGCTGCCACGCATTTCGCCCGAGATGAAAGGCCGTCCGTTTTCATCCAGCAGGACCTCACCCAATATAAGGCTTATTGCTTCGCCGGCCTGACCATCACGAACGGATAGCGACATATGCCCAAACGCCCGTTGGGCCGACGGGGCATTGGATACATCCCACATTATGACGCTGTCACCTTCGCCGATGCCGTAATTTGGCGTTAGTGCGCCGCCCGATGTCGCATTTACGAAAGGTATCATGGAGCCGAGGACAAAATCATTCTGCAGGTCATAGAACGTCGCCCCGCTGGTGGGGAGGGCGCCCGTGTACGGAATACCGGCCCAGCCAAAAACTCTTTGGCCGTCAACCTGATCCTCCAGCCCGTAAAACAAAAAATCGTCGTTCGGTGCAATGAAACCCGTGCCAGACAGCTCGCCCACACGTGAGACAAAGCCGGGCGCACCGAACGCACCGAATGGGTTGCCGAGCGATAATACTGAAAAATCACGGCTGCCGTCAGAATTCGTAACAATATCGTCAATGAGAGCGCTGAAATTCCCTGTGCTGAAGAAGCCGTCGATCAACGTTGCGCCTTGATAGCTTAAATTGAAGGCGGCATTGCCATCATCGGTCCCCAGAGCAGGGTTTGTAGCGTACTTTACGCGCCCTGAAAAATTGCCTGCTAGCGTCAAACCCCCCGGGACTCCAATTGTAGCGAACGGTTCGGCGGCTCCTACAAATGCCGTCAAACTCCCGCTGCTGGCAGAGGATTCAGTCGTCACCTGCGCTGTCTCTTCGACCGGTTCGATACAACCGGTCTGGCCTGGCTCCGTACAGATGGGCAGGGGGGTTTGGCTGGCGTCCGTTGTGATAATACTGGCGACGGTCGTTGTTGTCGTAATGATGGGATCCAACGCCGTGATCGGTACGACCAGGTTTACAATGTTTGGTGTCTGGTCGGAGTTCAGGCCCGATACCTGGTTGTCGCTGACATCATCGTTGGTAATCGAGGCTACGCCGCCACCTGCCGCCGGTGCGATGGCCGCAAGTTGTTGCGGGGTTTGTGGGCCACCATCGCCATTGTCACCGCCGGGTGGTGTTTGGGGATCTTCCAGACCGGACAATACCTGTGTCAGCTGCGCCTGGGTGGTTGGTTGCGGTGTGCTGACCCCGCCGCCAGAGGTCTGTGTGACGGTAAAGCCAGGCCGGGTCATGGTTTGTTGCTGACCCCCTGATCGCATGGTGACCTGATCACCGAACAACATGGTGGCGGATGCGGGTGGCAGGTTTTGGCCCCGGTTTTGTGCCTGTTGGATTTGCGCCGGGCTGTTCACCTGCACGATGGCGACGCCGCCGCGGATACCGATGACGGCGGTGGGCGATTTGAACAATACCGGCGTCTTTTTCGAAATCCGGCCGCCAACGAAACGGAACAGGCCTTTGGAGACGCTAACCACCAACTCGCCCTTTTTTACCTTCGGGTCATAGACAAACTTATCCAAACTGAGCGATGAATTCGGCCCGATGGAGATGGTGGAGCCGTCAACAAACAACAGATGGGTCTGTCCGGTAGGGCCGGTGCTAATGGTTTCGTCGGCGACAAGACCCAGCCCGACCTGCAGAATACGTTCTTCAGCGCCGGGCGGTGTGCCCAGGGCATCCGGGCGCACGGCTGCCGGAACGCCGATGGATGGCAGTTCAGCCTGGGCCGGAACGGAACTTAGTAGTGAAAAAGCGGACAATAGAAAAATACCAGCAACGAACCGACGCAAAATAAATCCAACCATATCGCTTAACACCAAATTATTGCGCCGCCGCTGTCTTTGAAAGCGCAGCAATTATTGTTTATACATTATTAGCTATATATCCTGTCGGGTGCACGCTAAGCAATTGTAATACGTGGTTAACACCAGATTTCTTATCCGTTCTCTTTGCGGCATTTATCGTCGCGGCAAAGATGTCCGTGCACGCCGGCGACGTCCTTGAATGCCCCGATGGCGTTCCATTCAGAACGTATTCTGACTTTCTGTGCTTTTTCGATCGCCATTGACGGCGAATGGACAAGCCAGGCAAAAAAACCGCCAGAGCGGATTTTCCGGCTCTGGCGGTTGTGTCTGCGATATAACGTACAGTAGGCGTTGGCGGTGCCTGGCTCAGGTCACCAGCTCAGGAATTTTATCGCCGCTGGGGGTTTCCGGATCGGCGGGGCCGCCGCCATCTTTTCCGCTGTCTTTTCCGCTATCCTTGCCGCCGCCGTTTTTCCCGGGCCGGGGCGGTTTTTCCTTGGCCTGGAACTCAAAGCTTAACGCCCCGTCCACCACTTCGATGATGACCTGGCCACCCTTGGCCAGTTTGCCGAACAACAATTCGTCGGCCAGGGGCTTTTTGACCTTTTCCTGGATGATGCGGCTCAACGGGCGGGCACCATAGAGGTGGTCATAGCCTTTTTCGGCCAACCATTCCCGCGCTGCCGTACTGAGCGAGATGGAAACCTTGCGTTCGCCTAATTGTGCGTCCAATTCGCCGATGAACTTATCGACGACCTTGGAGATCACTTCCGGCGGCAGGGCAGAGAAGGAAATGGTGGCGTCCAACCGGTTGCGGAATTCGGGGGTAAAGAGGCGGTTGATCGCTTCTTCATCCGCGCCAACGTTGTTTTCCCGGCCAAAACCAATGGCCATCTTGGACATTTCCGACGCGCCTGCGTTGGTGGTCATGATCAAGACCACGTTGCGGAAATCAATATGCTTGCCGTTGTGGTCCGTCAGTTTGCCGTAGTCCATGATCTGCAACAGAATGTTGAACAGATCAGGATGGGCCTTTTCGATCTCATCCAACAGCAGGACCGCATGGGGGTTCTGGTCAATGGCATCGGTCAACATGCCGCCCTGGTCGAACCCGACATAGCCAGGCGGTGCACCGATCAGGCGGCTGACCGTATGCCGTTCCATATATTCGGACATATCGAAACGGACCATTTCCATGCCCATGATGTTTGCCAGTTGCCGCGCGACCTCTGTTTTGCCGACACCCGTGGGGCCGGAAAAGAGATAGCTGCCGATGGGTTTTTCCGGCTCCCGCAACCCGGCGCGGGACATCTTTAAGGCCGTTGCCAGGGCATCGATGGCCTGATCCTGGCCAAACACCACATCCTTCAATTCGCCTTCCAGATTGGCCAGGCTGGCCCGGTCGTCCTTGGAAACGGTTTTCGGCGGGATCCGCGCGATCTTGGCCACCACGTTTTCGATATCCTTGACCGAAATGGTCTTTTTCCGTCGGTGTTCGGGCAACAGCATTTGCGCCGCGCCCACTTCATCGATCACGTCGATGGCTTTATCGGGTAGTTTTCTGTCGTTGATGTATTTCGACGATAGTTCCACCGCAGCCTTGATGGCGTCGTTGGTGTAGCGGATTTTATGATAATCCTCAAAATACGGCTTCAGACCCTTCAGGATCTTGACGGCATCGGTAACGTTGGGTTCGTTGACATCGATTTTCTGGAACCGGCGCAACAGGGCCCGGTCTTTTTCGATGTAGCCGCGATATTCCTTGTAGGTGGTGGAGCCCATGCAGCGAATGGTGCCGCTGGCCAGGGCTGGCTTCAACATGTTGGAGGCATCCATGGCCCCACCTGATGTGGCACCGGCACCGATTACGGTGTGAATTTCATCAATGAACAAAATGGCGTCGTCGTGGTTTTCCAATTCCGAGATTACCGCCTTCAGGCGTTCTTCGAAATCACCGCGATAGCGGGTTCCGGCCAACAAGGCACCCATATCCAGGGAGTAGATCGTGGTATCGCGCAAAACCTCGGGCACTTCGCCCAGGACAACACGCCGGGCCAGGCCTTCGGCTATGGCGGTCTTGCCTACGCCGGGATCGCCCACCAGCAGGGGGTTGTTTTTTTGTCGTCGGCAGAGAATTTGAATGGTCCGCTCCAGCTCCTCCTCCCGGCCGATGACCGGGTCAATGCGGCCACTGCGGGCTTTGTCGTTCAAATCAACGCAATAGGCTTCCAACGCCTCGTCGCCGGATTTGACGCCATTTTCCTCTTCTTCTTTTTCCTCTGTTCCGTGCACGGTGCGTTCCGTGCTCATGCCCGGGGTCTTGGCCACACCGTGGGAGATGTAGCTGACTGCATCAAGGCGGGTCATGTCCTGTTCCTGCAGGAAATAGACCGCATGGCTTTCCCGTTCGGCAAAGACGGCGACCAGAACATTTGCCCCGGTCACTTCATCCCGGCCCGAAGACTGCACGTGATAGACCGCTCGTTGAATGACTCGCTGGAAGCCGGCGGTGGGTTTCGCCTCCTCCTCCTCTTCAATGGCCAGGGAGGAAAGGTCTTCATCCAGGTAATTCGAAAGTTGTTCCCGCAACGTATCGATGTCCACATTGCAGGCACGCAGCACGGAACGGGCATCGTTGTCGTCGCACAAGGACAGTAACAAATGTTCCAGAGTCGCGAATTCGTGGCGACGTTCGTTGGCGCTACGCAGGGCCCGGTGCAGGGTTTGTTCAAGTTCTGATGCGAATGATGCCACTGGATTTATTCCCTAGACTTTTTCCATGGTGCATTGGAGTGGATGCTGATTCTTGCGGGCGAGATCGGTCACCTGCATCACTTTTGTTTCCGCTATTTCGTACGGAAATATGCCACAAACTCCAATGCCCTTTTGGTGTACGTGCAGCATGATTTGCGTCGCTTCCTGACTGTCTTTGTTGAAATACCGCTCCAACACATGAATGACGAATTCCATTGGTGTATAGTCATCGTTCATCAACAGGACGCGATACATGGACGGCTTTTTCGTCTTCGGCTTGGTCTTGGTCGCGACACCGGTGCCGCCATCACCGCCGCCACTGCCACTAAGGCTGCTGCCATGGTTGCCGCCACGGTTGCCGCCACGGTTGCTGCTTCTGGCCATTCCAATTATGTCGTTCGGATCGCCCATACGTGTCCCAGAAATCCAATTTGCCTTCCAACTCTGCCCAAACAACGCCCATACAGAGACGAAGTATGACATCCCCCTATCATATTGGCCAATGCCAAGAAATTGAAAGAGGGTTTTCGGCCTGATTATGAAACAAATATCGTTAAAAATACAAAAAAATCCCGGCCTATAGCCGGGACAAAAAGCTAGGGCGCAAACAGGTCTTGCCTGAATGCGCCCTAGACTTAGACGACGGGTCCGGTGGGAGGAGATCCGGACCCGTCTCTATATCAGCCTTCACCAAATTTGGCTGAGGCGTTTTATATTTACAATGTGCCTGGATTAGGCAGCTTTGGTGCGCCATTTCTCGACGGACGCCGTGAACTGGGCGCTGATGGGCTCTGCCGTGTCCTGTGCGACCTTGGTCGCCAGCTCACCAACCTTGGTGCCCTGGGTCATCATGCCTTCAAAGCTGTTGTGGGCGAATTCGGACTGCAGGTCCATGGCTTCGTTCAAGGATTTGGCACCCAGAACAGCCTTCGTTGCCTCGACGTTGCTTTCCATCATACGCTTGGCGAAATTCATCAGTTCGCCACCGATGGCTTCCATGCCTTTGCCATATGCAGTGCCGGCGGCATTCCAGGCTTCCATGGTTTCCTTGCCGCTGGCGGCCAGGTCTTCATAACCCTTGGTCATTTCATCGGTCTTGCCACGCAAGCCTGAAAAAGCTTGCTCATAGCTCTCCGTGCCGGCTTTGGCGAAATTACGTAAGGCTTCCTGACCGGCGGACGCCATGGTCTCGGCTGCCTTGGCAGCAGTGTCGGCGGCGGTTTTGTCCTGTTTTGTCGATTTGGCAGTCATAATAAAATCTCTCTCTATCTGTTCAGGTTCGTTTGTTTCAAGCGCTATCCAACGGTTCTTTCTGGAATTGGTCCGGCTGTTCAGCGGCCCGGGTCCAAAAGAGCTATCGAATACCGCGCGGAAAATACGTCGCGGAAATTTCGTATGCTGCAATGCAACATGAGGTGAAAATAGGTATTTACGGACGGATGTCAATGATTATTGTGCAGTGCAGCAAAATTATTTTCTGCACTGCCGCATTTTCGATTTGGCGTAATAGGTGAGCCATCGACAAGGTCGTTATAGGGAAATGTATTTGACAACAACCGCCACCAAACTGTTGAATGCAGAAACTTTATTGCCCATGGGGGCTCTATTTACCTATTATTCACCATGATTCGATTAACGTGACCCTGGCTCTCACAATTATTGGACGACCTGTGTTGCTTTCATCCGCCATATCTTTCGAAAACATGTCTGCTGCAGCTTTATGAGCCGCCGCAGTATATCTGTGATATTCGGGCCCGGTTCCCGCAATGGTCTTTCGGGCCCCACTGGATTTGTGGGGAAACGTCTGTTGGCCATATTGGCGGTTGTTTTGTTGATCGCCTCGGTCACGTCACCGTCTATTGCCCGCTCCCGCCATGCCGAAATGGTCGTGGATGGGGAAAGTGGCCGGGTTTTGGTGGCCCGCAATGCCGATGCCCGTAAGTATCCCGCTTCTCTGACCAAGATCATGACTCTCTATATGGTGTTCGAGGCACTGGAAAATGGCAAATTGCACTTGGATCAAACCCTGATCGCCTCCCGCCGGGCCGTCGGTCAACCACCCTCGAAACTGGGATTGCGCCGGGGCGAGCCGATTACCGTGCGTCAGGCCATTATGGCGCTGGTGACGAAATCGGCCAACGATGTCGCGACAATTGTGGCGGAAGCCATCGGCGGCACAGAGTTCAAGTTTGCCCTGCAGATGACCCGCCGGGCCCGGGATCTCGGGATGAGCAAGACAACATTTCGCAATGCCTCCGGCCTGCCGAACCGCCGTCAACTCTCCACCGCGCGGGATATGACCCGTCTGGCCCTGGCCATCCGTAGGGATTTTCCGCAGCATTTTGAATATTTCTCCAGAACATCATTCGCTTACCGGGGCAAGGTTTTCCGCAATCACAACAACCTGATCGGCAGCGTAAATGGTGTTGATGGCATCAAGACCGGCTATATTCGCGCCTCGGGCTTTAATCTTGTCGCCTCTGCCTCCCGTCCCGAAGGACGCCTTGTCGGGGTGTTGTTCGGCGGTCGTTCCGCAAACAGCCGGGATGCGCGGATGCGCAATCTTCTGGCTAATGGTTTCGTGCGCCTGCAAAGTTATGATGGGCGGGGCCTGCCGAATAAATTCGTCCGCCCCCGGGGTCGCCTGGATGGCTTTGGCCATGTCCCGGTGCCCAGGCAGAAACCCCTGCGCCAGGCAGCCTTGGTGCCCAATAATGTGCTATCGGGTGATGTACCATCTAGCGATATGGGGCCCAACGATACACGTGGCCATCGCCGCGCGCCTGATTTCGGCTTTGCCTGGTCCGTGCAGATCGGTGCCTTCAACCGGGTTGCCTCGGCCCGCTCCCATCTGCACAAACTGTCAGGCGCCCTGCCAGACCTGATGTCCCAGGCCAAGGTTTCCATTGTGACGGTGGAAAACGCATCGGTAACAAATGGGTCGGCCATACAATATCGCGCCCGTCTGCATGGGATGAGCGAGTTTCAGGCCCATGAATTGTGCCGCCGCCTGAAAAGCGCCAATTTCGATTGTCTGACCATCGCGCCGACAGAAGCCTCCGTCGCTGCCGGAACCTATCGCGGCTAGTGCGATCAGCCTACCGGCGTCGGCCAAAGGGTTTCGCTGCGGCCTTTCAGCCAATAAGCCAACAGTCCCATATATTCATGCAGGGCCTTATTGGTCAGGCGCATTCTGCTCGACAACTTGAAGCCAAGGGTACCGATTGTATGCTGCCGCATCGCGGGTGCGGCAACCACCGGCCAGCCCTGGGTGCGAAAGACCCCCATGGCACGCGGCATATGCCAGGCGGATGTGACCAGCAACCAACGCTCATCTGTCTGGGGTTTGGCCAGGGCCCGTCCAAATACGGCGTTCTCAAAGGTATCCACCGAACGATCCTCAACCAAAAGGCGGTCGCGCGCGATGCCCTGGCTGATCAGGTAATCGGCAATCATTGTGGCCTCAGGCGCGCCGGGACCCCTATTGCCGCCGCAGATCAATAGCCGCGCCTTTGGGTAAACTTTTGCCAGGCGCAGGTATTCCACCATACGACCGGCGGCATGGCCCGGCACCGTATGCCCAACCTGGTGGGATACAGCCAGATTTATGGCCGCGCCGGATAGCAGGATAATACCTGCTGGTGCACTTTCGTTCGCATGGGCAGCAATATCATAGGGCGCGAATTGCCTGGCCAGGGGCGTCAGCAACCAATGCCCAATAGGCAATACGGCAACCGACAACAGGGTAAGGGCAACCAGACTGGTCAGCCAGACACCAAGGCGTCGCCAGCGGGACCACAAAAGCAGGGTCGCCAGCAACAATAGGATCAAGGCCAGGTTCAAAGGCTGGGCGATGATCCAGAATATCTTGCCGGCGGAAAAAAACATCTGGCTTGGCCCTTGATAAGTTCATGGCGGCAACTCGTTTACACGGAAATATAATAGTGGAAAACGTGCCCGCTTCGCAAAAATTGTCTCTGCCCCGGCCACACTAATGGTTATGATCGGTTTCGAAATTCCTGCCGGCGGCAAAACCCCTTTCGGGTCGCTCCATAGTTTATTGAAAGATTGATCCAGCATGGTTGTTGACGCTGCATCGGCGGAGCGCGAATCCTCCTACGCCTATATTCGGTTGGCCGCGTCCCTGACCATCATGACTTTTGGTACCGTGGGCATGTACGCCATTGTCGTGGCATTGAAACCCATCGCGGCTGAATTCGGCTCAACCAGGTCCGATGCCTCCATAGCTTATGCGGTCACGATGATCGGCTTTGGCGTTGGCGGCGTGATCATGGGCCGTTGGTCCGATCGCGTCGGGGTGATGTGGCCATGTCTTTTGGGCAGCGTCATGCTGGCTCTGGGTTTCGTCTTGGCCGCACAGGCGGAAAACCTTTTCCAACTCTATCTGGCCCAGGGATTGCTGATTGGTATGTTGGGCAACGCCGGGCTATTTGCGCCCTTGGTGGCCGATACCACCTTGTGGTTCCATCGACGCCGGGGGATCGCGGTGGCTATCGTCGCCTCGGGCAATTATCTGGCCGGGGTGGTGTGGCCGCCCATTATTCAATATTCCATCGATCTGACCGATTGGCGTACCACATATACCCGCATCGGCATTTTCTGTTTGCTGGCCATACCGCCCCTCTGCCTAATCCTGCGTCGGCGCGCGCCCAGCGTCATGGCTGCCGCCTCGGGCATAGAGGCGGACACCGACCGGCCCCTGGGCATAAGCCCCAACGGCCTGCACGGATTGTTATGCGTCGCAGGCATTGCCTGTTGTGTCGCCATGGCCGTGCCGCAAGTCCACATCGTCGCCCTTGCCACGGATCTTGGCCATGCGGCCCAGCGCGGGGCAGAAATGCTGGCGGTTATGCTGGCTACGGGTATCATCAGCCGCCTGGCCTTTGGCTGGATATCAGACCGGATCGGCGGCCTGCCGACATTGTTGTTGGGGGGCAGTTTACAGGCCCTGATGTTGTTCGGCTTCATGTTCGCGGAATCTTTGGCCAGCCTGTATCTTATGGCGGCGCTGTTCGGGCTCAGCCAAGGCGGCATCGTGCCGTCCTATGCCATCATCGCCCGGCGCTATTTCGTGCCCGGTCAAGCCGGCTGGCGCATTTCCCTGGTCCTGTCCCTGACCTTGCTGGGCATGGCCCTGGGCGGTTGGATGGCCGGCCTTTTATATGATTGGACCGGCTCTTATCGATTGGCCTTTATCAATGCCATTGGCTTTAATCTGCTGAATATGGCAATAGCATTCGTCCTTTTGCGCCGGGCCCGTCTGGGGTTATAGTTCGATCAAGTGGTGCGAGCGAAACAGAAGAGTCCTTCTGTTTCGTGTCTCGCGCACCACGATTCTTAAGGGCCTGAGCATGTTTTGAATAACCATGCTCTCGTGACCTGGCGGCGCATTGGGGATAATTGCATGATCAAGCCACAACTTACCCACGTTGGTATCTACGTCGATGATTTGGCCAAGATGCGGCGTTTCTTTACCGAGGTCTTTGGTCTGACGGTAACGGACGCGGGCGGGCCGCCGGACTTCCACCTGGATATGGTTTTTATGTCAGCCAATCCCGGTGAGCATCATCAGGTGGTTCTGGTCGCGGGTCGCCCTGATGCGGCAACAGCGAATGTGGCGCAGCAGATTTCATTTCTGGTGAATTCCTTGGATGAGGTGCGCGAGATGCGCGACAGAATAGTGGCAGAAGGGTTGACGGTTCTCCGTGTGGTAACCCATGGCAATGCCTGGTCGTTCTATTTCACCGATCCGGAAGGCAACACCCTGGAAATCTATACCCATACGCCTTGGTACGTACCCCAGCCCATGGGGGTGCCGTTTGATCTGGACCTGTCTAATGACGAGATCATGGCCCAGACAGAGGCCTTGTGCCAAAGCAAAGAGGGTTTCATCTCAGCCAAAGAACGCCGCACGACCATGGTCAAGATGATCGACGGCTAATTGTTTAACAATGGGGAATGGGAGGGGAATGGGAAATGACGACGGTACTTACAAATCTGGGTGACTTCGATATCACCGCAATAGAAGGCGATGGTCTGTGGCTGACGCCTGATGATGCGGCAACCGCGACGGGCTGGTCACTGCGCCCTGAAGGGCTTTGCCGGGGCGATGTCTGCGTGCCTGTGCCCAGCGATAGGACGACGGACTTCGTCTCTGACGGTAAGGTCAATATGGCGGCGTTTTGGCATCATCTTGGTATGCCCGCCGCGCAGACCAAGGGCGGTGATGTCTGGGCCTTGGGTGAAGGGGCGAATAGTCGCGCCGACAGCCTGCAATCCCTGGACGCGCCGGATTTCTCTTTGCCCGATCTGGATGGCGCCATGCACAGCCTGTCGGAACACCGCGGCAAGAAAGTACTGCTTGCCACCTGGGCGTCCTGGTGAGGCTGTCGTGCTGATTTGTCCGTGTGGCAAAAACTCTATGACGAACTAAGAGACAATAACTTCATCGTTATCGCCGTTGCTATGGATGCCCGTGCGGACGCGGCCCGTTCCTGGATCGAAAATGCAGCACCAAGCTATCCCGCGCTGATTGACCGGGATCACCGTCTTTCGGAGCTGTACAACATGGTCAACGTACCCCAGGCCGTCTGGATCGACGAGGCCGGGCGCATTGTCCGACCGGCGGAAAATGCCGGCGCGTTTGAGGCTTTCCGCTCCCTCAACTTCGAGACCATGACCGTGCCGGAAGGCAAACAGCAAACGGCCGCCGCCGCCAAGGCGACGTATGTTCAGGCGGTGCGTGACTGGGTGTTGTCGGGCAAAGACAGTGGTCATGTCTTCGATGCGGAACAGGCCCGCGCCCATACCGCCCTGCCCAGTGCGGAGATTGCCCAGGCCCATTGCCATTTCCGTCTGGGCCAATATCTGTTGCGCCATGATCGGGTGGACGAGGGCCAGGAAAATCTGGTCGAGGCCTCCCGCCTGCATCCGGCCTCCTGGAATATTTGGCGACAGGCGGCGGAAACCAACGACACGGGCCTGGCCGCCGGCCCTGAATTCTGGGCCCGGGTCAATGCACTGGGGGATAGCTATTATTATCCACCGGTCGATATGGCGGGCATGCCGAAATAGCGGTTAAAGGGAAAGTTTTCGACTGACGCCCATCGCTGGGTGGCCTGGAATTTTGTCCTTCGACAAAAATCTATCGCCCTTCCCGATGCCAGGCCAGCATGGTCAGGCCCAGGAACAGGATCAACACCAACAGGGCCGGTAGCAGCGGTGTTTGTGCCACGCCGCTGACTGTGTAGTCACCGCTGGCCCGCAGACCCAACCAGTTGTGGCCACGGTTGATCCGGCCCGGTTTAATCCGGCGTACGTCCGGCATACCGTCGGCCAGCCAAAATGCGCCGCCGCCGCTTTGTTCCAGCAAGGGCAGAAACTTTGTTGGCGAGGCGCGCATGTCGGCATATTCCAGGGGGTTGATATCACCCGCTGCGGCGATGGCCCGGTGGGCACCGTCGTTGAGGCGGTACAGGCCCGGCTCCATCACCGCCATGGCCCCTGTTTCCATCCCCCGGCCATTATCTGTCAGGGCGATGCTCGCCACCTCGCCTGACGGGGTGGTGATCTGAATATCCTTGCCCAGCGGATTCAGGCTGCGGCGCTGGATCAGCAATTGGCTACCCACGGCACGGGCCCGCAGGTCCTCTTCCTCCAAGTCGGGTTCCTGCATCAACCAATGGGCCATGCGGCGCAGCAATTCAGCCTGTGGTCCGCCGCCCTCAAAACCGCGAGTCCATAACCAGGCATGGTCAGACAGCAATTGCGCCACCCGGCCATCGCCGACCCGATCCATAATCAACAATGGTTGCTGCCCGGCGCCATGCAACAGGACATCGCCTTTGACATCTTCAACGTCGATTTGACGAAACCACCGGCCCCAGGTTGGCGGGCTGCCCGGCTCGCCGATCCCCTCCAGCATGGCGGTAACCGGATGGCGGCGGCCCTTGTCGGTGGGCAGGGGACGAAAGCCGGCCTCGCGAATTGTGCCTGTGGGTTTGGAGGGCAGGATCGCGCCAAGGGGTGTGCGGGAGAGAGAGATCGGCAAGGTTGCGAAATCCCGGCCCACCGCCGTTAGAACCGCGCCCCCGCGACGCACATATTCGGCGACGTTTTGCAGGTAGATGTCCGGCAGAACGCCCCGGCGGCGATAGCGGTCAAAGATGATCAGATCAAATTCATCCAACTTGTCCTGAAACAATTCCCTTGTCGGAAAGGCGATCAGGGAAAGTTCGTTGATGGGTGTGCCATCCTGTTTGTGGGGCGGTCGCAATATTGTGAAGTGCACCAGGTCCACGGAGGGATCGGATTTCAGAATATTGCGCCAAGTCCGCTCACCGGCATGGGGTTCGCCCGATACCAGCAGCACCCGCACCCGCTCCCGCACGCCGTTGACGATGACGACGGCGCGGTTGTTTTTCTCGGTCAGTTCTTCAGGGCCCGCATCGATTTCCAACTCCAACACTGTTGCGCCGGCGTGGTTGAGGCGAAAGGGAAAGTTGCGGGTTTTGCCAACCGGTATGCTGCGGCTATCGGCAATGCCGCCGTCCCGGCGCAGGCTTAGGCGGGCCCGACCGGCGTTGGCCGTGCTGCCCACCGTACTGCCCGTCCGGTCGTCGGCGCTGTCTTCCACCGCCAGGCTTAGGTTCAATGTCTCCCCCACGATGCCGTAGCTTGGTGCCTTGACCACCACCAAACGCCGGTCCCGCTCACCCCGCTGGCCGGTCAATAACAGGTGTACCGGACCACCAAAATCCGTGCCGCCGGTGGCATCAACATCCACTTTTGGCAGATCGTGGACCTGCCCGTCAGAGATGACGATTATGCCGGCCAGGCGCTGTTTTGGAACATCCCGCAAACCGGCCCGGATGGCACCGAACAAGTGGGTGCCTTCGGGCAGAAAACGATCGGATGCCGTGCCCATGCCGGCGCGGATCACCCGCACTTCCAAATCGGGCCGCCCGGCCAACCGTTGTTCCAATTTTTCCAGGGCTGTTTCCGATTGCACCGCCCGCCCGGCAATCCGCTGGCTGATGGATTGATCGACCACGATCAAGGCCACGTCGGGTACGGGATTGCGTTGCTCCTGCACCAATGATGGATTGGCCAGGGTCAAAAGCGCTGCCGCAATTGCTCCCAGCCGCCATGTCACACCGCCCGAACGCCGCCAATAGGCCAGGGCCAGTAATGCCGCCGCGAACACGGCCAAAGCCGTCAGCAGCCACAAAGGCAAGGCGGGATCAAAGCTGATGCGCGCGAAGGTGGTCATTGCCCCAACCGTTCCAGAATATCGCGGATATGCACCTGATCCGCCTTATAATTGCCGGTCAGGGCATACATCACCAAATTGACCCCGAAGCGATAGGCCATTTCCCGCTGGCGGGAGCCGCCGGGCGTTGGCAGGACCAGGGGTTTGTGCCGCTTGTCCGTGGCCCAGGCGGCAGCCCAATCATTGCCGCCGATGACCAATGCGGAAACACCATCGTTGATGCCGCCTGGTCGCCGCTCCACCCAGACCGAGCCACCCGCATAGCGGCCGGGGAAACCCTGCAGCAAGTAGAACGATTTGGTCAGGACGTGACCCTGGGGCACAGGCGCCAGGGGGGGCAGGTCCAACCGGGACAACAGGGATCGCAGGCGTCCGGCACCGCTGCCGCCCTCCAGCCCCAACTGGCGGCGCAAGGCGGGCATACTGCTGCCGCCATCCCGGCTGTCCAGGACGATGGTGCCGCCTGTACGCATGAAGCGGGATACTTTGGCAATGGCCCGTTCGCTCAACGCTGGCTGGGTGGCGACCATGGGCCAATACAGAATGGGAAACAGTACCAGGGGTGCGCGCTCTATATCCACGGCCATGGGGGCTTCCGGCTCGATTGATGTACGCAGGCGCAGAATTTCACTTAGGCCCGTCAGGCCGGCGCGGCTCATCTCGTCGACCCGGGCGTTGCCGGTCAGGACATAGGCCAGCCGGGTATCCAGGGCCGCGCTCATGGCGAATTTGTCAGCGGCGGAGAGTTGCTGGGCCTCTGCCACGCCCGTGCTATCGGGCAACAACAACAGTGCGCCCAGGACTATGGCGGTCAGGCGGGTGCTGGGCCACAACAGCCCGCGTAAGGCCAGGACGGCCAGCAGATCAATCAATGCCAACACCACCGCAGCCGTCAACAGCCAGGGTTTTAAATCGAATTCACTGGTTTGCTGGTAGCTGGTCATCTCCGCCGGTACGGACAGTTCGGTGATGGCGCGCAGGGCCTGCCAGTTCTGGCTCAAGTTCAGGGCCCGGCGGTCGTCCTGCAATCCGTAGTATCCGGGCGGTGATTTTGGTCCAGCCTCGGCCTTGGCGATTGCCTGCGCCGCCAGGGGCGCGGCACCTGACAGGGGCGGGCCCAGACGGGCAAATCCGTCCAGGCTGGCCAGGGGCGGCAGTTCCCGCCCGGCACCGGCTTCATCGCTATCGTTGCTGACGCCACGGGACATATCGACCAAACGGTGCATCATCTCAACGAACAATCCCGACAGGGGCAGGTTGGACCAGGCGGCATTCGCGGTGGTGTGAAACAATACCAACCAACCCTGACCCTGGGGTGCCGCCGTTACCAATGGCGTGCCATCCACCAGGCTGGCCCAGGTGCGTTGGGACAGATCCTGGGATGGTTGCGCCAAAACCTGTCGCCGGATTAAAACATCACCTGGGACCTGCAGTCCAAAAAACGGGCTGTGCTTGGGAAAGGTTGCCAGCCCTGCCGGCTTCGCCCACGACAGCGAACCGCCCAAGTCGCGGCCACCTTGGCGCAGGGGTGTCGGAACCAGGTCGTCGGCAGTTCCCCCAGATGTACCACCCGACCTTCCAACTGCTGCGCCAACGGATGCGGCTTCTGAAGACTGCGCCAAATGCGGCCCGGCAAAACGGATCAGCATACCGCCGCCCTGGACCCATTGTTTCACCTCGGTTCGTTCCGTGCCGGAGAGGCGGCCAATATCCGCCAGCGCCAGAACCGCCAGGGGGCGTTGCAACAGGCCATCGATCTCGCCATGTCGTACTTCGGCAAAGGGTGCGAGGGCCCGCTCCAGATAATACAGATTGGACAGCAGGGGTTGGGAGCGCTCCTCCACCCCGCCGCCTGAAACCAGGCCCACGGGCCGCCGCCGCCAGCGTTCATCCAACAGGATCGAGGCGGCAGCCGAACCGGGCCCGACCAAATCCAGGCGCAGGGTTCGGTTGCGCAGCTCACCAGTCAGGGGAATATCCGCTACGGCGCGATCATCCCCGGCCAGAAATTGCGCGCTGGCTTGGCCCAGGACCCGGCCTCGTTCGCCAACCGCCCGCACGGACACGGATGCCAACCCGCCGGCTCCTGCGTTGTCGGCCCGTAGAACGGTCGCGGCCAAACCTTGCCGGGTCAGGGTTGGCGGCAACAGGGCCATGGCCCGTTGCGACAAGGGTTGTTGTGCCAACCGCAACTGTTGCGCCGGCCCCAATGCAGCCAGGTTCGCGGCCAGGCCCGCCCGTCCGGGACCATCGATGCCATCGCCCAGCCAAACCACTGTCGGTGGTTGCGCCAGCGACAGGTTGTCCACCGCCACAGCCGCCGCCGCCCGGTCCGTGGCCCACGGCTTTGGCTGTAGGGCGCGCAAGATGGGTTCGGCTTCAGCCGCCTGCAACAGACCGCTGGCGCGGACAGGGCCACCGCCAATAGGCGGTGCCGTCGTTAGAATTATGACCGGGCGCTGTTGCCGCTTTGCCTGTTCGACCAGACCCAGGGCGGCTTGCTGTCGCAGGGGCCAGTTGGGGGCTGCGGCCCAGCCGTCGTCAATCACCAACAGCACCGGCCCATCGCCGGACAGATCCGCATTGGGGTGCAACAGGGGGTGGGCCAGGGCCAGCACCGCCAGGGTCGCCAGCAACATCCGCAGCAGGGCCAGCCAAAGCGGCGTCTTGGCGGGGGTTTCTTCCTCCCCACCCAGGCCCAGCAGAATACGGATCGGGGGGAAGGGCACCCGTTGCGGCGTTGGCGGGGTTATCCGCAATAACCACCAGATCACAGGTAGCGTTATCAGACCCAGCAACATCCAGGGTGCTGCCAAAGCAATGGGTGCGATGGGTCCAAGAGACAACATGACCTAGGGTCCCGTCTGCGGATCCAACATACCGCTGAGGGCATTGTACAATGCCAGCAAAGCAGTCTGTGGCGGTCTGTCCGTGCGATGGGGGGTAAAGCCCCAACCGGCCCCGCGGGTAATCTCCACCAAGGCGGCGCGGCGATCGGCCATGCGGCGTTGATAGTCATCACGCAGGCTTTCCACACGGCCAATGATCAAGCGGCCCTCACCCTCCAGGCCTTCAAATTCCGTGCGGCCCCGGAACGGCAGATCCTCTTCGGATGGATCCAGGATTTGCAACAGATGGCCCCGGGCACCTTGATCGGCGAAGCGCTTGACGGTTTTCTCAATCTGTTCCATGGGGCAAAGGAAATCCCCGAACAACACCATCTGGGCAAAGCGCGGCAGCCGCCCCGGTTCCGGCAAATCCGTTGCTTGGTTTTGGGCCGCCTGGTTTTGCTCTGTCATTAAGTGCGCGCCCAGACGGTTCAGGGTGGCCCTGCCACCGCTAGCCCCGGTGGCGTTCCCGTCCCGGCCGTACAGCCCCACGTGTTCACCGCCGCGCAGCAATAACGAGGCCAAGGCCAGTAACAACAGATTGGCCCGATCAATTTTCGGCTCCTGTGCCGCATTGGATTGATAGTCCATGGACGGGGAGCCGTCCCGCCACAGCCAGATGCTCTGGGCTGCTTCCCATTCGTTTTCCCGGACAAAAACCTTCTGGCTTTTGCCCGACTGCCGCCAGTCGATGGCGCCGGCGCTGTCGCCGCTTTGATAACGCCGGTATTGCCAGAATGTTTCGCCACTGCCGACCCGGCGGCGGCCATGCACCCCTTGCACTATTGTGGCCGCGACCCGTTCGGCGGCCACCAGCAGGGCCGGCATGCCTGACGCCAGTTGCTCCGCCCGATGTCCGGAATTGTGTGCGGCGGCGATTGCCATTGCGTCTAGGCCAAAGGCTCTGACAGACGATCGATCACCCCGGCCAGGGTAATACCGTCGGCGCGGGCGGCAAAGGTCAAGGCCATACGGTGGCGCAGGACCGGTCGTGCCAGGGCCAGCACATCATCAACAGATGGTGCCAGGCGGCCATCCAACAAGGCCCGGGCCCGCACCGCCAGCATCATGGCCTGGCTGGCCCGTGGCCCCGGGCCCCAGGCAACCTGTTCCCGGATACCTGCCAGGTCGCTGTCTTCGGGGCGGCCATTGCGGACCAGGGTCAAAATGGCTTCAACCACGCTATCGCCCACGGGAATGTGGCGGATCAGTTTTTGGATCTCCAACAATTGTCCGGCATCCATCACCGCCTCAATCGCCGTTTCGTCGCCGCCGGTGGTGGCGACAAGCATGCGGCGTTCCGCCTCCCGGTCGGGATAGTCCACATCAATCTGCAGCAGAAAACGGTCCAACTGCGCCTCCGGTAGGGGATAGGTACCCTCCTGCTCCAGCGGGTTCTGGGTGGCGAGGACCTGGAAGGGTTTTGGTAGGGGGTGATGCTGCCCGGCGATGGTGACCACCTGTTCCTGCATGGCCTGCAACAGGGCGGATTGGGTGCGTGGGCTGGCGCGGTTGATCTCATCCGCCATTAACAGCTGGCAGAACACCGGGCCGGGGATAAAGCGAAAGGCGCGTTTGCCGTTGTCCGCCTCCTCCAACACCTCCGAGCCGAGAATATCGGCTGGCATCAGATCCGGGGTGAACTGCACCCGTTTCTCGGCCAAACCCAAAACGGTGCCCAAAGTTTCCACCAGCCGTGTTTTGGCCAGGCCCGGCACGCCGATCAGAAGACCATGGCCACCTGCCAGAAGGGTTATCAGGGCTTCATCGACGACCGCTTCCTGGCCGAAAATAACCCTGCCGATCATGGCCCGTACCTTGGCCACCTGCATAACGGCGGTTTCGGCCGCAGCCTCGATGTTTGTCATCAATTCTTTGTCGGTTTCACTGACGAATGCCATGTTGTCCACTATATTAAGAAGCCGTAACGTAATTCCACATCGTGAGGGTAACGTCTACAGGCGCGAAGGGCTAGCGGAACGAGAGGAAGACATACGGTGCCAAAAGACGATGCTATCGCCGCCATCGCAGCACAATTGCCAAAGGGCAAGGCGCCACCGGTTGAGTTGTGGGACCCGGATTACAGCGGCGAACTGGACATGCGCATCGCCCGTGACGGCAGCTGGCACTATCTGGGCAGCCCCATTAAACGCCCGGCAATGGTGAAAATGTTCGCATCAATTTTGCGTCATGACCCCGATGATCGGTATTATCTGGTCACCCCGGTGGAAAAGTATTCCATTGTGGTCGAAGATGCCCCGTTTCAGGCTGTGGCGATGGCTGTCCATGGCACCGGCCGGGACCAGGTTCTGACCTTTCGCACCAACGTCGATGATGAGGTGATGGCGGGCCCGGAGCATGCCATTCGGGTGGAGATTGACCCCGAGACGGAGGAGCCGTCGCCCTACATTCATATACGCGCGGGCTTGGAAGCATTGATCTCCCGTGCCATCTTCTATGATCTTATTGATTTAGGGGTGGAAGAAACCTCGAATGATGAGGTCCGGTTCGGTATTTGGAGCGCGGGGGTGTTTTTTCAGGTCGGCCCGCCGTTATAATCACCAATCGGCAAAACCAGTAAGGAGCCACTGTTGCGCGATCGAATTGTATCCAAACTTCTTCCCATGGCGGATTCCCGTGCCCATGATGATTTGCGGCCCAGCACGGGCGATCATGACCTGAACCCGTTCATGCAGGATTGGATTGATCCCGCCGAACGCCTGAAGCCCGCTGCTGTTTTGGTCCCCCTGGTCGAGCATAACAGCGGCCTGACAGTGTTATTGACCAAGCGCACGGACCATCTGCATCATCATGCGGGTCAAGTCAGCTTCCCCGGCGGCCGGGTGGAAGAGGATGACCTGGACGTGATCGACACAGCCCTGCGCGAGACGGAGGAGGAAATCGGCCTGAACCGTTCCTACATCGAAACCGTCGGCTATCTGGACGATTACGAAACCGGCACCGGCTTTCACGTCACCCCGGTGGTGGGCTTTGTGCGCCTGGGGTTTGAACTGAATGTGGATGACTTCGAGGTGGCGGAAGTATTTGAAGTGCCCCTGGAATTTTTGTTCGATCCAAAAAACCATCAGCGCCACAGCCGCGAATTAAACGGCCGCGCCCGGCAATACTACGCCATGCCCTACGGCGAATTCTACATCTGGGGTGCCACCGCAGGCATGCTGATGAACCTCTACCGCCGGGTCCACGATCTCCTCTAATTCACGCCCTTTTATGCGCTCAGATGTGACGACGCCCGGAAAACGCCGTGACAAATCGAATTAGCTGATATATACGCTCAGTCATGAACGCAACTGCCGCCACATATTTCTTTTACTATTTTAGCTATCCGATGCCACTGGCGGCGGGAGTAGGGGTACGTTTGATCTAAGGCTTGATCACATAACAACTCAAAACCAACCGCCAGACCATGGCGGTTTTTTTGTGCCGTCCTTGAATGACGTTGGTTCCAGGAAGAAAACAGGGAGCTACGCGCGATGCTGGAAACAAATGACGATGTCCGTATCAGGGACATGACGGAACTGAATACACCGGGCGAGATCATTCGCGCCTACCCCGCGACACAGACGGCGGCCGGCACCGTGACCCAGGCGCGCCAGGCGGTGCAGGATATCGTGCATCGCCGGGACGACCGCCTGTTGGTGGTGATCGGTCCCTGTTCGATCCACGACCCGGAGGCTGCGATGGATTACGCGGCGCGCTTGGCCGAACTACGCGACCGACTGGGCGATCAATTGGAAATCGTCATGCGGGTTTACTTCGCCAAGCCGCGTACCACGGTGGGCTGGAAGGGTTTGATCAACGATCCGAACCTGGACGGCAGTTTCGAGATTGAGCGCGGATTACGCCTGGCCCGGAAACTGTTGTTGGATATCAATAACCTAGGGCTGCCTGCGGGTTGTGAACATCTGGACATGACCATTCCGCAATATATCTCGGACTTAGTGTCCTGGGCCGCCATTGGCGCGCGCACCACGGAAAGCCAGGTGCACCGGGAACTGGCATCCGGCACCTCCTGCCCCGTGGGTTTCAAGAATGGCACCAATGGGGACGTGAAAATCGCCGTGGATGCCGTGGCCTCGGCCTCCCAACCGCATCATTTTCTGGCCGTCACGAAAGACGGGCGTTCTGCCATCGCCGCCACCCTTGGCAACCCGGACTGCCACGTCATTCTGCGCGGCGGCAAAACCCCGAACTTTGATGCCGTAAGCGTTGAAGCCGCCTGCGACGTGGCCCGGACTGCCGGCCAGGCAGAGGCGCTGATCATCGATGCCAGCCATGCCAACAGCGCCAAGGACCCGGAAAATCAGCCAAAGGTTATGGCGGATGTGGCCCGGCAAATCGCAGGTGGAGAGGGTCGTATCGTCGGCGTAATGATCGAAAGCCATCTTGTCGCCGGACGGCAGGACTTGATTGAAGGGCAACCCCTGACCTATGGGCAGAGCATTACGGACGGCTGCATCGACTGGGATACTTCAGTTCAAGTGCTGGAAGGCCTGGCCGAAGCGGTGGTCGAAAGGCGGAAGCAGGGCAGCTGATGGGCGCTAATCTTCTACGGTGGAGAATGTCCGACCGTCAAAAACACCGATCTCCATCTCGCCCAGGGTCTCCCGGGTGACACCTTCAAGGCAGAAGACATTGACCGTGACCATGTCCGGCGCGACGCGCGGTCGGTGAAAAGGATAAATGCCGCAGGTTTTGCAGAAATAATGCTTCGCCGTTTTGGTGTTGAATTGATAGAGCTGCAGGTTGTCTTCACCTGACAGGACGCGCAGGTTCTCAGGCCGTACCCGGTGCATCACAGCATTGCGCCGGATGCAAATGGAACAATTGCACTGGGCTGCCTTGTCCAGCACCGTATCAACCTCAAACTGAACCGTGCCGCAATGACAGCTGCCCCGATATGTTTGCTGTGTTTGCATTGGAAGAACTTTCTATCGTTAGGGCCGCATGAACTCGTATTCCTGGTCCGGATCCAGGTTGTTGATTGAGTATTGCAGTTCTTCGATGATATCGGCAACGTCGCGATTTTCGCGATAGATGGCGATGACAAAGGACAGCATGCTGCGGGCCACGTTCTCGGGCGGGTGGCCCTGTTCGCCGGCTTCGGCCACGGCGGCCTCTACGTGTTTTTTGACGATGGAGCTAACGGTCATATCAATATCCTATCGAGTTACTTTTTCTGCAGCAAAAATACGCCCTGTTCGCCCATCAGGTTGGCCCAACCAGGCCCAAATCCGGGTATGGTGCCAATCGCCTTGGCATTGCCCTTCCGGTCCAGGGTCAGCCCCTGTTCGATTGACAGCTGCATATCTTCACACATTTCCATAAAATCGAGAATGGTGCACAGGTGAATATTGGCGGTTTCGTACCAGGGTACGGGCAGATCAGAGGTTAAGGGCATGCGGCCCCGGCGGGCCAGATCCCAACGCACACGCCAATAGCCGAAATTGGGGAAGGATACGATGGCCTGGTGGCCGATACGCAGCATTTGCTCCAACACCTTGCGGGGATAATGCAGGACTTGCAGGCTTTGGCTTAAAATCACCACGTCAAAGGCAGCGTCGGGGTAATCCATCAGATCCGTATCCGCATCGCCCTGAACAACCGCCAAACCCCGGCTGACGGAGGCATTGACCCCGTCCTGGCTCAATTCCATGCCACGGCCATCGACGTCCCGTTCCAGGGCCAGGAAATGCAGCAGATCCCCATCGCCACAGCCGATATCCAGAACTTTGCCCCCCGTTTTCACCATGCCCGCAAGAATGGGAAAATCAGCGCGAAGTCCGGTCAGGCGCAAACGGGGGGCCTCGCCTGCCCGAAAGGGTGGCATCTCCATGGTTTCATTGGTGCTGCTGCTCATCGCCCCGCCAATCCCCGCCGTACCGCTGCAGCGCGCAGAAAACCGCCCAGGGTGGTGAACATTTCCGGCTCGTCCAACAAAAAGGCGTCGTGGCCCTTGTCGCTTTCCACTTCAACGAAGGATACTTTCGCGGCGGCTGCATTCAGGGCCCGGACCACCGCCTTATTTTCTGCCGTTGGATACAGCCAGTCGGATGTGAAGGAGACAATGCAGAATTCGGTTTCCACCGCACCCCTGGCCCGAAAGGCATTCGCCAAAACGCCGTCATATTCCGCGGCCAGGTCGAAATAATCCATAGCCCGGGTGATATAAAGGTAGGAATTGGCGTCAAAGCGATCCACGAAGGATGATCCCTGGTGGCGTAAATAGCTCTCTACCTGGAAATCCGCGTCAAAACCGAAGGAAACTTCGGCCCGGTCCTGCAAATTACGGTCAAATTTGTCCTGCAGGGCGGCCTCTGACAGATAGGTGATATGGGCCGCCATGCGGGCCACGGCCAAGCCGCGTTTCGGTACCACGCCTTGGGCATAATAATCTCCGCCATGCCAGTCCGGATCGGCCATGATGGCTTGGCGGCCCACTTCGTGAAAGGCGATGTTTTGGGCCGAATGGCGGGCCGCGGTCGCGATGGGGACTGCGACATAGACTGCTTCGGGATAATTGGCGGCCCATTGCAAGACCTGCATCCCGCCCATGGAACCACCCGTTACGCAGAACAGTTGCTTGATGCCCAGATGATCGATCAGGCGCTTTTGCAGGCGCACCATGTCGGCAATGGTAATGACCGGAAAATTCAGGCCGAATGGTTTGCCGGTCTCGACATTAATGTCTTTCGGCCCCGTGGTCCCCATGCAACCGCCCAGGACGTTGGAACAGATGATGAAATAACGATCGGCGTCCAGGGTCTTGCCGGGCCCGATCATGGTCTCCCACCAACCAGGCCGGTCCGTCAGAAGATTACGACCGGAAAAATATTGATCGCCCGTCAGGGCATGACAAACCAGGATGGCGTTGGATTTATCCTCGTTCAGGACGCCTTGGGTCTGATAGGCCACTTTTACAGGGGCCAGGGTGCGTCCGGAATCCAGGGTCAGGGGTTGCGCCTCTGTGATAACGAAGGTTCCCTGAGACGCGGTCGTGGCATCGGCCATGCCGCTTTCCAACAACCTATCCGGTCCGATTTCTGTTTCGGATGCTATAGTCATATTCTCCAAAAACCGGTGCTGAATTTCGTCCCGGATCGATTAGTACCGGTGGTTTTTTGCATAAATTATCTACGGAACCCGAACATAGCTATGCAGGGCCTATAGTAGTGTCAACGTAATCTTTGCGAAAAATACCTCCGTCTTTGACTTGCCCATGCTATTGGGTACGTGTATCACCGCCATCCGGACCCACCATACAATCCGACGGATCATAACAATGCCGAACGATATACCCGACCTGGAAAGCCTGCGTAACCAAATTGACGCCATCGATGCGGAGCTGCATGAAAAGATTGTACAGCGGATCGCTTTGATCGATCAGGTTGCCCATGCAAAGCAGCTGGGCAGCGGTGGGGCGGTTGCCATGCGCCCGAACCGGGAAGCCACCCTGGTGCGCAATCTGGCGAAACGCGACGCGGGACAACTGCAAACCGCGACGGTGGTGCGTATCTGGCGTGAACTGATAAACAGCGCCACCGCATTGCAAGGCCCGTTAAGCGTTGCCGTCTGCGCGCCGGAACGCTCCGTGGGTTATTGGGATATGGCACGCAATCATTTCGGCTCCTCCGTGCCCATGACATTGCATACTTCGCCGTCATTGGTGCTGCGCATGGTCGATGATGAACCGGGTGTGATCGGTTTATTGCCGTTCCCGCAAAACGGTGAAGACAATCCCTGGTGGCCGGCACTGGCATCCCAGGCTGATGGGCAAGAGGGCCCGCGGGTGATTTGGCGTTTGCCATTCTTCGCCTCGGCCACGGGCCGGTTTGAACAGCTGGAATCCCTTGCCGTTGCCAATCTGGCGCCAGAGGCAAGCGGCGAAGACGCGACCTTGTTGGCCGTGGAAACCGACAGGGATGTCTCATTGGCCCGGGTGGTGGATCAATTGGGCAAATGCGGCTTCAGTGTTCACCCCTTGGCGGTACAGGAACAGGAAGCCCGGCACCAGCGTCTGCAATTATTCGAAATCGACGGCATGATCAGCCACGAGGATCCGGGCCTGGCCAAGTTTCAAGAGGTTATGGCCGAAGGTCTGTTCCGGCTTTCCATCCTTGGCGCCTATCCAAAGGCCCTGATCGAGGGCCGGGCGGAGTAATCTGATGACCACACCGACGCCTATTCAGGGCATTCTTGATATCACCCCCTACGTGGGCGGCGACGCATCTGTGGAAGGTTTGGCCCGGGTTGTGAAGCTGTCCTCGAACGAAGGGGCGACCGGTGCCTCGCCGAAGGCAAAGGCGGCATTTCGCGAAGTCGCGGAGAACCTGCACCGTTATCCCGACGGCAGTTCCGCGGATCTGCGGGCTGCCCTGGCGGAAAAGTATGGCTTGAACATAAACGGCATCATTTGCGGCAACGGTTCTGACGAAATTATCAGCCACCTGATCCATTCCTACGCCGGTGCCGGTGACGAAGTTGTCTATCCGGAACATGGTTTCCTGATGTATCCCCTCGGTGCCATGGCCTCCGGTGCGACGCCGGTGAAGGCGGCGGAGGATGATTTCACTACATCTGTAGATGCTATATTGGGCGTGGTGACGGACCGGACGAAAATGGTCTTTGTGGCCAATCCCAACAATCCCACGGGCACGTATATTTCGAATGCCGAGATGCAGCGCCTGCGCGCCGGTTTGCCCGATGATGTCATGCTGGTGATTGACAGCGCCTATGCCGAATTCGTCAGCCGCAACGACTACAATGCGGGCATTGAGATGGTCGAGGCGCATGATAATGTGGTCATGACTAGGACTTTTTCAAAGATCTATGGCCTGGGTGGCTTGCGCCTTGGTTGGGCCTATTGCCCGGAAGAAATTGCCATGGTCTTCCATCGCGTGCGCGGGCCGTTCAACGTCAACGCCGGTGCCTTGGCGGCTGGTCTGGCGGCCCTCCTCGATGTGGCCCATACGGACGCGGCACGGGCCCATAATGATCAATGGCTGGCCTGGATGCAGGACGAATGCAACCGGCTGCAACTGTCCTTTATTCCCAGCGTCGGGAACTTCCTGACCATTAAGTTCGATGATGCGGGGCCCGGTTCGGCGGCGGCAGCGCAGGAATTTTTGAGCGCCCGGGGGATATTGCCCCGTGGCATCGCGGCCTATGGTCTGGCGGCCTACTTACGCTTCACCATTGGCCTGGAAGACGAAAACCGTCTGGTCATCGCGGCCATAGAAGAATTTTTGGAAACGACTGATGGCGCCTGAAACAGACACGACCTCTCCTAAATTTGAGCGTATGGCCCTGATCGGCGTCGGTCTGATCGGCTCCTCCATTGCCCGCGCCGCGCGCCGGGCCAATCTGGTGGGCTCCATCGTGGGCTGCGCCCGAACGGCAAAAACCCGCGACAAGGCGATGGAACTTGGTATCGTTGATGCCATGTATGAAGATCCTGCCGAGACGGTAGCCGGGGCTGATCTGGTGATCGTCTGCTCGCATCTGGGCAGTTATGCAACAGTGGGCGCGGCGATGTCGTCCAGCCTGGCACCTGGTGCCATTGTCACTGATGTGGGTTCGGTTAAGGGCTGCGTGGCGCGGGATCTGGGTCCCCATATTCCCGCCGGTGTGCATCTGGTGCCCGGCCATCCGGTTTCGGGCAGCGAAAAAACCGGACCCGAGGCTGGTTTTGCGGAACTGTTTGATAATCGTTGGTGGATTTTGACGCCGGGTGAGGGCGCGGACCAGGATGTCGTACTGCGCCTGAAGAATTTCGTTCTCGCACTCGGCAGCCGGGTTGAGATCATGGCGGCCGACCGTCATGATCTGGTTCTGGCAATTACCTCTCATCTGCCGCATTTGATTGCCTATAACATCGTCAGCACGGCGGACGATATGGAAACGGTGACGCAAGGCGAAGTGGTGAAATATTCTGCCGGCGGCTTTCGTGATTTCACCCGCATTGCCGCTTCCGATCCAGAATTCTGGCGCGATGTCTTTCTGAACAATCGGGATGCGGTGCTGGAAACCCTTGGCCGCTTCACCGAGGATCTGATCGCCTTGCAACGGTCCATCCGCTGGGGTGAAGGGGATAAGTTGTTGGAGGTTTTCAGCCAGTCCCGGGATATCCGCCATCGCATTATCCAGGCCGGCCAGGACACGGGTGCGGCGGATTTCGGACGCCGTACGGAGTCCCCAGATAATTCAGATTAGTTAGGGCCCGTGGACATTTATCTTGCGGCGATGATCGCTGCGACGAGGTTTAGGTTAGCGGCATAGCTTGTATCTGTCTTGTCGTATCTGGTGGCAATGCCCCGGAATTCCTTGATCTTGGCGAAGTAGTTTTCGACCAGAT
>JABJKS010000076.1 GCA_018660265.1 Rhodospirillaceae bacterium | reverse complement strand
GGTATTATCAAGAATGTCCTCGGCTTCAGCCGCTTCCTGCTCAGCGGCATCGAAAAGGGCAAAGCAGAATGGCTCCTCGTCACCCTGGCATACAATTGCAAGCGCCTCTGCAATCTCAAAGCCGCATAGGACAAAACAACAGGCTTACAATGAAACACCGAAACCTAAATCCGACAGACTGCTAAGTTATTGGTTCAATTGCTCTATCTTAAAGAATCTGAGCACATTTAGGTTAAATGTGCTCTGGCGCGCTCGTACTTATTTGCGCCGGGTCGGATCACTGCCGATGATTATCTGCCGCAGGACATGGGCCGCATACCAAAGGCCGTAGGCAACGAAGCCTGGGAAGCCGTGTTTCGGTCCGGCATAGTTCCGGGCCCAAATCCAGTCGAACGGAGAGGTCCCGTTGCGCGGGTCTATGTCGGCCTGGAAAAGAATATCCAGCACCCCGGCAAATCGTTTACGGCATCGAAGGCAATGGTAGATGCCGGGCCGGGAGGTTTGCTCATGCACGACACGGATCGCCTCACGTTCACCACAATGGGGGCAAAAGGGTCCGTCGGACCAATGGGCGCAATCAAGATTGCCATGGGCCTCTATCTGGTAGTGCTCATTTGGTCCCCGGTCAGTGGACATCACCGATTCTCCCCAGCACTACATATGGCCATAGGCGATGTCAGGTCAAATACAGTCATTTCATTGCCAGGGCGACACCGTGCGAACATAATTCGAACATAAATAAAATTTTCGTTTATTTACGGCAGGTTAGCATGGGGTTGCCAGACGAGAACAAAGACGGTACATTGTGTTCACAATCAGATGTCAATTGATGCCCCTGAATTGAACCAACGGGGCGGTTATGGGATAAGGGAGCGGAAAATGTCGGCAGGAAATTTACGCTTGGTGGAGCAAGACCGGATGGATAAGGAAAAGGCGCTGGAGCAGGCTTTGGCGCATATTGATCGTGCCTTTGGCAAAGGCTCGGTGATGAAGTTGGGCCAGAATACCAACGCGGTACAGATTGAGGCAATTTCGACAGGCTCGCTTGGTCTCGATATTGCCTTGGGTATTGGCGGTCTGCCAAAGGGCCGGGTCGTCGAAGTTTATGGTCCGGAAAGCTCCGGTAAGACCACGCTGACCCTGCATGTGATTGCCGAGGCACAAAAGAAGGGCGGTATCTGCGCCTTTGTCGATGCCGAACATGCTCTTGATCCAGCTTATGCGCGTAAGCTGGGGGTGGATGTGGATGAATTACTGATCTCCCAGCCGGATACGGGGGAACAGGCCCTGGAAATTGCCGATACGCTGGTGCGCTCCGGCGCTATTGATGTTTTGGTCATCGATTCCGTGGCCGCCCTCACCCCACGGGCGGAGCTGGAGGGCGAGATGGGGGATGTCCATGTCGGCCTGCAGGCCCGTTTGATGAGCCAGGCTTTGCGTAAGTTGACCGGTTCGATTTCAAAATCGGGTTGTATGGTGATCTTTATCAACCAGATCCGTATGAAGATCGGCGTTATGTTTGGCAGCCCCGAGACCACATCGGGTGGCAACGCCCTGAAATTCTATTCTTCTGTGCGTCTGGATATTCGCCGCATTGGTGCCTTGAAGGACAAGGAGGAAATTGTTGGCAACCAGACCCGGGTCAAGGTGGTCAAGAACAAGGTCGCCCCGCCGTTCAAGGTGGTGGAATTCGATATCATGTACGGCCAGGGTATTTCAAAAATGGGGGAATTGCTTGATTTGGGCGTTAAAGCCGGGGTGGTGGAGAAATCCGGCTCCTGGTTCTCCTATGGTGATCAGCGTATTGGTCAGGGCCGTGAGAACGCCAAGCAGTTTCTGTCCGAGAATATGGATATGGCGGACGAGATCGAACATTCCGTCCGCGCCAATGCGGGCCTGATCGCCGAGGCGATTTTGGGGGAGCCAATCCCGTCTGCTGATGCCGCTGCTGATACCACCGATGGTGCCGGTGGCGTTGATGGCGGGTCTGGTGGGCCGGATGGTCCCGACACGGCCCTGACGGGCTCCTGATCCATATGGGTTCAGATGAACCCAACAGGGCTTAAGGGCTAAAGCAGAAAAAGGGGGGCGTGTTCATTGTGGCACGCCCCTCTTCTTTTATGCATTAGCATCATGCCGGGCTTGCCTGCAAACGGCTGACAATGTATTTCCGCACTAATATTCTCAGCCTATCAAATCACAGCAGACGGCGGACCCGGACCAATGGCAAAATATCATGTGACCCTAAAAGCAGACCTCATAGATGGGGACCTGTATTGGGTATCGGACGTAGAGGCCGACAATGAAGATGCCGCCATGGCGGTCGCAGAAGAAATATTTGCCCGCCATCTCGAAGACGCCAAGGAATGGGCTTTCTCCGAAGCGGACGTCGAAAGGCTTTAACCCCAAGCCATCCGATCGTTGCGGTTTGTTTCAATTGCTGCTCAAATTGTCAGAATTTGCACCTATATCCGGGTCTGGATTGGGGCTAACACACTTTATTTTATCCATTCGGATAATTAAAATATATCAATCTGTCGCATTAATAAAAATCAATAACTAACTGTAATAAATTAATATTTTTAAAAATTTTATTCTGAACATCTCTGGAAATAACATAGCTAACACATTGGTAAGGCATTTTCGTAGGCGTTTGTTAATGCCCAAAATCCATTCTATCGTCAGTTCACATTCAATGCGGTGCTCCGGGTCGGGAAACGCGGATAAAGCCACACTGAAGGTGAGTAATGAATAATCTAGAGTATGCGGAAGCGTCAATTTTACACTACGATCCACGGCCCAAAGTTCGCAAGCGAACGTGCGCGTCGCTGCGCGAATTGGGCTTCAGGCGTATAGCCAATATAGATAATAGCAAGGATTTGGAGATCCTCGTAAAGGCCCGCCAGTTTGAACTGGTGGTATTCGCAGCTGACCCCGACGACACACGGGCCACGGAACTGGTCCGTTCGGCGCGGCAATATGACAAATCTTCCGACCCCTATACACCGATGATCCTGGTTAGCTGGAACGGTGGCTCTGATAATATCCGTGAGGCTTTGAACACGGGTACGGATCAATTGTTGATGTGGCCGTTCTCGACAACCCAATTGGGCGCTCGAGTTGATGCCCTGGTTAATGACCGCAAACCATTTATCGAGACGGAAGACTATATGGGTCCGGATCGACGTAATCTGGAAAAGCGCGGGGGCAAACAGAATTCGGTCGAAGTCCCAAATGCTTTACGCGCGAAAGTCCGCCAACAGCCGGATCTGGCACCCAGTCGGGAAGCATTGGAGGCAGCCCGCGACAGCCTGGAGCGTATTAAGATCGCCAATGTTGCCCGGCGTATCAGCACCATCGCGAAGGTTCTGCGGCAACGTTGCGACGATCAAAAATTCATGCAGGCCAGGGCGAGCAGAGAGTTGGCGGCAGTGCTGACGTCATTGGGGGGGGTCAGGGAGGCTTTGGATATTACTGAATTGCACCATATGCATCCCTTTTGTACATCAGTTGAACAGGTGGTATCGCAATTGCTCCTGGACGCACCGGAATTGGATGGCAAGGGTTTGGCATTGTTGGAGCAAACCGCGATTGCCTTGCGGATCGCCATGGATTTGGATGAAGATACCGCGAACGCTGCGCTGCGCCTGTCGGGAGAAGTTGCAAGAGCGCGCTAGCTATTTAGTACCTATTGCCTGCCGTCCAGAGAACAGGAGAAAATCCTGGCCGACAGGTGCACATGATAAACTTATCCTTAATTATTTTGGCGCATTCTCATTGTGCACGTGACGATGCGTGTCATGGTGAGCGATGAGTTGAGAATTGGCTGTTTCGGGCGCTTTCGTATATTAGATCGGATTACCGGTGGCACAGCATTTTATGCGCCGGGGTAAACGATGCCCACATATTTTGAGGACGGGGCGCGAGGGCCATGGATTGGAATATCTGTATACGGATTTTGCGCCCGTGATTGCAGTGTTGGGTATTAAGTAATGGAAACCAAACCTTACGTAAATGCGACCGTCTTGATTTTCGACGGCAAATTGCATGCCCGCAAGCAGACCCGGTCTATTCTGAATATTTTGGGTTTCTGGAAAATAGAGGAATCCGAGACACACGAGGATGCCCGCATAGCGCTTGGTAGCCGCCGTTTTGACCTGGCCATTTTTTCTGTCGTGAGCAAAAAAGATGGTGTTTCCGAGTTGGTAAATGACGTGCGCCGGTTCCGTTGCGGCGATGACCCGTTTTTGCCCATTATATTGACCAGTTGGGATGTCCGATTGCGGCTGGTGCGATCTATCGTTGAATCTGGTGCCGACGATTTCCTTGCGCATCCCTATTCCGCAACCAACCTGGGTGATCGTATCAACGCCCTTGTACGAAACCGTAAGCCATTTGTGGTGACCGAAGATTATTTCGGTCCAGACAGACGGACCCTGGAAGCCAGGGCTAATGATGCGGGAACTGTCATGGTGCCCAATGCCTTGCTTGCCCGGGCCGAGGGATTACCCGATTCGGGTCCCAACGCCGATACGATTGCCGCCACTCTAGGTAAGTTGCGTAAGGTTAAGGTGCGCAATATCGCCCGGCGTATTTGGGCCATCACGGATGTGTTGTACAAAGCCTATGATGATCCCTCCCTGGCAGATTGGATTGATCAGGAGTTGGAGCAAGTTGTCAAATCCGGGCGCGCCTTTCACGAGGCTATTTCACCGCGGGAGTTGGTCCAGCTGGGCAGCCTTTGCGACAGTGTCATAAAAGTTGCCCGCCGCATCCAGGGTCAACGCCCCGCCTTGAAGGACCTTGAATTGCTGGAGCAAAGCGCCCTTGCCCTCCGTGTTGCAGCCCAACTTGGCGGTGACAGCGCGGTCGCGGCATCTGAAATTTCAAACGCTGTTGCGGGTACCGCAAAAAGCACCGAAGACCTGGTTAAATCCGTCGTCGGTTAGTGTCCTAATTATTTGCCGTATCCAGCTCGCGCAGGGCGAACCGTTGCACCTTGCCCGTGGCGGTGCGGGGTAAAGCATCGATAAATTCCATGGCGCGGGGGTATTTGTAGGGCGCAATTGTTGCCTTCACATGGTCTTGCAGGGTTTTTACCAAATCAGGCCCGGCAAGATTTGCGTCCTGCAATACCACATAGGCTTTGACCACATGGCCGCGCCGGGGGTCGGGACTGGCGATCACCGCGCAGTCGGCAACATCCTCATGTTCCAGCAAAACTGCCTCAATCTCGGCACCGGAGATATTATAGCCGGCTGAAATTATCAGATCGTCTGTCCGCGCCTGATACCAGAAATAGCCCTCCTCGTCCTGAAGATAACTATCGCCGGTCAGGTTCCAGCCAGCTTTTACATAGCCTGCCTGACGTTCCGGGTTGGCCATATACCGGCACCCGGTGGGCCCGCGCACGGCGAGGCGGCCAACTTCTCCCACATTGGCCCGCTCCCCCTGATCGTTTAGCACCTGGGCCTGAAACCCGGGTATGGTCCGCCCCGTAGCGCCTGGGCGAATGTCCTCGCCGGTTCCTGCAATAAAAGTGTGCAGCATTTCCGTCGCCCCGATGCCGTCATGAATGCGCAATCCCGTCGCCTTATACCAATCATCCCAGGTTGGTTTTGGCAGGGCCTCGCCGGCGGAATTACAAATCCGAAGGCTGGGCATGGGGTTCTCCGCCATCAGCGGCGTCATGGATCGGTACATGGTGGGGGCTGTGAACAGGATCGAGACTTTGTGTTTATTGACCGCCGCAATCAGGCTGTCGGGCATGTATCCCTCCACCAACAGCACCGAGGCACCGACCGCGAGGGGGAACAGCAACAGCCCCCCCAGACCATAGGTGAAGGCCAGGGGCGGTGTACCCGTGAATATGTCATCTGCCGAAGGCTTTATAATCTGCCCGGATGACGTCAGGCAAACTGCCATGACGTCCCGGTGAAAATGCATGCAGGCCTTGGGCGGGCCCGTGGTGCCGGAGGTGAAGGCGATGATGCAGACATCGTCGGCCGCCGTATCGACATTCGTAAAGGTATCCGGCTTAGACATCATGCGCGCGTTCAGACTATCGCCGCGATCATCATTGAAGCTGACGATGTCCTTTAAGTGTGTCGCGTCTTCTTGCGCCAAGTTTAGTTCATCAAGCAATTTACCATCACACAAGGCAACCCTGACCTGCGCGAAATCCGCCATATAGGACAGTTCGCGGGCGCGGAGCAGGGGCATGGTGGCAACCGCAATGGCGCCGGCTTTCATGACCGCAAACCAACAGGCCGCATACATGGGGTTGTTGGCGGATCGCAACAGCACGCGATTGCCAGGGCGGACACCCAGTTCATCCACCAAAACATGCGCGATTTGATTGGCTTTGCCCAGCAGATCCCTATAGCTCCAGCGCACCTGATCATCAAAAACGGCGACCCGGTCGGGATAGGTCGCACCACCCTTGTCCAGCAACGCCGTGGCACAGTTGATACGGTCTTCAAGGGCGGCCAATGCGGGTAATGCGGAATAGTCAATGTCCGGCCAACTGGATATGGGCGGCAGGTTGTCGGCCGCGAAATGATCCTCATGGGCGGTTGGCCCGCCCGGTGCCGATGATTTGGACATCGTCTCAGACATTGTCTCTCCCGCCAGGACACTAGTTCATTATATCTTCCGGCATTGTCATTGTTATGGCAATTGTTTCCGATGGCGGGCTGGCCCGGCCGTTGCGATCAAAGGCGCGGACAAAATAGCGATATTCCTGCCCCGCCATGGCCAGCCGGTCCACATAGCGCCGCCCTTTCACAGCCTCGATACATTTCACCGTACCGTGGGCATCCGCGCGATAAATATCATAGCCGGCAATGTCGCTGCCCCCCGTTTCAATTTCCGCCGCTGACCAGGCCAGTTTAATACGGCCATTTTGGCCCGATACCGACAATTCCGCGCCCGCGTCTGCCCAATAAGGTGCGCTGCCAATGGCTTGATCATCGGGTGCCTGAAGCTGTCCCTTCGGCCACAGAAAGCACGTGACCTCCCTGAACCGTTCATCCAGGTCTTTGCACACGTTGCAATAGACACAGCGGGTGATTTCATCCTCACGGCCCTGCATCACCTTCAAGGTCCAGTCCGGGTCGGCCAGCAACTGCCGGGCCATGCCGATCAGGTCCGCCTGACCGCTCTGCAATAAGCCTTCCGCCTGGTCCGGTTGGGCGATCTTTCCGGCCGAAATAACCGGCGTGTCATGGCCCCGCTGGTTGAGATAGGTTTTGATTCCGGCGGCCAAATGGACATGGGGCAGGTCGGGGTACCAGTCACCCGGCATACAGCGGTCACCTGAATAACCCGTATAGGGATAAAGGGGCTGTCCGGGGCGTTGCTCCGCATCCTCGAATTTCCCACCAACGGAGAGGGAGATATAATCGACGCCCAGTTGCGCCATGCGCAGGGCAATCTGTTGCGCCTCTGGCAGTGCATAGCCGCCCTTGATGGCCTCTTCCGCAAGGAACCTAACGCCGATTGGGAAATCAGCCCCGACCCGGCGGCGCACCGCCGCCAAGACGTCACCAAACAGCGCCAGGCGACCTTCCAGGGTGTGCCCGCCATAGCGATCTTTACGCCTGTTTCGGCGCGACAGGAAAGATGACAGCGTATAGGCGTGGGCCGAATGCAGCTCCACCCCGTCATAGCCGGCCTCACGCACCCTCAGGGCCGCCAAACCGAATTCTTCGATAATGCGCGCAATATCGGGTGGGTCCAGATCCTCAATGGTCTGCCGCCAGCCGGAACGGGCGACCTTCATAAAATGAATGATCTGGGGCACCACTTTGGAAGGGGAGGTGTCATGGATGCGCTGGGCCAGATCCCGGTGGCCGGGGATGAAGCTGTCATCCGACAGGCGCAACAGCGGCCCCGATTTGGCACCATGCACGGCTGTCGCTTCAACCACGATCAGGCCGACTTGTCCGGCAGCATAGCGCACATAGCGATCAATAATATGGTCGTTGATCACGCCGTCCTCGCCCGATAGGCGGGTTACCATAGCAGGTACCACGACCCGGTTGGGCAGGACCATGCCGTTGATATCCAATGGCGCCAAAAGTTTAAGGGGCGGGCTCATAACGCGGGGCTGTCCAGGGCCGAGGATTTTAGTTTGCCCAGCAGATCGTGCAGATGTTGAATTTCCTCTTCATCCAGGCCGTCAAGCATATGGTTTACCCAGCCTTCGTGCGCTGGTGTCATGGCATCAAATCGCAATTTTCCCTGCGCGGTCAGCTTCAGGCGGGTGCTGCGTCCGTCCTTTGGATCAGGATGGCGCTTGACCAGGCCGTCTGCTACAAGACGATCCGCCAGCCCGGTTAGGTTGCCGTTGGAAACCATCATGCGATTGGACAGCTCGGTCATGGTCAGGCCGGATGAACTGCGATCAAGTTGGGCCAATAGATCGAACCGTGGCAGGGTGGTGGCAAAGTCCCGGCGCAGACGGCGGCGGATCTCCCCCTCCACCACATTGGTGCAAGTTAACAGGCGCAGCCACAGACGAAGTTCTGGCTTGTGGGGACCGCTATGGCTGGCTTGTGACATGCCTACATCACTTCCCCGCCGGCCACGGCGATGGCTTGTCCGGTTATGGCCCCCGATGACGGCTGGCACAGCCAGGCCACGGTGGCCGCCACTTCGTCCGGTTGGATCAGGCGGCCCTGGGGGTTTCCACGGGTCAGGATAGCGCGTGCTTCGGCCTCCGACTTACCGGATTCCTGAATATTGGCGATGGCGTTGGCCGCCATCTCCGTCTCGGTATAGCCAGGACAGACGGCGTTGACGGTGATGGGACCCTTCGCCAACTCCAACGCCAGGGCGCGGGTCAAACCGATTACTGCATGTTTCGAGGCGACGTAGGCGGCGACAAAGGGATAGCCCCGCAGCCCAGCCGTGGATGCAACATTGATGATCCGGCCATAACCCAGATCCTGCATGTCGCTCTGTACCGCCTGGCATAATAGAAAAGCAGCCTGGACGTTAATATCAAACGTCTCCTGCCAGGTTTTCAGGTCCAATTTCGCCAAAGGTGCAGCCGGCGCTATGCCGGCGTTGTTGACCAGGACGGCAATGGGACCATGGCTGTCCCGGGCCGCCGCAACGCCATCGGCGATAGAGGCAGGATCCCGCAAATCCATGGTCTGCGCAGAGACGGCGATATCACCCCGCGCGGACAGCTTTTGTCGCTGCCCTTCCAGGGCATTTTCGTCCCGCGCTGCCAGTGTAATGTTGGCACCAAGGTCTGCCAGATGCTCCGCAATTGCAGCACCAATGCCCCGATTGCCGCCGGTGATCAGGGCGTGGCGTCCAGCCAGAGGTTGCTGGAGTGGCCCGCCGTCGTCCTTGGCATCATTTGTTGTTTCCGCAGTCGCTGTTTGCATGTTTGGTCCATCCATTTATTTTAAGCTTAAAATAAATCCGAAATCCCTACAAGGGTCATGGACGTGGCGCAATGGAACGATCATTTGTGCTATGAACCTCCCCACCAGTAAGGGGATATTGCTATGAGCATTGCAGAAATCACCGCCAGCCAGGATCACCAGGCGATCTTAAGATCCCAGCTCGAGGCCATGCGGGCCGCTCATGTGGCCGACGGCATCCCGGATCGCGCCCTGCGCCTGGACCGGTTAAGCCGGATCGGGCGCATGGTGCGGGAGAACCAGGCTCGGATCATTGCAGCCATCGATGCGGATTTTGCCGGCCGCGCCAGAGAGGAGACGCTGTTGGGGGAAATCTTCACCTCCCTCTCCGCCGTGCGCCATGCCAAGGGCAACCTGGCAAAATGGATGCGTCCGCGTCGCCGCAGCATGGATTTGACGTTTCGGCCTGCCAAGGCCCGATTGCTGCCGCAACCACTTGGCGTGGCCGGTATTATCGCGCCATGGAATTATCCTCTGTTGATGGTGTTATCGCCCCTGGTCGGTGCCATAGCGGCGGGCAACCGGGCCATGATCAAACCATCGGAATACACCCCCCGGACAACCGCGCTGATGGCTGAAATGTTTGCCGAAAAATTCACCGCAGATGAAATCACTGTGGTTCAGGGTGGACCCGAAATCGGTGCGGCATTCTCGGCCCTGCCGTTCGATCATCTGCTCTACACTGGCTCTACCAATGTGGGGCGCAAGGTGATGGCGGCGGCGGCGCAAAACCTAACGCCTGTGACGTTGGAGTTGGGGGGTAAATCGCCGACGATCATCGGCCCGGATGCAGCCATGGATGCCGCCGTCAGTTCCATCGTCAAGGGGAAGTTGTTCAATGCGGGGCAGACCTGCATCGCACCTGATTACGTGCTGGTGCCGGAAAGTCAGGTGGATACCTTTGTTGAGAAAGCCTTGGCCGTCGCGGCGAAATTCTATCCCAATTTGGCTGATAATCCGGACTACAGCTCTATCGTGAACCAGGGCCAGTTTGATCGTCTGCAAAACCTGTTATCGGATGCACAGGCCCAGGGTGCAAAAGTAATCAAGGTTGAGGACCGGGCAGAACGTAAGATGCCCCTGGCCTTGCTGTTGGATACCACAGAGGCGATGGCCGTGCGGCGGGAGGAGATTTTTGGGCCGTTGCTGCCGGTCATTCCCTATGCTGATCTGGGCCAGGCCATTGCCCATGTGAACGCCGGTGAGCGGCCCCTGGCGTTGTACATTTATGCCAAGGATCGTGGCGTGATCGACCGGGTGCTGGCGGAGACTATTTCGGGGGGCGTTCTGGTCAACGATTGTCTGTTGCATGCCGGCGTTGAGGCATTGCCCTTTGGCGGTGTCGGCGCATCCGGGATGGGGCAGTATCATGGCCAGGATGGCTTCGATACGTTCTCCAAGTTGAAACCTGTGATGTATCAAAGCCGCCTGAATGCCATGTGGATCCTGAACCCGCCCTATGGTGCGAAGGCCAAGGGGCTGATCAATTTGTTGTTAAGGCGGTAGGTCTTATCGCCAGATCTATCTAGCCAGCGCATCCTTGAGAACCTGGCCGCAATGGGCCACGCCCTCCCGACAGGCGGCAGATGTACCGTGGAATTGCATGAAGGCATGGATAGCACCTTCATAATTCACCAAATTGACCGGCACGCCCGCATTGGCCAGGGCTTCACCATAGGCGATGCCTTCATCGCGCAGGGGGTCGTAACCGGCAACAATAATTTCTGCCGGGGCCAGTCCGGCCAGGGAACCGGCCGCCATGGGCGCAAAGCGGGGATCGCCGGCGGCATCCGCGCCGTCAAAATACTGTTCGTAAAACCAATCCATACTGTCCCGCGTCAATAGATGGCCTTCGCCAAAGGCAGTGTGGCTGCCCGTGTCCATGGCGTTCGAGATGCAGGGATAGATCAATAGCTGCAGGGCAAGGGCGGGGCCATCGTTGTCACGGGCTGCCATGGCACAGACGGCGGACAGGTTGCCGCCCGCGCTGTCACCACCGACCGCCAGGCGGCTGGGATCGCCACCCAGTTCGGCGGCGTTGGCAGCAGACCAGTTCATGGCCGCGAGGCAATCATCAAAACTGGCGGGGAAACGGTGTTCAGGCGCCATGCGGTAATCCACGGAAATTACGATGCAATCACCCAACGTGGACAGACGCCGGCATAATTTATCATGGGTATCCAGATCGCCGATCACGAAGCCGCCGCCGTGCAGGTAGACGAAGACGCCCAGGCTTTCGTCTGTAGCCTGTTCGCGGGGCCAATAAATTCGTACGGGAATGTCGTCACCGGGGCCGGGAATGGTCCGATCTTCAGTCCGGTGGATGGCAACATCATCGGGATCAAACAACGCGACCATGCCATGATAGGCGGCGCGTATTTCGGTCAGGGGAAGTTCGCGATGGGGCGGGCGTGCCGCCTCTGCAATAAGGTCCAGAATTTTTTGCAGATCGCTGTCGACGGCCATTATTTACACTCCCAATTCAAAGTTTGTTTTTCAGGCTGCACCCAGCAGGCTGGCGCGGCTGACCATGAATTCTTCCATTGCCGCTTCCAGGGCCGCAAAGGATTTTTCCGTATGGGCGAGCGACATGGTGAACATGCCACGGGCGGCAGGATAGATGCCCTGGGCCACCAGGTCCATGTGCAACAGCGGGCGCAATTCGTTCCGACCGGCAGTGGCGTCTTCGACATTGCGGATATCGCCATGGCGGAAATGTACCGCCATCATACTGCCCCGCCCGGTGAACTGCATGGCAGCGCCGTTTTTCTGCGCCATGGCATTCAGGCTGTTTCGCAGGGCATCGCCACGGGCGTTGAAGCTTTCCGCAACATCCGCGGTATAGATCTTGGTCATTCCGGCCAGACCCGCGTTCATGGTCAGGACATTGTTGTTGAAAGTACCGGCATGGGGCCAGGCATCATCCCGGCGCGGATCGAAGCGGTCGATGATATCGACCCGGCCGCCAAAAGCGCCGAACGACATGCCGCCGCCAACATACTTTCCCAACGAGGTTAAGTCCGGCATGATCCCCGTCAGCCCCTGCAGGCCGCCCGGGCCCAGGCGCGATGTCATGACTTCATCAAAGATCAACAGCGCACCGGCGTTCTTTGTTTCCTCCCGCAACATGGAGAGGAATTCCGGCGTGCCCTGAATACAACCACCACCCCCCTGCATGGGTTCGACGATAACACAGGCCAATTCGCTTCCCTGTTCGCGGATCAGGCCACGGCAGACCTCAACATCGTTGTAGGTGCCCATGACATAGGGGAAGGGCGCGTTCAGGGGGGAGCCACCGGGGGCAAAATAAAACACCCCGCCGTGATAACCTCCTGACATCACCATGACCTTGTCGCGTTGGGTAAAGGCCCTGGCGGCGGAAACCGCCATCAAATTGGCTTCGGTCCCGGAATTGGTGAAGCGGATGCGATCAATGGCGGGAAAGCGGTCGACGATGGCGGCGGCCAAGTCGGCCTCGGCCCTGTTCTGTCCGCCCATGACGATGCCGTTGTTCAGGGCCCGGTCAATGGCGGCGCGGATAATCGGGTTTGAATGGCCATACAGCCCGGCCGTGTATTCGCCCAGAAAGTCGACATATTGATGGTCGTCCAGATCCCAAAGATGACAGCCTTCACCACGGGTCATGGTCAGGGGGAAGGGGGGGTAAAATAGTACAGTGCGGGTATTGCCGCCGGGCAGAACCTTGGCGGCTTTTTCCAATTGTGCCTGGCTGTTGGGATTGGCAGCGGTAAAGCGCGCCTGCGCCTCCGCGATGGCCGATGCAATGTCGGTATTGGCGGTGGCGGGCGCACTCATGGGGGCCATCCTATGCTAATGGACTAAAATTCAGGCGAAGGTCTTAAAGGTGATTAGTGTGAAGGTATCTTTGACGCCGGGCAATGTCTGAATGGTCTCGGTCACGAAATGTCCGATGTCGGCACCATCTTCCAAATAACATTTCATCATCAGATCATATTGACCGGAAATGGAGTGCACTTCGGATATCAGGTCTGTGCCTTCAACGGCGGCGGCGGCAACATTGTAGGTTTCACCCAATTCGCACTTGGCCATTACGAAAATGGTCTGCATGGCCTCATCTCCCTCGAACGAATGCGCTGCATTCGGCTGGCGTTATTTATCCGTCTTCTTTTTGCGTCCAGTGCCCCGGGTCAGAAAGGCCGGCATATGATCACCCAGCCCTACAACCGGTGTGCTGCCATCGTTGCCGTTGTCGCGATTAGAACCACGGCCGCCGGCGCTATTGGCGCTACGTCCGCCGCGCCCACGCCCCCGACCACTGTCAGATCGCCCACCTTCAGATTGACCGCCACTGCGACCCCGGGCGGGGCGCTGTCCGCGTCCCCGGCCGCCATCGCGCTTAGGCTCGCCGGCATTTTCATTAGAGGGGTTGCTTGGGGATGCTTCCGAGCCGCCGGTTGCTGTATCGCCTTCGCCGCCGCTGTCATTGCGGCTGCGTCCGCCCCGGCCTCTGCCTCTGCCTCGGCCACGGCTCCTACTCCGAGCGGGGCGGCTTTCCTGTTTAGGCTCTTCGTCCCCAGTGGCGGTGGCGGTGGCGGTGGCGGTGGCCTCGGTCTGCTCCGTTACGGCAGCCTCTTCCTCTGCAATCGCCACTTCCGGCGTAGCTTCGGCGACAACCTCGGCTGGTTTTGTTTCTATGTTTGCTTCGACGACTATTTCCGGTGTTTCCGGTGTTTCCGGTGTTTTTGCGATTTCTGGAATTTCCGCTACCGTCTCTTCGACCGATTCTTCCGGCGTCATTTCGGCGGCGGCATCCGCGCCTTGGTTGCGATCACTTTCCTGATCGCCGACCTCAAAACGGGGGATCGGTTTGCCAATCAGTTTTTCAATGGCTGCCAGATATTTGCCGTCTTCCTTTGTCGCCAGGGTCAACGCCCGGCCCGGCATACCGGCCCGTCCGGTGCGGCCAATACGATGGACATAGTCATCCGCATGGATCGGCAAATCGTATAGAATGACATGGCTTAGCCCCTGGATATCCAGACCACGGGCGGCAACATCACTGCACACCAGGATCTTGACTTCATTCTTCTTGAATTTTTCCAGGGTCTGCATGCGATAGGTTTGCTGCATATCGCCATGCAGGGCCAGGGCATCAAAGCCTTTGCTTTTCAGGCTTTTGGCAACGGCATCCACATCCCGTTTCCGGTTGCAGAAAATCAGGGCGTTCTTAACTGGCTGTGACTTTAGAAGGGATTGCAATACCCGGTCTTTTTCGCGTGAGGATACCATGGTCAAAGTCTGGTCCACGGTCTCGGCCGGCGAGGCGGGAGGTGCGACGGAAATTTCCGTTGGGTCGTTCAGGAAGACATCCGCCAGACGGCGAATTTCGCGCGGCATGGTGGCCGAGAAAAATAGCGTCTGCCGTTTTGGATTGCACAATTGCACGATGCGTTCCACATCGGGGATGAAGCCCATGTCCAACATGCGGTCGGCTTCATCGATTACCAATACATCGACGCCGCGCAGCAACAGGCCGCCACGTTCAAAATGATCCAACAGCCGGCCCGGCGTTGCGATCAGGACATCGGCACCACGGTCAATAATCCGGCTTTGATCCACGAACGAGACACCGCCGATCAACAGGGCCATGTTCAGTTTATGGTGTTTGCCATAGACCTCAAAATTCTCGGCCACTTGCGCGGCGAGTTCCCGGGTTGGTTCCAGGATCAATGATCGGGGCATACGGGCCCGGGCCCGGCCCTGGGACAGAATGTCAATCATCGGTAAGGTGAAGGATGCCGTTTTGCCGGTGCCTGTCTGGGCACAACCCAAAACATCCCGCCCTTGCAGGACATAGGGGATCGCACGGCGTTGGATCGGCGTCGGTTCGCTGTAACCAGCTTCACCGACTGCTTTTAAAATTGAGGTGCTAAGGCCAAGCTCTTCGAAGGGCATGTAAATCCGTGAATATAAATCGTCAGGGGCGCAAAAGTTCCCTATCGAATTCATCATAAACTCAATAGAAAACGGCCAGACGTCTGGCCTTAGTTTGGCAAATCAAAGATTGCTGCAATGCGACATAGTCGTTCCCCAACAACCTGTCAAGATTACATTGGTTTATCGCGGGAAAACTGCGGCATAAGGCCGCTACGGCGGTCTCCGATGCACTACCGCAAATGCATGCCGACAGCCAGGGCTGCCTCTGCCGCATATTCAGCTGAAGTGACTTTTTTCCCGGCCCCGCGCATGCGTTTGATCGAGATTTGGCCGTCACCTGTCGCGATCGTCATGCCGGCCTCGTCAATCGCCATGACTTCACCCGGCGCGCCGCCGGTCGTTTCCGACAATGTACAATCATAAAGTCGGACGCGATCGCCATTATGGCTGCACCAGGCCCCGGGCTGCGGGTCCGCACCACGGATCAGATTGTGCACACCCGTTGCCGCTTGCGACCAATCAATGGCGACGTCATCGTCCGTACACCAGCTTTCATAGGTGGCATCGGCATCGTTCTGAACAATTTTTGGCGGATCACCGGCCTTGACCAGATCCACGCCCTCCAGCATTGCGGCAACACCTAATGGGAACAACTTGCCGAAATAGATACTGCCAAGAGTGTCCTCTGGCCCGATTTCGACCTCCTTCTGCAACAAAATTGGTCCGGTATCGAGGCCGTTATCCGGCCAGAAAATGCTTAAGCCGGTCTTAGTGGCGCCTTGAATAATGGGCCAGTTGATGGAGCTTGGGCCCCGATGCCGGGGCAACAGGGATGGATGATATTGAATGGTGCCATGGGTGGGCGTGTAAAGGAATTCCTCCGGCACAATTTTGGTCACATACGCCATGACACATAGATCCGGTTTCAGGGCGGCGAATTCGGCCCAGACTTCCTGTTTTTTAAACGAAGCCGGCTGATAGATGGGAAGGCCCCGGTCGAGGGCCGCCTGCTTGATTGGGTCAGGCCGCCCGCCCTCGCTGTCCGGTTCGCAGTAAACCGCGATGACGTCGTCGCCCCGCTCTATCAATGCCTCAAGTACGTCCTTGCCGAAGGCCTGTTGTCCGTTGATAACAATTCTCATTGTCTGAAATCCCACCTGCGCGTATTCATTGTTCGGCCCCTATGATGGGCTATCGGCGGCCTGTCCGCAAACTTTTGCCCGTATATTCAAACGGTGGGAACATGAAAAATCAAAATCCGTGCCGCGCCGGCCCCCGTGCTGATGGTCGATGGACGGGGCATCTATGAGCAGGTCAGCGTTACCCTTGGTTTTGATCCCCGGTGTGCTGTGCAATGGCGTTCTTTGGCAGGCTCAGGTTGATGACTTGGGCGATGTGGCCCATCCAACGGTGACAGAGGAGCATACACGTCATACCGATATTGGTGCCATTGCGGGCGCCGTATTGGCAGGGGCGCCTGAAAAATTCGCCCTGGCGGGACTGTCTTTCGGTGGCTACATAGCGTTCGAGATCATGCGCCGGGCCCCGCACAGGGTTGATCGTCTGGCTTTATTGGACACTACGGCGAACGAGGATACGGATGCGCGGCGTGTTCTGCGCCGCAATTATATCAAGCAGGCACAGGCGGGCAGGTTTCTCGGCGTCACGGACCGCTTGTTGCCGAATTTTATCCATCCTGACCGGGTCGGCGACACGGCGTTGGTGGACAAGGTTAAGGCTATGGCCCTGGATGTCGGGCGGGATGGTTTTGTCCGTCAACAAACAGCCGTGATCGGACGTCCCGACAGCCGCCGTGATCTGGCTGACATCGATTGCCCAACCCTGGTTCTGGTCGGACGTCAGGATGTTTTGACGCCGTTGGAGCGGCATGTGGAAATGCAGGCCGCCATCCCCAATTCCGAACTTCGCGTGATCGAGGAATGCGGCCATTTAAGCACTATGGAACGACCGGAAGCGGTCAATCAAGCCATGCGAGATTGGCTGACGGCCTAGAGAATTTCCGACCAGGAAATGCTCCGACTCTTAAGAATCGAGCAATTTTTCCAATCACTTAGAATCGCAAAGTGGTTCTCTTTTGATCGGAATTGCTCTCGCAGTCTGTCGGATTAGCACTGCGTGCCATTGACGCCGCAGGCACCAATGTGGGGGCTCTGGTTCGGCAATAAGACATCGAGCAATTGATCCATGGCCATTGCGAAGGCCTGATCGTCCATATTGCGAGGTTCGGGCATTTCCATGAACGCCTCGCTGACCACATCCCTGTCGTAACAAAAGGCTGCCTGCAAACGCAATGTTTGTCCGTTATTGGCCTGCCCATGTTTTCCAGGGCCGGCATTTGTCTGGCTGATAGGGCTGCGGCAGGCGTCGTGACCATTGGCTGCCGTGATCGGCGCGAATATCAAGACCAAATGGCCATCATCACGGGTTCGGGCCGTGGTGGCTGTAAAGGGTGTGGGGGGGTAGTAGCCCGGTAGGGACAAATTTGCCAGAAAGGCATCGTCCTTTGCTGTCCCGAATGGGTTGGCAACCACAACGACAGGGAAGGTGCCTTTCGAGGCAACGTAATTCACCAGGCTTGGGTTATAGAAAGGGTATTGATCGTCTTTGCTGATGGTCGCGGCTTGCGCACATGAGGCGACGGCCAGATACACCAAACCCAACATAAGCTGCAAGATACCGATGCGTATTCCTGTCTGTTCGGGCATTGTCATCATGAAGCTCCTATCTCTCAATAAGCTCTGTCATAAGATAGGGACGAGAGGTCTAAACATCCAGGTCTGTGACAAAGCGGGCGTTGTCCTGGATGTAACGATATCGTGAGTCGGCCTTACGGCCCATCAATTGCTCCACCAATTCCCCCGTTTCGCCACTATCATCGGGCAAAACGACCCGCAACAGCGTCCGTTTGCTCGGATCCATGGTGGTTTGCTTCAATTGTGCAGGGGGCATTTCGCCGAGCCCTTTAAAGCGCGAGATTTCCACCTTGCCGCGGCCCTGGAACTCAGTTTCCAGCAGTTCGATCCGGTGGTCCTCATCCCGTGCGTATAAGGTCTTGCCGCCCTGGCTGATGCGATATAGGGGCGGCAGAGCCAGATAAAGGTGCCCCTGGCGTACCAATTCGGGCAATTCGCGGAAAAAATACGTCATCAACAGCGCGGCGATATGGGCCCCATCGACATCCGCGTCGGTCATGATGATAACCTTGTCATAGCGCAGATCATCTTCCCGGTAGCGCACCTGGGTGCCACAGCCCAGGGCTTGTAAAAGATCGCTAAGTTCTTGATTGGCCTTGAGTTTATCCGCGCTGGCGGAGGCGACATTCAGGATTTTGCCGCGCAGGGGCAGGATTGCCTGATTTTTCCGGTTTCGGGCCTGCTTGGCAGAGCCGCCGGCACTATCCCCCTCAACAATAAAAATTTCACTGCCCAGCGAGGAATTTTGCGAGCAATCGGACAATTTGCCCGGCAGCCTGACCCGGCGCGATGCTGATTTGCGCTTGATATCCCTTTCATCCCGACGACGGCGGCGCTCATCCGCCCGTTCAATGGCCCAGGCCAACAGACGATTTGCATTTTCCGGATCGCCGGACAGCCAATGGTCGAAATGGTCGCGGACGATTGCTTCGACCCACCGGGTTGCCTCGGGCGAGGACAATTTTTCCTTTGTCTGCCCGCTAAATTGCGGCTCCGGAATAAAAACCGACAACATGGTCGCTGCCGGCCCCAGAATATCATCTCCGCTCAATTGCCCGGCTTTTCGTACGCCAACCATCTCGCCATAGGCTTTCAGGCCTTTGGTCAGGGCGGCGCGCAGGCCGGCCTCGTGGCTGCCACCTTCCGTGGTCGGGACCGTATTGCAATAGGAGTGCAGGAAGCCTTCACTTTCAACGGGCCAGTGCATGGCCCATTCCACTTCACCCTTGGTCTCTGTCAGTGCGGCGCGTCCGTTGAAAGGCTGCGGCGTGACCGTCGGGCCATCCTGCAAAGAGGCCGCCAAAAAATCGATCAAGCCGTTGGGGAAATGCAAAACTGCGTCTTCTGGCGTTTGATCCTTGCCTTTGATCAGATCCGGGGCGCAGGACCAATAGATCTTTACGCCACGAAACAGATAGGCCTTGGAGCGGACCATGCGGTACAGACGGGCGGGTAGGAAATGGGCACCGGCACCAAAAATCTCAGCGTCCGGATGGAAATTGATGGTGGTGCCGCGCCGATTGGCGACCTTGCCCATGTCCAGCAACTTGGTCGTCGGGGCACCACGGCTGTATTCCTGTCGCCACAATTGCCGGTCACGGGCCACTTCAATGCTCAAATTTGCCGACAGTGCGTTAACGACCGAGATCCCCACGCCATGCAGGCCGCCTGCGGTTTGGTAGACTTTGTCGGAAAATTTGCCGCCGGAATGCAACGTGGTCAGGATAACTTCCAAGGCGGATTTTGCTTTGTACTTTGGGTGCGGATCGATGGGGACGCCGCGTCCGTTGTCGCTTACCGTCAAGCTGTTGTCAGCGCCCAACGAAACTTCAATGCGATCGGCAAAGCCGGCCACGGCCTCGTCCATGGCATTGTCGAGAACTTCGGCCGCCAGATGATGCAGGGCCCGTTCGTCCGTGCCGCCAATATACATACCCGGACGCCGGCGCACCGGCTCCAACCCTTCAAGGACTTCAATATCCTTGGCGGTGTAGCTGCTGTCTTTGGCACCGCCCGTCGACGAGGATTTGCTGCCGGGGCTTTTTTTGCCCGATACTTTATTTCCAGACTGTGTGAACAGATCGTTCATTGTGCTTAATCTACTGCCTTAAAATTTACCGGGGTCCGCCTTGATCGCATTTGCGGCAAAACCGAATCAAATATTAGGATATATAGTCAGGCCTTGATTACCAATTAATGTGTCGCCTCAAGGCGTAATATATCTGCCATCAATTTTATCTGCGAAAACACGAAACCCGGCCATAGGATCTGGCTGCCGGGGCAGGGACGGGGCCACTTGCCGCAACGCCGACCGTATGCCGGGTTTGTTGCCATTATGTATATTCACGTTTTGTTCTTTTGTCAATATCTATAAATGTGTTCCGGAATTAGCTATCCAAGGTATGCCTGACCGCTGTCGCCAATTCGGACTTGCGAAAAGGTTTTGGCAACAGATCGTCGCCTGGGTCCGGCAGGCCATCGATGTCAAAGGCATCGCGGGCATAACCGGACATGAACAGGATTTTTAGGTCAGGTCGTAAGGCGCGGGCAGCTTCTGCCAAGGCTCTACCACTCATCCCGCCGGGCAGCATCACGTCCGACAGCAGTAAACCAATTTGATCCACCTCGGCGATAAGGTCCATGGCGTCGCTACCCATGTCCGACTGCAAAACCTGATAGCCGAGCTGTTGCAACATAGTTACGGCGATCTCGCGAACTTCATGGTCGTCCTCAACCACCAATATCATTTCGTTTTGCCCGGTTTCTATGTGCGGCATGGCAACGTCGAGGGTATTGTCAGCGGCCCCGTCCCGATCTATTGGCAAAAACAAAGTGACCGTTGTGCCAACCCCCACGGTGCTTTCAATATGCACCTGACCGCCGGACTGTTGGACAAGGCCATAAACCATGCTGAGGCCAAGGCCCGTGCCCTGATCCGGTTCCTTGGTCGTGAAAAACGGATCGAAGGCACGTTCGATAACGTCTGCCGGCATGCCGCTGCCCGTGTCCTTGACCGACAGGGCAACGTAATGATCTGGGACAAGGTTCACTTTCGCCGCGGCGGTTCCGTCCGTCTGGTCAGAATTAGTCGCCTCGATCGTCAAGGTGCCGCCATTTGGCATGGCATCTCTGGCGTTGATTGCCAGATTGAGGATGGCATTTTCCAGCTGTCCCGTATCGACGGAGCAAGGCCACGGATCATCATCAACGATGGTCCTAATTTGGATGGTCTCGCCTATCGTTCGGCCCAATAAATCCTGCATACCTTTGACCAAGTTGTTCAAAGTGGTCGTTTCGGACAATAGTGATTGGCTGCGAGAGAACGCCAACAAGCGAGTAGTGAGCTGTGCACCCCGTTCTGCCGCCGCCAAGCCCCGGTCGATGAAGCGCGATAGATTGGCATCGCCCTGGACACGATTTTCCAGTAGTTCAAGGTTGCCCGAAATGACGGCCAGCAGATTATTGAAGTCATGGGCGATCCCACCAGTCAATTGCCCCACTGCCTCCATCTTTTGTGCCTGACGCAGTTGTTCTTCAAACTGGCGTTGCTTGCTGACATCAAAAGCCAGAGTGATCGTGCCGCCATCTGGCGTGCGTTGTTCCCGAATACTAAAGATGCCGTTTTTGCGCCGGACTTCAATTTCGCTCGGTGGGTTATGGTGACTGGCTAGCCGGTCCTGAAGATCTGCAATCCTGCCCCCCTCATCATCCAGGAAATTGCCGGATCCGATGGCAGCTTGAATATATTTTTCGAACGTGACGCCAGGTTTAAAATCGCGTTCGGTCAAGTTGCTGAATTCGCGAAAGCGTTGATTCGAGATTACCAATTTGTCTTCGGCATCCCAAAGGGCGACCCCTTCTGACATATTGTCGATGGCGTTGAGATATCTATCTGCATTGCTTTGCAGGCGTCTTCTTGATTCTACTTCCTGAGTAATATCCGTGGTCGTCCCGCGATAGCCGATAAAGTTTCCGGCCTGATCGTGAATGGGAATGGCGCTGGATCTAATACAGATCGGATCCCGTGTGGGCAAATGGAACAAGCTTACATAGTCGCGAAACGGCTCCCGTGCATGAATTAGCCGCAAAACGGCATAATCGTCCGTGCTTGCAGCGGCACTTGAAATAATCCGATAGAAGTCCTTGCCGGTCATATTGTCTGCCGAGATTGGCGCGACCTCAACAAAATTGCCCGAGACATAGGTAACGATGTGCGCCTCGTCGGTTTCCCAAAACCAATCAGCGCTTGCCTCGGCGAAATCGTGAAAACGTTGTTCGCTGTATCGAACCGCGTTCTCGGCCGCTTTCTGTTCGGTGATATCAATGACGGTCGCCTGGATGGCAGGCCGACTATCCCATTCGACGACCCGCGCCATTATCTGTACCCAAATCGCCTCGCCGTTTTTGCGCCGACCTTCCGCTTCATACATCAATGGGGCGGGATCGTTATTGAAGCGCGCCCGGACGATCCCGTGTACGCGATCCAATTCGGCCTGGCCATAAAAAGGTGCCAGGCTATCCCAGGAAAGAATGATATCGGGCGAGGGGTAGCCATAAATGTCAGCTATCGCTTGGTTTGCATACAGTGGGGCAAAATTCTGATCGACAACAACAATGCCTTGGATCGACCCTTCCGCAAGGTTGCGAAAGCGCAGTTCGCTGGTTCGGAGTTCCGTTTCCGTCTGACGCCTTTCGTTGATGTCATAGGTCCAGGCAAGAATGGCATCCGCACCTTCGAAGGTAATTGGATACAATGACAATAGGATCCAGAAAGGCGTTTTACTTTTCAGGCTTAGGACTTCAATTTCTTCGTTATATACGCGGCCCTCTGCACGCATTCGTGCGGCTAATTTTTGCCGTACATTCCGGTCAGGGTAAAAGTCGTAGATATCCGTGCCGATTATCTCGCTTTTGGATTTGCCATATGTTTCGCACCACCAATTATTCACATAGCGAATGCTTCCATCGTTCGCATCGGTGATGGATACCGCGACGGGGCTGCTGTCAAAAAGGGCCAGATCATAATCGGCGCTACGATCAAGCAGCAACGGTTTGAGTGCATCTGTACTTTGTAAATGCCGGCTGGAAATGCGTTCAGCGACCAAACGTATAAACATGGCCGCAGCCATATCGTTGGCGATGGCACCCTGATCCACAGCTAACAAATAACCCCAGGTCCGGCCTGCTGCATCTGCCAATAAATGGCCATGGCAGGAGGCGACCTGATCAGCCAAAGTGGCCGTGTCGTCTGAACTTAATGAGGCCCGATACCAATATTTCTGTCCGGGCTCTATCTGAAAGGGCGGGGTGTGGGGGAGAGACATAAAGGGTGAGAAAGCGCCGCCAGGTTCGCGCCCCCGCCAATGGGATGCCAATAGCACCGGTGATCCATCTGCCTCCGACAGACCGACCACCAAAGCCCCGGTGCATCCGAGGCCATGAGTTAGGGCTTTGACGGCTAACTCAACAAACTCTTCACCCGACTCCGTCGGGCGTTCCAGCAAGCTCAGTGCCGCATCATATGCGTTGCCGTTTGGTGCGTTCATTTTTTCGACCAATACATCTCACCAACCGCTTCCCAGTCGCTCGTCAGTTCACATTAGCAGACAATGGTATCGGTACTACAGCCTACCCTTCGCCCAGGAAATCCAAAGCGGCCTGAACGCCGCCCTTGTTATGGGGCACACCTGACGCGGCCAGGCCCATTTCCACGCCACAAAGCGTCCCCGCCAACATCAGGTCATTGAAATCTCCCAAATGCCCGATGCGGAAGACCCGCCCTGCCAAGCGTCCCAAGCCATTGCCCAGGGACATATTGAAACGCCGCAGGGTCTGGGCACGAAAGGCATCTGCGTCGTGACCTTCGGGCAGCATGACGGCTGTCAGACTGTTGGATTTTTCAGCATCCATCTGCGCTACAGTTTCAAGGCCCCAGGCGGCAACGGCCCGCCGGGTCGCCTCTGCCAGCCGGGCGTGGCGCAGGAAAACATTCTCCAAGCCTTCTTCTCGCAACATGATGATGGCTTCATTCAGGCCGTACAGCAGATTTGTCGCGGGGGTAAAAGGAAAGGCACCGCTTTTATTTGCCGATAGCATTGGCACCCAATCCCAGTAGGACCGCATCAACCCCGCGCCCGCATGCGCCGCCAATGCCTTGTCGCTGATGGCATTGAAACTTAATCCCGGCGGCAGCATCAAGCCCTTTTGCGAGCCGCCGATGCTGACATCAACGCCCCATTCGTCGTGCCGGTAATCGATTGAGGCGAGGGAGGATATGGTATCGACCATCAATAATGCGCCATGTCCGGCCTCATCCATGGCCCGGCGCACGGCGGCGATATCAGAGGTCACGCCGGTGGAGGTTTCGTTGTGCACGCAGCAGACAGCTTTGATCTGGTTATTTTTGTCATCGGCCAGGGCAGCGGTAATTTGACCCGCCTGGACCCCGTGACGCCAATCGCCGGCAATGAAAACCACATCCAAACCCAGACGGGTTGCCAGGCTTTGCCACAGGGTGGCAAATTGTCCGGTCTCCACCATCAGCACCCGGTCGCCCGGCGAAAGCGTGTTGACCAATGCCGCCTCCCACGCGCCGGTGCCCGAGGCGGGGTAGATCACGACCGGATCCTGGGTCTGAAAAATCGGCTTGATGCCGTCCAGAACCCGCCGCGCCAACTCCTCAAAGGCCGGGCCGCGATGATCTATGGTGGCGCCATCCATGGCGCGCAGAATGCGGTCGGGCACATTGGTGGGCCCGGGTATTTGCAGAAAATGGCGTCCTGCCTGATAGGGTTGGTTGCCGACCATGATGGCCCCTTTATGACTATGTGCTGTCTGAACGGGCATCATAAGGCGATGGCGGAAATTTGCACCCCCGTGAAATTTGGCGGGGACATAAGGTGGCGACTGTTGTCAGGCCGGTTGTGCGGCTTCTGATCGCGCCTGCACCCGGACGGCGGCCAGATCGCGGATCGCATCGATCATCTCATCGGGTTGGGAGCCAGCGGGGAACACTCCGGCCACGCCCAGTTCGGTCAGTTCCATACGGTCCCGGGCGGTTAGGACAGAGCCGCCCACAACCACGGGCACCTCGCGTCCGCCGGCTGCCAGCCGCTGCATCAGATCAGGCAAATAGTGGATATATTCCCAGGAATGGCAGGATATGCCGATCACATCCACGTCCGCAGCCAGGGCTTTTTCGATCAAGGTTTCGCTGGTGTTGAAAAGGCCAGCATAGGAAACCTCCATCTGTGCCTCACGCAAAAACCGCATGACTGCGACCGCACCGTTTTCATGTTGATCGACGCCCATGACGCCGATGATGATTTTTGCCTGTTGCATGGCTTCCTCTTAGATCACTCTTCTTAAACCACTCTTTTAGATCGGGGGTTCCATCTGCCCGAATGGATCGTAGGCCGCGCCGCAGCCCAGGCGGAAGCCGCCGGCGATTTCGCCCGCCGTGGCCCCCGCTTCGAAAGCATCGATGGTCAGGGCAAGCAGATTGCCGCTGTCGGTCTTGCTGGCTTCAAGGATCGGGGCAAGACCACGTTGCAGACCTATGGGATCCCGCGCGGCCTTAAAGGCCTTGATGCGATCAATATGGTCCTTACAGGGGGGAAACTTGCTGTCTGTCAGATCGCGCAGCATGGTGTCGTCCGTTTCCGCCATTTGGTGCACGTTGACACCGACGACGTTCTCAGCCCCGGAGGCGACATTCTGGCTTTGCCGTTCCATGGCAGTGTGAAAGATCTCTTTGAAATAACCCTGATCCACCAAGGTTTCCACATCACCCTTGGCCTCGATTTCCAAGACCATGTCCCAAATCCGCGCCTCGATATCGTCGGTCAGTGCCTCCACATAGTACGAACCGCCCAGGGGGTCGGCGACCTGGGCCGCCCCGCTTTCCAGATCAATGATCTGTTGGGTGCGCAGACTGACCAGATGGGATTCCCGGCTGGGCGTGCGCAGGGCCTCATCAAAGGCCGAGATTTCGATGGCCTGAACACCGGCCAGGACCAGGGACAGGGATTGCAAGGTGCCGCGCATGATATTGTTCACCGGCTGTTGCGCGGTCATCGCCAAGCCGGAGGTATGGGAGGTGATCACAACGGAGTGGGAGCGGGGATCCTTGGCACCGAATTCATCGCGCATCATGCGGGCGAACAATCGCCGGGTGGCCCTGATCTTGGCGATCTCCTCAAAAAAATCCATGGAACAGTTGAGCAATATGGCGATGCGCGGGGCGAAGCTGTCGACATCAATGCCCCGGCCCAGCAGTTGCCGGATCAAGTGCCGGATCTCCACAAAGCCCAGGGCCATCTCCTCAATGGCGGTCAGGCCGGATTCGCTAAAATAGTAGGTGTCTTCCAAAAAGACATGAAACCGTGGCAGGGTTTCGGCGCAATAGGCGACGCAATCGGCAGATAGACGGCTGCGGAAATTAACCGGCATATGGATGCGATAACTGCAATCTTCCTGATACAGCGGCACCTGGATGGTGGAGCCGCGCAGTTTCTCCGGCCCAACATTGCCCTGTCTGGCCGCATGAATAAGGCCGGCAATGGAAAACACCGCTGGAATGGAACTGGATACGGACGTCTCGGAAATGGGAATGCCGTCAAGCAGTTCCAGATAATCCTGCCTGCAACAGGCCGAGACGCCTTGGGTGCCTGCGGTGGGAGCCGCGAGGGGATGGTCCGGGTCCATCATGCTCATGGTTGGGGCATCACCGATAATGTCGACACCGGTCTGACCCAACTCCAACAGATAACGCATGAGCGCATTCGATTCTGCGGGGCTGCCTTCACCGGACAATTCCCGTTGTATCCAACTGCCTTCCGAACGGGTTTGTGAAAAGCGGCCGCGAGTATAAGGAAAGGTGCCTGGTGCGCCGAGCGTATCCGCGTCCCCGCCGGGGCTTTCATAGAATGCCTTGAGGGGTATGCCGGAACGGCTTTTGGCTTCGTGCGCCATACTTAGAACTCCAACTGCAGTGCCATTGAGGCTCAATGATGTTTGATACATTATACGTCGTGCAACAGGTTGATCGGCAATGTGGCCGGTCGTCGCACCCAAAAGGTGCAAATTTGGAGGCTGTAAATGAGTGAAATGTCCCTGTCCCGGATTTTGGCCTTTTGGGCTGGGGCGGATCCTGACAAGCCAATGCTGACCCACGACGGGGAAACCCTAAGCAGGGCCCAGTTGGAGGCTCGGACAAATCGCCTGGCCCGGGCCTATCAGGAACTGGGCGTCGGGGTGGATGATTTTGTGACCATCGCCCTGCCGAATTCCATCGCCTTTGTCGAAGCGGTCTTCGCCACCTGGAAGTTGGGTGCGACGCCACAACCTATATCCTATCGCCTGCCGGAGCATGAATTGCTCCAGATTATTGCGTTGGGCCAGCCGGTTCTGGTTGTTGGTGTTGCCGAAGGCGTTTGCCCGGACACCGCCTCCCTGCCGGTAGACTATGTCCCCGACCCGGCACTTTCCGATGCGCCCTTGGATGAGGCGACGGCAAAATATTGGAAGGCGATGACCTCGGGCGGCTCGACCGGGCGGCCAAAGCTGATCGTCTCGAAAGACCCCGCCACCGTTGAGCCGTTGGGGGAGAAATTGGGCTTGGTCCCCGAGCAGGTGGCCTTGATGCCTGGGCCATTGTATCACAACGGCCCCTTCAGCATGGGCATGATCGCCCTGCAGTATGGCTACCATTTGGTCATTACCTCCCGTTTCGACGCGTCGGAAACGTTGGCCTTGATCGAACAACATGGGGTGCAATTGATCTATATGGTCCCGACCATGATGCAACGCATGTGGCGTCTGCCCAGCAGTGAACGGGATGCTTATGACATCAGCTCCCTGCGACTGGCCTGGCACATGGCGGCACCCTGTCCGGCTTGGTTAAAGGAGGCCTTCATCGAATGGTTTGGGGGCGATGTTTTGATGGAGTTGTATGGCGGTACCGAGGCCCAGGGTTTCACCACCATTTCGGGCACCGAGTGGTTGGCGCATCGTGGCTCTGTCGGCAAGATTGTGGAAGGGTACAGCCTGAAGATTGTGGACAGCGAAGGCCGGCCTGTGCCCCGAGGCGAGGTGGGGGAGGTGTATTTGCTGCCTGATGAAGGGCAGGGTGTCAGTTATTTTTATATTGGTGCTGAGGCGACGGCAGATGTCGGGGGTTGGGAATCCCTTGGCGATATGGGCTATGTGGATGACGATGGCTACCTCTATCTGACGGACCGGCGCAGCGACATGATCCTCTCTGGCGGGGCCAATATCTACCCGGCGGAGGTGGAGGCGGCAATCGATCTGTACCCAGGTGTGCGGTCGTCTGCCGTGATCGGTCTGCCGCATGAAGATCTTGGTAATGCGGTCCACGGGGTTGTCGATGCGCCGGAAGGTGATGTCACGGCGGAGGGTTTGCTGGCCCACCTGGGTGAGCATCTGGTGCGCTATAAAATTCCCAGAACATTGGAATTCGTTTCTGAACCGCTGCGCGATGATGCGGGTAAGGTGCGTCGCCGCAGCCTGCGGGACGCACGCATCTAAGGTCTACGCGCCAAAGATCTACGCGCCCAGGGGCCTGTAGTGCATGCCGGGCCTGCCCGGTTGGGGTGATGGTCAGCGGCCCGTGGCGATGGTATGAATTGATATGAAAATTTGTATTTATGGCGCAGGCGCCATTGGTGGATATATGGGGGCCTGCCTGGCGCGGGCCGGCTATGATATCTCCCTCGTTGCACGCGGCCCCCACGGGGAAGCAATTCGGCGCAATGGACTGACCCTGCGGATGGCAGGGGAAAGTTTCACCCAGAACATCCCCTGCACGGACAATCCGGATGAACTGGGTCCACAGGACTATGTAATTGTTACCCTAAAGGCCCATTCGGTGCCGGCGGTGGTGGATCAATTGCCGGCCTTGTTTCATGCAGATACTGCGGTGGTGATGGCTGTTAACGGGGTGCCGTGGTGGTATTTTTATGGCCTTGATGGCCCCTATGGAGAGCGCCGTTTGGAAAGCGTTGATCCCGGCGGGCGGCAATGGGACGTGATCGAAGGACGCCGGGCTATTGGTTGTGTCGTCTATCCCGCCTGCGAAGTGGCCGAGCCGGGAGTGATTGAGCATATCGAAGGTAACCGTTTCAGTATTGGTGAACCTAACGGAGAGAAAACCGCGCGTCTGACGGATCTGGCGGAAGCGTTCCGAAAGGCTGGCTTCAAGGCGCCCGTGCGACCCCGCATTCGTGATGAGATCTGGGTTAAGCTTTGGGGTAATTTAAGCTTCAATCCCATATCGGCTTTGACCGGGGCGACGCTGGAACAAATTTGCGGCGACCCTGATACCCGTGCGTTGGCCCGGGCCATGATGGTAGAAGCGCAGAATATTGGCGAAAGGTTAGGCGTTAAATTCGGCGTCGACGTTGATCGCCGTATCGCAGGCGCGGCAGCGGTAGGTGCCCACAAGACATCTATGCTGCAGGACCTGGAGCGGGGTCGCGCCATGGAGATCGACGCCTTGGTTGGTGCGGTCGCCGAATTGGGACGATTGTGCGAAGTATCAACACCAAATATTGATGGTGTTTTGGCTTTGGTTCAGCAAAAGGGCCGTATTTCGGGTTGTTATCAATAATCTAACAATTAGTGCGTAAATTTTCGCGATTTAGAAATATCTGCTGACAAATAAGGGCGCGCAATGGCGAATATCGCAAAAGCCTTATCTATACTGGCCGGTAAGCACGCTGTTGGTGATGGTTTTTTTACAGCTGCGACAGCTGCTTTGCTGGAAGGCACCGGTTGTCTCTGGGCCGGAATTGCTTACCTAACCGATGACGGCACATCCGTTAGAAATATAGCTTTGGCCGGAAAGGAAGCGCCTTTTGGAACGAACCGTGTTCCACTAGAGGGTACGCCGATAAAGATGCTTTATGCCAATCCGTCCCTGGAAACCATTCAAATTTCAGACGACCTTGCCGAACGCTTTCCCGACTATAGTGAAAAATTGGGCGGCGGTAGCTACAGCTTTACTGCGGCGCTGTTCCATGGTTCTGACGGGAATCCTGCGGGGCACTTCTTTGTTGTTGAAGCAGCACCAATTGCCTGGGAGCCGCAAGTTTGGGACTTCCTGAAGCTGGTTGCCGAAAGGGTCGGCGCGGAATTCACGCTGCGGGATGGTTTTGCCGACGCCACTTGGATGGATTCACTAATAGATGATACGGGAACGGCACTGGTTGTGACAGATACGTCGGGCTTGATTTTGCTGGCCAATGATACCTATGCCAATTGGGCAGGCTTTGAAAGCAGCGCCGATGTTGTCGGTAGCAACATGGAGCAATGGATACATCGCGACGCCCTCTCCAAAAATTCGATGTCTGTGTCGAAACTTCTGCGCAACGGGGTCGTTGATAAATATGAAAGCGTGTTGGTTAATCGTGACGGTGTCCAGCGGGAGGTTTCTGTTGTCGCTACCGTAGATCGTACACCTGCGGGAACGCGACTAAAGGCATTGATGCGGGATATTCATCGTCGCAAGAACGCCGAACGGGCGCGCCATGAAAGCGAGTCACGCTTCCGCAATCTCATTGAAGGGTCTTTAGAGGGAATCTTGGTCGCTGATAGCAACAAGCAGGCGATTTTTGTGAACGCAAAAGCAGCGCAAATCTTCGGTTACGATAGCGTTGAAGATATGATGGCAATAGACAGTATTGAAAGAATTATTGCCCCCCATGAGCTCCCCCGCATTAGGGAATGGCGACGGCGGATATTGTCTGGTGAAGAGACGAATATAGAACAGGAATACCAAGCATGCCGTAAGGATGGAACCCTAACTTGGGTGCATGCCATGGCCAGACTGGTTGAATGGGATGGTCAGCCCATGGTGCAGAGCACCATGTTGGATGTGACCGAACGACGTACGGCGACCGTAGCGAAGGCAGAGGTGGATGCCCGACTGAACGGCATTATCGACAACGCCCCGTTTTCGATTTTGCTGAAGGATATCGACGGGCGCTATGTCCTTGTGAATCGTGAGGCCGAGAAATGGCTGGGCAAATCATTCGAGGATATTGCCGGAAAACTCCCCGCTGATATTCATCCAGAAGAATCTGGTGCGCGCGAACGCAAATATGATCTGGAGGTTCTGAACGAAGGCCACCCAGTCAGTTACGAATTTGATCGCGTTGGGGATGATACGCGAACGTTTTGGGCGACAAAATTTCCGATCCTGAGCTACGATGGCCGGACGACGGGCGTTGGCTCCATTATCTCTGACATTACAGAACGCAAAAGGAGCGAGGAAATTTTACAGCAGCAGATGGCGCGGGCGGAAGAATCCAGTGATGCCAAGACCCGCTTCCTTGCTGCTGCCAGCCATGATCTGCGACAGCCCCTGCATTCCATGGAATTGATGTTGGAAATTCTGGCCCGGCAATCATTAGATCCGGGACAGCAGGAGTTGGTTTCCGACATCGCCCAGGCTGCCAATATAGCTGGCGGGCTGCTGAACCCGTTGCTTGATTTTTCCCGTCTTGAAGCAGGTATGGTCGAGCCTGAGTTCGTTGAATTTCCCGTCGCCGCCCTGCTTAGCGATATGGAAGTCGGCTTTCGGCCTCAGGCTGAAGAAGCCGGACTGAATTTGACGCTGGTACCATGCAGCGCCACCATAAGAAGTGACCGGGTCTTGCTATCCCGCATTGTCTCCAATCTTTTGTCCAATGCCATTCGCTATACTGAAACGGGACGTGTTCTGATCGGTTGTCGTCGCCAGCAAGAGGTCCTGCGCATAGAGATCTGGGATACAGGGGCGGGTATAGAGGCAAGGCATCTAAATGTCATATTCGAAGAGTTTCAGCAGATTGAGACGTTCGGGCGGGATCGGGATAAGGGTCTTGGCCTTGGCCTTGCCATCGTCAACGCACAAGCGGCCCTGTTGGGCCACGAAGTCCGGGTAAGTTCGCAACCGGGGCGCGGCTCATGTTTTACAATAGAGGTTCCCCTGTGCGCCAGGGTGGCGGCCACCGCACCGGAAATGATTGGCGACATGGCCGCACCAGAGGCTTTGACGGGGCTGAGGATGCTTATTCTAGAGGATAATTTTGCTATTCGCCGCGCGACCAAGATGTTGTTGGAGCGCTGGGGCTGTGAGGTCGCAACCGCGGCAAGCCGCGCTGAAGCCATGGATGTCATCGATCGAGAGACGTCGAAATTCGATCTTATTATTGCCGACTATCATTTGGAAGATGGCGATAACGGCGTTGATACTGTGGTTCAAATGAAGGATATGCTGAAATATGAAGTGTCGGCGATCATTGTGACTGCCGATATTTCCAATGAAAGTCTGGAACACGCGGCCGAAAACGAATTTCCGCTTTTGCAAAAACCGTTTCGGCCGGCAGCGTTGCGTTCCGCGATATCGCAATCCATACAGGCCCACCCGCACTGACAGCAGGTCACTTAGAGAAATTTTGAATTAATTGGATGTGAAACGATTTTTCCAGATTTGTATTTGCGCCAAACCCGGCACGCAATTCAAAGTAAATGAATAGCAGCCTAAACGGTTCTATGATACCGGGTCTGATATGTCGTCGCCGTCGGTCTTGATTGATCCGAGAAGGGTCGCGCTCGCAATGACAGCTTCTGTCCGATTACTGACATTTAGGCTTTTGAAAATTCGCGTCATATGCAATTCGCGTCATATGCACTTTGACCGTGCCCGGTGACAGGCCCAGTTCCGTTGCAATGGCTTTGTTTGACCTGCCTTCTGCCAATAGTGCTAATACTTCCTTTTGCCGTGGTGTCAACACGTCGGATTTATTGTGGCGCGTCGGTTGATAGGAACTTGCGGGTGGCGTGTCGAGAAGGGTCGGTGGTAAATAGACACCGCCGGCCAGGATCAACCGCAAGGCAGAGGTCATAACATCGACGGACGCGGATTTTGGAATATAGCCCGAAGCACCGAGCTTCATGGCGCTGCGCACATCGCTGGCCCGGTCCTGGACCGACATAACCACAACCGTGGTGTCATGGTAGGCGGCGCACAAAACTTCCAAATCAATGGGGCCACTTAGGCCGTCAAACATCAAATCGGTCAGGACAAGATCAAAACGTTCCTCACCCTGTTGGCGACTATGTTGCAGTGCCTGTTCAAGGCTGTTCGCTTCCACAATCTCGACGTTTTCGTCAAGTTGGCGCAATATATGCCGAAGCCCGGCCCGAAAAATCGCATGATCGTCGACGGAAAGAACTCTCAAATTGCTCATGAATGGCTTTCCTGGAAACGGTTCACGTTCCCTCTACTATTTAAACTACTATCCAAAAAATGAAGCGCCACCAACTCGTCTGGTGCGAAAAAACTATCAGAACTCAGATAGGACCCAGAAAATGACTAAATATTAGGCAACGTCAAGCATACTCAACGAATCGAATTCAGCAGCCTAAATATCTACAAATTCTACTGAATATGCAAATGGAAAACAAACAGGGGTTTAACTTCAGATAGGCCGCGATTGTCCCGTCGGCGGTTTTTCAGTTCCGCCAATATATAATTTATACTCCTTTATAGGTATATTATACTTAATAAATTATGTTAAATAGGAGTATTTTAAATATATCCAATCAGATAAATGAATTTCTGATGTGAGAATCTAATATAATATTAACGCAATTGCCATTCTTGCTAATTTTCATTGCAAAGGGTCATGATCGACGACGGGCCATAATTTCTTCGCCGATTTGACAGGCCTTGGGCAATTTCGTCCCGCCGCCTGGCAGCCCAGGTATGGCCGCTTTGTGCCGCTAAATTCAGCCAGGCAAGCGCTACCGTAAAGTTCTGGCGTACACCTTCGCCACGGGCGTATTGATCGCCCAGATTTAGTTGCGCAATTGCAGCACCTTGGCAGGCGGCCTTGTGATACCAATCTGCTGCAGCGGTTGGGTTCCTCTGGACGCCCAGACCTTGAAAATACAATCCCGCCAAGGCGGTCTGCGCATCCGGATCTCCTGCTTTGGCCAGAGGATGCCATTCCGCCAGGGCCTGGACATAGTCGCCGCCGTCATAGGCTGCCAAACCGGTGGCAATATCCCCACGGGCAGGCATGGAATTGAGCCCGAACAACAGTACAATAAGACAGATTTTGCGCATAATTCACCATATAGGGGCAAATATCGTCAAATTGCTTGCAACTTGTCGTGATGGCACTGTGTTATGATTTTGCACGAAGCGGGCGGCTTTACGGAGTGTGAGCATGGCAGAAGCGTTGTTTACGGATGACCTCAAAATTGATCCCTATTGGTGGGAAGCTGCCCCGCCGCGTCGGATCAACGATTCCGTGCCCGAGGCAGCGGATGTTGTCGTCATTGGTGGTGGTTATGCCGGTCTTTCAACGGCGTTGGAGCTAGCCCGTAATGGCACGGATGTTGTTGTCTTGGAGGCAGAGGATTTCGGTCATGGCGCATCCTCACGCAACGGCGGCGGGGTTAGCGGTACCAATGTGGGCAAGGGGCCATCGGCGGGGGTAACGTCGCCGGTTGAAAAGGCGCTGGGGCCCGAGCGGATGCGACAGCTTCTTGTCGGTGGTACCGAGTCCATGAACAATTTGGAAAATTTGATTGAGCGGGAAAATCTGGATTGCCACTATGTCCGATGCGGTCGTTTCGTCGGGGCCTATACGCCGGCCCATTTTGCCGGCATGGCCTCGAAAGTCGCGCATTTGAATGCTGCCGGTGACAACGGCGCGGCATTGCTGCCCCGCGAAGAGGTTCGGCGAGAGATCGCGACGGATTTCTATTATGGCGGCATGACTGTGGAACGTTCGGGCAGTGTTCATCCGGCCATGCTGCAAATGGGTCTGTTGGCCCGCTGTCAGGAACAGGGCGTGACCCTGTGTGCCCATACCCCCATGCAGGCGATCAGTCGGGAGGGTGATGGTTTTTTGGTGGCGACCGCGACCGGCATCATAAAGGCCCGCGAAGTTGTCGTCGGCACCAATGGCTACACGGGCAAGGGGACGCCATGGCTACGGCGGCGGTTGATCCCGGCTGCCAGCTACATCATCGCAACAGAGGAACGTCCGGAAGACGAGATCAAGGCCCTGATCCCGAACAATCGCACCATGGCCGATTCCAAACGTGTGCTGAACTACTATCGTCTGGCACCGGGCGGCCGCCGGGTGCTATTTGGCGGGCGGGCCCGCCTGGCCATGGGTGATCCCCGCGACTGCGCCAATATCCTGTATAATCAGATGCTGGACGTTTTCCCGCAATTGAATGGAATACGCATCAGCCACGCCTGGACCGGGGGCATTGCCTTCAGTTTTGATTATTTGCCTCACATGGGGCGGCAGAACGGCGTGCATTACATGGCAGGCTGCAACGGTGCCGGTGTCGCCATGATGACCTATCTGGGCACCCAGACCGCATTGAAGATCCTGGACAAGGCGAACAGACCCTGCGCCTTCGACGAGTTGCCATTTCCCAGCCGGCCATTTTATACGGGTCATCCATGGTTTCTGCCCATCGTCTCCAGTTATTACGCATTGCGGGACCGGATGGATCGCAGTCGGGCAGCCTAGCGTAGCTGAATGTTCGATATCGCCGTCCTGCTTCCCGTCATTGCGACGTTTTTCCTTGCCGGTACAGTCAAGGGCGTGATCGGGCTTGGCCTGCCATCCGTCAGCCTAGCCATACTGACAGTGATAATTGATCTGCCCACAGCCATGGCCCTGCTGTTGGTGCCCTCGTTCGTAACCAACGTCTGGCAGGCCATGGTTGGCGGCCAAGGCCCCGGTTTTGGTGCCATTGTGCGCCGCCTGTGGCCGTTTTTGGCGGTCGCAACCCTGACCGTCTGGCTTGGGGCCAAAGGCCTTGCCTGGTTCGATCTGTCTTTGCTCTCCATGCTGCTTGGCGTCCTGTTGGCGATTTATGCAGGCGTCAGTCTGCTGGGCCTGCGGTTCGAAATTTCCAAACGGCAGGAAGTATGGTTAGGGCCTGTTCTGGGTTTGGCAAATGGGTTGTTGACCGGGTTGACCGGATCATTCGTTGTGCCAGGCGTCATGTTCCTGCAATCCATTGGCCTGCCGCGGGATGGTCTGATCCAGGCCATGGGGATCTTATTTACGGCCTCGACTGTCGCCCTTGGCATCGCGCTTGGGGGCAATGATTTGTTGAGCAAGGAACTCGGTCTGACATCCTTGGCTGCATTACCGCCTGCCCTTATCGGCATGGCCTTTGGCCAACGGATCAGACAAAAGCTGCCTGAACAATTATTCCGCCGGGTCTTCTTCATCGCCCTGTTGGTCCTGGGCGGCTATATTATTCTACGCCATGGCCTGTAGCTGGGGGGCGAATGTGATCCGGTTCATGCCGATAAATTTTGCCTGGCGGTTCAATTCGGCATTGATCTTCTGCTTTCGGCCAGCGGTCAGTTTGATCTTGGGTTCCAGCCACAATCCCGTAACATGCAAGGCGCTGTCCTTGCGTTGGGCTTTCATATCAATGCGCCCGATCATTCTATCCCCCTCCAACAGCGGAAATACATAGTAGCCGTATTTACGTTGGGCTTCGGGGACGAAAATTTCGATGCGGTAGTCGAAATCGAACAGGCGTTGGAGGCGTTTGCGGTCCCGGATCAGAGGGTCAAACGGGCTTAACAGCCGCAAGCGATCGGGTGGCGGGGAGAGGGATGGGAGTTCCTCCAGCAATTCGGTGCGGGCATAACTCAATTTTGGTGGGCTGCCATCGGCACTTTCCACCATGACCTCCCGCAAATTCCCGCGCGCGTTCGCTTCGCACCAGGCACGGGCATCCGCCGCCTTGATGGAACCCCAAAAAGCTGCCAGTTCGCCCGAAGTGGCAAATCCCAATCGATCAAGGGCTGCGCTACAGGCCCAATCGATATAGGCGCTGTCGGTTTGCCCATTTTCGCCACGGGCATTGCCACGGGCATGGGTGGGGATTACGCGGTCCGATAAATCATAGACCTTTTGAAAGCCGTCCCGCCGGGTGATGGACAGATCACCCGTACGCCAAAGAAACTCCAACGCGGTTTTGGAAGGATGCCATTCCCACCAGCCGTTCTTTTTTGCAACTTTTGTCTCTGACTTCCGCTTTAGATCACGGGACATGGTGGGGCCGTTGTGATGAACGTGGGTCTTCACCTGCTCCATCATATCTTCAAAGCTGATCTCCCCCACAGCGCTTTGTCCCTTGGGTCGGATTTTGCGCCAGCGTTCCCGTAGGCCGGCTTCTGCCCGCGTGAACCGCTGTTGCCAGTGCGGATAAAAGTCAGTGGGGATCAGGGCGGCGTCATGGGTCCAATGTTCAAACAGATGGCGGTCAACCTCCAGCAATTGACGCAGGTATTCTGGCCGGTAGGTCTGATTGCGCGTGAACAGGATCATATGGTGGGCCCGTTCCACGGTGCGGATACTATCGATCTGCACGAAGCCCAATTGCCGGATCAGATCCCGCAAATCCTCTTTGCTTTGCAGCTTGTGGGGCGGCAAACATAGGCCTTGCCGCGCCATGAAAATGCGTCGGGCTTGCTGATTACTGATATGGGGGAGGGATACACTCATTCTATCGCCGGACCTGTTTTCACAGACGATAGCACAAGGTTGGCTAAGAGGAGGTGGTGTTTATCAGCTCCAGTTGACTTTGCGAAGATCATCGTACTTCGCGGTCGTCTCACGCACGCCGCGGATCAAATGTTGGATCAGGGTTTTCATGACCAAGTCAGTGGCGTTCAAACGCTTGATAAACTCCGCCCTTGGGATTGCCAGGGCCTCACACTTTGTCGTGGCAATGGCCGCTGCCGTGTGGGCGCGGTTTTCCAATAGCGCCAGTTCGCCAAAGACCTCTCCGGTCTCGATCGTGATTAGCGTGTTGGGATTGGAGGTTCGGGTGCCGATGCGGATATCGACAGCCCCTTTGCGCAGGATGTAGGCAGTGTCCGCCGGGCTGTTTTCGTCAAAGACGATTTCGTTCGCTGCAAACGTTACCGGCTTGATGCCCGATTTTTCGTTGATCGGTTTGGCAGCGGCAGGGCCATCGTCTTGGATGAATGATAGAAACAGGCCGTCGCTGTGTTCGGGTAGATTGGCACCGCGAACTTCCAATCGCAATGTCTTGCCGTTGCCTTGTATCATGCGCAGGTGCAGGGGCCCGCAACGCCCTTGCTGCTGTGCCGTCGCATGGGCAGATTGCAGCAATTCATGATCATCAGGCGAAATCAGATCCTGAAAATTGCGTCCGATCAGGTCATCGCTCTCATGCCCGGCCAGAGCTTTGGCAGCCCCTGCGGCATAAACAACCTTGTTTGACGCATCCAATTCGACAAACGCATCTGCTACGGAAAAGGCAAATGCGACAAAGCGGTCACGCTCGTTCCGCAAATCGTCCCTGTTGGATTGGGTGGCTATGCCGCTGTCCATTCTCAATCGCCTTTAGGGCCTGAAAAAGGCCTGAAACAAAGATATTTAGCAGGGCAATTGTGAATTCGTGGTTAACAAAATCTATCTATCCTGGCTGCCGCTGACGATCCGTTCAAACATGGCCTGGGCCATGGACTGCCCACTGCGCTCAAGCCGATAGACCCGACAGAGGATTTGCTCATACGGCCCTCGCCATCAATGGCTTCAATCAGATGATCTGATTATGCAGCGGTCCTTCGCCCTTCGAAAGGCGATCTAGATTGGTCATCAGGATATCGATGACATTGTCTTCGTACTTTCGGGTCTCACCGCCCGTATGCGGCGTCACCATGGCGTTCTCCAGGGACCATAAAGGCGAGTCATCCGCCAAGGGTTCCTCCACCGTGACATCAATGCCGGCACCGGCAATGACGTTGTTGCGCAAAGCCTCAATCAGGCTAGGTTCATCGACACAGCCGCCACGGGCAACGTTGATTAGGAACGACGATGGCTTCATGGCAGTCAGGGCAGGGCCATCGATGATATTTTGGGTCTGCGGCGTCAAAGGGCAGGTCAATGCGGTGCAATCGGCGCGGGGCAACAGATCCATCAGGGCCTCGGACGGATACAGCTCATCCACATGTTCGACCGATTGCGAAGTATCCCGTTTCAGGCCGATCACGGTCATATCGAACGCCTTGGCCAGTTTCGCCAGACGCGCGCCAATTTTTCCCAAACCGAAGATTAAAATGGTTTTGCCCGGCAGCTCATCCTCGCGCTGGGCCAGATCGGAGATCATCGGCCGCCAATATGCCTGGCGCTGATTGTCCCGGCCCGTATGCAATTGTCGGGTCAAAGACAACAGCAAGGCCATGGCATGATCGCTGACGGCGTTGACGTTGACGCCTGATGCGTTCGCCAGCCGCACGCCTTGGGCCCGAATGGCATCCTGGTCGAACTGATCAAAGCCGGCGGCGCAGACCTGGATAAAGCGCAGCTTGTCGGCGGTGGCCAGCATGTCGTTCTTCCAATAGCCCGACAGTACAAGGACGTCGCCATCCCCCATGCGGGCGCGTAGATCCTCCGGGTTCCAGGATTGGAAATGCTTGATGCCTGTTTCGCGTTGTTCGAACAACGCCGACAGCTGATAGGCGGGATGGGCGAAGTGGATGGTGATGTCGCTTAAGTCCATAACAATCGTTCCCTTGGTAATCTTGGTCTAGCGGACGTTCAGGAAGCCGACCGCCTCGTATATTTCCTTTAAAATGGGCCGGGCCCTGGCATCGGCGCGTTCAGCACCGTCCTTCAGAATGCCGTCCACATGGCCCGGATCAGCCATCAGGCGTTGCATCTCGGAACCCACCGGGCCCAATTTGTCCACGGCCATCTCTGTCAGGGCTTTTTTGAAGTCGGAAAACTGCTGACCCCCGAATTCGCGTAACACGGCTTCTGTCTCCATATCCGCCAGGGAGGCGTAAATAGTGATCAGGTTGGCGGCTTCCGGACGCCCCTCAAACCCTTCGACGGTTTCGGGCAGAGGTAGGGGATCGGTCTTGGCCTTGCGGATTTTCTGCGCGATTTCGTCCGGGCCGTCGGTCATGGTAATGCGGGAATAATCCGATGGGTCTGACTTCGACATCTTTTTCGAGCCGTCCCGAAGGCTCATCACCCGGGTCGCCTCACCAAAGATCAAGGGTTCGACGATGGGAAAAAGTTCCTGGCCGAAATCATTGTTGAATTTCTGCCCAATGTCGCGGGCCAGTTCCAGATGCTGCTTTTGATCCTCGCCCACCGGCACGTGGGTGGCCTTGTACAATAGAATATCGGCGGCCATAAGAACGGGATAGACGTACAATCCGGCAGATGCGTTCTCGCGATGCTTGCCGGCCTTTTCCTTGAATTGGGTCATGCGGTTCAACCAACCCAGGCGGGCAATACAATTGAAGACCCAGGCCAGCTCCGCATGGGCCGGTACCTGACTTTGATTGAAAATAATATGGCGGCCTGGGTCGATACCGGCGGCCAGGAAGGTCGCGGTGACTTCGCGGGTATTGGCTTTTAACACCGCAGGGTCCTGCCAGACGGTGATGGCGTGCATATCGACGACGCAATAGATGCACTCATAGTCATCCTGCAGGCGCGCGAAATTGCGAATGGCGCCCAGATAGTTACCCAGATGCAGGTTGCCCGTGGGCTGTACCCCGGAAAATATTCTCTTCATAAAAATTGGTCCTAAAGAACAGGTGCGGATAGGAAACGCTGGATCATTGCTCTGGGGTTATTGCCCAGCCAAGGGGCCGGGTCAACTGTCCCCGTCACGCTTCACCGAATTGGAAAACAGATTACGGAACGGCTGCCAGTACATGCCTACCACGCCGTGATAGTGCGCCTCAGTGCCATCGCCCAGGCCCATGGCAAATGTTTCGTGATCCTTCGGGATATACAAGCTACCGAACATGCGGTCCCAGATCGCCAAGGCAAAGCCCATGTTGCAACCCCAATGGCGTTCCTCGACAGAATGGTGGATCTGATGTTGCGCCGGCGAGATGATGATCTTACTCAACACAGGACCATAACTTAACCAGACCGGACTATGGCGCAGGTTTCCAACCAGGTTGTAAACAAAAACCAGTGCGTGCAGGCCAAAGAACAAATAGTATCCCGCCGTCCCCCCCGACCAGAAATTGAATGCCCCATTGACCAGGCCCGTGGTCAGGGCCGGGAAACTCGCCATGACGATCAAGTCCACCGGATGGGCGCGAAAGGCCGTGAATGGCGTCAACACCTCTGCTGAATGATGCACCTTGTGGAACTGCCACAGGATATCAAAACGATGCAGTACGAAGTGGGCCAGATAGCGTCCGAAGTCATAGAGCAGAAAGAAAATGATCGTGTAGAGAACCGTTATCCAGATGCCCGTCCCGCTCTGCGTCCCCGGCGTCTGTTCCAGCCCGGGACTGAAAGCCATTTGTAGACCCGCTTCTGCCCAACTGCCGATCCAGGCACCGGACAGGATCAGCGGGGCAAAGATGATGGGAAACAACACGCCGTTAATGTAATAGAATTTGTAGTCCGCCTTTGCCGAAGGGTGGCCCCAAATTTTTCTGCTGAAATAGCGCTTGAAGAAATTGCGGTCGCCGTCACGCCTGTGAAACGCGAAGACCAGGATGGCCAGAATGAATGCCACGGTCAGGAACGGCCAATACAAAAAGGAGTCGTGCTGATTAAAGGCAAACAGTGGTTTGACCATTACCAGGACGACGTCAAAGACCAGGCGCGGCAGACCCTCTAAATCTTGTGGATCCATGCTTTTCCCTAGAGCATGTCTATTTTAGACATGCTCGGACTCCTAAAAAAAGAGCAATTGAACCAATCACTTGGATCACGAGAGTGAATCCAAGTGATTGAAAATTGCTCTAGGCGGCGTACTGACCGGCTGCATTCGCAGTCAACAAGGCTGAGATCTCATCGCCGGCAAAACCGGCCTCGCCCAAAATCTCGGCCGTGTGCTGACCAATATGGGCGCACTCGGTCAATTGATCTGCCCCCTCAATGGCGGGCAGGCCGGGAATGTTGACCATGGGCAATTCGCCCAGGCCCGTATGCTCCACCCAGGCGACGCTGTTAACTGCCCTGACCTGTTCGTTGGCAAGATAATCGCCGTAGTCAGAGATGGCGGAATTCATTACCTCCGCCGCCGTCAACAGCTCGCACCATTCGACCGTGGTTTTCTTCAGGAACTCGGCCCGGATCATGGGCATCAGTTCCATTTCACGCTCAATCCGCTTGTCACGTGTGTTGAAGCGCGGGTCGTCGATCAGGTCCTCGCGCCCCAGAACCTGACATAGGGAGACGTAATGACGATCCCGCATAGCAGTGATGTTGATATAGCTGTCCGCCGTCTTCATGGTGCCGACGGGAACGTAGAGAACCTGTGGCGCACCGTCTTCCATATGATGTTCCATGATCTTGGCGCTTTGGAAGGCGGCGGCTGACTGCATCAGGGAACAATCGATGTAGGCACCTTCGCCAAACCGCATACGGGCGATCAGGGCGGACGAGATAGCCTGATAGGCATACAGGCCGGTCATGACATCAATGGCGATCATGCCAATCCGCTGCGGTGCGCCTTCGCCATCCCGATTGATGGACATCAGACCGGAAAAAGCCTGGATCACGGAATCCGTTACGGGCAGACCATTATATGGCCCTTCCTGGCCAAAGCCGGTGACGGAAAGATAAATCACATCCCTGTTCACCGCCTTGATATCTTCGTAACCAAGGCCGAAACGGCCCATGACGCCGGGGCGGAAGCTTTCCACGACGATGTCGGCATCCGCCGCCAGTTTCTTGGCGACCGCGCGGCCTTCTTCCGTTTTCAGATCCAGTGCGATGGAACGTTTGCCCCGATTAAAGGTCACAGCATGGGCACACAGATCACCATAGGTTTTACCCAGCGCGCGCCCCCAATCACCGTCCAAAGGCTCCACCTTTATGACATTGGCACCGTGCTGGGCCAGCAACATGGTGGAATGTGGGCCGGCGACACCCTGGGTCATATCGAATACCTTGATGCCGGCCAGGGCTTTGCGCTCGGTGGCTTTACGCTCGGTGGCTTTGCGCTCGCTCATAGTTCACCCGTCTTTCATGTTTCAAAATTTGAACCATGCATAACGCCCTGGAGCATTTCCGACAAGGAATTGCTCTAGGTGCGGCGGGACAACAGGCTTCGAAGTTCGCGCGGTCGCAGGGCGCGGAAAACCATCGCGGCGGCGGCATAGCTGAACAGCCCGGCGGCGACCAGGGCCAACAAAGCCAGGATGCGTTGAATTTCATCGCCCAGAAACTGCGCCGCTAAAAAGCCTTTCAGCCACCATAGTACGGCGGCCATGACAAAGACTGCCGCAATCGCGCCGCCAATTCGTTGTAGCAAACGGTTATCGGTTACCAAATCCCCCCGGCGGTGAAGTATCCATGCCAACAAACCCGTATTCAGCCAGGCCGCAATGGCGGTCGCCAATGCCAGGCCCGCATGGGCCATATATTGCATCAGGATCAAGTTCAGGATTAGATTGACCAGCATGGCTGTAATACCCACCAGGACCGGGGTGCGGGTATCCCGGCGGGCGAAATAGGCAGGCCCCAGAACCTTGATCAGAACATAGGCCGGCAAACCAACCGCGTAAGCTGTCAGGGCATAGGCTGTTGCCCTGGCGGCCGGGACATCGAACTGGCCGCGCTGGAACAGGGTCAGGATCAACTCGTCCGCTGTCAAAAGAAAGGCGAACATGGCAGGCAGTGCCAATAGCAGGGTCAATTCGATAGCCCGGTTCAGGGCAGCCAAAGCGCCCGGCTGATCGTTTTGCGCCACCAGGCGGGAGAGTAGGGGCAGGATCGCGGTGCCGACGGCGACGCCAACCACACCGATGGGTAATTGGTTCAAGCGATCCGCGTAAAACAGGAACGAGACCGAGCCCTCGGGCAACAGCGAGGCGAGAATAATATCAATCACCAGATTGACCTGGACCACACCGGCACCCAGGGCTGCGGGCAGCATCAGGGTCAGCAGTTCCTTCACTTTCGGGGTCAGGCGCGGGCGCGGCAGGCGGAGGTTCATGCCCGCCTTTTTGCAGGCCACCGATAACCATAGCAATTGTACAACACCCGCAACGGCGACGCCCCAGGCCAGGGCGTGGCCCGGACTGGGCATTTCAGGGGCCAGCAGCGTAATAGCCGCGATCAGGCATAGGTTTAACAGTACAGGTGTTGCCGCAACGGCGGCAAAGCGTTGCAGGGAATTTAGGATCCCCCCCATCAGAGAGACGAGGGAGATCAACAAAAGATAAGGAAATGTAATACGGGTAAAAGTCACGGCCAAATTAAACCGCTCAGGATCGTTAACAAAGCCCGGTGCCAAGACCTGCATCAGCCACGGCATGGTGATCTGCGCCAAAGTGACAAAGATGAACAGGGTCAACAACAGGACGCTTAGCGCCTGTTCGGCGAAGGCGCGGGCCTGAACGGGGCCCTTGTTTGCCAATAAATCAGAAAACAGCGGTACAAAACCGGCGTTAAAGGCACCTTCCGCGAATAGGCGGCGAAAAAAATTCGGCAGCTTGAAGGCGACAAAAAACGCATCCGCCACAGGACCGGCACCCAGGGTCCCGGCGATCAGGATGTCCCGCACGAAGCCAAGAATTCGGCTCAACATGGTGTAACCACCAACCGTGGCAAAAGCGCGGAACAAATTCATAGTGACTGCATAGCGGATTTATAGGGCCAAACAAAGGCTGTTCGTTGCGGCCAATGGATCTAACGCCAAGGGCAAAATGTAAATTAGAGGTACAAATCAATGCTGGTGATCGGTCCTATGATACAGATTAATAGGTATATCTTTTGGCATTATGGCCAAAATTGATATTTTAAATTGGTGGTCTGCATTCATGCGACAGGTTATGTTAAAAGTATCAAATATTGGCAGAAATCTAACAATTCCGCATCTGTATAATGTACCAATTAGTGCGCAAAAAATATGCATATCAGAACTAAATAATATTCAGGCTTAACATATTTTTCATGTATCCGGGCAAAAATGCAATTAGAGGTGGCTTATTTCTGAGCCTGAAACAGTTAGTTGCACCATCTGTAGAAGCCTTGTTTTGACCATAATTAGGCCTGACGTCAGGTGCAATTGACATAAAAAGTCAAATATCGGAGGGAAAATACATTGTCCGGAGTTAGTCTCAAAAACTTGAAGATCGGCCCAAAACTTATCGCGGCATTTTTAATCATCGGTATCATACCGTTTGCCGTCATTGGCCTTGTTGCCCTTGATCGTGCGTCAGGTGCCCTCTCAAACCAAGCCTTTAATCAGCTGGAAGGTGTTCGAGGTATCAAGAAAGCACAGATCGAGAGCTTTTTTGCCGAACGTAAAGGCGACATGGGCGTATTGATGGAAACCGTCGATACCCTGCGTACGGAAGCGATCGGCAAACTCAAGGCCATCCGCGAAATAAAGAAGGCTGCCGTGGTCAGATACTTCGCCGGCATTCGGGATCAGGTTCTGACATTGTCGGAAGACCGCATGATTGTGGATGCGATGCTCGGCTTTGACAGTGCCTTTAAAAGCTATGCCGCCGAGACGAATGTGACGCCCGCCCAAATGGCGAAGATGCGCACGGCGTTGGCGACATATTATACCGACGAGTTCTCGACTGAATATGCCGCCCAGAACGATAGCGCCAAATTTGACGCCTCGGGTACAGTTGCCAAGCTGTCGGACAACGCGGTTGTATTCCAGTACAAATTCATCCGTGCAAACAAGAACCCCTTGGGCAGCAAGCATCTGCTCGATAGTCTGGGCGATGGTTCCGGCTATGGCCGGTTACACGGCCAGGTTCATCCGATTATCCGCAACTATCTGGAAAAATTCGGTTATTACGATATTTTCCTGGTCGATGCCGACACTGGCACCGTGCAATATTCCGTTTTCAAGGAACTTGATTATGGTACCTCGCTAAAGCATGGACCTTGGGCCAAATCCGGTCTGGCCAAGGCATATCACGCGGCCATGGCACAGGATGGTCCCCAAACGTCATCTTTGATGGATTACGATCTATATACTCCATCCTACGACGCACCGGCGGGCTTTATCGCCTCACCCATCTATGACGGTAACCAGAAGCTGGGCGTTTTGATTTTCCAGATGCCCCTGGATCGTATTACTGAAATTATGAGTGAGACGTCGGGCCTGGGTAAAACCGGGGAAACTATTCTGGTCGGCTCCGATTATAAAATGCGTTCCGACAGTCGTCTGGACACCAAAAACCGCTCCGTCGTCGCTTCATTCCGTCATCCGAAAAAAGGTAAGGTGGATACGGCTGCGACCCGCGCCGTGTTTGAAAAGGGTGAGACCGGCGTCAAATACATCGTCGACTATCGTAAGAAACCAACAATGATTAGCTATACGCCTGTTGAAATTGCCAAAGGCGTCACCTGGTCATTAAACGCCAAGATGGACATTGCGGAATTCGTCTCTCCGGTGGATGCTGCCGGCAAGGAATTCTATGCCAAGTACATCGAACAATATGGTTATTATGATCTGTTTCTGGTCGACCCCAAGGGCTTTGTCTTCTATTCGGCGGCCCGTGAATCCGACTATCAGACGAACATGGTGGATGGCAAATACGCCGCCTCCGGTTTGGGAAAATTGATCCGAAGCACGTTGAAAACCGGCAAATACGGTTTGGCTGATTTCGCTCCCTATGCACCTTCCAATAACGAGCCTGCGGCCTTTATCGCGCAACCCGTTATTCAAAATGGTGAAACCGAACTTATCGTTGCCCTGCAACTGTCATTAGGTGCCATAAATGCCATCATGCAACAGCGTGAGGGCATGGGCGAAACCGGTGAAAGTTACCTTATCGGCAGCGATAACCTGATGCGTTCGGACTCCTTCCTGGATGCAACGAACCATTCCGTCGTCGCCTCGTTCGCTGATCCCGCCAAAGGCAGCGTAACCTCCGATGCGGCCAAGGCTGCTTTGGCAGGTAACACGGGCAAGGATATCGTCATCGACTACAATGGAAATCCGGTTCTATCCGCCTATACGCCGCTGGAATTGGATGGTGGTATAACCTGGGGTCTGCTGGCCGAGATCGACGAGGCGGAAGCCTTTGCCGTGATTAGCCACTTGAAATGGTTGATGATTGTCATTGGCCTGATCGGGGCAGCGGCTATTGCCGTCGCCGGCTATTTCCTGGCCCGTTCCGTATCAAAGCCAATTGTCGACATGACATCTTCGATGACGACGCTGGCGGATGGCGATACGACCATTGAAATCCCAGCTCAGGATCGGGTGGATGAAGTTGGTGCCATGGCCGCTGCGGTTCAGGTCTTTAAGGATAATATGATCCGCAATGACGAACTGGTTGCCGAACAGGAGCGGGAACGGGCCGGTCGCGAGGAGCGGGCGCAGAAGATTGAAAACATCACCAAGGAATTTGATGGTGCTGTTGCCGGTATTCTGAAAACCGTCGCCTCCGCCACGACCGAAATGGACGCCACCGCGCGCACCATGACGAACACGGCGGAACGGACTATGCAGCAGTCATCCGCAGTGGCGGCGGCCTCGGAACAGGCCAGCGCCAATGTGCAGACTGTTGCTGCTGCGTCCGAGGAACTGGCCTCATCGATTGACGAGATCACCCGGCAAGTCTCCGAGTCGGCGCGGATCACCTCAGAAGCTGTAACGCAGACTGATAACACCAACCAATCGGTTCTAAGTCTGAACGATGCGGCCCAGAAGATTGGTGATGTGGTTGGTTTGATCAATGATATCGCTTCGCAAACCAACTTGTTGGCCTTGAACGCGACGATTGAAGCGGCCAGGGCGGGCGAGGCCGGTAAAGGCTTTGCCGTGGTCGCCTCCGAAGTGAAAAACTTAGCCACCCAAACTGCCAAGGCCACGGATGAAATTGCGGCCCAAATCACCTCTATGCAGCAAGAGACGGATGGTGCCGTCAATGCCCTGCAGGGTATTGGAGATATCATCGGCAAGATCAACGAGATATCATCCTCTGTGGCATCCGCCGTGGAGGAACAATCGGCGGCAACCCAGGAGATTGGCCGCAATGTGGATCAGGCCGCCAAGGGCACCCAGGAGGTTACGGTGAATATCTCCTCTGTTTCCGAGGCAACCTCTGAAACCGGTTCCGCGGCTGCACAGGTCATGTCTGCCTCAGAAGAATTGGCCAAACAGGCCGAGGCTTTGAAAGGTACGGTGGAAACCTTCTTGACGGATGTCAGGGCTGCGTAGAGCATGTTTCATTTAAACATGCCCAAGGCGCTGGGACTCTTAAGAATCGAGCAATTGAACCAATCACTTAGATCGCGCTAGCGATTCTGATTAATTGAAAATTGCTCTTACCACCGAAGTCCATAAATGAAACAACCGCCGGGTCCACATCGTGGGTTCGGCGGTTGTCGTTTTAGAGCAATTCCGATCAAAAGAGAATCGCCCTAAGCACTGGGGCGATTCTAAGTGATTGGAAAAATTGCTCGATTCTTAAGAGTCGGAGCATTTCCTAGTCGGAAAAGCTTTAGGCTGTGACGGCCTTGTCCGGCTGTTCGGTTTCTTCCGTCGGTTGGTCCGGGTCCGCCAGGGCGTCCAGCAGGCGGAGGCGAATGGTTTCCAAACGCGTGGGTGCGGTGATTTTCAAGCCAAACAGATCCTTGACGTAGAAGACATCCACGGCGCGTTCCCCATAAGTCGCAATGCGGGCATTGGCGATGGTAAGGGACAGGCTGTAGAACGCCTTTGTCAGATCATGCAGCAGGGCGGGGCGGTCGCGACCGTTGACCTCAATCACCGTGTGGGCGCGGGAGGCCTCGTTGTCGATGATCACGGCGGGCTGTACCGTGAAAACGCTGGCCCGGCCCGGCAGGTGGCTGCGGCGTTCCCCAAGTGCGACCGACAGGTGCTGTTCGCCCGAAAGGATCTTGCCGATCACCCGGCGTAGACGGGCAATGCTTTCGGGCCGTTCTATGGGATTGCCGTCCATATCCTGGATCGAGAATACATCCAGGGCCATGCCGTCCGTCGTGGTGAATATTCGCGCCCCGGCGATGGTCGCGCCGGAAACCGAAATGGCACCGGCCAGGCGGGAAAACAGGCCGGGATGATCAGCGGTATAGACTGCCAGTTCGGTGAAGGATTCAAATGGATGCACACGCACGTCGATGGCGATGCCTTGATCGGCTTCATCGGCGGCACGCATTATGCGGGCCCAATATTCATGATCGGACAGTTCCGCGGATAACCAGAAGGCTGCGACGCCTCGGGCCAAATGCCGCTCCACCGCCGCTTCCGGCCAATCCTGTAGCTTCTCCCTCAGGGCTTCCCTGACCCCCTCGGCGCGTTCTTCACGATTGGCAAGGGGTTGGCCGCCCAGCATATATTCCTCTGCCCGGTTATACAGAAGGCGCAGCAATTGCCCCTTCCAGCCGTTCCAGATGCCCGGCCCAACCGCCCGGATATCGCAAACCGTTAGCACCACCAACAGCTTTAAGCGCTCGGGGCTTTGTACCAATTCCACGAAATCACTGATGCTTTTAGGATCATCCAGATCGCGCTTGAAGGCCGTGTGCGCCATGCCCAGATGCCAGCGTACCAACCAGGCGACGGTTTCCGTTTCGGCCGCATCCATGCCAAGGCGGGGGCAAAGCGCTTCGGCGACTTCCGCCCCCAGGACCGAATGGTCGCCACCCCGCCCCTTGGCAATATCGTGCAGCAACAGAGCAACATACAAGACCCGGCGTAATTTGACTTTGCCGATAACCTCGCTCGAAAGGGGGTGATCGTCTTCCAACTCTCCCGCTTCAATGCGGGCCAGAATACCCATGGCCCGGATGGTGTGCTCGTCCACCGTATAGACGTGATACATATCATGCTGCATCTGGGCCACGACGCGCCCGAAATCCGGCACAAAGCGTCCGAACACGCCTGCCTCGTTCATGCGCCGCAGGGTGGTTTCGGGGTTTCGTGTGGAACTGATGATTTCCAGGAACAGGCGATTGGCTTCTGCGTTGTCCCGCAGGTCATTGTCGATCAGACGTAGATTGCGGGTAATCAGGCGCAGGGCCTGGGGATGAATATCCAGTTCTTTTTCGTGCGCCACGTGGAACAGCCGGATCAGTTTCAACGGGTCCCGGCGGAAATCATCATCGTCCAGCAGATTTATCCGGTCGCCTTCGACCAGAAAGCCATCAATCTCCCGCCGGCGCAAACCGAACCGTGGCAGCCGGAACCTTGGCTGCCGTTTGTGCTGTTCTTCCAATGCGGCACAGAAAATCCGTGTCAGATCACCGACATCCTTTGCCACCAGGAAGTAATGCTTCATGAACCGTTCAACGCCGGAACTGCCCGTATGATCGGTATAGCCCAGGCGGGCCGCCAATTCCGGTTGAACATCGAAGGTCAGGCGTTCTTCCGGGCGTTTGGCCAGATAATGCAGCTGGCAGCGTACTTTACGCAGAAATGTCTCCGCCTTGGTGAACAGACGATATTCTGCCTCCGTGAGGACACCGCGCCCAACCAGTTCTGCCACATCATCAACCTGATAAAGGTACTTGGCGATCCAGAACAGGGTATGCAGATCACGCAATCCGCCCTTGCCGTCCTTGACGTTGGGTTCCAACAAATAGCGGCTGTCGCCCATGCGCTGGTGGCGCTCGTTACGCTCCGCCAATTTCGCTTCTACGAAATCGGGGCCGGTATCGGCCACCACCTCTTCGTTGAAGCGCACCTTCATTTCCTTGAACAGATCTTCGTCGCCCCACAGGTAACGTCCTTCCAACAAAGTGGTGCGGATGGTCAGGTCGCTGAGCGAGAGGCGGATACACTCATTTACGGTACGCGTGGCATGCCCCACTTTCAGGCGTAAATCCCACAGCATGTAGAGCATGTATTCGATTACCTGCTCTCCCCAGGGGGTCTGTTTGTAGGGCAGCAGGAACAGCAGATCGATGTCGGACTGGGGGGCCAATTCGCCACGGCCATAGCCGCCGATGGCGACCAGTCCGATGCGTTCGGAATCTGTTGGGTTGGCTGCATTGAACACCACGCCCGTGGTGAAGTCGTACAGCGCCCGGATCAATTGATCCATCAGATAGCAATTGGCGGTCACGACCAGATTGCCGCTGCCGCTGGCATCGAAACGACGTTGCACTTCGTCATGGCCCGCCGACAGGGCATCCTTTAACAACTGTAATACGGCTGTACGCATGGCGGGGCTGTCGGGGGCATAGTCTTCGCCAAGATCGCTCAATGCCTGGCTCAATTCCGCCCGGTCAATGACCTTTCGCCGGTCCGTGAATGCGTCCCCCGATGTCATTTTGCCAGCATGCCCCTTTGATCTGGTCCTAGCCCTCGCCGGTGGTGGTAACGCCACCATCGATGCAAAAGACCTGTCCGGTGGTCCATGACCCGGCTTTTGAGGCAAGATAGACAGCGATACCGGCCAGATCCTCCGGCTCGCCCAGGCGGCGCATGGGCGTGGCATCGGCGCGAATTTTGGCAATTTCGGGGTCTTCGTACAGCGCGCGGGCGAAATTGGTTTTCACCAAGCCTGGTGCAATGCAGTTGACCCGAATGTTGTCTTTGCCGAATTCAGCTGCCAGATTACGCACGATCTGCATATCGGCCGCTTTCGAGATGCAGTAGGCACCCAGAACAGTACTGCCGCGCAGGCCGCCAATGGATGAAACGATCATGATCGCGCCATCCTTTCGAGCCTGCATTTCCGGTATCACGTTCCGGCAGAAAGCCAAATTGCATTTGATGTTCACGTCCATGGTTTTATCAAAGGCATCGTCGGGAATGTCGAGGGCAGAACCATAGAATGGATTGACGGCGGCGTTCAGGATCAGAATATCGATCTGCCCCCACGTCTCCCGCGTCACGGCCAGCAGGTTTTCCATTTGATCTTTGTGCGAGACATTGCAGGGTACCGCGATGGCCTCGCCACCCGCAGCCTTAATGCCATTGGCGACTTCTTCACACAGGTCCGCCTTGCGGGACGTGATCACAACCTTGGCCCCATGTTCGGCCATGGCTTCAGCCATCGCCCTGCCAATTCCTTTGGTAGAGCCGGTAACAACGGCAACTTTGCCGGATAGATCAAACAGGTTCATGGCCACGGAGAAGCTTCCTTTCAATTACATCGATAGATTTTGCCGCAGCATAACCGATCCATTGCCATCGCGCGCGCCCAAATCGCGTGAAAAATACTGCATTCGGCCCTCACCATGCTTTAAGGTTGGGCTAATGCAGTTGTTGTTCGGGCATTGAGGGATTGTTTATGGGAATTTGGGTTGGGGTGCATCTGTTGGCTGCGGCCATCTGGGTGGGGGGGATGTATTTCGCCCATCGTTGTCTTCGGCCCGCCGCCGAATTGCATCTGCCGCCGCCGCTTCGCCTGGTGCTGTGGCGCGGGGTTTTGCGACGCTTTTTCTCCCGCATCTGGATTGTTATCGCGATGATCCTGATTTCCGGATACATCATGGTTTTCACCCATCTTGGCGGCTTATCCGAAGTGGGGCTGCATATCCATTTGATGCAGGCGACGGGTTGGGTGATGATAGGGTTGTATTTGCATATCTATTTGGGCCCCTATCGCCGTTTCAAGGATGCGCTGGACGAAAGCGACTTTGAAGCGGCAGCGATACAATTGGCCAGGATTCGCAAAGTTGTCGGTATCAACCTGACACTGGGTTTGATCACCATGTTGCTGGGTGCCTCCGGGCGCTATTTGCAATTTTGAAAATAATGAAATGGAAGTGGGAGGAAATATCATGGGACGGGTAGCGGGAAAAATCGCCATTGTAACGGGTGGCGGCACGGGTATTGGTCGGGCGGCGGCGACACGGTTGGCCGAAGAAGGTGCCATCGTCACCATCGCTGAATTTGACGCTGCAAACGGCCAGGCCGTAGCAGAGGAATTGGGCGGCGATGCGGCCTTTGTCGAACATGACGTGCGTGAAGAAGCCAGCTGGCAGAACCTGATGAAATCCGTCGCGGACCGTCATGGCCGCCCGGATATCCTGGTCAATAACGCAGGTATTTTGGCGACCAATAATAATCAGGAACTGGCCGTGACCGATTTGGAACAGTGGCGCGCCGTGCAGCAGGTAAACGTCGAAGGCGTCTTCCTGGGCTGCAAATACGGTGTCGATGCCATGATCGCCAACGGCGGTCGGGCCAAGGGTGGGGCCGGCGGCGGCGCCATCGTAAATATGTCCTCCATAGCGGGGCTCGTCGCCACGGCTCACCTGGTGGCTTACGGGGCATCGAAAGGTGCAGTGCGGCAGATGACAAAATCCGTCGCCATTGATTGCGCCAAAAAGGGCCTGGGCATTCGCTGCAATTCCGTTCATCCCGGCGTCATCGTCACCAATATGGGCAATCAGGTGATGGGGATGGGCAATGGCAATGTAGAGGCCAATTGGGAAGCGCGCCTGAACCTGGTCCCTATGGGAGAGCCGGGCCAGGCGGTCGATGTGGCCAACTGCATCCTGTTCCTGGCCTCGGACGAAGCACGCCACATCACCGGTGCGGAACTGGTGGTCGATGGCGGCATGACGGCTATATAGATGGCCGGCCGCGTAGAAGGCAAAATTGCCATTGTTACGGGTGGGGGCACTGGCATCGGCCGTGCCACTGCCCAACGTTTGGCGGCAGAAGGTGCCATCGTCACGATCACGGATGTGAACGTGGATAAAGGTCAGGCTGTGGCTACCGAATTGGGCGGTGCTGCTGCCTTTGTCCAGCAGGACGTCCGTGTTGAGGCGGATTGGCAGCGCCTGATGGACGATGTGGCACGCCGTCATGGCCGACCCGATATCCTGCACAACAATGCGGGTATCCTCTCCACCAGCCCACAACAATGGCTGGCGGATACGGATATGGCGCAATGGCGGGCCATTCAGGCGGTTAATGTGGAAGGCGTTTTCCTGGGCTGTAAATATGGTGTCGCCGCCATGTCCGTCGGCGGCAGGGCCAAGGGTGGTGCGGGTGGCGGTGCCATCGTTAATATGTCATCCGTTGCCGGCCTGGTCGGCACGCCCGGCGCCATCGCCTATGGCGCATCGAAAGGTGCGGTGCGTCAGATGACCAAATCCGTCGCCATTGATTGCGCCAAAAAGGGCCTGGGCATTCGCTGTAACTCCGTCCACCCGGGTATCATCAGAACCGAGATGGGTAATGCGGTGATGGATCTGGGCGGTGGTGATCCGGATCGCAAATGGGCTGCCTCCATCCGCAACGTGCCCATGGGTGAAGAAGGCCAGGCGGTGGATGTCGCCAATTGCGTGCTGTTCCTGGCTTCGGACGAGGCCCGCCACGTGACCGGTGCCGAACTGGTCGTAGATGGCGGCCTGACCGCAATTTAAGCGGCGATTTAGATGGAGCGGTTGGTTCCCTATCCCGGTATCTATGCGGGCTCAGGTGGCGAAGGCCTTGATCAGGCCGGGGCGTTCGTTCAGGCGTTTGATGTAGGCGGCCACATTCGGCTTGTCTGAAATATCGGCACCAAGGCGGGCAGCGACAGTGCAGGCGTGGCCGGTCATGATATCGGCACCGGAAAATTCACCGGCCAGGAAGTCGCGCCCTTCCAGGGCCGCATCCACCGCGCCTAGCATTTGTGTCAGCTGTTTGGTGGAGCGTTTGATGTTGACGGGATTGCGCCGGTCTTCGGGCAGCAAAATGGTTTCCACCACCAGGATATTGACATGGGGCATGATCATCCCCTCGGCATAATGCAGCCATTGCAGATAATTGGGGAATTCCGGTGATGCTGTATCGGGCCGCATGCGGCCATTGCCGTACTTGGCCAGAATATATTCCACGATCGCCCCGGATTCGAAGATCGAGACATCGCCATCATCCAACGACGGTACCCGCCCCATGGGATGTACCTTCAGATATTCCGGATCGCGCATACTGGCATCACCCAGCTTGAACATCTCCAATTCATAGTCCAGGCCCAGTTCCTCACAGAGCCAGACGATGCGAACCGCACGGGTGTTGGGCGCGTAGTAAATTTTCATGGAGATGTCCCTCATATTTCGATGTCTTGATGGCTTGGTCGCTTCTGGCTCTACCATAAATCTCGGGCGGGCAGCCAGCAAGCGCATTGCACCTGTTCGCATGCCGCTTCAATCTTCTTCGGCTGCGGCCTTTAGCTGATAGATCAGGTCCAGCGCTTCACGGGGGCTAAGGCTGTCGGGCAGAATATCCGCCAGGGCTGTTTCGACTGCCGATGGTGCACCCGCGCCGCGCCCGCCGCCTGCCGTGGGCCTAATGGCGGCGAACAAGGGAAGATCGTCGGCCAGGCGCGCGGCACCGCCACTGCCGCCCGGACCACTATTGGCTTCACTTTCTTCCAAACCGGCCAGAACCACTTCGGCCCGGGCGATGACCGCGTCGGGCAGGCCAGCCAGTTTGGCAACCTGGATGCCATAGCTGCGATCCGCCGCACCAGGGCCCACTTCGTGCAGGAAGACTACATCCCCCTGCCATTCCTTGACCCGCATGGTGACGTTGGCCAGGCTATCAAGCTTGCCCGACAGGGCGGTCAGTTCGTGATAGTGCGTCGCGAACAGGGCCCGGCAATTATTCACTTCATGCAGATGCTCCACTGCGGCCCAGGCAATGGATAGACCATCATAGGTCGCCGTGCCCCGGCCGATCTCGTCCAAAATAACCAGGGAACGCTCGGTCGCCTGGTTCAGGATCGCGGCGGCCTCCACCATCTCAACCATAAAAGTTGACCGCCCCCGTGCCAGATCATCCGCCGCCCCGACGCGGCTGAACAGACGGTCCACCGCGCCAATATGGGCCGATGTGGCGGGCACATAAGCGCCGATCTGGGCGAGGATGGCGATCAACGCGTTCTGGCGCAAAAAGGTGCTTTTGCCTGCCATGTTGGGGCCGGTCACCAGCCAGATGCGGCTGTCCTCTCCCAAGGCGCAATCATTGGCGATAAAGGCGCCCTCGTTGCGTTCCCGCAAGGCGGCCTCGACCACCGGGTGCCGCCCACCCTGAATATCAAAGGTCGGGCTAAGGTCGACCACCGGTCGGCACAGGCGTTCGCTGACCGCCAATTCCGCATTTGCGGCGGCAACGTCCAAGGTCGCTATGGCCTCTGCGGCGCAGGTGATGGCATCGCCTGCGGTCGCAACCAAAGCTGTCAGCTGGGCAAACAATTCCAATTCCAAGGCCAGGGCCTTGTCCGCGCTTTCGGCGATGCGGCGTTCCAGATCGCCCAGGTCCACAGTGGAAAACCGCACCACGTTGGCCATAGTCTGGCGATGAATGAAGCTTTCATTCAGGGGCGCCGCCAGCAAGCTATCGGCGCGCCGTGCCGCGACCTCGATAAAATAACCCAGGACCCGGTTGTGTTTGATTTTCAGATTATCGATGCCCGATTGCCGGCGGTAATCACCTTCCAATCCCATGATCAATTTGCGCGAGGCATCGCGCAGTCCGCGCAGCTCGTCCAGATCCGGGCGAAAACCGGGCGCGATAAAGCCGCCATCACGATTGCTGATGGGGGGTTCGGGTGCCAGGGCCAATGTCAGTTCATCGACCAGATTATCGTGGCGACCCAGATCCTCTGCCGCCGCCATGATGCCGTCAGGGGGCAGGGGCATTTCCGCAGTCGACAATAGGTTACCGAGATCATGGGCCGCGCCGAGGCCGTCTCGAATGGCGCTCAGATCTCGCGGCCCGCCGCGATCGAGGCACAGGCGCGAAAGGGCCCGCGCCATATCCGGGGTTTGCCGCAAGGTACTGCGGACGTCCTGGCGCAGGCGCTCACCGGCAATGAAATAGTCCACCATATCCAGACGCCGGTTGATAGCACCAGGCGCCATCAGGGGTGCGGACAGATGCCGGGCCAGCAGCCGCGCACCGGCCCCGCTGACCGTGCGGTCCAAGGTGGCCAAAACACTGCCCCGGACATCACCGCCCAGGGTACGGGTCAGCTCCAGATTACGCCGGGTGGCGGGATCAATGGCCATGCTGTCTTGTGTGGTGACCTGGCGCGGCGGGGAGAGGCGGGGCAGGCGGCCCACCTGGGTCATCTCCAGATACTCCACCAAGGCACCACAGGCTGCCAGTTCGGCGCGGCTGAAATCGCCATAGGCATCCAGGGAGGCAACTTTATACAAGGCCGTCAGCCGCCGTGCGCCGGAGCCGGAATCAAAGCGGGCCGCAGCATAGGGCGTGATCCGTTCGGCCCAGTCTTCTTGCCATTCACTGTCGTCCGCGTCCGCCAACATGGCATCGGAAACCACGATCTCGCCCGGTGACAGCCGGGCCAATTCCGTGCCGATGTGTGCATAGGTCACGGCGGCGGTCAGGAATTCCCCGGTGGACAGATCCAGCCAGGCCAAAGCATATGCCCCGCGCACCTGGGCCAGAACGGCAAGGTAATTGTTGGTGCGGGCATCGAGATGCGCGTCCTCGGTCAAGGTGCCCGGCGTGACCAGGCGGACCACGGCGCGGCGGACCACGGATTTGGCCCCGCGTTTCTTAGCCTCCGCCGGGTCCTCAGTCTGCTCACAGACCGCAACGCGAAAGCCTTTGCGGATCAGGCGGGATAGGTAGGTATCTGCGGCATGCACCGGCACCCCACACATGGGAATATCTTCGCCCAAGTGCTTGCCCCGTTTGGTCAGAGTAATGTCCAAAGCTTCCGAAGCCTTGACCGCATCGTCAAAAAACAACTCGTAAAAATCACCCATGCGGTAGAACAACAGGCAATCTTCATGCCCCGCCTTGATGGAAAGAAACTGTTCCATCATGGGGGTCGGCTTATCTAAGCCTGCCGCCTTTGTTGTTGCCGATGCGTCGTTCATGAAAGCGGCTCTATTCTTCTTCCGACCACTCATCGGGCGGTTCGACGGCGGGGATTGTGTAGCTTTCGTTGAGCCAGCGGCCCAGGTCAATGTCGGCGCAGCGGCGGGAGCAGAAGGGGGTATATTCCTCCATGGCCGGTTGGCTGCAATTGGCACAGGTGCGCTTGCGGGGCTTTTTCGGTGGGGGCATCTTGATGATCATCGCTGGGTCGTAACCTCAAACTCTTCCAGGTTCAGGGCGGCATCTGCGGTTAAGTCTACCCGGCAGCCACGCTCTCTGGCCAGCCCGGTCAATATGGCACCCTGGGGTCCGCCCAGATCGGCGGCAACGGCGGGTGCGGCCCGCACCGTGAGGGCGCGGCCTTTATTGCTTTGGGCCTCGCGCAAAATGCGTTGCAGCAGATTGTCGGCCACGGCGCGGGCGGTCGGGCGCAGGCCGCTGCCCTGGCAATGGGGACAAGCCTCCCCCAAACGCAGGGCCAGGGCGGGCTGGCGGCGACGGCGGGTTAGTTCCACCAGGCCCATTTCCGACATGGCGCCTAGGCGAACCTGGCCCGGGTCTTTTGATAGCCAGCCGCGAAATTTGTCCAATAAGGCTGCAGTCTGACCCTTGCCCTTATTCTGTTGGGCAATGAAGTCGATCACCACGCGTCCACCGATTTCCCGCAGGCGTAGTTGACGGGCGATTTCACGCGCCGCCTCCAAATTGGTTTCCTGGGCCAGATGGGCCTGATCGCCACCGCTACCACCACCACTTCTTGGGCCAGTCGCCTGACCGCTGTCCACGTCAATGGCGGTCAGGGCCTGGGTATGTTCGATGATAATACGCCCGCCGGAGGGGAGGGGGACATGGGAGGATAGTGCGGTTTCGATCTGCCCTTCCAGGTCATGGGTGTCAAACAGCTGTGCCGCCTGGTCATGCACCTCGATGGTGGGCGGCCCGTCGCCCCAGACCAGGCGCAATTCCCCGGCCAGGGCAGCATCGTCGACACAAATGCGCGCCAATGTCGCATCGCTATGTTCCCGCAGAACAGTCGCGATAGGATCATCACCCAGGGCCAACACCGCAGGCGGTTTGGCTGTTTCCGCCGCCGTTTGTATGTCCTGCCATTGTTGCCAAAGGTTGCCGGCTTCTGCCTGAAGGTCAGCATCCGATGTCTTTGCTGCCGCACTGCGAAGGATCAAACCGCCGCTGTCGTTACGGCGCAGGTGGGGGGCCAGATCCTGCAAACGTTTGCGGTTTGCGGCATCTTTGATATGGCGGGACATCTCAATATCCTGACCCAGGGGCAGCAGGACCAGGGCGCGGCCGGTCAGGCGGGGCCGGGCCGAGACGCGCGCGCCTTTTTCATCTTCCGCCGCCCGCTTGACCTGAACCATCAGGCTTTGACCCTCTTGTACGGCCCGGGCGATTGCCGTGCCCCGTTTAACCGCGGCGTCACGGGCGGGCAACAGGGCATCTCGCGCTTCGCCGATGCCGACGAATGCCGCATCCAGGTCGCTTTGCACGGTTTTCACCCGGCCCAGGATTATGCGCTCCGGCCAGGGGGCATCCGCATCGCAGAGATAGAGTTCCAGAAGCCGGCCATCCCGAACCAAGGCGATGCGATGACGGCGCAGCCCGGCGCTGATCAAGATCTCTTCAACCATCTGCCGCTACATCCGGGCCGGTGCCATACATGGGATAACCCAAGCCCTCCAACATATTGGCGGTCTCGAACAGGGGCAGTCCGACGACGTTGGAATAGGAGCCGCGCAGGAAGCGGACAAAACGCCCGGCCCGGCCCTGAATGGCGTAGGCACCGGCTTTGCCCTGCCATTCGCCGCTGTTCAGATACCAGGTAATCTCTGCCGGCGACAGACGTTTAAAAGTTACCACCGTGTCCACAACGCGCACCCGTGGCACGGCATTGGGGCTATGCGGTCCCAAGGCCGCGATGGCGGTAAAGACATGATGACGCCGTCCCGACAAAAGGTTCAGACAGGCACGGGCCTGATCTTCATCCGCCGGCTTGGGCAGGATCCGGCGGCCAACGGCGACCACGGTATCAGCACCCAAGACATAATCGCGATCAGCGGCAGCGCTGGCATGAATATGGGCGGTTTTGCCCGCTGCCAGACGCTGGGCCAGTTTTGTCGCGGTTTCGTTGGGCTGTGGGGTCTCATCTATATCAGCGGCGATGACCAAATCCGGCTGCAAACCGATTTGCGCCAGTAATTCCAGACGGCGCGGGGACGCCGACGCCAGCACCAAACGGTGCGCGTAATGTTTTGGATCATTCATGACTGTGGTTTCACAGCGAAGTCGGGCACGCCATGACGGCCCGTCTATTTATAGCGGTATGTGATCCGGCCCTTGGAAAGATCATATGGCGTCATTTCAACCAGCACTTTGTCGCCGGCCAGGACGCGGATCCGATGCTTGCGCATCTTGCCAGCGGTATGGGCCAAAACTTCGTGTTCGTTCTCAAGCACGACACGGAACATCGCATTCGGCAACAGTTCCATGACCGTGCCCGGAAATTCTAATAATTCCTCTTTCGCCATCAGCTATCCTTTGATCGCACAATATTGCCAGTACTATTTTGAGAGTACCAATTTAGGAACACCAAATTGCCTGTACTGAGATCTACAGCACGTTGAATGGCCCCAAAATCGGGAAAAAGCAAGCGAATTGAGCCTGATCAGATCAAATGCCTGACCAAGTGCCAATCGGTAACAGCAACCAAGCCGTCATTATGACCTGACTATGACCCGATCTTCCGGACGACAAATAATACGCCACCCGGCGACCCCCGGCAAAAAAAGAATACCGGGCGGCCGACTTTATCGTGCCATCTCGTCTCGTGCCGTCCTATCGATCACCAGGAATTTGGATCACCAATCGGATCACCAAACTAACCGTCACCGACCTCTAACTAAATCAGCTGTTTCATTCCAACTGCTGTATGAGGTCCTTTATTTTCAGCTTCTCTTTCTTGAGTGCGCTGATCTTTAATTCGTCGGGGATGGTTTGGGTGTTTTCGACTTCGATCTGCCCATCCAACGAATGGTGACGATCCCGCAGGTCATCGATATCAGTCTGTCCGCTCATTCCTAGCCTCCTAGGCAAATTGAGGTACTATATATAAGCACCAGAATGGATTCACGGCAAGGAAATCGAGACAAAATATGCTAGGTTGCGCCGTGGTATTTTGACGCGGTGTCAGGACCCTGCAATAGGGCCGGTAATTGGGGATAGTGTATTCTTGGAAAAGCCCGAGATTGAAGCGCGTATTATTGAATTGCAGCAGGAACACCGCGACTTGGATGGTGCGATTGATGTGCTTGTGGACAAAGGTGTCCATGACCAATTGCAGCTGCAGCGCATGAAGAAGCGCAAGCTCGCTTTGCGTGATTTGATAGAGCGGTTGGAGGCTTTTTTGGTGCCGGATATTATTGCCTGACGGCCCCTGGAACGCCTTCTAATCTGCCGGCTATGAGGCGAAAACCGCCGCAATTATGCCTTATTGGTTCGCGCTTATCGCAGATTGGCAATACAGGCCTATCCGGTGCCTGGTTTATCACCGGGATTGGCACCGGGTTTAGGGGTGGGCTTGACGGCTGATTTCAAGGCATTTTTCTGCTCATACATGGCGCGATCAGCCGCTTCCATGGCTTCCTGGGCCGAATCGCCCGGTTTAAAGGTGGTAATGCCGTAAGACGCGGTCACCGTAATTTTAGCGCCCTCATAATCGACCGGTTTCGCCATGATGGCATGCGCCAATTGCCGACCTTTTTCCAATGCCTGGGCCGCGTCCGTATGGCTTAAAATAACGCCGAATTCGTCACCGCCCAGACGGCCCAGCATATCAGATTCCCGCAAATTTTCGGTCAATGCGGCCGCCACATGCATCAAAGTCGCATCGCCCGCGGCATGGCCGTATTTGTCATTGATCTGTTTAAAATCGTTCAGATCGAAATAAACCAGGCTGGAAACCGCGTCATAGCGCTGATTGTAGGAAATTACCCGGCTCATCTCCCGCACGAAAGCACGCCGATTGGGGACGGGAACCAGGGTATCCTGATCCGCCAGGCGTTCCATATGGGCCAGGCGGCTGTTTACCCGCTCCATCTCCGTGCGCAGGCCTTCGACTTCCTGCATCAAGGTCATGATGGCCTGACGCACCTTCGGCGTCAGCTCCGGCTCCGGAATACCCATGACGGAGGCGCTGTCCTGGGTTGCCGCGACACCCAGGTCCGATGATGATGCATATGAGGCAGCAGCGGCCGCAGGATTGCGCCGTTGTGGGGCCGCAGTCCTGGTGGTCCCGGTTGAGCGGATTTCAGGTATCTTCATATGCCTTACGTCAATCTATTGCGAATCACCAAAAGGGTACCAAACCAGGGGTTAACAAAACCTAATCCGATACCAGACCCATCTGCCTTGTGAGACATTAGTATTTGCGATACTTAGCTATTGTTGTCGCAAATTTCCAGCAATTTTGAAATTCCAGGTGGGTTGAAGCCCATCATACACCTATACTCGCCAGCCCATTCGCCCGCAATCGGACCCTGTGGCGCGGGCGCAGGGCAATAACCAATTCGTTCCGCGTGGAGAACAAACATGACGAAAACAGGACCAAAGGTGGGCGTTATCATGGGCAGTCGCTCTGACTGGCCCACGATCTGCCATTGTGTGGAGGTTCTGGAGGAATTGGGCGTAGCTGTCGAATCCCGGGTTGTATCCGCCCATCGCACACCAAAGAGGCTTTATGAGTATGCCGCCACGGCGCAGGAACGTGGCCTTTGCGTCATCATCGCGGGTGCCGGGGGGGCGGCCCATTTGCCGGGTATGTGTGCATCCATGACAAATCTGCCCGTTTTAGGGGTGCCCGTGGAAAGCAAGGCGTTACAAGGCATGGACAGCCTGCTGTCCATCGTACAGATGCCTGCGGGGGTACCTGTGGGCACCCTTGCCATTGGCCGCTCTGGCGCCATTAATGCGGGCTTGATGGCGGCCTCCATCATTGCTTTGCAGGATGATGATGTCGCTGCTGCGCTTGCGGCCTGGCGACAAAAGCAAACGGACGCTGTGCCTGACGATCCTGTTGAGGAAGGAGCCTAAGGCATTATGACGCCACTTCCACCGGGCGGCTGTATCGGCATTCTGGGCGGCGGCCAGCTGGGCCGTATGCTGTCGATGGCTGCCGCACCCTTGGGCTATCGTTGCCATATTTTCGGGCCGGAGGATCCACCACCTGCGGGCCAGGTCGCTGACCGGGTCACTATCGCGGACTACCTGGACAGGGACGCATTACGCAGTTTTGCCGAATCAGTTGACATTGTAACCTTGGAATTTGAGAACGTCCCGGCGGGGGCGCTGGAATTTCTAAGCCACTTGGTGCCCGTTCATCCCGGCGTTAAAGCCCTGGCCACGACCCAGGACCGTCTGGTGGAAAAAGATTTTGCCAATAATGTAGGCGCGCCCACAGCACCCTACGCGGCAGTGGATAGTCTGGACGATTTGCGTGCCGCTATCGCGAAAATTGGTCCCGAAACCGGATCCCGGGCAGTTCTGAAAACCCGCCGCATGGGCTATGACGGCAAGGGTCAGGTGATGTTGGATCAGGAAAGCGATCTGGCCCAGGCTTGGAATGCCCTGGCGGGCGCACCCTCGATCCTGGAAGGTTATATACCCTTCGATGGGGAAGTTTCCGTGATCGTCGCGCGCGGTCTGGATGGTTCGGTCAGCGCCTATCCGCCCATCGCCAACCGGCACAAGAACCATATTCTCGATACCTCCACCGTGCCGGCAGGTTTGAATGCCATTCAGGCCAATCGTGCCATCGCCACAGCAACGGACCTGGCCATTGCCCTGGATTACGTGGGTGTCCTGGCGGTGGAGTTGTTCGTGACGGGGGACACATTCCTGGTCAACGAAATGGCGCCGCGGGTACATAATTCGGGTCATTGGAGCATTGAAGGTGCCGTGACGTCGCAATTCGAACAGCATATCAGGGCCATCTGCGGCCTGCCGCTGGGTTCCATGGCCCTGCGGGGGCAGGTGGAAATGCGCAATCTGATCGGTGACGACGTTGACCAGGTGCCCGAAATCCTGGCCGAGCCAGGTGCCCATCTGCATTTGTATGGCAAGGCGGAGGTGCGCGCTGGTCGCAAGATGGGCCACGTGACCTACGTCAAAGATGGAAGCGATATCACATGATCTGGGATATGGGCCTGGCGATCATGCGTCGCCTTGACCCGGAGACCGCCCATCGTTTGACCATTCGCGCCCTCAGTCTCAGCCAGAGCCTCGGACTGGGCCCAAATGTTTCGAGGCATCATGATCCCATACTGGCCAGTCGCCATTGGAATATTGATTTCCCAACGCCCCTGGGTGTTGCGGCAGGTTTCGACAAGAATGCCGAGGTGCCCCGAAGTGCGGCGCGCATGGGTTTCAGCTTTGTCGAGATCGGCTCCGTCACGCCATTGCCGCAGGCGGGTAATCCACGGCCTCGATTGTTTCGGCTGCCCGCGGACGGCGGCGTGATTAATCGCAATGGCTTCAACAACGATGGCCTTGAAGTTGTCCGTGGGCGCTTGCAAGGCTTGGGTCAGCGACGCTTTATTCTGGGCGCCAATTTGGGTGCCAACAAAGACAGCGTGGACCGCATTGCCGACTATGCTGCCGGGATGGCGGCGCTGGGTCCCTTGGCGGATTATGTCGTGGTCAATGTATCGTCCCCCAACACACCGGGCTTGCGGGATTTGCAAACCCGCGAGGCATTGGAGGCGTTGCTGGATGGCGTGCGCCGGGCCTGCCCTGATCCACCACCTGTGTTGGTCAAGATCGCGCCGGATTTTGATGATCAAGGCCTGGCCACCCTGGCTGAAACCTTGTTGGCCCTGGCAGTTGACGGCGTGATCCTGGGCAATACAACGATCGGTCTGCGGAACAGCCTGAAAAGCCCCCATCGTGGAGAGACCGGCGGGTTAAGCGGCCAGCCATTGTTTGAATTCTCCACCCAGCAGTTAGCCAAGTTCCATGGCCATGTAGGTGGGCGCATTCCCCTGATCGGGGTTGGCGGTATCGATAGTGCCGAAACCGCCTATACCAAAATCCGCAACGGCGCTTCGTTAATCCAGCTATACACCGGGTTGATCTACAAGGGCCCCGGCCTTGTTCCTCGCATAACCACCGGTCTTGCCGCACTATTGCGCCGGGATGGATTTACACATATTTCAGATGCGGTCGGTGCCGATCTAACAACAAAAAATGGGGTTACATCATGAAGCTTTTCTATTCTGCCAACTCTCCCTACGCCCGCCGGACCCGTATTGCCGCCAGTGCCGCCCGCGGCTTCGGCGTGGCGGTGGAGGACATTGATGTGGCCCCTTTGGGCCCGGACAATCCGGTCCTGTCAAAACTTGGGCCGGGTGGCAAAGTGCCTGGGCTGGAGCTGGACAGCGGTGCCTATCTGTGTGAGACCCTGATCATCACCCGGCATCTGAACGATTGCGCGGGCGGCCGCCTGATGCCAAGCGGACAGGCTGAAATCGACAAGGTGGCGGAGCTGGAAGGTATTGCATCGTTATTGATGGACTCCCTATTCGTCCGGGCGGCGGAAAATCGCCGCGATCCGAGCGAGCAATCCCCCGGTGAAATCGAAAAGGAGGGCCAGCGCGCCAAGCGTTGTTACGACGCCCTGGATAAAATCCTGTCCGGCCAGGGCACGGAGCTTCACCTTGGCAATATCGCAGCCGTAGCGGCACTGGGCTATGCCGACGGACGCCATCCCGGTGATGAATGGCGCCAAGGTCGCGATGGTCTGCGTGCCTGGTTCGATGAAATGATGAAATATCCATCCGTGGCGGATACGACACCGAATTTCTGATCTGGTTAACGACAGGAGCATACATCATGGCGACCATTACATATCCGACACTCATGGAAATCGACTTCGGTGCCATCAAGGTTCTGGGCGATGCGTTGAAGCGCAATGGGATCTCCCGGCCGCTGATCTGTACCGACAAAGGCATCATGGCCACGGACATCTTCGATAAGGTCCGCAGCGTGTTGCCCAACGATGTGACCCCGACCGTATTTGACGGAACGCCCGGCAATCCGACGGAAGTTGCCGTTCGCGAAGCATTGGCTATGTACCGGGAAAATGACTGCGACGGCATTATCTCCCTGGGCGGGGGATCATCGATAGATTTGGGCAAGGCGGTCGCGTTACTGGCGACCCATGACGGCCCAATCGATGACTGGTCGGCGTTCAATGGGGGGCGTGATCGGATCGGTGCAACACCGCCCAATATCGCTATCCCCACCACTGCAGGTACCGGCAGTGAAGTTGGCGGCGGCTCTATCATTGTTACGGAAGATGGCCGAAAGATCGTCATCGGCAGTCCTCATCTGATGCCCAAAATGGCGATCTGCGATCCGGAATTAACCCTTGGCCTGCCCAAGTTGCTGACCGCTGCGACAGGTATGGACGCCATGGCCCATTGTATCGAGGCCTATTTGACACCGATCGTTAATCCACCCGCTGCGGCCATCGGGCTGGATGGGTTGGAGCGCGTGGTCACCTATCTGAAACGCGCGGTGGATGACGGCAGCGATAGAGAGGCCCGCTGGCACATGATGATGGCGGCCAGTGAAGGTTGCATGGCCTTTGCCAAAGGCCTGGGCTGCGTCCATTCCATGAGCCACGCCCTTGGGGCCGACCCGGAGCTGCGCTTGCACCATGGCACCTTGAATGCCGTCGTGATGCCAACGGTTTTACGTTTCAACGCCGATCACGTGGGCGACAAATTTACCCGTCTGCGCGGTGCCATGGGCCTGGCTGCCAAGGCTGACATCGCCGATTGGATCACCGACTTCAACGCGGCGTTGGAGCTACCGAAAAACCTGGCCGAGATGGGCGTGACGGATGCCATGATCCCGGATTTGGCCATCCATTGTATGAGCGATCCCTGCCACTTTGCCAACCCGGTACAGCCCACCGTGGACCAGTATGAACAGATGTTTGCCGACGCCATGGCGGGCGGCTAACCGACCACAAAATTGGTCTGACAGCGACAACCTAGCTGCGAGCTGCCTCGTGCGCGGCGAGGGCTGCCATGTTGACCAGGTCGCCGACGGAGGCACCCATAGCGGCAATCTGCACCGGCTTCGACAGGCCCACCAGAATGGGGCCGATCAGCGTACCGCGGCCTAGCTCCTGCAACAGTTTGGAGGAGATATTGGCCGAATGCAGGGCCGGCATAATGAGAACATTGGCCGGTCCGGACAGGCGGCAGAAGGGGTATAATTCTTTCAATTCCGGATTCAGGGCGACGTCTGCCGACATCTCACCATCATATTCAAAATCCGTGACCCGGCTGTCCATCAACGAGACCGCTTCGCGGACCCGGTCAGCCGTGGGCCAGCCCGGATTGCCGAAGTTGGAAAAGGATAACATGGCAACGCGCGGTTCGTGTCCCAAACGGCGCGCGACCTCTGCGGTTTGCACGGCAATGTCCGCCATCTCCACCGAAGACGGCAATTCATGTACAGTTGTGTCAGCTACGAAGACCGTGTGCCCGCGGGCCAGGACCATGGACAGGCCAAAGACCCGCTTGCCCGGCTGGGCATCGATGACCCGGCGCACATCGTCATAGGCCGCAGTATAGCTGCGTGTTACACCGGTCACCATGGCGTCGGCATCACCCACCGCCAACAGGCAGGAGGCATAGATATTGCGATCCTGATTTACCAGACGCTGGCAATCCCGATAGAGATAGCCACTGCGTTGCAGGCGCTTATACAGGAAGTCCGCATAGCGGTCGTTCTGATCCCGGCTGATCCGCGCATTCAGGACTTCCACGCCTTCCAAACTATCTATGCCCAGGCGTTCCATGGTTTCCTGGATGCGCTTTTCCCGCCCGATCAGGACGGGGGTGCCATAGCCGGATTCATAAAAACTCAGCGCGGCGCGGATCACGCGTTCTTCCTCACCCTCGGCGAAGACCACGCGCTTGTTCTCTGTCCGCACCTGATCAAAGATCAACTGCAAGGTGCCTGCGGTGGGATCAAGACGGCGGCGTAGCTCCAGGGCATAGGCCGCCTCATCCTCAATCTCCTTGCGGGCGACACCGGTGCGGATCGCGGCCTTGGCGACGGCCATGGGGATTTCCGTCATCAGGCGCGGATCAAACGGTGCGGGGATGATATATTCGGGGCCATAACGCAGGCTGGCCTTGCCATAGGCCTCCGCCACCTCGTCCGGCACATCCTGACGGGCCAGTTCGGCCAGGGCCTGGGCCGCCGCGATTTTCATTTCTTCATTGATGGAGACCGCACGTACATCCAGGGCACCACGAAAGATATAGGGAAAGCCCAAAACGTTGTTGACCTGGTTTGGATAATCAGACCTACCCGTGGCGACAATGGCGTCACCACGAACCTTGGCCACCTCTTCCGGCGTTACCTCTGGGTCGGGATTGGCCATGGCAAAGATAATCGGCTTTGGCGCCATGGAGGCGACCATTTCATTGGACAGGGCACCACGGGCGGACAGGCCAAAGACCACATCGACCCCATCCATGGCTTCGTCCAGGGTGCGTTTGTCGGTGGCAGCGGCATGGGCCGATTTCCACTGGTTCATGCCGTCCTCACGGCCCTGATAGATCACCCCCCGGGTATCGCAGACAATGACGTTTTCGTTGCGCATGCCCAGGGCTTTGACCAGTTCTACACAGGCGATGCCGGCGGAACCGGCCCCGTTCACCACCAAGGTGGTATCTTCGATTTTGCGCCCCGTCAGATCCAGGGCGTTGATAAGACCGGCGGCGGCAATGATGGCGGTGCCGTGCTGATCATCATGAAACACGGGGATGTCCATGATTTCACGCAGGCGTTGTTCGATCACGAAACAATCCGGCGCTTTGATGTCTTCAAGATTTATGCCGCCAAAGCCTTTGCCCAGAAATCGCACGCAGTTGATGAACTCGTCCACGTCTTCCGTATCGACTTCCAGGTCAATGGAATCCACATCCGCAAAACGTTTGAACAGGACCGCCTTACCCTCCATCACCGGTTTGGAGCCCAGGGCACCAAGATTGCCCAGACCCAACACAGCCGTACCGTTGGAGATCACGGCAACCAGATTGCCTTTCGATGTGTAGTCGTATGCCAGATCCGGATTTTCCGTGATCTTCAGGCAAGGTGCGGCGACACCGGGGGAATAGGCCAGGCTCAAATCCCGCTGGGTTGCCATGGGTTTGGTTGGCGTGATGGACAGCTTGCCCGGTCGTCCTTCGGAATGAAAGCGCAAGGCCTCTTCGTTACGATAGGTGTTGTCCATTTTCCGCTGCCCTTTTTATATTCTTCGCATGCCGCCAATTGACGATACAGCAATTGCGGGTAGCTATCACAACCATTTCCGGTGCGCCAATAGATTTGCTGAACAGCCATTTGCGTATGGACTGACTGGACATCCTATAGGGCGGCAGCGGATAAGGGATTAGACGGTTTGCACAAAGTGCTGGCCGTGGATGCCCCTATACTTGCGGGCCCTCCGAGCACGCCATCCAGGGTATCATGAACTGGGCTCAAGAACTGGGCGGGTTATTCTGGTGACAGAGCCAATTTAATCCTTCCCGCGCATATATTGCGAAATATCGGCGAACGATGCCGCGTTGTCGATGAAGGTATAGCTGCCGGTCTGCATTTCCTTGGCCGCTGACATGAAAGCGCCCAGGGCGACGCGGGCAAGGACGGCACCGACGCTGATGCGGCGGACGCCCGCTGCCGCCAGCTGTTGGGTGGTCATGTCGCTACCTGAAAGGCCCATGACAACGTTGACCGGTTTGTTGACAGATTGGCAGACCGTACGAATGGCATCCAGATTGGGCAGGCCGGGCGCATACAGTACATCTGCGCCCGCAGCTTCAAACGCCTGTAGACGGCGAATGGCGTCATCCAGATCAGGTTTGCCGCGTATGAAGCCTTCCGCCCGTGCCGTCAGGACAAACGGAAAGTCCGCTGTTCGCGCGGCTGTGACCGAGGCTTCGATCCGTTCAACGGTTAGGTTGAAATCATAGATGATACCGTTGGGGCCGCCCGAGAAATCTTCGATAGAAGCACCGACCAGTCCCGTGGCCGTGGCCAGGCGTATGGTTTCCGCTGCTTCCTCCGGGCTGTCGCCATAGCCGTTTTCCAAATCGGCGGAAACCGGCAGGTGGGTTGCAGCAGCCAGTTCGCCAGCATGTGCCAGCATCATATCCCGGCTGACGGCGGCATCTTTGAGGCCTTGGCTAAAGGCGTAACCAGCTGATGTTGTGGCCAGGGCCTTGAAGCCCATGCCGGTCAGGATCTGGGTGCTGCCAATATCCCACGGGTTGGGGATGACGAAGGCACCGGGGCCTTTGTGCAGTTCGGCGAAGGCCTCCGCCTTACTGTTAAGATCCTTGCTGTTCAGATCCTGGCTCATCTCTTATCCCTCCTTGATAAATTTAGTCGCTGTTTGCCCTGCGATGCGGCCCAGATTGACCGCCGTTAACAGGCCGTTGCCCGACAAATAACCCCAAACCTGGCTGCCAGATAGGCCGCATGCCGCACCACCGCCTGCGTACAGGTTGGGCAGGGCGCTGCCGTCGGGGCGCAAGACACGGGCCTGGGGGTCGATGTTCAGTCCACCTTGGGTATGGAACAAAGCCCCGGTGACCCGAATGGCATAATAGGGCGGGCTCAGGGCCGGCTGTGTGGTGAAGTCCCGACCGAACGTATCCGTTGTTTCGCCTTTTGCGTGGGCCGTTGTTTCAGCCAGCGTTTTTTGCAGGGCAGCCATGGGCACATCGATGATCTTTGAAAGATCTTCAACGTCCTTGGCATGGCGGACCGCGCCCGCAGCCTCCGCCAGGTTGAATTCTTCAAATTCGTGTCCCAGGGTTAGCAACCTGTCATCCAATATAGCCCAGGCGACCTGATCCGGTTGGGCCAGAACGTCCACCGCCTGTTCCGAGTAGCCGCGATGCTCGTTGGAAAAACGCTGGCCCAGTTTGTTGACCTGTATGCCGCCATTCATCATGACGGCCCAGGTGATCAATATGCCGTGCGGTGTGGCGACGGAGCCATGGCCCTGATAGGCGGTCATATGTTTGGCGGCTGCGCCCAGGGCTTCGCCCCAGTTGACCGCGTCACCTTGATTGCCGGGGTGGCCGAAATATTCCGCCCTGACCATTTCGGGGATATGATCCGCCACCATGGCCGGATTGCCGCCATAGCCGTTACAGGCCAGGATCAGGGCTTGGCAACCGATCTCTTCCTTGCTGCCATCGGGACGCACCAGCGCCAGGCCGAGGACGCGGCCTTCATCGTTGGCGAACAGTTCGGTCACGGTCGCGTTGGTCATGATATCGATTGCCGCTGCTTCCGCTGCGCGCAATAAGCCCGCCATCAGATCTGCGCCCTGGCGGGACGGTGGGGCATGCATGCGCAGGGCAGAAAAGCCCGGATAGAGAAACCCGCCCACCAGGGTTAAATCCATGGCATGCCGCTCCACCAGCCATTCCACCGTTGGACCGGATGAGACGGCGACCGCATGGGCAACGGCGGGGTCTGACTGGCCCTTGGATTTGGCCTGGATATCGTGAACCAGCATCTCAACCGTATCCTCGACACCTTCGGCCCGCTGTTGTGCCGTGCCGCAGGCTGGGATCATGCCCGACGACAATCCCGTGGAGCCGCTGGGCAGGGCGTCCCGCTCCAACACCAAAGGGGCAATGCCGGCATCAGACAGTGTCAGGGCAGCGACCAGGCCGCAGGCCCCACCACCGATTACGGCGACCGGTACCTCTATCTCAAACTGTTTGTCTTTTACGAACTGTACGCTCATCCGGCCTAATCCCCAATATCTGTATCGTCCGTTTCGAAATTACCGGCGTCAAAGCGGGCCCCATCAGCCAGCATCTCCGGCGTTCCGATCAGGGCGTTCATTTCGTCAAAATCGATCATCTGCGCCCTGAACGGCGCAGTATCCCCGTGGGTGCGCAGGGAGGCGAAATAACGTCCCATCAAATGCCCAACCGCGCGGGCCAGGCCGCCTGGGAAAATTACCACTGAATAGCCGATCTTTTGCAACTCGTTCGCGGGCAGAATGGGCGTTTTCCCGCCCTCCACCATATTGGCCAGCAAAGGCGCTTTGTCCCCAAGGCGGGCGGTTACCTTGCGCATTTCATTCACGTCGCGGGGGGCCTCCACAAACAGGATATCCGCGCCTGCTTCGTGATAACGTTCGGCCCGGTCCAGGGCGGCGTCAATGCCCTCGACAGCAATGGCATCCGTTCGCGCCATGATCAAGGTATCGGGGCTACGCCGGGCATCTTGGGCGGCCTTGATCTTGCCCATCATTTCCGCCGGCGACACAAGGGTCTTGCCACTAAGATGGCCACAGCGTTTGGGCAGGTTTTGATCTTCCAATTGGATGACACTGGCACCGTTGCGTTCAAACAATTTAACCGTGCGCATCACGTTCAGGGCGTTGCCATAGCCCGTATCCGCGTCAACGATCAGGGGGACGTCTACTCTTTCACCAATAGCAGAGAGAACGGTGGCGACTTCATCCATGCCCACAAGGCCCAGATCAGGGCGGCCATAACGGGTGTAGGCGATGGACGCGCCGGAGATATAGGCGGCTGGAAAGCCGGCCCGTTCCACCATCAAAGCCCCGAATGCATCATAGATGCCCGGTGCCACAAGAATTTCCGGGCCTTGTAGTTGGTCGCGTAAGCTGGTGCTGTCTGCCATGACAGGCGGTCTCCCATAACGGTTACTGTGAACAATATTTTTCTCTGATGTGACGATAGGACAGATGGCGGCGGACGCCACGAAAAATTTTCAACCGGATAAGGGAAAAGCGGGACCAAACGGATCTATATTCACGATCATCTCTATTGTTTGCCGATTGGATATAGCTTTCTGTCCAACTAATAGCTGAGTTTATGCATTGTACCATAGGACGACAATATAAAATAATCCAAGTTTTACAGTAAAAATATCCAGTAATTTTCCTTTATCTTAAATAAAATAAGTATATGGTATTGGTTCTGTAATTAAGTCATAATAGTACGTGGGCTTATATGCCAAAGTATATATAGTATATTCTTCGTAATACATATACTGCGACAGTAATATGACCCAGAATTAATGATTTATACATGTTTTTCGCCTAAATTTATAAACAAGGAGCGAGGTCAGGAGATGTAAGGTGCGCATTTCTCGCAGAGAAAATTCTAGTGACGGGTCGGACGCCCTACGTCAGAATTTGGATGTTCTGGCCACCACGGCATTAGGGAAATGGCCCGTCTGCGGTGCCCAATGTCCCTGCAAGACGGCGCGTCGCTGTGACCGGAACTGCCCCGACATTGCGACCGCATTGTCCGATGACCCTGCAGACAATCCATTAGAATTAATAATCGCCCCGTTGGTTTATGAATTGCAACGTCTTGACGGCTTTCGCTCCTGCTGGTCGTGCGAGGGCCATGAAAGGTTCAACGAGCTGTGGAAAAAGCCACAGGTCTGGTTTTACGCAGAATCGCAGCTCCATGTCCGGGTACTATCCGATGCGGTGACCGAAATGCGCATAAAGGGCGCGCTGAAGGTTGATTGGGAGATATCCGTCACTTACTCCGACCCCGATAACCTGGACACCACCTATACGCTGCAACCAAGACAAGACGAAACTTCGATTGGACTGGATGTGTTGCAGTCGGATGTGGCGTCTCTGGCGGCGTCCTTGGTGTCTGCTTATACAAAGCAGGCAAAATTTCTATTGACCACTGTCACTTAAGGCCGTTGCAGGCAAAAGACGATCCCGCCGCCTTTTTGTCGGCGAAGAGGCACCGCGGCTGAATAAAGGCTTCGGGCTGCCGTTGACACCCTATATCAGTGATTTTTTGCTCCGGTCTGTCTGATTTGTATTGGACGATGGGGGCTAAAAACGCGAATATGGCGCGGACAAGATCGGCCTTATCGTAGCGTCGGCAAACAGAGAAATGGCATACCCCGCATGGAAAATCTTGACGTCAATGTCACCGCCTTGGTTGAGGAGATTTACAGCCTGGTCCTGGCTTATGGCTTGGATATCCTTGGTGCCATTGTCATCCTGTTTGTGGGTTGGTGGATCGCCGGCATGGTGGATCGCGCGGTGGCCCGGGCCCTGGGCCGTATCCCGCAAATGGACAATACATTAAAGCCGTTTCTGGGCTCCTTGGTTCGTTATGCCATTCTGGCCATTACACTGGTCGCCGTTCTATCGCAATTTGGGGTCGAGACGACTTCAATCATCGCGGTTCTGGGCGCGGCGGGTCTGGCGATTGGTCTGGCGCTGCAAGGTACATTGCAGAATATTGCCGCCGGCGTGATGCTGTTGTTCCTGCGCCCCTTTAAGGTTGGCGACTTCATTGATGCGGGCGGCGTCACGGGTACAGTCAATGCGGTCGGCCTATTTACCTCGGAGTTGACATCTATCGACGGCATTCATCTTTCCGTACCCAACAGCCAGCTTTGGAACACGGCGATCACGAACTTCTCGCGCAACACCACCCGGCGTATGGATATCGTCGTTGGTATCGGTTACGGCGATGATATCGACAAGGGCTTGGCCATATTGCTGGGATTGATGGCGGATGATCCGCGTACCTTGAAAGATCCGGCACCGATGACCATGGTCACGGCGTTGGGGGCATCTTCCGTGGATCTGAATATGCGTTGCTGGGCCGATACGTCTGATTTCTGGGATCTGCAATTTCATCTGCACAAGGCTGCCAAGGAAGCGTTGGACCAGGCGGGCATTTCCATCCCCTACCCGCAACAGGACGTGCACATGCATCAGGTCGGCGGGGGTACTGACTAATCCTGATTTAGTTCTGTTCGGTGCCAGGGGGGCAAAGTCCAGCTGGATTTCCCGTGGCGCCTCAATCACGACGATAATGGCATTCCTGACCTCTGGATCATTCGGACCGGTCGCGCTGCCATTGCGCGCGCTTTCCCATGATCGCACCCCACGTGGTCACGCAATATGGCACGCAATACGTCAGCACCACCTTTAACAAAGGCGGCGAACCGCCTGCCAGGATAAGATCCCCGTGGTTGATCATGGTAAGGACGCTGCCAACAACCAATGCCGTGTAAAATGCTTTACGCGGTGTATTGTCCCCAAGAACCAATTGGGCCAATGTCGGCGCGGATGTTTGGTCGAGTGTTTGTGACATGGATGGACCTGCGGTTATTCCGACAAACAATAGCTTTGAAAATAATGACCTATTTCCAGGGCGCAATCCATCATGATGACATAATCACTGGATCGTGAACAATAACTCGGAAGCGCTCTAATTTTTGGAAGAGATGTTATCCAGTTGTTGCTGCATCTGGGCCAGTTGCTGACGCAGGCGATCAAGTTCATCGCCGCCACTTTGACTGCCGGAACCCTGGGGCGCGGGGGCAGGGGTTGGCGCTGGGGCCGGAGCTGGGGCCGGAGTTGGGGCCGGAGTTGGGGCCGGAGTAGGAGGCGCTGTCTCGGGCGGACGATGTGACGTCTGCCCACCGCCCGGACTACCCGGATTGCCCGTACCGCCGGTGTTGGCAAAGGGTGTGAACATGCCCATGGCCTGTTGAAACATCGCCATATTCTGCCGGCCTAATTCTTCCATTTGGTGGAAAGGATTTGCCCCCCCCATGCCGCCTGCAAGATGTTCCCGAATTTGTTCCTGGTTATGGGAGAAGGCGGACATGGTGCTTTCCAAATATCCCGGTACCATCGTTTCCAGGCTGTCGCCGTAAAACCCGATCAACTGACGCAGGAAAGATATGGGCAATAGGTTCTGACCCTTGCTTTCTTCCTCAAAAATTATCTGGGTTAAGACGGAACGGGTAATATCCTCGCCCGACTTGGCATCCTGAACGACAAACTCCTGCCCCTCCTTGACCATCGTGCACAAGGTATCCAGGGTCACATAAGAGGAGGTTGCCGTATTGTACAGCCGCCGGTTCGCGTATTTCTTTATGACGATCGTATCGCCGTGATCGCTCGACTTATCAACCATACTGGCCTCACCAGATCCACCATTTGCCACATATTTGGGTTCGAATGGTAAACGAAGGCATAATATGGCCCTGTGATGTTGCAGTGCGCAAGAAAAATGTTGCAACGCGAAATGGAGCCGTTTGCGCAGCGGGCCATCATGCTGGCTGCAATGACACGGCAAGACTATACTGGATTGATGGATGGACCCGATTTAGCCACCTTGGCACGGCGTTATTTGGATCTGTGGGAGCGGCAGGTCGCCGCAGGCCCCATGGCCAATGCCGGCGCGGCAGCAGCAGCGACGGATGCCGCCCGGGTCATGTCGGCTGCCATGCAGGGCGTCATGTCGAAGACGGAAGGGCAAAGCGATGAACCAGGAAACAGCCCAAACGGCGATCCCGAAAACAACCCGGATCGGGCCTCGTCCACTAGGCCTGCATCTGTCAACAGCGATGAGCGCAATGATGAGTTCGCTCGCCGCCTTGCCGAGTGCGCGGAACGGTTCGCTGCCCTGGCAGCAGGAGCTGGCAGAAGCGGCGGCGGATCTGAGGGCGGCGCTGGAGGAAGCTGAACCAGCCGCCTTGTTCCAGGCGGTGTCCGGTGAGTGTCAGGCCCGTCTGGGTGCCATGCTGGCGGGTGTACAAGCCTATCAAGATGCTCCGCGCGCGGACCGGGATTGGGTGATCGGCCGGGAAATCTGGCGTCAAGGTACGACCCGTCTGCTGGACTATGGCGGCGATGGCCGGCCGGTTCTTTTCGTCCCCTCCCTGGTGAATGGCGCTGAGGTGCTGGACCTGACCCCTGATCGCGGCATGTTGGGCTGGCTGCGCCGAAATGGTCATCGGCCATTTCTGGTCGATTGGGGCGCGCCGGGGGCGGCGGAGCTGGAATTTTCCCTGACCGATTATGTTTGCGACCGCCTCGGACAAGTGCTGGATACAGTCATCGCGGCAAGCACCGAAGCACCGGCATTGGTGGGTTACTGCATGGGCGGCAATCTTGCCCTGGCGTTGGCCCTGCGCCGGCAAGAGGATCTGTCCGGTTTGGCATTGTTGGCGACGCCGTGGGATTTTCATGGCGGCGGACAACAATGGCCTGAAATCGAAACACTGGCACCTGGATTGGACGATATTCTGAAAGCCTTTGGTGCTTTGCCCATCGATGTGCTCCAGGCTCTCTTTGCCGCCCTTGACCCTGGTTTGGCACAACGTAAATTTCGCCATTTCGCGACCCTGGATGCTGACGGGGCCGAGGCCGCCCATTTCGTCGCTTTGGAAGATTGGGTCAACGATGGGGTTCCCCTGGCTCCTAAGGTGGCGCGGGACTGCCTGCTGGGTTGGTATGGCCACAATGATACTTTTGAGGGGCGATGGTCGATCGATGACATCGTGGTTGATCCCAGTGCGCTTGAACGACCGGTTTTCCTGGCGATACCAGAGAACGATCGTATCGTGCCCGCCGCCTCGGCCCAGGCTTTGGCAGATGCCCTTCCCCAGGCGGAGGTGGTCAGGCCCAAGGCTGGGCATATTGGCATGGTCGTCGGCCGGCGTGGTCAAAGCGGTCTTTGGCAACCATTATCTCGTTGGTTAGAGAAACTGAGTTTGTAAAAGATCTCTCCACCGTGACACTATGACGCAATGAAAACCTGATTTGGCGAACATTAGGCGTGTGATCTATGTTATTCGCGTGCCGTGCCGGCTGCCGATAAGGGAAAAGCCTGCGAAATCTTGAAATCAACAGTTTCTATATTTGGAGGTTATTGTCATGAACAGAGTGGCATTGATTACCGGCGGTACCCGAGGCATTGGCCGGGGCATCTGCGAGGCACTGAAAGAAGCCGGTTATTCCGTGGCCGCAAACTATGCGGGCAACGATGATGCCGCGGCAGAATTCACAAAGGAAACCGACATCCCGGCCTATAAATTCAGCGTGGCGGATTACGCGGCCTGCCAGGATGGCACCGCCGCAGTCGCTGCGGATCTGGGCGACATTGGCGTCTTGGTGAACAATGCCGGCATCACCCGGGACGGCACCTTGATGAATATGAGTGAGGAAGATTGGGCAGCCGTTGTCCAAACCAACCTCGGTGGCTGTTTCAATATGTGCAAAGGGGTGTTCCCCGGCATGCGCGACAACCGCTTTGGCCGCATCGTCAACATTGGTTCCATCAACGGCCAGGCTGGACAATATGGCCAGGTCAACTATGCCGCCGCGAAATCCGGCATCCATGGCTTTACCAAGGCCCTGGCCCAGGAAGGCGCGCGCTATAACATTACCGTCAATGCCATCGCACCGGGCTATGTGGATACGGATATGGTCGCTGCCGTGCCCGACAATGTGTTGGAAAAAATTGTTGCGAAAATTCCCGTTGGCCGCCTTGGTCATGCCGACGAAATCGCCCGTGCGGTGATGTTCCTGATCGCGGATTCAGCAACCTTCGTCACCGGGTCGACCATGTCGATCAACGGTGGGCAGCATATGTATTGATGGTCAGTTCGGAACGTCCTGATCTTGGATCTTCGTTAGGTACGCGGCGTCGGGCCACGTCAATTGGTTTCGTGGCGGTATTGATGTGGGCCTTGTTGGCTCTATTCACAGCTGCGACCGGTGCCGTGCCGCCCTTTCAACTTGCCGCCATGACCTTTGCCATCGCCTTTGGTTTGGCCTTGGCGAAATGGTTGGTTAGGGATGAGAACATCAAGGCGCACCTGCGCCAGCGGCCCCTGGTTTGGGCCGTCGGTGTAGGGGGCCTGTTCGGCTATCACTTTTTCTATTTCGTGGCCTTGCGCAATGCCCCGGCGGTTGAGGCCAGCCTGATCGCCTATTTGTGGCCACTGCTGATTGTTGTTCTGTCGGCGCTGCTGCCTGGTGAGAGGTTGCGTTGGTGGCATCTGGCAGGGGCGCTCGCAGGATTGATCGGGGCGGCCTTGTTGATCATTGGCGAACAGGACCTCTCGATGGGCATCACGCTGGCATCAGGACATTTTGCCGCCATGGCCTGCGCTTTCATCTGGTCGGGTTATTCCCTGATGTCGCGTCGGTTGGGCGATGTACCGACCGATGCCGTCGGCGGCTTTTGCGGGGCGACCGCCCTGTTAGCGACCCTGGCCCATCTGGTTTTTGAAGACACGGTCTGGCCGGCGGATATAGTGCAATGGCTGGCCGTGGCCGGTCTGGGCCTGGGGCCTGTGGGGCTGGCGTTCTTCTGCTGGGATTATGGGGTCAAGCGCGGCCATATCCAGGCCCTGGGTGCGTCGTCCTATGCAGCACCTTTGCTGTCGACCTTGATCCTGATCCTGTTCGGCTTCGCGCCTTTGACCTGGGCCATTGCGCTGGCTTGCCTGCTGATTACAGGCGGCGCGATCCTGGCCTCAATCGATCTATTGCGCGGCAACCTGTCCTAAGTACCAGGCTGCCAGCCGGGCGGTGCCATCTCGAAGCCGGCGAAATCAAAGGCCGGGCCCACTGTACAACCCATAAGGCTCCAATCCCCCAGACTGCGGGCAGATTGCCATTGTCCGGCTGGAATAATTACCTGGGGTCGCTGTCCCGCGACCAGATCCGGGCCCAGCTGCCAGGGTTCCGTACCGCACCACAATTCCAACGGCGCGCCGCCATAGTGGTGCCAGATTTCATCGGCATCATTGACCCTGTGCCAGGCTGAAACCTCGCCGGCGGAAAGCAGATAATAAATGGCGGTCATGGCACCCCGGCTGCCGTCATCGGGTTGATGGCGATAGGTTTCACGATAATGCCCGCCTTCGGGATGCGGTTGCAGTCCCAGCGCCTCTATGACTTGGTCCGCCGTCATCTTAGAGCAGGAACAACGCGGCCAGGGCCAGGAAGACAAAAAAGCCGACCACGTCGGTGACCGCCGTCAGGAACACAGTTGCCGCCACCGCCGGGTCGATCCCGGCTCTATTCAGGCCCAATGGGATCAAGGTTCCGGCTAGGCCGGCGACGACCATGTTGATGACCATGGCAACGGCGATGACAATGCCCAGGGTTGGCGCATCGAACCACCAGGCCGCAACGAGGCCCACCAGTAAGGCAAATAACAGGCCATTCAAGGCACCGACGACAATCTCCTTGCCGACAATGCGCATGGAATTGGCCGCCGTAAGCTCCCTCGTCGCCAGGGCACGCACCGCAACGGTTAGGGTCTGGGTACCGGCGTTGCCGCCCATCGAGGCGACAATGGGCATCAGAATAGCCAAGGCAACAATCTGTTCGATGGTGGCCTCAAACATTGCGATGACCAAAGATGCCAGGATGGCGGTGCCCAGGTTTAACAGCAACCAGCTGGCCCGTGTCCGCGTCGTACGCAGGGCCGTATCCAACAAATCGGTTTCCGACGAGACTCCCGACAGGCGCATCAGATCTTCTTCCGCTTCCTCTTCCAACACAGCTGCCGCATCATCAAAGGTGATGACGCCCACCAAACGGCCAACGGCGTCAACGACGGGGGCGGATGTCAGGCGGTATTGCTGGAACAGGAAGGCGACCTCCTCCTGATCCATGTCCACCGGGATTGTGGTTGCCTCCGCCTCCATGATTTCCCTTAATAGAACCGGTCGGCGGGTCCGCATCAGGCGGTTCAGGGCTACCTGCCCGATGGGTCGGTGGCGGGGATCTATAACGAAAATTTCGTAGAATTCATCCGGCAGCTCGTCGGTATCGCGGCAATAATCGATGACCTGTCCGACGCTCCAATAGGCGGGCACGGCGATCAGGTCCCGCTGCATCAGGCGGCCGGCGCTGTCCTCGGGGAAGGATAGACCTTCCAACACCGCCGCTCTGTCCGGGGCGGGGACCTGAGCCAGAACCTGCTCCCGGCGCGCGTCATTCATCTCTTCGAGCAGATGGACCGCCTCATCCGTATCCAGTTCCGGAATAGCGCGGGCGACCGCATGCGGGCTCATCACCGCCAGAAGGTCCGCCAGAACGGAACCTTCCAGATCAACCAAAGTATCAATCGCCAGATCATTGCCAAGGACGACAGCCAGGCGATTGCGATTTTCCCGCCCCAGGACAACAACCAAATCAGCCATATCAGCCGGGCGCAAGGGCTTTAGCACTTCACGCAATGCCGCATCGTCATTGTCTTCCAGCGCGGCTTCTACCGTGCGGACAAGTTCCGTACTGACCGCATAAACGTCCTCGAACGAGGCGGGTGCCTCATTTTGATCTGTTTTTTCCGTTTGTTCGGGCTGAATCTGCTCGCTCATGGAAGGCACCCTACAGCATCGGTAATAAAAAACCCCTCGAAAACATGATCGTTTTCAAGGGGTTGATTTTATTCGATAGATTGGTGCGGTCGAGAAGACTCGAACTTCCACGGAGTTTCCTCCACAGCGACCTCAACGCTGCGCGTCTACCAATTCCGCCACGACCGCGCACAATCTTCCTACGTCTGGGGGCATAGCAAATCTGTCGCCCGCCCGCAAGCACGTAGCCTGCCAGAGCGCATTTTTGCAAGTTGCGCTCAACCACTTAAGGGTTGGGAAATTGAACTAAACATTTGGATCGCTATAGCGCTCCGACTAGTCGACAAAATTACTGGTCGTCCTTGATGTCGAGAGTTTCCGTGACCTGTACCGCCACGTTTTCGCCGTTGACCATGATTTCACCACGAGCTATCAGGCGATTATTGGCCCTAATCCAGACATAATCCTCTGTCGTGGCATCCAGTTCGATCACCGCGCCACGGCCCATGCGCAGTAGTTGATGGATCGGCATTTCCGTACTGCCGATTTCCACGGTAATCTCTAGGTTGACGTCGGCTAAGCGATGATCGTTCATGGGCTACAATATTCCGGTATCACTGTTGGTAGCTTAATGTGCCCCGCGCATGGTTATCATTGGGTTAAGATAGCCGTATCAATGTAGGATAAATTTGCAATGGAATGGCGTATCAGCGACGGCCTGATCGACTACCAAGAGGCTGTTGGCGCGATGGAGGCGCGGGTTGCCGCGATCCGTGCGGGTGAGGCGGACGAACTTGTCTGGCTGTTGGAACATCCCCCCCTTTATACCGCTGGAACATCCGCGCAGGAGGCGGATTTGCTGGATCCCACCCGTTTGCCGGTCTACGCCACGGGCCGGGGCGGGCAATACACCTATCATGGACCGGGCCAGCGGATCGCCTATGTCATGCTTGATTTGCAGAAACGGCAAATGGATATCCGTGCCTATGTTTGCGCTTTGGAAGACTGGCTGATCGCGACATTGTCACGCTTCAATGTACGTGGTGAACGCCGCGACGGCCGGGTCGGTATCTGGATCGACAGAGGCCAAGGTCGGGATGAGGACAAAATTGGTGCCATCGGCGTGCGTGTACGCCGCTGGGTCACCTATCACGGCATCGCCCTGAACGTGGAGCCGGATTTGTCCCACTATGCCGGCATCGTCCCCTGCGGTATCGAAGACCACGGCGTGACGTCCTTGGTAGACCTGGGGCTACCCATCGACATGGCAGAAGTAGATGTCCAACTGGCCGCAGCCTGGAATGAGGTGTTTGGAAAGAGCTCAGATTGAACTTATGCCAAGGAGAGGATTATATGGGATTAAATCGGATATTGTGATAATATTATGTAGAGCAACGGAGTAGCTAAATATGACAAAATTCTCCATTACGATGTCCGATGATCTTGGTGCCTGTGTTCAGGACGCTATGACGGAGTTCAAATTCGACACGACAAGCGAATACTTTCGCCATCTCGTCCGGCAGGACTATGCGCGGAGAAAAAGCGAGACTGAACTCCGGGCCTTAATCGATGAAGGCCTGCAAAGTGGTATCAGCGAAGACACGGTTGAGACTATTTGGGCCGAAGCCATCGCTGAAACTGTGGCTGACGATAGTCGCTGATATTTGGCACAAAGGTGAACGACTATACTCTTTCTACAGCGGCATCCAGGGATTTGCGGAATATTGCGCGATACTCGGTTCGCACTTTTGGCCGGCAGCAGGCTCGGGTCTACGGAGATGCGTTTCGGGACTGTTTTAAGGCAATCGCCGAAAACCCTTATATGGGTCAGTCGCAGGATCTGGTTCGCCCTGGTTTGCGTCGCCTCGACCTTAAGCGTCATTCCATCTACTACATTCCCCACGACGACGGTGTCTTGGTTGTTCGGGTGCTGCATTACCGACAGGACGCCTGGGCCCACTTAAAATAGGGCAGTTATGCCAGGGCATTCTCCGCTGCTTTTGCCAGGCGCAGGACCTTGCCTTCGTTGTGGCCAGTCGCCATGAGGGACAGGCCGACGGGCAGTTGGCCGGGGCCCTGACAGGGCAGGGTAACACCACAGGTTTCCATGATATTGCCCAGGCGGGTATTTCGGGTCATGGCCAGGTTGGCTTCATCATAGGCCGCCGGGTTATGTTCCAGGTCAGCAATGGGCGGCGCGATCCGGGGGCAGGTGGGATGCACGACGGCGGCAAAGCCCGCCGTGCGGGCCCGATAACGGGCGGCGATGGCGGACAGACCTATATGGGCGGACTCCGCATCGATGGCGGTTAATTTCTTGGCTAGATCAAAGCGGGAGCGGATGCCCCAATACATCTCGTCTCCCCGGGCCTCCACCTTGTCATACCAAAGGGCATAGGCCTCAGCCGAGATGATATTGCCATGTTTGGCGACCAGGTCGAAGGCTTCGGCGAATTCCGGAACTTCGCCCTCTATAATCTCGGCCCCGGCATTGCTCAATCGATCCAGGGTCGCGGACATGGCGCTTGCGACGGTCTCATCCAGGTCATCGAACATGATATCCGTCGGCTTCAACAGGCGCACGCCATGCAGGGAGGCACCCCCCAGATCATATGGTCGGCTGTCGTTCAACATGGCAAAAATCGCGTTGGCGTCGCCGACGTCCCGGGTTAACGGCCCGATGGTATCAAAGGTGGGCGAGAGTGCCAGAATGCCGTCAAGGGGCAGAACGCCGATGGTTGTCTTCAAGCCGACAATGCCATTCAAGGCGGCTGGAATACGGACGGAGCCGCCGGTGTCGCTGCCGATCCCCGCAGGCGCCAACCCGGAGCGTACGGAAACACCAGCGCCTGAAGAGCTGCCACCCGGTACCCGTTCCACTTCATCATCCGCACCGTTTGCCGGCGTGCCAAAGATCGGGTTGATGCCGAGACCCGAATAGGCAAATTCCGACAGGGTGGTCTTGCCCAGACAGATCATGCCGGCAAGGGTGGCCCGGCGCAACAACAGGGCATCACGCTCTGGCACCCTGTCCCGCAACAAGGCCGAGCCGAAGGTGGTTTCTGTCCCCGCCGTATCCGTTAGATCCTTCCACGACATGGGCACACCATCAAGCGTACTTTGGCGCAGGCCGGCTTTGGCGCGCACTGAAGCCGCTGCGGCCTCAGCCCGGGCCCGATCTGCCGTGGTGCGAATATAGACCCTATGGTCCGTATCCTCCGTCGCGATGCGGGAGAGAAAATGCTCTGTCAAATCAACAGGGTCGATCTGACCGTTTTGGATGGCGGCACCCAGTGCCAGGGCCGTCATCTCGTGCCATGCTGTATCATTCATAGGTATAGATTAACCCGTGAATGGATGCTGGACAACGCGTTGCTCCGGGGTGAATGTGCCCTATGGCAAATAACACTCATATTGACCATATTGTAACCGATGTGCTGATCGTCGGCGGCGGCCTGATCGGCCTGAGCCAGGCGCTGGCGTTTGCCTCGGCGGGGTTGCGGGCCGTGGTGGTGGAGCGTCAGGAGCCAACAGATCTTACCGCAATGGCCCATGATGGCCGTGTCTCAACCTTGTCATACGGTTCCGCCGCCATGTTGAATCAAGTGGGGGCTTGGTCTCATATGGCCGATTATGCCGGTCCTATTGAAGAGATCAGGGTGGCGGACAATGGCGCGCCGTTGTTCCTGCATTTTGATCATCGGGAGGTCGGCGACCGGCCCTTCGGCTTCACGGTGGAGAACCGATATATCCGCCTGGCCCTGCACAAGGCGATGGAAGGAAAAGCAGAGATCACCTTGATTGCGCCTGGTGAATTGACGTCGTTGGAGCGACTTCAATCGGGTGTCCACGGCACCTTGTCCGACGGCCGCACGATCCGGGCCCCGTTGGTGGTTGGGGCCGAGGGGCGGCATTCGCCGCTGCGTCAGGCCGCCGGTATTCGTTCCCTATCCTGGCAATATGATCAGACCGCAATTGTTACCACAGTGCGCCATGCAGGCGGCCATGGCCGTATTGCAGCGGAATTATTTCTGCCCGCGGGCCCCTTTGCCCTGCTGCCCATGCGGGGTAACCGATCCGCTCTGATTTGGACCGAAAAAAACGCCGATGCAGCAAAATTCCTGGCCCTGAACGACGCTGCCTTCAACGACGAAATTATGGCCCGGGCAGGCGACCATTGGGGGAGCATCGAATGTGATGCACCACGATGGAGCTATCCCCTGGGCCTGCAAAATGCTGAACGTTATATTGATACCCGATTGGCCCTGATCGGTGATGCCGCCCACGGTATGCACCCTGTCGCAGGCCAGGGCCTGAACCTTGGCTTACGCGATGTGGCTGCCTTGGCCGAGGTGGTGATCGACAATGCCCGTCTGGGCTTGGATATGGGTGGTGGCGAGGTTTTGCGCCGCTATCAGCAATGGCGTCGCTTTGATGCCCTGACCATGTTGATGATGACGGATGGTCTGGTGCGTTTGTTTTCCAACGATATCACGCCCGTGCGTCTGGCCAGGGTATTGGGCCTGGGCGTGGTCAATAAAATTGGTCCGGCGAAACGTTTCTTTGAACGTCACGCCGCTGCCATGACTGGCGATCTGCCAAAGTTGATCCGGGGCGAGGCGCTATAGGCGGTGGAGCGCTAAATTTCCAACTCCACAATGACGGGGGCATGATCCGAGGCGGGACTGTATCCCCGCGCGGTCTTAAAAACTTCCACGCCGCATAAATCAGGCACCAGGGCCGGTGTCACCCAGATATGATCCAGGCGGCGTCCCTTGTCGGCATTTTCCCAATTTGGCGAGCGATAACTCCACCAGGAGAAAAGCCGTTCATCTTCGGGCACGAAATGGCGTACGGCATCGACCCAATCGTGAGAAGCATACCAGGCATCCATATGCGCCACCTCGATCGGGGTATGGCTGACCACGCGCAGTAACTTCTTGTGGTCCCAGACATCCGCTTCCAGGGGGGCCACATTCAGATCCCCCAATAAAATAAAGCGGTTCTTCTTTCTTTTGCGTCCTTTGAACCAGGCCGCGACGTCAGTCATAAAATCCAGTTTGTGGCGGAATTTGTCGTTCTTCTCCACATCCGGTTTGTCGCCGCCCGCGGGCACATAAAAATTATGCAGCTCAACCCCGCCCGGCAGGGTGCAATAGACATGCCGGGCCTGGTCGATGTCGCACCATTCCTTGCGGACGATTTTTTCCAAGGGCAGGGCCGCCTTGGCAAAAATTGCGACGCCGTGATAGGCCTTTTGCCCATGCAGGGCGTGGTGGACATAGCCATGCGCTTCAAACAGCTCCAGCGGGAACAGGTCATTGGTGACCTTGATCTCCTGCAGGCACAGTACATCTGGCTGACGTTCTGCCAGAAATTGCTCAATCGTGGAGAGATGCGCCCGAACGGAGGCGACATTCCAGGTCGCGATGGAAATTTTCACTATTACGCCGCCTGACTATTTTGAATTGTAAGTAATGGACAAGGTGGCGATGCCGTCGACTTCGCCTTCCAGGCGGTCACCGGGACCGACAGCGGCCACGCCTTCGGGGGTGCCGGTCATGATCATGTCGCCGGGCTGAAGTTCAAACAAGCCGGACAGGTAGGCAATTGTTTCAGGCACGTTCCAGATCATCTGATTGACGGTACCTTCCTGGCGCAGGTCTCCGTTTACTTTGAGAGATATCCGCGCATCGGTGGGGTGACCCACATCGGCGACTGTGCGTAAAACCCCCATGGGGGCGGAATTGTCAAAGCCTTTGCCGGTATCCCAGGGCCGGCCTTTCGTCTTGGCCTCGCCCTGTAAATCACGCCGGGTCATGTCCAAACCAACCGTATAGCCGAAGACATGGTCGAGGGCCTGATCTTCGGGAATATTGCTGCCGCCCTTGGCCAGGGCGACCACCAGCTCGATCTCGTGGTGAAGATCTGACGTTGCCGGGGGATAGGCGATGCTGCTGCCATCCATGGCAATGGCGTCCGCCGGTTTCATAAAAAAGAACGGCGGTTCCCGATCAGGGTCGTGGCCCATTTCACGGGCATGGGCGGCATAATTGCGCCCGACGCAGTAAATCCGCCGCACGGGAAAAGGATCGCCACCCTGTACGGGGACGCTGGCTTGCGGCGGCGGGGTAATGGCGAAGGCCATGGGGGGCTCCAATGCGTGTCAGGAAATGTGTGTCAAATTTGATTGTGGACTAAAAAATATGAAAACTGTTGCCGACGACACCGATGGGCCAGCGGCCGGATTCAAACAGGCGGTATTTCAAAGCAAAGGCATGATGTTCATCGTCTTCGTTCTCCGCCGCCAGTAACAGGCCGGCCTGATAGATCGCCTGGGCGCCGGCACCGGCTGCCGCACGGATCAATTCCTCATCCTCGATGCCGGCAGCTTCCGCGGCCAGTTCCGCTGGTTCCAACACCGCCTCAATCGATTGGTTCTGCAGATGGGTCAGGGCGATCATGACCGTCTCTTCATCCGCCTTCAGGCAGGCTTCGGAGACCAGGGCGACGCGGACCTGTTCCTCCGCCTCCCACCATTCCGTATTCCAGTCCGGATTGGCGGCAGCGGCGGCGGCTTCCTCCCAATTCTCAACTGGCGAGATATAGGCATCGGGGAAGCCGAGGGCGAGCAGGTAATCCTCCGACAGCAATATCTCCCGCCCGTCCAGCTCCAGCCCCAGGCCGCCGAACCACGGCACCTCAGCCAGCATGCGAACGAATTGAGAGACCGCCATCAGGCCGGGAAAATCGCTCAGCTCCGCCTCGTCCAGGAATTCGTATTCGTTCGCTGCCATATATGTCCTAGTGCCACTTGTGCCTTAGTGATTACCGCGATCTTGCCGCCACAGACCCAGCTTTTCCTGGATCGGGCGGTCGGAGAAACTGAACAGCACCGCATCGCCGTCAACTTCATGATGATGGTGGCACCAGCTTGGAATGATAAAGGTATCGCGCGGACCCCAGGATAGTTCCTGGCCATTGGCAAAGGTGCGCCCGCTGCCTTCGACCACGCTATAGACCATGCCGTCCGTGGATCGATACGGCGCTGTGGTCAGGCCATTGGGGATCAATTGCATGAATGTGGCCATGGTCGGCATGGCATAGTCACCGGTGACCGGATTGATGTAACACATCTTCAGGCCATGACAGGGGTCCCATTCCTCTACCTTGCGCATCTGCTCCAACGCCTCACGGGTGCGGGCATAGGGGTAGTTGAAGACGGGGGAGGTGGGGGAGACCTGTTCATAGCCCATGGGCAGCATGCCCGCGCCGTACCGTGCCAGTGAATCTCCCGCCGGTTTGGAGAGGGACTGGCTGTCCTGATCCAGGTTCTCGGCAAATGAGGCATCAAAGAAATTCACGATCGGGATGTCCAGGCCATCCAGCCAGACCATGGGTTGGTCCGTATCATTGCCATGATCGTGCCAGGCCCATGACGGCGTGGTGACGAAATCGCCTGGGCTCATGATGGTTTTCTCGCCTTCAACCGCCGTATAGGCACCTTGTCCTTCGACAATAAAGCGCAGGGCGGATTGGCTGTGACGATGGGCCGGGGCGACTTCTCCCGGCAGGATCAGTTGCAGGCCCGCATACAGGGTATTGGTGATCTTGGATTGGCCCGGAAGATTTGGATTTTCCAGGATCAGAACCCGACGGACCGCCTCCATGGCGGTGATCAGGCCGCCGGATTCCAATATGAACGGACGGATCTTGTCATAATGCCAGACGGCGGGTATCGCCTGAGATTTAGGCTCAGGCGTGACCAGATCGGCAAAGACCTCCCACAACGGTGTCAGATGGGCCGGCGCGATGCGGTCATAATAGGCCTGCCGCTCGCTATTGCTCTGTACTTCAGCGCTCATCGTCCGTCTCCCTCAGCTACCTTTCTGGGCTGCTAATTCATGGGCCGTATAGAATGGATCGGCGTGTAGATCCTCCGCCCGGCCACCCTGACGTTCCAGTAAGGCTTGTACCGCATCGACCATTGGTGGCGGGCCGGCGGTGTAAACTTTGTAGCCGTCCATGTTCTGGATATCTTCCGCAATGGCGTCCGCCAACATGCCCGTGCGCCGGTTCGTGGCGCCGGTCTCGTCGGACAGGACAGGAATGAAGCTGAAATTACCGTGCTTCGCCGCCAAGGCTTCGAAATGATCGACCAGATATAGGTCTCGTTCTTCCCGGGCACCAAAATACAAGGTTATGGCCTGCGGCATATTTTTTGCCAGGGCCGCTTCCACAATCGATTTCATGGGGGCCAGGCCGGAGCCACCCGCCACCGCCAGGATCGGGCCGCTGTGCAATTCCCGTAGAAAGGCCAGGCCCATGGGTCCGGACAGGGCCACTCTGTCGCCAACCTTGACGTCTGTTTGGGCATATTGGCTGACCTGACCATCCGCGATGGCACGGATATGAAACTCCAGAATATCGCCATAAGGTTCCCCCGCCATGGAGAAGTCCCGGGCCGGCTGACCGGCGAAACCAAGGGCGGCATATTGCCCAGGGGAAAAGGCCAGGGTGCCACTCGCACCTTTTAGTTTGATGATGACGATGTCGTGGGTGGCGCGTTCCACAGCGACCACTTCACAGTCCAGGGACTGCTGGCTGTGTTGGACAGTTTCCTCCAGATCCAGCCAGGCCACATCACAATCCGCGACAGGGATAGAGCAACAGGCCAGGATCTGGCCCTGGTCCCGTTCATCATTCGTCAGGGCGAATTCGGAATAATCCTCCATCTCCACCTCGCCGGCCAACAGGCGGGATTTACAAGCCCCGCAATTGCCGGACTGACAGCCGAACGGATAATCGATGTCTGCGGCAAGGGCCGCTTCAAGTATCGTTTCGTCCTTGCCCACTTTGACCACCTTATCGGTGCCACGTATTTTAACCTGGTAACTCACGTCCAATCCCATCCCCATTTCCTGTACCTATTTGCCAATCTAAAGCAGAAATTCCCTTTCTCCAATCGGTGAAGTGGCCTAGCCTTGCCATCCAATGAAGAAAGCACAAAACAGCGTTGATCCGGACAAAGACAGCTTTGACTATGATCTGTTGCCGGGCTTGATCGGTTATAATTTGCGCCGTGCGCAAACGGCGGTATTTCAGGATTTTTCGGAGAGTCTGAAGGCGTGCGATATCACACCGGGGCAGTTTGGCGTCCTGATTTTGATACAGGCCAATTCCGGTCTGAACCAAACCCGCCTGGGCAATGCATTGGGTATTGACCGTTCCACCGTCGTTGCGGTGATCGATCGCCTTGAAGGCCGCGGGTTGGTATTGCGCGAACCGGTGCCCCGTGATCGGCGATCCTATGCCTTGCGGCTATCGGATCAGGGACAAACCCTGTTGGCCCAGGCCCGAACCAAAGTGGCGGAGCATGAAATCCGTATCTCCCACGGCCTGGATCTGGCGGAGCAGAAACAGTTGATCGCGCTGTTATCCCGGCTGCAGGACGCCTCGACATGACCAGTGGCCTAAAAGACGGAGGCCTGCAAAACAAACGTGTTCTGGTGACCGCAGGGGCCAGCGGAATTGGCCGCGCCATTGCCTTTGCCTTTCGCCAGCAGGGCGGCCGGGTGGTCGTCTGTGACGTCGATCAAGGAGCATTGGATGCCCTGGCGGACGAGGCCCCGGATATCGCTGCGGTTAAGACAGATGTCGCTGATCCGGACGCTGTGGCGGCGCTATTCCGATACCTGGGCGAACATTTAGGCGGCATTGATGTGTTGGTGAACAATGCAGGCATTGCCGGCCCGGCAGGATTTCTGGAAGATCTATCACCCGATGAATGGCGTCGTTGTCTGACGGTCAATGTGGATGGCGGCTTTTTGTGCGCGCGCCAGGCGCTGCCTTTGATGAAGGCACAGGGGGCAGGCAGTATCATCAACCTTGCCTCGAACGCCGGTATATTGGGGTTTCCCATGCGCAGTCCCTATGCGGCCTCCAAATGGGCCGTGGTGGGGCTGACGAAAAGTCTGGCCATGGAGGTTGGTCCATTTGGCATTCGGGTCAATGCCATCGCGCCGGGATCTGTCGAAGGCGATCGGTTGGAGCGCGTGATCGCGGCGGAGGCGGCGGCCCGTGATTTGAGCCCTGACGCCATCCGTGAAGATTACTACCGCACGTCCTCCCTACGGACTTTTGTTTCTGCGGATGATGTCGCGGCGGTGGCGCTGTTTCTGGCCTCTGATGCGGGGGCTAAGATCAGCGGGCAGGTCATTCCCGTGGATGGCCATACGGAGACCTTGGGCGGGCCTTGATGAATACAAAGGATTGAAAATGAACCGGAACGTAATCATTACCTGTGCTGTAACAGGGTCTGCCGATACAGTGGGTAAGCACCCCAATATACCCGTCACACCAGAGCAGATCGCCGCCTCGGCTATAGAGGCGGCAGAGGCAGGGGCGGCGGCGGTGCATCTTCATGTCCGCGATCCCGAAACCGGGGAGGCCAGCCGTGATCCGGCCTTGTATCGGGAAACGGTTGCCCGGATCCGTGACAACGGCGCGGATGTCGTGATCAATCTGACCACATGCATGGGGGGCGACGTCTATTTCGGCCCGCCGGAGGAGCCCATGAAATTGGGCAATATGACCGATATGGCCAGCGCTGACGAACGCCTGGAACATGTCATCGAATTACGGCCCGAAATCTGCACCCTTGATTGCGGCAGCATGAATTTCGGTGAAGGCAATTACGTGATGACCAATACCGTGGATACCTTGCGGGTCATGGCCAAAGGCATCCAGGCAGCGGGCGTTAAACCGGAGGTAGAGATATTTGATTTCGGCCATCTGTGGTTCGTAAAACAAATGCTCAGCGAAGGATTGCTCGACCCACCGCCTTTGTATCAACTTTGCCTTGGCGTTCCCTATGGGGCGGAGGCGAATACCCAGACCATGAAAGCGATGGTGGATAACCTGCCGCCTGGGGCAATCTGGGCAGGCTTTGGCCTAGGGTCCATGCAGATGCCCATGGTGGCTCAGGCGATGTTGCTGGGCGGGCATGTCCGCGTTGGATTGGAGGATAATTTATATCTGGATAAAGGCGTGTTCGCATCCAACGCTGATCTGGTCAATCGCGCGGTGACCATTGTTGAAAGTCTGGGGGGCAAAGTACAAAGCCCCAGCGAGGCGCGGAAGACACTTGGCTTAAGATAAAAACGAAACCCCATTGGGTGTTTCGATAAAATGGGCTTGCATTTTTCAGTTGATGGCGGGCGAATGCGACATTGAAATGCGAATCACTATAATTATCGTTTCGACCTCTAAAGGAATTTGTTTCTGATTTCTTGCCCTGTTTTGCTCCATTCCGCTGTTATGGGAATGTTATGAAGCAAAAAAAGAGGCCCGGAAATCTAGGATTTCCGGGCCAGTCTAACAGGGAGGCTTCACGTCTTGGGAGACGCTAGGCGAACCACCCGTACACGGGGGGGTGTGAGAGGGTCCGCCGAGAATGCTGCATCGCAACATTCTATAGTAAAATTTAAGGATTAGACTGCCGTTCCGCCATTGAAAGTATTGCATATTAGGTATGCGTCAGATGCATACCTCGGCATTCTCAAAACCGCCATTGTCGAACCTGTTCTTCAAGAAAGTCCCGGAACACCCCGATTCTTTTGGTGTTTCTTAATTCTTCCGGATAGACGAAATAAGCATCCGTGGTCGGGCCCTCCGCCTCTGGCAGAATACGTTGCAGCGGTCTATCGGGTGTAATCATGTAGTCGGGTAAGGAACCGATGCCCATTCCGCTTTCGATGGCCAGCAAAAGGCCGTAGATGTTGTTGACCTGTAATATGGTTTTTCGCGGCGTACCATGGGGTTTTACCCCGACGGTGCGCGGCCAGTTCACATTGCGTAATGTGGTGGGGGCATGATCGCCATAGGCGATCAAGGGGCAATCATCCAAGTCGTCGATACTGTGCGGCGTGCCATGACGTTTTAAGTAATCAGGCGATGCGTATAGATGGGAATGCACCGTGAAGAGGCGCTTTTTGATCAGATCCGGCTGCCGCGGTTCGGTAATACGGATCGCGACATCAGCTTCCCGCATACCCAGATCCAGTTCCCGGTCGTCGCAAATTATTGACAGGCGAATATCGGGATAGAGTTCCAGAAAATCATGGGTTCGGGGCGTCAACCAGGTCGACCCCAAACCAACCGTCGTGGTGATCCGCAGATCGCCGGCGGGAACATTCTTGCTATCCGTCAGACGGGTCCGCACTTCGGAAAGTTTGTCAAAAACCTCGTGCGCCGCACGATAAAGCAAATCGCCCTGTTCGGTGGATTCCAAACCCCGGGCGTGGCGATGAAACAACTGCACGCCAAGCTCATCCTCAAGCGCTGAAATCTGCCGGCTAACCGCAGATTGGCTGAGGTTTAAATCCTCCCCCGCATGGGTGAAACTGCCCGCAAGCGCGACGGCATGAAATACCCGTAGTTTGTCCCAATCCATTGGCATTAGAGTGCCTCTACCGGCTTCATTTCGGCTCCATTCAGGTTCTATTCCGCCGCCTTGATTGTCGCCTCATCCGCATCACTCTGGGCACCCAAATAGCGCTCGACTTCCAGGGCTGCCATGCATCCGGTTCCCGCTGCGGTCACCGCCTGGCGGTAGATCTTGTCCTGGACATCGCCGGCGGCAAATACACCGGGTATTTCTGTCGCTGTGCTGTCGGGCGCGGTTCGTAAATAACCCTCGTCATCCATGGCCAGTTTGCCCTTGAACAATTCAGTCTGGGGGACGTGACCAATGGCGACAAAGACACCGTCAACAGCCAAATCCGTCACTGCGTCCGTCTTAACATTGCGGACACGTGCGCCGGTTACGCCCGGCGGCTGGTTATCGCCCAACACTTCTTCGAGGACATGGTCCCACAGGACCTCAATTTTTTCATGCCGTAATAGGCGTTCCTGCAGGATTTTTTCCGCCCGCAGGCTGTCGCGACGATGGATCAATGTCACTTTCGAAGCAAAATTGGTCAGATACAGTGCCTCTTCCACCGCCGTATTGCCGCCACCGATCACACAGACCGGCTTGTCGCGATAGAAGAAGCCATCGCAGGTCGCACAGGCCGAGACGCCAAAGCCTTGATATTTCTGCTCCGAGGCAAGACCCAGCCAACTGGCCTGGGCACCGGTGGAGATGACCAGGGTATCGGCGGTATAGGTATCACCACTGTCACCAGTGCAACGCAGGGGTCTGGTGGTAAAGTCCACATCAACGATTATGTCATGAATAATATTGGTGCCGACAGCCTTGGCCTGTTCTTCCATCTGCTGCATCAGCCAGGGGCCTTGGATGACTTCGGCAAAGCCCGGATAGTTTTCCACATCCGTTGTGATGGTCATCTGCCCACCCGGTTGCAGGCCGTGTACCATCATCGGCTCTAAACCCGCACGCGCGGCATAAATCGCGGCGGTGGCACCGGCGGGGCCCGAACCAAGTATCATGACGCGGCTATGATGGGTCTGCGACATAGCGCACTCCTCACTCTTTGAACTAGAACTGACAATATGAATGGTCCCATCTACGGGGACGCTCAGAATATTTAAATCCTCTATCGTATGTATAACGCCTCCGGGCCGTCTTCAAGTCAGGTTGGCCGACTCTTCTGGGACATGCCCCTTTTCTGCCAAAAGTTGATGTATTCTGGCCGTCACTTTCCCGACATCATCTGCTGGCTGATAGGGCCAGTGTTCCAATTTGCCTGCGAAGGGCCGGGTATAGCCGGCGTTTTCCATCCTGGCGTGGAATTCATTGAATTTGCGATTGCCGCCCGACAGGTGCACCACGTGCACTGGTTTTCCCGTGGCGCAGGCTTCGGAGACCATATTTACCGAATCGCAGGTCACAATGATCGCATCCGCCAGGCCCAGATATCCGAAATAGGGATTGTCGCCCGCGAAATCCCAGACCACCGCAGGCAACCCCGCCAAGGCCTGGCGCAGGGTTTCGATATTGTCGCTGCCCGTGCGCCGCGACGGGGTGACGGCCAGGCCGACGCCTTGTTCCACGCACAAGGTACGTAACTGTGCGGCCAAATCGGCCACAATTTTTGGTGTTAGTTGATAACAGGAATTACTGCCGCCGATCAGGACAGCAACCAGGGGCCGGGGCAAATGCGCCAGCTGCGGGGCGAAGACCTCTGCGGCTGTGTCCAGACGTGCGGCGTTGATCCGATGCAGGGACGCTTCCGTCTCGACGACGTTGGCACCGGCCAGATGGTCGTGGCGGGGTGGGGCGACCAGATCGAAGGCGGACAGCCGGGTTTGCGGGTTCTGAATATGAACAATGGTGGTGGCGCCTGCGCTTTCACGCTTCACCAACAAAGCGTAGGGCACGGCGCGCCGGCCGCAGGATATCAACAGATCCGGCCAGGGTGCCTCGATCGGATCACTGTCCCCACCCAACGCCGCACGGGGCCAGGGCCACCAACCGGGCGGCAGCCAGGTCCAGGGCGCGCGCGGTCGTACCCGTTTGACCGTGAGGGGCAATCCCACGGCCTCAGCCAAGGCCAGGGCCTGGTTTTCCATCCCCGCGTGGCCGGGGGTGACGACCCAGCAGTTTGGTCCGGTGCTTTTTGTATTGGGTGCCATGGTCATAATTCGCAAATGAATTTTCGTAAATTCGGGGAACCGGTTGTGAAATATTGTTGCGTGGGTAATATTATTGCGCAGGCTAGGCAAATACCACCCTGGGACCATCTATAGCCTGAACGGAGGGAATTTTTCCCGTGTCAAAGGTAAAGCTGGACGCCATCGACCGTCACATCCTGGAACAATTACGCGATAATGGACGCATTACCAATGTCGAGCTGGCCCGCCGGGTCGGTATCTCGGCTCCACCTTGTTTGCGCCGGGTTCGGGCCTTGGAACAGGCCGGGCTGATCAGAGGCTACCATGCTGATCTGAATGGTGAGGAACTGGGCTATGGCCTGGCGGTGTTCGTCTGGATCGGTCTGGATAGCCAGCACGAAGACGACCTCTCTGCCTTTGAACAGCGGATGGCGAAATTGCCCATGATCAGGGAATGTCACATGCTGACCGGCGAGGCTGATTTCATTCTGAAGGTCGTGGCCCAGGACTGGGACGCCTGGCAAAATTTTCTCACAGCCGAATTAATCGCCGCGCCGAACGTCGCCTCTGTCAAGACCGCCCCTGTTTTGCGCCGATCAAAAGTCGAATTCGGCGTGCCGCTTGACGGCATAGGGAGCGTTTGAGAGTCTTAACTGATCAATGATTAGGACAGGCCAACTACCGGGATAAGAGCACCGTGAATAGCCCCCGCCTGGGCTGAACATAAGAACATGATCACGGCCGCCAGATCCGATGGTGCAACCCATTGCGCGGGATCCACGTCGGGCATGTCGGCGCGGTTGATGGGTGTGTCGATAATGCTGGGCAGCACGGAATTGACGTTGATGGCTTTGTCCCGCAGCTCTCCCGCCATTGCCTCGGTCAGGCGCATGACGGTACTTTTCGAGGTGCAATAAGCCCCCATGCCGGGGATGCCTTTGAGGGCCACGTTGGCCCCGACGGTAACAATTTTGCCGCCGCCCTGTTCAATCATATAAGGCACGACGGCGGATGTTGTGTGCAGCAATGTTCGCACGTTCAGGTCATGCATCAGGTCCCATTTTTCATCCGGGGTGTCATGCACGGTTTCCCCCATGTGAAAGCCGCCCGCAAGGGCTGCAAGCGCATTTATTTCGCCGCATTTGCCATGAATATCCTTCATCGCGGCGGCGGTTGCCCCTCTATCCAGCAGATCGACGGCGACTTTCACCAATTTGGGATCATCACCGGGAAAGCTGTTGTCGAGGAATTCCAATTTTGCATCCACAAGGACCACCCGGGCCGAGGCGGCATGGAAGGCGGCGACGACGGCCCGGCCCAAATTCCCAGCAGCCCCGGTTACAACGATTGTCTGGTTCTTAAATGTCAAAATCTCTCTCCCATGGATGCGTCCTGCGCGTAACGATCAGTCTATCCGCTGTTGAAATGATATAGGTAATGTTTCCAGACCCCGGGTGACAAAATCATCGCGCCAGGTAAGCGCTGTGGTCTCCAGTTTGAAATTGTCGAAATGGCGTAATAAAGCCCGAAACGCCTCCTGCCCCTCGATCCGGGCCAGGGGTGCACCAATGCACATGTGAATGCCGAAACCAAAGGCGACATGGGGGTTCTGCGCGCGCTGAATATCGACAGCATCGGCGTTGTCGAACATGCTGGGGTCCCGATGGGATGCGTTAAGCAAGCCGAATACCCGATCACCGGCAGAAATGGTGATATTGGCCATGGGGACATCTTCCTTGGCGATCCGTACCACGGTTTGCACCGGTCCTTGAAAACGCAGGAATTCCTCAATGGCGCTGGGCAACAGGGCGTCGTTGCTTTGTAGTTGGGCCATTTGGCGGGGATTTTGCAGCAAAGCCAACAGGCCGTTGGCGATCAGGTTTGTCGTTGTTTCATGGCCCGCGAACAGGAACAGCACCAGCATGGAGACGATTTCATCGTCCGTAAGGGGCCCACCATCGTCATCATCATGGTAGGCAATCATATGGCTCAACATATCATCCCGGGGCCGGGCCCGATGATCTGCGATGACCTGACGATAAAAAACTTCGATGTCCATGACCGCCCTGTAGGCCCGGTCATATTTGTCCGGTGTGTCCCGGGCAGAGAATACAAACTTTGCGATATCCAGTGACCATGCGGTCAGTTGCGGTACCATGGCGACATCGACGCCGATCAAAGTGCCGATGACGCGGGCGGGCAGTGGGTTGGCGAATGCCGCGATGAAATCCACCACCTGGCCTGCTTTCGGTGCCATCTCGGCGATTACTTCTTCTGCGATATCGATGATGGCGGGACGTAGTTTTTCCATTTCCCGCGGCTTGAAAGGCTGCTGCAGCACTTGGCGCAGGCGGCTATGGGCGGGCGGGTCCTTAAAGACCATCCAGCCGCCCAATACCCGGGTCAGCTCCCGGATCTTATGGGCATCGGCCCCGCCGGCCATGTGATCCGCGAAAGGCGACATCTTCTCGACCGAAAAGCGTGGATCGCTCAACGCCAATTTCACGTTGTCGTAATCGGCGATCACCCAGGATTTCAGGGACGGGCTGTAATGCACCGGTTCCCGTTGCAGCATGGCGGCAAAAATGGGGGTCGGATCGAGGATCGCATCCGCCGTCGTTAAATCAAAATCCTCCGCCAAAGTCTCTGCTCCTATGACTTCATAGCCCGCCGGGCGTAATTATCGCCTGGCGTAGTTACCCTTGTGAACGCCGCATTCCGGGCATGTCCAATTGCCCGGCAAACCCTCGAATGGTGTCCCCGGCGGAATGCCGTCCTCCGGCGCACCCAGCTTAGGATCATAGATGTGACCGCACGAGAGGCAATGCCAGATACTATCCTCTGCTTCCGTCATATCCCCTCCCATCTCGACGCGGCTGGTGTTTTCGTGATAATCAACAGTTTCTTCATGGCTATGGCGGATCATCGTTGTCATGACACTAAATCATTCAGCCAACAACGGCCAATCGCGATTGGATGCTCCATTGCGCACACCGTCGCGCGCACTGTCGCGCACACCGTTGCGCGCACCGTCGCACACTGGGCCGCAAGACATATCTAGATCAATTCGCTACACCATGCTGGCGTTGGGTTTTGTGTGCACTGTTCTGGGCATCGTCGGCATTATTTTACCTGTCATGCCGGGCACCGTATTCTTATTGATTGCGGCCTGGGCCTTTTCCCGCTCGTCTGAACGTTTGCACCTTTGGCTTTATCATCATCCCCGTTTTGGCCGGACCATTCGCGATTGGCAGCAATATCGCGCGATCCCGATGCGGGGAAAAGTTCTGGCAATTACAATGATGTCCGCCTCATTTACCTATGTGACCATAAGCTATAGTCCAAATTGGCTGGTGCCCACTTTGGTCGCTGCGACCCTTATACCTGTTGCCATCTGGATTGCGACCCGGCCAACACGCCCCTACGGTGCCCCGGAAACATCGCCAAGATAGATTTCCAATTTGCTTGCGCGCAGGTCCCGCAAATCCTCGCCCCAGCCACCCGTTACGCTCTCCGTCAACAAATCATCCAGACAAGCCTGTCGCAACACCACGTCCCAGGCATCAAAGTCGTCAGGTACTTCGCAAAGGGGGTTATCAAACCGCATCATCTGTTCTCCATCTCCTTCACCGCTACCGATCAGACCAGTAGAGGCCTTTCGTGACGAGGTGAGGGAATAAACCGGGGTAAGATCCCACAAGGTCTTGTTTATCGCCGCTGCGGTGTCGTTGATGAAATCGGCGTAAACACGGTTAGGAAATTTGTCCGCAAACGCTTCTGCCAACGGCACCGCGGACCATTGATAGGGGTCGTAGACTGGCCCTTGGGCATACTGTCGCAAACCATGGTAAAGGACGGCAACCGCAGTGCGCCGCGCAATCTCAAAATCGAGTACGATATTGCGTGCCCCGGCCCTGGTTGGGTCTTTGGACAGGGCGATGGCGATATGGGTTGTCTCGTCGACAGGGGTGTTGAAGGCAAAGAATTCAACATAGGCCCATTTCAGATTGGCGGTGAAGCGGGCCGCCTTGCCATCCGCGATATGTTCCAGCCAGGTTAGAAAGTCCTCGAAGGGACAATTCACATCCACCGCCGCAAATTTCAAGGTGTCCCCACCGGCGGAAATATTGATGGGAAGGGCGCCTGCCTCTGGCGTGCCAAAGGCGATTTTCAGGTCATCAATGGACGCGGCGTCTCTCTCGAACTGTTGGGGCATTTCCCCCGGTGCCCGCCAGCAGTTGGCGACATAATCAAAGGCCCAACCACGCTCAATGGCCAGCCAGTAGTCCAGGTCCCGCAAACCGGCTTCGTCACCACCTTCAGGGTTCAGACTGATCCCGGACCTGATCTGTCGGATATCTTCAATGTGCTGACCGTTTGCCACCAGATCAGCCTGAATTTGATCCAGAGAAGCCGTGGCCTTGCCAATCTCCCAGCCATCAGCACCCACCGTGCGAAAGGCAAACAGGGTTACGAAATCTTGCGCCTTATCATCCAAGTTGGTCATCTTTCCAATCGATCACCGTTCGGCCCGAAAGCCGCTCGCAAAATAACGAGCCGATCCCAACACCGAGTGAGAACAAAGGTAGTCCCACATTGTCGGACAGATTTGCGACCTGATTAAGGCGTAAGCCGTCGTCTAATCATGCCGCAAAATTCTTATACGAATTTGACTTTCAGCAATTCGTAGAACTTGCCGCCCGAGGGGGTGGTGACTTCTACCTCGTCGCCCACGGATTTACCGATCAGGGCGCGGGCCAGAGGAGAGCGGACGGAGAGCCGTTGCTCCTTGATATCAGATTCGTCTTCGCCGACAATCTGAAATTCCATTTCCGCATCATCGTCTTCGTCCACAACCGTAACCGTGGCACCGAATTTGACGGTCTTGCCCGTCAGGCCGGAGGTGTCGATGATCTGGGCCCGGCTGATTTTACTGCCCAGGTCCAATATCCGGCTTTCCACGAACGCCTGTCGTTCCTTGGCCGCGTGATACTCCGCATTTTCAGAGAGATCCCCATGGGCGCGCGCTTCCTCCAACGCGACGATGATCGAGGGGCGCTCCACGCCCTTCAATCGTTTCAATTCCTCTTCCATCTGGGTGAACCCCGTCCGGGTCATTGGCACCTTTTCCATGAGCGGATCGTAAGCCTCGTATTGCTGCTTCGTAAAGACCGGCGCATCTGCGCCGATCCGAATGCGAAGATTAAAAGTAAGATTGCAATGGGGCAACATCAAGGCCCTGTTGCATTAAATGTCCAATCGCCTGCATAGCAGATTTTGCACCCGATATCGTCGTGTAATACGGAATGCCGTGGGTCAGGGCGGCCCGGCGAAGGGTGAAGCTATCAGCGATAGCCTGGGCCCCTTCGGTGGTATTGAAGATCAGGGCGATTTCACCATTGGTGATTTCATCCACGATGTGGGGTCGGCCTTCCAGTACTTTATTGACGGACTGGACGACGATGTTCTGACCCTTCAGGTAGGTCGCCGTGCCTGAAGTCGCGATGATCGTAAAGCCCAATTCGCAGAGGTTCCGGGCCAGCTCTGCCGCTGCGGGCTTGTCCTTGTCCTTGACGGAAATGAATACCTTGCCACTACGGGGCAGCTCTGTACCCGCAGCAATCTGCGATTTAGCAAAGGCAGCGGCAAAAGTTGTGTCCAGGCCCATGACCTCGCCGGTGGATTTCATCTCCGGTCCCAACAGCACATCGACACCGGGGAAGCGGGCAAATGGAAACACCGCCTCTTTCACGGCGACATGGTCGTGTTGATCCGGGTTCAGGTCAAAATCTGCCAGCTTTTCCCCTGCCATGATACGCGCGGCCAGCTTGGCGATCGGGGCGCCAATCGCCTTGGCCACGAAGGGTACGGTACGAGAGGCGCGCGGGTTGACCTCTAAAATAAAGATCTCATCGCCACGCACGGCGAACTGCACATTCATCAGGCCAACGACGGATAGACCGCGGGCGAGGGCATCGGCTTGACGTCGGATTTCATCGACAATATCGGCGTTAAGGGAGTAGGGGGGGAGGGAACACGCCGAATCGCCCGAATGAATGCCGGCCTCCTCAATATGCTCCATGATCCCCGCGACCACCACATCCGTGCCATCGCACAGGGCGTCCAGGTCAACCTCGATTGCATCTGCGAGGTAGCCATCGACCAGAACCGGGCTTTCGCCGGAGACCTTGACAGCCTCGCGCATATAACGGTCCAGCTGGCTTTCATCCCGGACGATTTCCATGGCACGGCCACCCAGCACGTAACTGGGGCGCACGACCACGGGGAAGCCAATCCGCGCGGCAATTTCGTGTGCTTCTTCCGTCGAAGTTGCGATGCCGTTAGGTGGTTGCTTTAAATTCAGTTGTTGCAGGAGTTGTTGAAAACGGTAGCGATCTTCCGCCAGGTCGATGGCGTCCGGCGTCGTGCCCAGGATCGGTACGCCGGCTGCTTCCAACTCGGCCGCCAACTTCAATGGGGTTTGACCACCAAACTGCACGATCAGGCCTTTAAGGCTGCCGTTGCTTTGCTCCAGTCGGACGATTTCCAGCACGTCCTCGGCTGTCAAAGGTTCAAAATACAGCCGGTCAGAGGTGTCATAGTCTGTGGACACCGTCTCGGGGTTGCAATTGACCATGATTGCTTCATAGCCGGCTTCACGCAGGGCAAAGACCGCATGAACGCAGCAATAATCAAACTCAATACCCTGGCCGATCCGGTTCGGCCCGCCGCCGAGGATGATGATCTTTTCACGATCCGAGGGCCGCGCCTCGCACTCCACGGGCTGGTTCACGCCTTCGTACGTGGAATACATATAGGGCGTGTGGCTTTCAAATTCCGCCGCACAGGTATCGATCCGTTTGTAGACCGGGTGCACATCCAAGTCGTGCCGATGGGCCATGACCTGTGCTGTGCTTTGCCCGGTCAATTGCGCCAACCGCTGATCGGAAAAGCCCTGCGCCTTGATGCCGCGCATGCGGCGAACATCACGGGGCAGGCCGTTCGACTTCAAGTCGTCCTCGATCGCGATCAGATCGGCAACCTGATCCACAAACCAGGGGTCGATGCGGGTAATGCGCTCAATTTCGTCGCGGGCCATGCCGTGGCGCAACGCCTGGGCGACTACCAACAGCCGGTCAGGGGCAGGGCGGGCAAGTGCCGCGCGTACCGCATCCACGGGGTCTTCCTCGATACCCGGAATGATGATTTCATCCAGCCCCGATAACCCCGTCTCCATGGAGCGCAGGGCCTTTTGCAGGCTTTCGGCAAAGGTCCGACCGACGGACATGGCCTCGCCGACGGATTTCATCGAGGTCGTCAACAGAGCATCGGTCGAGGGGAATTTTTCGAACGTGAAACGCGGTATCTTGGTCACCACGTAATCGATGGTTGGTTCAAACGAGGCGGGGATGACACCGCCCGTAATATCGTTGTCCAGTTCGTCCAGGGTATAGCCGACGGCCAGGCGGGCTGCGACTTTTGCAATGGGAAAGCCGGTCGCCTTTGAGGCCAGGGCGGAGGAGCGGGAGACCCGTGGGTTCATCTCGATCACCACCAGGCGGCCATCTTCCGGGTTCAGGGCAAACTGTACGTTAGAGCCGCCTGTATCCACGCCGATCTCCCGCAGACAGGCGATGGAGGCATTTCGCAGGATCTGATATTCCTTGTCCGTCAGGGTTAGCGCAGGGGCTACTGTGACACTGTCGCCCGTGTGAATGCCCATGGGATCGACGTTTTCGATGGAACAGACGATGATGCAGTTGTCCGCATGGTCGCGCACTACCTCCATCTCGTACTCTTTCCAGCCCAAAACGGATTCTTCCACCAGAACTTCATTGGTGGGGGAGGCATCCAGGCCCGTGGTGATAATGGCCTGAAATTCGTCCCGGTTATAGGCGATGCCGCCGCCTGTGCCGCCCAGGGTAAAGGATGGCCGGATAATCGCGGGCAGGCCGACCACGGCCAAGGCTTCCAAGGCCTCTTCCATGGTGTGGGCAATGCCCGCCTGGGGTGTTGCCAGGCCAATACGGGTCATAGCATCACGAAACAGGCTGCGATCTTCGGCCATATTGATAGCGTCCGGCTTGGCGCCGATCAGCTCCACATTGTATTTATCCAAGGTGCCGTCTTCATGCAGTGCCATGGCCGTGTTCAGGGCTGTCTGCCCGCCCATGGTGGGCAGAATGGCGTCGGGTCGTTCCTTGGCAATGATCTTAGCGACGATTTCAGGCGTAATCGGTTCCACATAAGTCGCCTCGGCGAAATCGGGATCGGTCATGATGGTGGCCGGGTTGGAATTCACCAAAATGACCCGATACCCCTCATCGCGCAGGGCTTTGCAGGCCTGGGTGCCGGAATAGTCAAATTCGCAGGCCTGGCCAATAACAATGGGCCCGGCACCGATGATCATAATGCTCTTAATATCTGTGCGTTTAGGCACCTTGTCGCTTCCCTATGACATGCCTCTGCGCAGGCCCCATGTCGCATTTGTGGGGGCGTGACTGCAGTGGCCTGTTTAGATCAATGCCCGGCGTCCCGCCGAGCGCGCGCAATATAGCCCCTTGGCCCCCCTGGGGCTACGGTTTAATGCGCTGTTTGAAAGAAGTTTTGCCGACCTTTAGATACAACGCCCGCCGTCCACTTCCATGCAGACACCTGTGATCATCGCGGCTTCATCAGAGGCCAGGAACAGCGCGGCATTGGCGATATCCAGGGGCTGGCTGAAACGGCCCAGCGGAATGGTGCTGAGGAACATATCCCGCTTCTCCGGCGTTACTTCGCCGCCCGCGAATTCCGCCAGCATCTGGGTCTCGCCTGCCACGGGGCAGATGGCATTGACGCGAATCTTGTCTTTCGCCAGTTCTATCGCCATACCTTTGGTGATATTGTTCACCGCCCCCTTGGAGCCATTGTACCAGACCAACCCGGCCCGGGGGCTCAACGCCGCGGTAGAGGATGTGTTGACGAAAGAGCCTCCCCCCCGTTTACGCATTTCCGGGATGGCGTGCAGGGCGGCCCAGTAGATGCTTTTCACATTGACGTTGAAGATCAGATCAAAGGCTTCCTCAGAGACCTCCGTCATCGGCATATTGCGTTGCGGCACGCCGGCATTGTTGACCATGATGTCCAATCCCCCATGCAGGTCCACCGCCGCGCCTATCAGGGCAGCCATGTCTGTTGCGGATGCAACGTCCGCCGCGACATAGTCCGCGACACCGCCATTGCTGCGAATGTCCGCGACGACGCTTTCACCGTCGATCTTATTAATATCATTGACGATGACCGATGCGCCTTCTTCTGCGAAGCGCCGGGCGATACCGCCGCCAAATCCTGCGCCCGCACCGGTGACGATGGCAACCTTATCCTTTAGTCGCATTCTGAAACTCCATTTCGTCTAATAATTGGTTTTTTGGTTCTGGCTTTTGATTTGGGCTTCTAATTCAGGGTCAGTCCGGCTTTTGTCGCCGTGAAACCCGAAGCCCATTGCTGGGCATCGGCAATCTCGACCGGGCGCATCAAGCGGGCGGCTTCATCACGCAAGGCAATGGCCTGTTGTTGTAGCCCCGGTATGCCGTGATTGGCTGCAACCGTCAGCCAGCCATAGGCTTTGACCAGGTTCTGCCGTACGCCCAAGCCGCGGATATGCAGGGAGCCAAAGGCCAACTGTCCCGATGCATTGCCCTTGATCGCCGCCTTGTGGAACCAAACGGCAGCGATTGCGTCGTTGCGCTGAACGCCTTTGCCGTAAAAGTACATAGCACCCAGCATGAATTCAGCACCCGCATGGCCCCGTTGTGCCAATTCCGTGAAGGCACCACGGGCCGGGTCGAACTTGCCGTGATCGTAGGCGACGACCGCGTCATTGAAATCTGCCCCGGCAGATGTGCTTAACACCAGGCCTGGCCACAGGCAGGCGATAACCAATAGGGTTTTGTATGTTGGACGCCGCATAGTTTCTATTTGGGGCTTCTGTTCGGGCAAATTAAATTGTTCTGAAGCGGAAAGATTTAGCATACAACAACCTATAGAAAATGGCGAATAAGATAGACACTGGGCGCATTCAGGACTAAGTGGGGTATATTATCCTTTATCATTAGGATTTCCGAATTTATATGCCTGATACGACCCCAACATCGGACCAAGCCGCCGAACCTGATAGCAAGGAGGAGACACCGGTACTGATTGCGCCACGGAAGCGTCCGGGCATGCTGACGCGCCTGCGCAACTATTTTCTGACCGGCGTTATCGTCACAGCCCCTATTGCGCTGACCCTTTATCTGACCTGGCAGTTTATACATTGGGTCGATCGTCAGGCCATTCCACTGCTGCCGGCGAAGTATAATCCCGAGAATTATCTGCCCTTTTCCCTGCCTGGTCTGGGCCTGGTCATTATGCTGGTCATCTTGACGTTTGTCGGATTTTTGACCGCCAATATATTCGGCCGCACGTTGTTGAAAACCGGGGAGCGCCTGGTCAACCGCATGCCTGTGGTCCGCTCCATTTATGGTGCCTTGAAGCAGGTCCTGGAAACCGTCTTGAGCCAATCTTCCAACTCGTTTCGCCAGGCTGTCTTGGTGGAATATCCCCGGCGCGGTATCTGGACCATGGCCTTCGTAACCGGCGATACGGAGGGGGAGGTGGCCAGCCGACTGGAAGACGATATGGTCAATATCTACGTTCCGACAACGCCGAACCCGACGTCCGGCTTTCTACTCATGGTGCCAAGGCGGGACTTGATATTCCTCGATCTGCCTGTCGAGGATGCCGCGAAATACGTAATCTCCATCGGCGTGATCTCGCCTGAAGAGGAGATCAAGGTCAAAGAAGAAAGCATGATGTCCAGATTGCCTGGTCATAACGGTCGAAAGATAAAGGCAGAGGCAAAGGCAAAGGCCGAGGCAGAAGCAAAGGCCGAGGATGTGGATGAGGCACTGCGGCAGTCAGCCGAATGATGCCAAATTGCCCTAACGGCTCTATTTGGCAGGTTTAGGCCCAGCTGTACTTATCCCTAAAGCACCGAAAACCTACAAATTAGAATCACAATTTGTTCACAGCCCGCCAGATTTTCTCCGGCGTTGCGGGCATGTCCATATGTGTGACGCCAAATTCAGCCAAGGCATCCACAACCGCGTTCATCACGGCGGGTAAGGCACCCGTCGTCCCCGCCTCGCCGCAACCCTTGACGCCAAGGGGGTTGGTGGTTGCCGGGACGGGATGATCGTCAAAGGCGATATGGGGAATGTCATCCGCCCGTGGCATGGCGTAATCCATGAACGAGCCGGACAGCAATTGCCCGCCTCCATCATAGACGGCATGTTCCATCAGTGCCTGGCCGATGCCCTGGGCAATGCCGCCATGAACCTGGCCGGCAACGATCAAGGGATTGACCAACACACCAAAATCGTCGACCACGCCATAGCGGTCCAGGCGGGCGGCACCGGTTTGCGGGTCGATCTCTATCTCGCAAATATGCACGCCATTTGGATAGGTCGATGGCGGCGTATCGATGGCCAGGGCGCTGTTCAGATCGCCCGCCAAACCCTCCGGCGTTTTCGCCAGTTCCAACAGCGAGATGGTCCGGTCAGTGCCAGCCACGCGCAATTGCCCGGCATCGAACTGGATATCCTCGACTGCGGTTTCCAGTTTTTCAGCCGCCAGATGGGTGGCCTTTTCAATGACCAGTTCGCTGACCGCAACAATCGCCGCGCCCGACGCCATGATGGAGCGGGAACCACCCGTACCACCGCCAACCAGCAATGCATCACTATCCCCCTGTTTCAGGCGAATGGCATCAAAGGGCAGGCCCAGTCGATCCGCCAGGACCTGCGCAAAGCTGGAGGCGTGGCCCTGGCCGTAATCCTGGGTGCCGGTGACCAAACTGATGGTGCCGTCTTCTTCGAAATGCACGCCACCCATTTCCTTGCCCGCGGGCGCGGTAACTTCCAGGTAGCTGCCGATGCCAAGGCCCCGCAACAGACCCCGCGCCGCACTGTCTGCTTTGCGGGCTGTAAAGCCGGCCCAATCGGCTACCGCCAACGCCTTGTCCAGGACGGCTGGGAAATCGCCGCTGTCATAGGGTTGGCCGGAGGCTGAGGTGAAGGGCATGGCGCTGCCGGGGATCATGTTGGCCCGGCGCAGGGCGACGGGATCGCGGCCCGTTTCCCGCGCCGCCAGGTCGACCAGGCGTTCCATATAGTAATTCGCCTCCGGGCGGCCCGCACCACGATAGGCACCAATGGGAGTGGTGTTGGTGAACAGGCATTTGGTGGAGGCGGCGACGACGGGCGTTTTATAGACACCGGGTAGGTTCTTGAAGATATTGCCCGATTGCACGTTGGGGCCCACGGTTGAGAGGAACGCGCCCATATTGGCCAGGCCATCAACCCGGACGGCGAGGAAATTGCCGTCTCCATCCAGGGCCAGGGCAGCTTCGACTACCGAATCCCGGCCATGCTGGTCCGAGATAAAGCTGTTGCTGCGTTCATCGCACCACTTTATGGGCCGTCCCAATGCCCGCGCGCCATGCAGAATGGCGACATATTCCGGGTAGACCGATGATTTCATACCAAACGATCCGCCCACGTCATAGGCGCGGACGCGGACTTTTTCGGGATCAACATTCAGAATTCTGTTCGCCAGGGTATTCCTGGTCGCGAACGTACCTTGGCAGCCCACATGCAGGGTAAAGCGTTCATCCGCGCCGCCGAATTCAGCGACCGCGGCGCGGGGTTCCATAGCCGCGACGACGAGGCGGTTGTTATAGACTTTCAAGCGGCTGATATGGGCTGCCCCATCGAAGGCTGCCGCGACCGCGTCGAAATCCCCGGCCCGAAAATCCAGGCAGGTGTTGTCGGGGATATCCGGCCATACCAAGGGCGCACCTGGTGCAATGGCAGCCTCGACAGTATCCACTGCCGGCAGTTCTTCGATATCCAGGCCAATGACTTCCGCAGCATCTTTCGCCTGGGCCACGGTGTCGGCGATGATGGCTGCGACCGGGTGGCCGAGATAGCGCACACGATCAATGGCCAGGGCCGGGTTCTCCGGCAAAATGATGGGGCTGCCGTCGTGGCTTTTCAGGGCCGCCATCATGCAGGGCAGGGGGCCATAGCCCGCAGCTTGCAGGTCCGCACCGGTATATATTGCGATGACGCCGGGCATGCGGGAGGCATCGGCAAGGTCTATGCCGCGAATTATGCCATGGGCTTGTGGTGCGCGCAGAATATAGGCATGGGCTTGTCCGGGTAGATTGATATCGTCTGAATAACGCCCCCGCCCTTCCAAAAGGCGTGGGTCTTCGGTGCGCGAGACGGATTGTCCCACGGCTTGCTTTTCAGTGACGATATCCATCTCGGCAGCTTCCCCCGTATATATTTTCCGCCTTCTTCATATCACAAATTGGTGCTGGTATTGGAAATCCTGTTACTCTGGATAAAACGGGGAAGCTTGAATTGGGAAGCGGTGTATGGATTTGCAAGGCGGCGCGCGCATTGGTGTGGATATTGGCGGCACCTTCACGGACTTGGTTCTAAGCGATGTGGACGGTCGAACCTGGTTCGACAAGCGTGCCTCTACCCCGGACAGGCCTGAACAAGCGGTGTTGGACGGGATCGTTCATTTGCTGGATCGCGCCGGCCTGGGCCCTGGCGATTTGTTGGAGGTTTTGCACGGCACGACCGTCGGCTCCAACACCCTGTTGCAAAAAAGTGGTGCCGTGACCGGCCTGATCACCACCAAGGGTTTTCGCGATGTGTTGGAAATCGGGCGGGTACGGACGCCGGATATGTTCGACCTGCAATGGGACAAGCCGGTGCCCCTGGTGCCCCGCCGGCTGCGCCGTGAAATAACAGAGCGCATCGCCGCCGACGGCAGCATGATCGAACCCCTGGATGAAGACGAACTGATCCGTGTTGGCGGCGAGCTGGTGGCCCAAGGCGTCCAGTCCATCGCCATCTGCTTCATCAACAGCTTTCGCAATTCCGATCATGAACGCCGCGCGGAAGAGATCCTGCGGCGGCATTTTCCTGAGGTCTCGGTCACCGCTTCGGTCTCGGTGCTGGCCGAGATGCGGGAGTATGAGCGGACATCGACGGTGGTGGTGAACGCCTATGTGCTGCCAATCCTGCAAAGCTATCTGCAGCGCCTTGGCGATGGTTTGTTGGACATTGGTATCAGCGCGCCATTATTGGTCAGCGATTCCAATGGTGGCCTGGCGGCGGCGCAAACCGCCAAGGATAAACCGGTGTTCTTTATATCGTCAGGCAGGTCCGCAGGCGTCGTGGGTGCGGCCCGTCTGGGCCGGGCGGCAAAGGCGCTGGACATCGTGGTGTTTGATATGGGCGGGACCACGGCTTCCGCATCTTTGGTGCAGGGGGGCCAGATCTCCCGCGCCAACGAATATGAATTTCGCGCCGGTATCTCTGTCCCGGCCCGCTTTATCAAGGCGGGGGGCTATATGATGCGGGTGCCGACCGTGGATGTGGCGGAAGTCGGCAGTGGCGGCGGCTCCATCGCCTGGATCGATGATGGCGGCCTGTTGCATGTGGGTCCCGTATCCGCCGGTGCCGATCCGGGGCCGGCCTGTTACGGCCGGGGTGGTGACCGTGCAACGGTTAGTGATGCCAATGTGGTCTTGGGCTATCTACCGGAGCAATTGGCCGGTGGTGACCTGAAGCTGGATATCGCGCGGGCCCGCGCCGTCATCGAACGGGACCTGGCGGGGCCGTTGAAACTATCGGTGGAAGCGGCGGCCTTTGGTGTCCGCGAGGTCGCCAATGCAAATATGGCCCGCGCCATTCGTGCGGTCAGTGTGGAGCGCGGCATTGACCCGCGGGATTTCGCCTTGGCGGCATTCGGCGGCAGCGGCCCGGCGCACGCTTGTGATCTGGCCAGCAGTCTGGACATCACAAAGGTGATGCTGCCCATGATGCCCGGTGTCTTCACGGCCCTGGGTATGTTGACGGGGGATGTGGAGCGGCATTTCCTCACCGCCATGCCGGGCCTGTTGCCGGACTTGGATTTGGGCGAACTGGGCAAATCGGTCGCGACCCTGCGGGCCCAGGCAGAAGCGGCACTGGGGGAGGAAAATTTCGCCCGCGCTCAAATGCGCCTGGCCTTTAGCCTGGAGTTGCGCTTTGAAGGCCAGGATTCAGAACTACCAATCCTTTTGCCTGACGACCTAACCGACGTCACCATTGCCTGGCTGCAGCAATCGTTCTTAGCGGCCTATGAAGCGCTGTATCAATATGTCGCCGAGGGCGCGGTGGAGGTCGTGAACCTGCGCCTGCTTGCCCGTGGTATTCGCGACGGCAAGCTGGATTTTTCGAAATTACGCATGATCCATGATGATGAACACCTTGCCCCGGAAACGGAACGAAAGGTCTATTTCGGGCGGGAAAAGGCCTGGCTGGATACGACCGTGCTGGACCGCCGCGCCTTTGAGGGTGTCGGCGTCGGCCCAATGATCCTGGAAAGTGCCGACAGCACGGTTGTCGTACCTCCCGGCGCGCGGATCGAGGCGGATGCCATGGGGAATCTGCAAATTGATCTTGCTGGGGAGGTCGCCTGATGAACATTGATCCCATTACTTTTGCCGTCATCAAAAACGGCCTCGATACCATTGTCGATGACATGGCCTATACCATGATGCGGACGGCACGCTCCCCCATCGTGCGGGACGTGTTGGACTATTCCGCAACCATCTGTGATGCCCAGGGCCGCATTCTGGCCCAGGCCAAGACCGTCGCCCTGCATCTGGGTGCCGTGCCTGATGCCATGGTGGTGGTGGTGGCTGAATATGGCGATGATCTGGATCCCGGCGACGTCATTATTCTGAACGATCCCTACGCGGGCGGTATGCATCTGCCGGACATTTTTATGTTCAAGCCGATCTTCCACAATGAAATCCTGCAGGGTTTCGCTGTGGTCATTGCCCATCAATCCGATGTGGGGGGGCGGGTGCCGGGATCGAACGCGTCTGATTCCACCGAAATATTCCAAGAAGGTCTGCGCATCCCGCCCCTAAAGCTTTACGCAAAGGGTAAGCCGGATCGGTCACTGTTTGCCCTGCTGCGAACGAACGTGCGACTGCCTGATATGCTGCTGGGTGATCTGGCGGCACAGTTGGCCACCTGCAACGTGGGCGAACGCGCTTTTGTAAAGCTGTTGGATAAATACGGCGTCGAAACCATGGGCGTATATTTCAATGCCCTGTTGGATTACGGCGAACGCCTGACCCGGGCCGCTATTCGTGAGTGGCCCAATGGGCGCTATCAATTCACCGATTATATCGACGATGACGGCTTTGATCAGGGGCCCATCCCCATCGATTGCACCATCGAAGTGCAGGATGACCATCTGGTGGTGGATTTCGAAGGCTCCTCCCCCCAGGTCAAGGGCGCCATCAACTGCACCCTGTCGTATACAAAATCGTCGACCTATCTGGGCATTCGCTGCGCCCTGGGCCGCGAGGTGCCGAATAATGCCGGTATCTATCGCTGCATCGATATCACTGCGCCGATAGGCTCCATCCTCAACCCCCGCATGCCCAGCGCCGTCGCGGCCCGCGCCCTGACCGGCTATCGAGTGGTGGATGCGGTGCTGGGTGCGTTGGCGGAGATCGCCCCTGATCGTGTCATGGCGGCGGGTGAGGGGGGCAATACGGTGGTCTGTTTCGGCGGCTATGAAGGGGACAGCGCGACGCCGTTTATTCTGGTCGATATGATCAACGGTGCCTGGGGCGGGCGGGCCAGCAAAGACGGCATCGAAGGCGTCACCAACCCCTCGCAAAACATGTCCAACATGCCCATCGAGACGTTGGAGAGCCGCTATCCCATCCGGGTCGAAACCTACGGCCTGCGGGAGGATTCCTGTGGCCCCGGCGAACATCGTGGCGGCCTGGGCCTGGTGCGGCAATATCGTCTGTTGGCCGATGACGCGGTATTGCAGCTGCGTGCCGACCGCGCCAAAATCCCCCCCTACGGCCTGCGCGGCGGTGGCCCCGCAGCCCCCAGTCGCAACATCCTCGACCCCGACGGCCGGGCCGAAGAAGTCCCCAGCAAAATTACCCGCAACGTCCGCAAGGGCGATGTCATCCGCCACGAACAAGCTGGCGGCGGCGGTTATGGCGACCCATTAATACGGGACCCGGACCTGGTGGCAGTGGATGTAGCAGACGAGAAGATTTCCCGCAAATTTGCCGAAGAAAACTTTGGTGTTGTCATCCAGCCCGGTGAAGCGCAACCGGACCTCGCCGCAACTGAAGTTTGTCGGGCTCGTTTGCGTTCGTAACGTGAGCAATGAAATCCCTGCAAGGACAATAGTTAAGTAAACCGTCACCTTTATCCTGGTCACCGTTACCCTGGAGATATTTGCATGAGTGATGAAGACAAAATAAAAGCCGAAAGAGCCATGGGCGAACCGGTCCTCCCGGAGTTCTCAGAGGATCTCCGTCGGACCCGCCGCAATCTACTAGTTGTTTCCAGCGTTTTAATTTTCGCTCAAATCAGCAAAGTTCAAATCACCGCAGCCAATTTTTTCGCGTTCAAAATCTCCAACCCTGATCAGACCTGGCTATATATTGGCGCAACATGCGTACTTGCTTACCTATTACTCCAGTTTTGCTGGAAAGGGTGGGATTACATCCATTTCATGCGCATTCGCGTAACAGGTAGCAGATTAAGCCACGTCACAACGGGAAGAATGGCATCTGACTTCGGGGATTATCCCAGCGATCCAAACCAATCAAATCTTTATTATTGGTGGACGGAGCAAGCAAGAAAGATTGGCAACTTATCTAAAATGGCTGATGACGTTCATATTGTCGCCAACCGACTGCAGGAAGTGGCGAAGCAACCTGGTAACATAGACATGTCAAACATCAACCATGTAACGAGTTCTGCCGGAGAAATTAACAACAAAATTTCCAGTTTAGAGAACCGGCTCACCGAACTGCAAAAAGTCTTAAATTCAACAAGAATTCCTACTTCGTTAGAACGGTATGATCGCTGGTTTTATCATTTCAAAAAGTCACAGGTTTGTCGGATAGTGATGCTGGATTTGGTTTTTCCGTTGGTCCTCGGCGTTACCGCAATGTATTTATGGATAAAAGAATTGGCGGGTACACTAATTTAGCGGTATCAAAGGGGTCAGAATGGTTCAATCACTCTGACCCCTTTTAATAGAGTTGATCTTTGCCTTTATCCGGCATTCACCAGTGTCGCGATGGCGTCGACCAGTGCCGCCGGTTTCTCCTGGTTCACCAGATGGCCTGCCTCGGGAATAACCTTGAGCGCACTGTTGGCAATCCCGGCGGCGAAGGCATCGCCGTAGATCGGGTTGATTAGCTTGTCGTTCGCGCCCCACAGGATCAGGGTTTTCGCCTTGATGCGATAGAGGCGACGGCTCAAACCACGATCAGGGATGGGGAACAATATTTTGCCCGCCATGCCCAGTCGCCGGGCCGAGATGATCAGAAATTCCGCAAGAAATTCCGGATCCTCCAGATCCATACCCGCCGTCATCAGACTTTCGCCCAGGGCCACATCGTGGAACAACAGCGCCGGCAGCTCAAACGGCAGCTTGGCGAACAGATCCTCCACCGGATGCTCATCCAGCCATAGGCCCGCAGGTGCGATCAGAACCAATTGCCCGACATCGTTGGGTGCCAGGGCGGCCAGTTCGGCGGCGATCATCCCGCCCATGGAATGACCCACCAACGGCGCGCCGGTCAGACCCAGGGCATCAATGACGTCGCCGGTATGCAGAGTGGTATCCAGCATATCCTTTAACGCATCCTCCCCCTCACTGTTGCCATAGCCGGGCAATAGGGGCGCATGCACACGGAATTGTTCCGCCAGGGCCAGGAAAAAGCGGTCGTTGGGCATCAACCCGCCGGCCCCGTGCAGGAAGACCAGGTCCGGCCCTTGTCCGGCCTCGCACACCTCCACCGGGGCGCGGCCCCGGTCCTGGGTGCCGATGTCGACCATGCGGCTTTCTATGGTTAGGTTGTTCATCACTCGGCCCCTCCCGTGGCGGCAAGGGGGACGGATGTCTGTCTGGCATCCTCCATGGGGTGGATCCAGAAGCGTTCATCATGCTCCCATTCAGGCCACATGTTCTGCAACTTCGGCATCACTTCTTCGGCGAACAGGCGGGTCGACAATCTGGTTTTTTCGTTGGTCATGTTGCCTACGTGGAGGAGGCAGAAGATGTTGCCCACCTTTAGGCCGGTAATCAGCTCCTTCATCTTTTCCACCACCGTCTCGGGGCTGCCGGCGATAATGTGGCCGTCCGCCACCAGCTCCTCCCAGGTCAACTTACCCAATGCGCCGAGGCTGGAGCGGGTGTATTGCGACAGCGCGCCTTTTTTGATGGTCTTAATGGTGCGATAGCCCGGCGCATCACCGTAACCGGGATAGACGTGCAGGCATCTGTTGAAGAAATAGTTCACATGCTCGGCATACAGCTCCTTCGCCTCCTCATCCGTCTCCGCGACACAGATCGTCTGGGCAAAGCCGGCCCGATAGGGGGAGCGGTCGGCCCCCATTTCATCGACACGGTCCCAAAAGCCGTCCATCAGCAATTGCGCCCGCTTATAGCCGGTGAAGCTGAGATAGCTGTAGGCGTAATCATTCTCGATACAGAAATCATAGGTCTCGATAGAGCCGCCACCGGGAATAAAGACAGGCGGGCGCGGGGCCTGGATCGGCTTGGGCCAGCAATTGACATAGCGCATTTGCGTATAGCGGCCGTTGAATGCGAAGGGTTCGTCCGCCGCCCAGGCGCGCATGATCAATTCATGGGCCTCGGCATATTTCTCTCTCGTCAGGGCGGGCACGGTGCCATAGGCATAGTTCGTGTCCATGGAGGTGCCGACAGGAAAGCCCGCCACCAACCTACCCCCGGAGATCACGTCCAGCATGGCGAATTCTTCCGCCACGCGAATGGGGGGATTATAAAGTGCGATGGAATTCCCCAACACCACCAATGCCGCACGCGATGTGCGCCGGGCCAGGGTGGCGGCCATGATGTTGGGTGAGGGCATCAGGCCATAGGCATTGGCGTGATGTTCGTTAACGCCGATACCGTCGTAGCCGAGGCTGTCGGCATATTCCAGCTGATCGAGATAGGTGTTGTAAACCTCGTGACCCTTTTTTGGATCATAGAGAGAGGAGGGTATGTCCACCCAGACGGATCTATGTTTCTCACGAAAATCCTCAGGCAAGTGGGGCCAGGGCATCAGATTGAACCAAGTGAACTTCATCGCTTCCTCCTGTTATTTTGGGAGATAGCTTTCCGTCTTTAAGCGATTATGTCAATGGAGTGCGCAATTTGGACAATAGACAGGGGCTGTCATCCCACGGTTATTGACTTGATGCTTGTTCAAAGCGGGCACCGCGAAGCCGCGGGCCAGATGTGGTCAAAAAGAAAGACCAGACCCCGACCCTTGGGACCTTGTGGCCGCGGTGAAGCGACAATAATTTAAAATCGGGGATTTTGCAGGGGCGCAGGTCAACTGATCACAAGAGACAGCTAAGCGATACGAACCTTATCCAGGAATGTTCTGATTTCTTGGTCCAGCATCACAGATTGTCGGGAAAGTTCATTGGTGGCATCCAATACCTGCGCCGATTCATTTCCGGTTTGGCTTGCACCTTCACTGACATTGACAATATTGGCGGTAACTTCATCCGTGCCTTGCGCAGCTTGTTGGATATTGCGCGAAATTTCCGATGTGGCAGCACCTTGTTCTTCCACAGCCGCCGCGATGGTCGAGGAGATTTCATTAATTTTTGCCACGGTACTGCTGATCCCTTCGATAACTTGCACCGTCGAGTCTGTAGCACCGCGAATTTCACTGATTTGGCTGGAAATGTCTTCAGTCGCCTGGGCTGTCTGAGTGGCTAAATTCTTGACCTCCGAGGCTACCACCGCAAAGCCCTTGCCTGCTTCACCCGCACGCGCCGCCTCGATCGTCGCGTTGAGTGCCAGTAAATTAGTTTGGCTGGCGATATCATTAATCAATGCAACGATTTCACCTATCTGTTCGGACGCCCTAACCAAGCTGCGCACTTCTGTGGTTGCACGATCGGTTTCGGTAACCGCTTTGGCTGCTATAACGCTCGACTCCTGCACCTGACCCGCAATTTCCTGAACTGACGAAGCCAATTGATCGGCCGCTGAGGCAACGGTTTGCACGTTGCCTAAGGCTTCTTCCGATGCAGTGGCCGCCGCTGCAGATTGTTGCGATGTGGTTTCCGCGACCTTGGACATACTCTGTGCGGTCGACTTCATTCTCATCGTGGCGTCACCGACAACCCCGAGAACTTCGGTTGCCTTGCTGTCAAAGGTCCCGATCAGGGTATCGACATTGCGCGCGCGTTCTTCGGCAGCGGCCTGATGTTTCTTTTGCTGGTCTTCAAGCTGATTACGTTCGATGGCATTGTCTCTAAAAATTGACATTGCGCCCGCGATATCACCCAGCTCATCTTTGCGATCAGCGCCAACAATTTCTATATCCGTATCACCGCCCGACAATGCATTCAGCGCGGCGACGACCGATCCGAATGGCTTGAGTTCTCGTCTCAGGTAGATATGTATGCCTAAATTGGAAAGCAGTAAGATTGCCACCAGCAAAGCATAACTGATCAGCTTCATTTGCCGCTGATCATTGTAAGCTTCAGTCTGATCCTTCAAAACCAAAAGAGTACCACCGGCCTCTCCCGCGAATGTTAGAATTGGTAGGGAGATGGCGGCATAAGCGAGATCCCCCTGCTGCAAAACCGCGTAGCTGGCCGATCCATTTTCGATCGCGAATTTCGCAGCATTTTCGGGCGGGGTTTCCATTGTCGAGGCAAGAATAGTGCCGCCGGGTGCTAACACGATGATTTCAGCAGCGTCGGCTTCCTTCAAGCTAGATGCCGCAATGGACACTGTGCGTCCGAGCATGACCGCGCCAACGAGGCGTTGCTTGGCAAACAGGGGAAAGGCAACGGCTGCGACAAGCTGATCGCCATCCTGCACCAATCCAGTCTCGATTTTGCCGCTGGAGATTGATTTTGCTATCAATGCCGGCTCGGTCTCCGGCGGCAGCTCGGGCTCTGCGAAAACCAGCTTTCCGACCGCATTGGTCACCCGAAGCCTATCGAGGACTTTGGACGCATTAAGTCGATTGAACGACGGTGCAAACTCATCATAGATATCGTCGATGACACCATTCTGCAGAGCCTCAATAGCATCACGGTTGCGCATGAATGTTCGTGTATTGCTCTCCATGGCACCAATTTGTTCAGCCATAACCTTGCGCCAAACAATCTGTTTGCTTTCAATCGCCACCGCTTCAAATCGCGCATTGGCACGGCGGTCGGAAAGCTCACCAAGGATGGTCAGGGATGCGCCCAGCAATACCAGGGCACAGGTTGCGCCCAACACAATTCGATTACGTAACAACATATGCTGTTTCCGCCTGAATTTGTCCGTCGTTCAAATCGCTTTTCTTATTCGACAGGAAAACCGGCCACTTGCCATGCCGGGAGGCCGTCGCGGAAATAGTAAACTTTCTCATAGCCCCAGCTCACTGCCTTGGCACACGCCTTTGAAGACCGCATGCAGCCGGTACCATTGCAGTAGATCACCACTTCTTTGTCTTTGCCAACGGCTTTGCTTAGCGATGTTTCGTCATATTTTTTCTTCAATTCGATGTGCTGCGCCCCAGGTATCCTGCCTGCATCCCAGTCAGAGTTCTTGCGAACATCAATGAAAGTGACACCACGGTCAAAAAGCTCTTTTGCCTTTGCCGCGTCTACGGTGGTGGCGCCAGTGATCGTTTCGGGAGAGACTTTTGCGGCATGGGCCGGCAAAATAAGGAAGGCGGACAAAACGACGGTAATCGCAAATACGATGTTTTTCATAATAAAAATTTCCTATAGCCATAATTCGTCGATGGGTTCTTCTGCGGCTTGTTCATGCCCCGATGAAAGCCAAAGTAAGAACACTGGATAGGTCATATGGCCCATAGGTAAATTTATCATTACCGCGAGACTATTTGCGCATCTCGATTTTTATCAGGTTGCGCGAGCAAGTTAAGCTGTAGAAGTTACGGCGACCCATGTGGGCGGCCCGCTTTGAGCAGGACACTGGTCGCAACCGATTGCCATTGAAGTTAAGCTGACAGTTTGTCAGAGCATTGCCATGGTTTTTCGCTCTCACCCCAGCCGCGCCCTATTGAGTGAACTCCCGCTTTAATCTTAGATATCCTGCCTATTGGCCGAAAACCCTTTGCAATAGTTCCGTGGTGCGCTTGGCGGGGTTGGCGCGGATCGCCGCCTCCTCTTTGGCGACATAGTGAAAAATGCCGCCCATGGCCTCTTCCACTACGTATTTGGTCAGGTCGGCTTTGACATCCGGCACCAGGGGATAGGATTTGTATTGCGATATCATGGCGTCATAGGCGGCGATGGCGCCGACCTCGGACAGAGCCTGATCAATGATCGGTGCCATCCGTTGGCCCAGGGGCGGTGTCATGCGGTCCTGGAAATATCGGGTTGCAGCGTCCTCAGGGCCCTTATAGATGCGTTGCACATCATCCAGGGTCATCTGCGCGATGGCCTGGAGAAACAATTCCTTCGCCTCAGGTGCCGCCTGCTCGGCCGCGCGGTTCAGTCGCAGTTCCAGGTCATCCGCCAGGCTGGCCATGCCGAATTTGCGCAATAAATCCTGCGCCTTCTTCAAGGTATCGGGCAAGGGAATGTGGATAGTGTTGTCGGCATTGAAGCCGTCCGGCTTGCCCACTTGGGCTACCACCCGTTCCGTGCCCACGCGCAGGGCCTCCTTCAAGCCATTGCCGATCTCTTCATTGCTCAAGATGCCGCCTGCGGTGGAGCTATCATTTGTGCCGCCGCCCAAGGTCTTTTCCAAGGCACCTTTGGCCTTGTCGAGCCAGCTTTGCGCCTCGGCAGACGCCAAGGGCGATGCCGAGAATAAGAGCGCGAAGGCAATCGTTAAAGCTGTTATTCGCATCGCGAACCCCTTAATTTTCCAGTTAAATAGGCTTAGTGAACACGCCTTGCATCATGTCATACGTCACGGAATTTCGCACCACTTCATGCGGTCGGAATTAACCCGGTGAATGGTACGATACGAAAGCGGTCAATTGGGTCACAATATCTCGGAAACGCGTTAGTCATCGCCAATTTTCCTCGACCAGTTTTCCGCCCAATCATGCATTGGTAGGACCAGCTTAATCAGCTCATTACCCTGTGTTGTTAGCTGATAACCCTCAGCTGTAAGTTCCACCAGCATCGCGGCCTTGAGCTCGCCGAGCCGTGAATTCAATACTGCCGGGTTGGTTTCTGCTGCGGTCTGCAGTGCACGAAACCGCAAGCAGCTATCACGCAATTCCCACAATATTCTCAGGCACATGCGCCGGCCCAAAAGATCAAGTAACGCCATGACGGATCGTCCTGATCGTGAGCCGCGTACAGGCGTACCGGGTTTGGGCATATTCATGCTATTGATTCCATAGCAAATAAGATTTATAAGCGTGCTATTGAAACAATAGCACAAAGGTGCCTTATGACCTACAGAATAGCTCCGGCAAGCACGCCGTACACAAAATCCGTTCAAGTGATGCTCGACAAACTGACGCCCAAGGGTGATCCCCCGCTGACCCTATTCACCATGCTGGCGCGCGATGAACGGTTATTCGGCAAATTTATGGCCGGCGGGCTGCTTGATCGAGGCCACCTGACCTTACGCCAACGGGAGATCGTGATCGACAGAGTGACGGCGCAATGTGGCTCCGAATATGAGTGGGGGGTGCATGTCAATTATTTTGCCGCGCATGTGGGTCTTGCCGAGAATGAGCTGTATTCGCTGGTGCATGGCACTCACGCGGATCTATGCTAGCGCGATCCAGGTGAACGTCTGCTGATCGAATTTTGCGACGAACTGCATACTCATTGCAGTATTAGCGATGAGCTTTGGCAGCGTCTAACAGCTGTCTTTGCTGTAGAGGCCTTACTTGAACTGTTTCTGCTGTGCGGATTTTACCGAACGGTTTCTTATCTCACCAACGGTGCCCAATTGCCATTGGAAGCGAATGCCGCCCGCTTCCCGAAAAGTGATGCGGTCAGGTCTTGAATTGTGAATTCGGAAAATCTGCAACGGGAATCGATAGTGGCGACAGTTATTTCTATTCGAGCGTCCGGACCGCTATCCCGTAACCAAACTGCGCGGCACGGTGATCCAGGTGGCCCGTGCCATGGCCAGCAGAGCGCCGTCCGCGCCATACAGTGCGCCATCGGCGAGCCACTTGCGGCCCGATCTTGGGCCGGGGCGGGCGGTGATGGTGCAGTGATCACCGGGCTTGGGCCGGGCGATGATGCGGGCGGACATGCGCCCTAGCAGGATGGAGGTGTCGCCCTCATCATTCTCGAAACCGCTGCTGAGCAGGACATGGCCTGTGGGGCAGTCCAGGCAGGACCAGATGAATTCGTCCCGCACCAGCCCGTCGCTGCCCGCCAGATCGTCGCCGGGGATCCAGTGGGAGGCGTAGACGGTTGGATCATCGGCCAGGGGGCCGGCAAGAATCCGTAGGCCGTCGCCTGGTTTGCGGGCCGGGCCGCAGACGAAACAGCCGGAGACATCGTGGTTGGCCTCTGTGAACGGGGTGGCCCGCGACGCGGCTCTGGCGTCGGGGTAGGTCGCACGGGGCAAATCTTCTAACTTCAACTCTGTTGGCCGCGCCGTGGCGACCAGATCGTCGCCGCAATGCATTTCCATGATCTCATTGGGACAGCCGGTGACGGCCAAGGGCAGGTCCAGGGGGATGGGTTTGTGCAGGGTGACTTCGGCAGCCAGGGCCTTGGGGCCAATATGGCCGGCCAGGATGCCGCAGACATAGCCGCCGTTGCCGGAGTTGGGTGGGCCGCGAAAACGGCGGTCTATGATGATCTCGGTCACGCCACGAACACTCCTTACGTTTATTGGGCTTGACGGCAGTTTACAGCAGGCCCATGGCTTTGAAGCTGGCTTCCTCGGATCGGGTCATGATCAGATGGTCATGCAGGACGATGCCCAGAGGGTCGGCGGCAGCAGCGATTTTCTTGGTCATCTCAATGTCCGCCTGGCTGGGTGTGGCATCGCCCGATGGATGGTTGTGCACCAGGATCAAGGCGGTGGCACCCAGTTCCAGGGCCCGTTTGACGACTTCGCGGGGGTAGACGGGGGTGTGATCGACGGTGCCACGCTGTTGCACTTCATCCTTGATCAAGCGGTTGCGCCGATCCAGAAACAGAATGCGAAAGGCTTCCGTGCGATCATGGCCCATGGCGGCACGGCAGTAATCCAACAGCGCCTGCCACGAGCTGAGGATCGGTTCCTCCAGCAATTGCGCCCGGCTAAGATGCAGTGCGGCAGCCTGGGTCGCCTTCAATGTCGCAATGGTCGTTTCCCCCAGGCCGGCATTTTCCAGGGCACTAATCTCGGCTGAAAAGACAGCGGCCAGGCTGCCGAATTGGTCGATCAACCGTTTGGCCAGGGGTTTGACGTCTCCCTGACGCAAGGCACCGAACAGGATCAATTCCAACAGTTCATAGCCCGGCAGGCTGTCGGGCCCACCTTTTAGAAAGCGTTCCCGCAGGCGTTGGCGATGGCCATGGTAATGAGGTTTTTTATCCTTATCCGCCAACAGAGACTCCAAAACAGATGTCAGTCGTAGGGCGGCTTGTGCAGGCCGGCGGGCGAGGTGGTAAATATTTGTACGCCGTCCGCTGTGACGCCAAGGGAATGTTCGAACTGGGCCGAGAGGGATTTATCCCTTGTCACTGCTGTCCAACCATCATTCAGCATCTTAACTTCCCAAGTGCCCAGATTGACCATGGGTTCGATGGTGAAGAACATCCCCTCCCGCAGCTCCAACCCCTTGCCCGCCGCGCCATAGTGCAGGACGTTGGGGGCGTCGTGAAAAACCCGGCCCAGGCCGTGGCCGCAGAAGTCCCGCACGACGGAACAGCGTTCACCTTCGGCATAAGTCTGAATGGCATGGCCGATATCGCCCAGGGTGGCGCCGGGCTTGACCACCGCAATGCCACGCATCATCGCCTCGTACGTTATGTCGCACAGACGCCGGGCCTTTAGTTTCGGCTGGCCGGCGAAATACATCCGCGAGCTGTCGCCATACCAACCATCAAGGGTCACGGTCACGTCGATGTTCATGATATCGCCGTCTTTGAGGACCCGGTCACCGGGAATGCCGTGACAAACCACGTGGTTGATGGAGATGCAGACGGATTTCGGAAAGCCGCGATAGTCCAACGGCGAAGGGTAGGCACCATGATCGACGATAAATTCATGCACCAGGGTGTTGATGTCATCCGTGGTAACGCCGGGCTGTACGTGCGGGCCGATCATGTCCAGGCATTCCGCCGCCAAAAGGCCGGCCTTTGCCATTGCCGCGAAATCTTCCGCCGCATAAATTTTGATCAAGCCGGTGTTTTCTTCCGGTGCCTTTTCGGCCGCCACATAGTTCATTGTTCTATCTATCCCCAAACCAATTATTCGGGCGTCAATTCGTCGGTTGGCAATGGCGCAAGCGCAAGCGCGATGGGTCCCCGTACATCAATCCCCGTCGTCGTTATGACACAATCATAACAAATTGCCTCAACCCCACGCCCCATGGCCCGATGCAACTCCTTCGCATACGTCGGATCGATGTCCCGGGCAACGGAAAAACGGTCGCAATCCATACGTTGTACCAGATAAAACATTACCGCACGGTGACCATTTGCAACCATATCGCCCAATTCAACCAAATGTTTGGCACCGCGTTTGGTCACGGAATCCGGAAATTCCGCCAAGCCGGGCTGGCGCATCAGGTGCACATTCTTGACCTCCACATAGCAATCGGGCCGTCCAGGCTCGCCAGAGTGCTCCAACAGCATGTCGATACGGGAATTCTGGCCGTACTTCACCTCGCGGCGCAGATTGTCATAGCCGGTCAATTCCGCGATCTTACCGGCCTCAATGGCCTCCGCTACAATGGCGTTGGGGTGGGCGGTGTTGATGCCGACCAGATCGCCGTCCGCCCGCATGACCTCCCAACTATAGGCCAACTTGCGTTTCGGGTTGCGGGAGGGGGATAGCCAGACATCTGCACCAGGCTCTGTCAGGCCCAGCATGGCACCTGGGTTGGCGCAATGGGCCGTGACCTCCGCTCCATCGTCCAGTTTAATGTCAGCCAGAAAGCGTTTATAGCGGCGCAGCAGGGTGCCGTGTATCAAGGTGTCGGGAAATTGCATGTCTACAAATTAGCCGGGCATATCAATTGGTGCAATCGCGATCATGCCGCGCGGCCACAGGGATGCTATAATCAATCATCAGCGCCAACCGTGGAGGTCCGTAAAGCCATGTCCGACAGTCCCCAAACCGCCGTAGTTACCGTCACCGCCGCCGTCATCATAATAGGTGATGAAATCCTGTCGGGACGCACCAAGGACCAGAATTTGGGTTTCCTCGCCGATGCCTTGAACGAAGTTGGCGTGCAGTTGCACGAAGCCCGGGTGGTGGCGGATATCGAGGCGGATATCGTTGCCGCGGTAAACGATCTGCGGGCACGCTTCGACTATGTCTTTACAACGGGCGGCATCGGGCCGACCCATGACGATATCACGGCTGACAGTATTGGTGCGGCTTTTGGCCTGGCGGTGGATCACAACCCGGACGCCGTGGAAATCCTAAAGGCCCACTATGCCCACACAGGGGCGGAGTTGAATGAAGCGCGTATGCGCATGGCCCGCACGCCCGTGGGTGCATCTTTGGTGGAAAACCCCGTCAGCAAGGCACCTGGGTTCCGGGTTGAAAATGTATATGTCATGGCCGGCATACCGTCTGTCTGCCAGGCTATGTTTCACAGTTTGAAGCATGAATTGGTCGGCGGTGATCCGGTGCTGTCTATCTCTATTGCGGTGTATCTGGCGGAGGGTACATTGGCAAAAGGTTTGACGGCACTACAGGATAAATATCCCGACGTGGGTATGGGCTCCTATCCGTTTTACCGGGAAGGCCGCTTTGGTGCCTCGATTGTGGCCCGCAGTCAGATACCCGAACGCCTGGCCGCAGCGGGGGAGGAAATCCGGCAAATGATGCGCGACCATGATGGCGAACCTATTGAGCAGGACGAATAAGAGAGGGGTGGATAACGCTAAAATTACTATGGCGCAAGAATACGTAACAAAAAACATAAGTGACTACGGTAATTTTTAAGGTTAAAGTTTTATTAATAACTTATGACCAGTTCGTCGTGGGAGAGGGCGAATGACGATAGATGATAAAGACGGCACATTTGGGCATGCTGATGGTAATTCGGCGATAATGTCTGGTGGGGCAGGGGAGGCGGGCGATCCCGGCTATGGTCGCCGCACCCAGCTGTTCATCTTCCTGTGCATCAGCATCGCGTGTTGGGTGCCAATTATGGCTCTGGCGTACCTGTTTTTTTAGGCAGCCGACCTTAATATCTGCGATTTTCCGATTTTTTCCATATTCGTCAACAATTCGTCTGCGATATTGTGTGACGTGTCCGACGCTGCTCCGGAAAGCCGGCGGTGGTAAGGTGGCGGTGGTAAGCTGGCGATGGAAAGGCTAGTTTGATGCCAAATCGCGCGCCATCAGCCAACTGAGGACATAAGCAACAACATGATCGATCTATATACATTCGGTACGCCCAATGGCCGCAAGGCTTCTATTATTCTGGAAGAAGTGGGCTTGCCTTATAATGTCCACACTGTCCATATCGGCAAGGATGAACAGTTCGCCCCGGAATTCCTGAAGATTTCCCCGAATAACAAGATACCCGCCATTGTCGATCATGATGTGGCGGGGGAGCCGATTTCGGTTTTTGAGACCGGCGCGATTTTGATCTATCTGGCGGAGAAGACAGCTTCGCCCCTATTACCCAGTGAGCCGCGCGCCCGCGCCGACGTGATGCAGTGGCTGATGTGGCAAATGGGCGGGCAGGGGCCGATGTTCGGGCAGGTAAACTGGTTTTTGGGCAATCAACCGGACAACCAAGGGGCCATCGAACGCTATATCAACGAGTCCGTTCGTCTGCTGGGAGTACTGGACCGCAAATTGGCTGAGGCGGAATATGTGGCCGGCGACTATTCCATCGCCGACATTGCCATCTATAGCTGGCATGCGGGGCGCATACAGGATTGGATGCCGGAACAACGGTCGGGCCAGTTGGAGGCGTTCGCCAATGTTAGCCGCTGGCAGGCAGCCTGTGCCGCCCGTCCGGGTGTGGCCAAGGGCATGACCGTACCGTCATAGCGGCGAAACCATCAATTCCAAGAACTGGGGAGTGTAAGGCGATGATCGATCTGTACAGCTGGAAAACATCGAACGGTAAAAAGGCCTCCATCATGTTGGAGGAATGCGGCCTGGATTATAATATCCATCCCATCAATATCGGGCAGGATGATCAGTTCACGCCGGAATTTACGGCGATCAATCCGAACGGAAAAATTCCCGCGATTATCGATCAGGACGGCCCCGGCGGGCAGCCCTACACGGTGATCGAGTCGGGTGCCATTTTAATGTATTTGGCCGAGAAAACCGGCAAGTTCATGCCCACCGAAATGGCCGCGCGCTATGACGTCATCCAATGGCTGATGTTTCAGATGGGCGGCATTGGCCCGATCTTTGGCCAGGTGCATCACTTTAAGCGGGCAGCCAAGGAACAGGTGCCCTACGCGATCAACCGCTATTATACGGAATGCCGCCGCCTCTATGGTGTGCTCGATGGCCGCCTGGATGGCCGGACCTATTTGGCGGGGGATTTATCGATCGCTGATTTCGCAACCCTGCCCTGGGTCTTTCGTCACGACTGGCAAGAAGTCGATTTGAACGACTTTCCCAACGTAAAGCGCTGGTACGATGAATTGATGGCGCGCCCGGCCTTGACCCGCGGCATGGATATCCCGGCTTGAACGACAATGCGGCTGGCGGCAGCCCGCTGGAAAATGCGTCCGTTATGCGGTTCCAGCGGGCATTGCTGGATGCGGGATCGTCAGCCAACGTCATCGCCCTGACAGAGACGGCCCGGACCGCCCAGGACGCCGCCGACAGCGTCGAATGCGCGTTGGGCGCTATCGTGAAATCCCTGGTCTTTCGGGTTGAGGGTCGGGCGGTTTTGGCCTTGGTGGCGGGCGACCGGCAGTGCGATACCAAAGCTTTGCCTCTCGCCCTTGGCATGACGGGGAAATGTAAACGAGCGGATGCGGACTTGGTCCGCGCTGCCACAGGCTTTGCGATCGGTGGTGTGGCCCCGTTGGGGCATCCGACACAATTGCCAACGGCTATTGATCAAAGCCTGGGGCGTTTCGAGACCTTATACGCGGCCGCCGGTCACCCTTATTGCGTCTTTCCCACAAATCTGGCCGAATTGGTAAACCTGACGGGGGGCAGTTTAAGCGACCAATTGTCACACACAATTGGCTGACTGCAATTGCTATTGATCTTTGCCATAAAAAAAATTTACCATATAGATCTTGTTTACACTCCTCGTTAACCAATTGAGGGCATGATTTTCTCAAAGGCGGCACAAGGCGTTTGTGCACATTGAACGGAGGAAAAAATGGCAAGGTCTTTGAAGGCGTATACGGACGATCACATGGCCCTGGCGGAGGCCGGGGAAAGCGTGGCCCAGCTGCAACTGGGTTTGTTATACTCAACAGGCCAGAAAGGCGCGCCGCTGGATTATGTGACAGCGCACAAGTGGCTCAATCTGGCTGCTTTGCGTGGCAATGATGAAGCAAAGCGATTGCGCACCGAACTGGCCGATGTGATGAGCCGGGAAGAAATTTCCGAGGCGCAACGTCAGGCCCGCCAATGGGTAACAACACATCAAGCGCAAATTCACTAGATACAAGCCGGTAAATTGTAAGCTTGGCGGCATACCGTCAGTGTCTAACTGATCCCCCAAAAATTCCCGCAGACATGAAAAAGCCGGCGAACCAACGCCGGCTGAATTTCATCGTGATATAATATTGCAATGGCAATATGGCCGTCGGCTATGGGTGCTTACCAAGGCTAAGCCAGGCTAAGCCACTGTCAGATATCTATCCTTCAGGCTGCCGGACCCAGGGCAATGCGTTCTATGTCTTCCCATGCCTTGCCGGCGGCAACCATGCATGTCAGGCCGTTCGGGTGGGTCATGATAATGGTCCAGGTGCCGTCCGATGAGGTTAGAACCTCAATCACCCGCCCGGAAGCCGTAACACCCATGGCGGAAGGAGATTCATTGTGATTTTTGCCCAGATGGGTCAAAAATTTTGCCCTTTCGCCACAGACCGCCCCGCCTGATGCCTGTACCTGTGCCTGTACCTGTGCCTGTACATGGGCGGAAAATAGCAGACTGCCGGCCAAGGCGATGCTTGCGATTGCGGTGCGAAACATGATGATCTCCTTTCGGATCGGGAAGACTAAATCAACATACTTTTACAAATATAGGTTAACGCTGTTAATAAAATATGAATTATGGAAAATACTGAAAGACCCAATCACAAGCTTTTGAACTCGGAATATCGCAGTATCGGGACAAATTCTTGATTTTTGGAAATGGATATTGAAAGATTAATGGACGTTTTTTTACCATTCATCGCAAAATTATTTCAGTGCGGCCCTTTCCTCCGCAATGCCATTGACATGAATTGGGCCGCTGGTTAGAAGGTGGCTTGCTGCATGCTGGAGGGATGGCAGAGCGGTAATGCAACGGATTGCTAATCCGTCAACGTGTAACAGCGTTGCGGGGGTTCGAGTCCCCCTCCCTCCGCCACTTCATCGCTTTAAATAGTTGATTTTATTGATTTATTTATTACAGTACCTTTCTTAGCCCCACACTTGGTCCCACACTGTGATCCAGAAATGTGGTCGATGACCACTCTGGAAGCCGTTCCTGACCGAGAATATCGAATTAATGCGGTGCGATACCATCGATATGAACTCTCGACGCGACGGCTTCTGTGGATCATGTGCCGCACTGCGGCTATTTCCCCCGCGTCATAGGGGGCTGGCCGGAGAAGAATGCCTTCCAAGGGTCCTGGATACCTGGAAGCTGCACTGTTCGTTTCGTACCTTTAAGCGGGGTGTGCCGCTCCTGGCCGTCATTACGCCGCCGCGTGGGGCGCATGCATCCATGGGCGCACCCTCGTCCACCTAGCCGCGACTAGGCCCGGCCATCAACTCAAAGAGGATGACCTGATATGTCAATGACGTCCCCGTCGATAACGCGGGAGGGGTTTGAGGGGGCGGCTAGGATGGTTGTGGTGGAGACCAGGGACACGGCGATAGCCAGAAATATTGACCGCAGCATCAATTGGCCTAACGGTCAGCTATTTCCGAGGATGCTTGGTCATCCATTCGCGAGCTAGTATGTGGGCCTTTGCAATCTGGGCTGAGTTCATTTGCGATGCAGCTAACGACCTTCCTTTGTTATCGCTCGCAATGCT
>JABJKS010000119.1 GCA_018660265.1 Rhodospirillaceae bacterium | reverse complement strand
TCAAGATCAATGTAGCTGAATAGATTGCCGTTGTGCCGATCTTCTCCACGCATCGTAAATCTCCAAGCGATTCAATAATGTATTGAATCATAAAATGAGCGATGATGGCGGAGTTTTTCAGCAGACTGCTAGATCAAACAGCCTAAAACCGGAATCGGTTTTCAACTGATAATTTGATCTATTTCTTGGAGTTAGAGCAACCTGCGTTCAAGTGAACGCAGGTTGCTCTAAGCCAGAATATCGAAGGCCGAGGTTTCTTTCGGATAGGCCGATTTCGGCAAAACGGCCTTTCGCGGCGTTTCGGGACTTATTGTTTCGATTGTCGCGTCTGCGGGAAAAATGGAACTGAGGCCGAAACCACGGGCCAGATGCGAGACAAGTGAGGAAATTTTACCTAACTTCAACTCCGGATGCTCAGCAAGATCAAGTTGCTCGGCCAATTCCAGCTGCTCCGCAATGGCATTTCTTGCCGTGTACCTCGGTCTTGGCAGGTCATTTCCGGGCCCTGCCAACGCCTCGACCGGTGCCGGTTGCGTCGTCACGTCTTCTTCCGCCGGCCCAGTTTCCTTTTGGTCTCGACGAGAGCCTTTGAATTTTTGCTGTCGATCATAGACCGGTTGCGGCCTACTGATGGCAGAAATCATGATCTAACCTCCTACATACAATCCGGGGGCTTTGATCCCCCCTAATTAAATGACGGCGTCAAATGACAGTTGCGATTATGTTAACCCTAACAAAATAACAAGACGTTAATTTGATCCCCAGCTTTATCCACAATTTTCTGCGCCATTTTTTTCTGGCATAATGCATGTCAAATTGCGAACATTACCGAGTCGCATGTTCTACAATGTTTTAATTGATCGTAATTGGGCACGGTGGTTATGGAGGCCTCACTCGAGAGAAGTCCGGCTCTGGTTCTTAACGCTGATTATCAGCCGTTGAGTTATTACCCTTTGTCTCTGTGGTCCTGGCAGGAAGTCGTCAAGGCTGTATTTTTGGAGCGGGTACAGGTTATATCCGCCTATGATCGGGTTATTCGCTCCCCTGGCTTTGCCATGGAGCTGCCGTCGGTTGTCGCCCTCAAGCGCTATATCCAACCTGCGAAATATCCCGCCTTCACACGCTTTAACCTGTTTCTGCGGGATCGCTTCATCTGCCAATATTGTGGTGCCAGCCATGATTTGACTTTTGATCATGTGATCCCACGCAACCGAGGTGGACGCACGACCTGGGAAAATGTCGTCGCTGCCTGTGCGCCCTGTAACCTACGCAAGGGCGGGCGTATGCCGAAAGCCTGCGGCATACACCCTTACGTCACACCGCACCGGCCCACGGTTCGGCAATTACATGATAAGGGCCGGGCCTTCCCACCCAACTATCTCCACGAGTCGTGGAGCGATTTTCTGTATTGGGATACGGAGCTGGAGGCCTAATATGGCGCAGGCTTTTGATGCCGCCCCGGTGTTCATCCGGGCGGATTTACGCGCCGCCCTGAACCGTGCCCATGAACACCAGTCCGAGACGGGCGACTGGCTGGATGGGCTGCAACGATTGGCCGTTATGGCAGAGGCGCGCCACGCTTGGAATTGTGAGTTCTGCCAAGCCTGCAAAGACGCCTTATCCCCTTATACAGTCAGTGGCGCGCATGATCATCTGGGTGCCCTGCCGGCAAGCTGGGTCGACGTCATCCACCGGGTGGTAACGGATCCGGGGCGTCTAAGTGCGCGCTGGTACGCCCAAGCGAAGACGGACGGTATGGTGGAAGATGAAATAATCGAGGTCATATCCATCGCCGTGCAGGCCGTAGTCGTGGATTGTTTCACTGCCGGGATCGGCATGGAAACGCCCCTGCCCCTGCCGGCAAATTCCGGCCAACCCCAAAAACAGCCCTTAAGGCAGCATAGGACCGACGCCAAGACCGGGCCTGGCTGGGCCGCCACCATCGCGCCGGAAGATGCGGGGGATGACTTCATCGATTTTTATGACAACGAAAGCCATTTCTATATTCGCCGTTCCCTCACCCTGGTACCGGGAGAAACCCGTCGTCTGTGGGATTTATTGAATAATCTGTATATGGAAGACCCTCGGCTTTATGAGCTGGAGGGGATGGTGCGGCATATCTCCCGCGCCCAGATGGAGTTTCTGGCCGCCCGCGCCTCGGCCCTGCTTGGGTGCTATTACTGAACCACCTCGCATGCGATGCGGCTCCGGGTGAGCGGCCAACAAACCGGAAATGACTATGACCTTGATTTGGTCATGGGTGGCGACGTGGCCGACAGCGGCCTGCCCCATGGCGGATTGATGAACGACTTTGTTGAGGCGGTCTGCGCCAGGGATACAGATCGCACGGCGCAAGCGCGGACAGTGATCGTGGAAACATTGGGCGAAGCGGCAATGGTCGATGCCGCCGCCATGATCGCCGCCTTCAATGCCTATCCCCGCATGGCGGATGCCACCGGTATTCCCTTGGAAGATGGCAAGGCAATTGCGACATTAAAAATGCGCCAGGAGCTGGACCTGGAAACCATCAACAACGCCGCACCATAGCCATGAGCCGTCGGCTGCTGATAGTTGGCCATGCGCCGTCCCCCAACACCAAGCGTTTGTTCGACGCCGTGGTTGCGGGTGCCAAGAGCGAGAATGGAGACGACGTTGAGGTGATCGCCCGTAGCCCGTTCGAGGCCGGGCCCAAAGACGTACTGGCCGCTGACGGCATCATTCTCGGCACCACGGAAAACCTCGGTTATATGAGCGGCGCCCTGAAAGATTTCTTCGACCGCAGTTATTACCCCTGCCTGGAAGAAACCATGGGCAAGCCATATTGTCTGTACATTCGGGCCGGCCATGACGGCACCGGCACCCGGCGCGGGGTCGAAACCATCATTACCGGCCTGCGCTGGCGGGCGGTGCAGGAACCCATCATCATGCGTGGCGATTGGCAGGAAGACTTCGTGGAACAATGCCAAGATCTTGGCGCGGCAATGGCGGCGGGTCTGGAAGCCGGGATTTTTTAGGCAAGCAACGCACTGACTATTGCAATGCAGACCCCTGAGGCATAAGTCAGAGGCTGACATTCATATAGGCAAAAGGACACCTCCCATGCCGTCCCTACAAGACATGCGACCCGAAGATCTACAGCGTCACGAAGCTGCGTTGGTTGAGGAATTCGAGGCCCTGCGTGGCCGCAATCAAAACATCGACATGACCCGGGGCAAACCTTCAGCCGCGCAATTGGATCTATCGAATGACCTATTCGGGATGGTGACGGCGGAAGATTATTGTGGTGATGATGGGACGGATTACCGCAACTACGGGGCCCAGTCGGGCATACCGGAGGCCAAAGCGTTATTCGCGGAATGGCTCGGCGTGCCCACAGCGAATATTTTCATTGGCGGCAATTCATCTCTGCAACTGATGTATGACGCTCTCTCCCGCGCCATGTTGTTTGGCGTACCCAGTGGTGCTTCGGGCGGCAATACGCCTTGGCGTGATGTGGAAGATATCAGCTTCATCTGCCCCATCCCCGGATACGACCGCCACTTCGCGGTTTGTGAAACCCTGGGCATTAGAATGATTACCGTGGATATGCAGGATGACGGCCCGGACATGGATGCGGTTGAAGCTTTGGTGGCGGACAACCCTGCCATCAAGGGCATTTGGTGCGTGCCGAAATATTCCAACCCCTCGGGCATCGTTTATTCAGCGGAGGTCACAAAACGTCTGGCAGAGATGAAAACCGCCGCGCCGGATTTCCGCATCATGTGGGACAACGCCTATGCCGCCCATAATTTTGCGGGTGAGTTGGCACAGATCGACAATATCTTTGATGTTGCCGCACAGGCTGGCCATCCGGACCGCCCCCTGCTGTTCGCCTCAACCTCCAAGGTCACTCTGCCCGGTGCGGGCATTGCCGTGGTGGCAAGCTCCACCGCTAATATGGCGGATATTCTGCACCACACATCCATGGCCACCATCGGCCATGACAAACTGAACCAGCTGCGCCATGTGCGGTTTTTCGGTGATGTGGCGGGATTGCATCAACATATGGACAAACACGGCGAACTACTGCGGCCAAAATTTGCCGCTGTCACCGGTGCCTTGGAGGCCGCCTTTGCGGGCAAAGATTTCGCCCAGTGGAACGCACCCCAAGGGGGCTATTTCGTCAGCGTCGATCTGTCGGACGGTTGCGCCACGGAGACGGTCCGCCTGGCCAGTGAAGCCGGTCTGAAATTGACGCCGGCGGGGTCCTGCCACCCCTATGGCGATGACCCACAGGATCGCACTTTGCGTCTGGCACCAACGTTTCCAACCCTGGATGAAGTCAAACAGGCGATGGAGATTTTCTGTGTCAGCGCGGAACTGGCCTGCACCCGAAAACGATTGGCCGAATTATAGGCTCATTCGCCGGTAAAGTTCGGCGCGCGCTTGTCTTTCCAGGCGGCGATGCCTTCACGGAAATCATCGGACTTTGAGGCCTCCGCCATTTCGTCCAAAGAACGCTTCATGGCGGTATCGAACCCCTGGTCGAGGCCCTGATAGATCAATTCCTTGACCACACGGGTGGAGCGGGGGGAAACGCCCTTGGCCATCTCGCGGGCATAGTCCATCACGGCGGCGTGGAGCTCGTTCGTGGGATAGACCCGGTCTACCAAGCCCATCGCCAACGCCTCATCCGCATCTACCAGTCTGGCGCTGTACATCAGATCAAACGCCTTTGACGGCGCGATCAAGCGGGGCAGCAACCAGGCCAGGCCGTATTCAGGCACCAAGCCGCGCTTTGTGAAGGCGGTGCCAAAACGGGCTGTGTCAGCGGCAAAGCGAATGTCCGCGAACATCGGCAGAACCATGCCGACACCTACCGCCGGGCCATTGATCGCGGCGATGACCGGTTTCGGGACAGAGGATATCCAGGCGTATTTGGCGGCGAAGGCCTCCGGCAGATCGATGCCGCCCTCTATCGCACCCGTGAAGGGCAAGGTTTCTTCCTGGTCCACCGCCTCGCCACTGGCCCGGCTTTGCAGGCGGGCGGCGTCCGCACCGGCGCAAAAACCACGGCCCGCGCCTGTCAGTACGATCACCCGCACGGCTTCATCGTCCGTCGCCTGTTGCATGGCGGCCCGGATTTCGCCCGCCATGGTCAAGGTCATGGCGTTCAGACGGTCCGGGCGATTCAGGGTGACAACGGCAACCGCGTCTTCAACCTGATAGAGTACTTCCTCGAATGACATGATGATCCTTCGTTCTAGGCAACTATGTCAGGCGCTTGGCGCGCGGCCCTGAATGGTGATGCGATGCATCAGGCGGCGCTGGCCGTGATAGTCATTGATAGCCAGGTGCTGGGTACAAAGGTTGTCCCAAAACGCCATCGCCCCAGGCCGCCATTGAAAGCGACAGGTGAATTCCGGGCGCGCGGCGTGCTGCAACAAATACTGCAGCAAAGGTGCGCTTTCAGCCTCGGTCATATTGGCAAACCGCATTGTAAAGCCACCATTGACATAGAGGAATTTGCGCCCCGTATCAGCGTGTGTACAAATCACCGGGTGTTCGACTTCCGCCAGAGCAATTTCCGAGAGTTTGAATTGAGCATCGCGATCAGCGTTATTTTCATGCGCCTTTGGTCCGAACGCACGGGCACCGCTATGTACTGCTTTCAGTCCCGATAGCATCTCCTTCATGCCCGACGACAAAGCATCGTAGGCCGCATACATGGATGCGAACATGGTATCGCCACCGGTTTTGGGCAATTCCCGGGCCAGCAACATTGAACCCATGGCAGGCGCTGCGTCATAGCTGTGATCAGTATGCCAGCCGCCGCCGATATTATTGGTATCCTTGGGTTCTTTACGGACCTGGGCAATTTCAGGATGACCATCGACCTGTTCAAAGAACTTGTTCACGTCGATGCCACCAAACCGTCGGGCGAAGGTCAGGTGCTGATCCGGGGTCAGGTTCTGGTCCATAAAAAAGACCACGCCATGATCAAAAAAGGCCTGGCGCACCGTGGCCATTTCGGAATTGTCCAGATCACGCGCCAAATCAACGCCGTAGATTTCGGCACCTACGGCACCCGAAAGCGGCTTGATCTCTATCGCCTGCTGCCCCATTAACTTACGCCCCTTTGTTATGCCGCCTTACCGTAGAAGCCTTCGCCCTTGGCCGCCATGTCGCGTAGCAATTTTGGCGGGCTGAAGCGGGCCCCGTGGGCCTGGGCCATACGGTCACATTCGGCCACGAAATCGGTGATCCCAATGGTGTCCACCAGGCTGAGCACACCACCCCGAAATGGTGGGAAGCCCCAGCCCATGATAGAGCCAACGTCGGCATCACGTTTTTCCGTAATGACACCCTCTTCCATACAGCGAGCGGTTTCCACGGATTGGATATACATCAGACGCTTTTTCACATCTTCCACATCCGGCTGCTCCGCCGCCTGTGGGCAGGTTTCCGCCAACCCCGGCCACAGGCGTTTGGTGCCCTTATCGGGATAGTCGTAAAAGCCCTTGCCAGCCTTTTTGCCGATCCGGCCCAGATCTTCGACCATTGTGCGGACCAGCTCATCGCCGGGCACTTCCACATAGTCATCGCCCATGTCTTCGCGGGTCTGTTTGCCGATCTTATACATTAGATCGATGGAGACTTCATCGGCCATACCAAGGGGCCCAACGGGCATGCCTGCCATTTTGCCGGCATTTTCGATCAGCGCCGGCGCAACGCCATCAGCCAGCAGGGCCAGACCTTCGCGGACATAGGTTGCGAACACGCGGGAGGTATAGAAGCCACGGGAATCTTTGACCACAATCGGCGTCTTGCGGATCGCCTTCACGTAGTCGATGGCCTTGGCCAGGGTTTCATCGGACGTTCCCGTGCCCATGATGATTTCCACCAGGGGCATTTTGTCCACCGGCGAGAAGAAATGCAGGCCAATGAAGTTATCCGGGCGCGGTGATGCCTCGGACAGGCCCGTGATGGGCAGGGTCGAGGTGTTGGAAGCAAAGGTAATGCCATCACCTGTAACCGCCAGCGCTTTCCGGGTCACATCCGCCTTAATGCCGCGATCTTCAAACACCGCTTCGATCACCAGCTCACAGCCCGCCAAATCGGCGAAATTCGTGGTCGCATGGATCCGAGCCAATGTGGCATCGGCTGCCGCCTGGTCCATCCGTTTGCGGGAGACACGCTTTTTCAGCAAGCCTTCCGTATAGGCCTTGCCCTTATCGGCCCCGGCCTGTTCCATATCCAACAGCACCACATCCAGGCCCGCCATGGCGGTGGCATAGGCAATGCCTGCTCCCATCATCCCGGCGCCGAGGACGCCAATTTTGCTGTAGCTGGCGGCGGGCACATCCTTGGGACGCCCGGCACCCTTGCCGGCTTCCGTCATGGCAAAGAACAGCCGGATCATGTTTTTGCATTCCGGCGTGATCGCGGTTGCGATCAGGTAGCGCACCTCGATCGCCAGGCCGGTATCGATATCCACCTGACAGCCTTCAAATACAGAAGACATGATGTTTTGTTGCGCCGGGTAGTTGCCATACGTGCGCTGGTGCAACATGGCGTTACCGGCGGCAAAGGCCTGTTGGCCCATGGGTGATTGCACGCCGCCGCCGGGAATTTTAAAACCTTTCTTGTCCCAGGGCTGGACCTTGTTCTTTTGCCCATCGCCCAGGACCCAGGTCTTGGCTGCCGAGAGCAATTCATCCATCGGAACAACCGCGTCCACCATACCCATATTCAGGGCCGCTTTCGGGGCCAGCTCCCGGCCCTCCAGCATCAATGGCAGGGCCTGTTGCATTCCGATCAGACGGGACAGGCGTTGGGTGCCGCCGCCACCGGGCAGCAGACCGATCTTGGCTTCCGGCAGGCCGATCTTGATCTTCGGGTCATCGGCGGCGATACGGTAATGCGAGGCCAAGGCCATCTCGTAACCACCGCCCAGGGCATGGCCGTTGATGGCGGAAACAACAGGTTTGCCCGCCTTTTCCATGCGCCGGTATAGCTCCAGGACAACAAAGATGAACTTTTCGATATCCGCCTTGGAGCCATCGCCCAAAGCGGTCAGGTCAGCGCCGACCATAAATTCCCTATGGGACGAGGTGACAATGATGCCCTTGACGCTGTCGTCATCGATAGCCTTGTTCAAGGCCTCGGAATAGTCGGCCATGGATTCCTGGTTCAGGACATTCATGGGGCGGTTGGTCAGGTTCCAGGATATGGTGGCGACGCCATCGCCATCCACGTTGTATTCCATCATCGTGCTATTCCCTAAGTCGTCTTGGTGGGTGCAGTACTTATTCTAGAGGCGTTCGATAATCGTGGCGGTACCCATGCCGGCACCAACACAAAGGGTGGCAAGCGCTGTGCTTTGCCCCGTCCGCTCCAACTCATCCAACACGGTACCAAGGATCATGGCACCTGTGGCGCCTAGGGGATGACCCATGGCAATGGCACCGCCGCAGACATTGATCTCGTCATGATCAATGTCGAGGGCCTGCATGAAGCGCAGGACAACAGCTGCGAACGCCTCGTTCAATTCCCACAGATCAATATCATCCTTGGACATGCCGGCACGCTTGAGGGCTTTCTCCGCCGCCAATGACGGACCCGTCAGCATAATCGTGGGTTCCGAGCCGATGGAGGCGAAACTGCGAATGCGGGCCCGTGGTTTCAGGCCCAGTTTTTCGCCCATCTCCTTGGTGCCCAGCAACATGGCGGAGGCACCGTCAACGATACCTGAGGAATTGCCCGCATGGTGGACGTGTTCGATTTTTTCAATTTCCGGATAGCGTTGAATGGCGACGGAATTAAAGCCGAATTGTTCGCCGTGATTAACAAAGGAGGCATCCAATGATGCCAAGGACTGCATATCGGTTTCGGGCCGCATATGCTCATCACGATCCAGCACAGTCGTACCGTTGAGATCGACCACGGGTACGACGGAGTTATTGAAGCGGCCTTCATCCCAGGAACGTTGCGCCCGCTTTTGGCTTTCTACCGCATAACTGTCCACGTCATCGCGGGAGAAGCCGTATTTCGTGGCAACCAGATCAGCCGAGATACCTTGCGGCACGAAATAGCTGTGGAAGGCCACAGCCGGGTCCGTCGCCCAGGCCCCGCCGTCGGAGCCCATGGGCACCCGGCTCATACTTTCCACGCCACCACCAATGGCCATATCCGACTGACCGGACATGATCTGCCCGGCTGCGATATTCACTGCCTCCAGCCCGGAGGCGCAAAAACGGTTGACCTGGGCACCGGCGGTGCTTTCGGCATAGTCGGAATTGATCACGGCGACCCGGGCGATATCAGCCCCCTGTTCGCCCACCGGTGCGACACAGCCCAGCATGACATCTTCCACATTGGCGGTATCAAGATCGTTGCGGTCGCGAATGGCCCGCAACGCCGTCGATGCCAACTCAATCGGTGTCACTGAATGCAGCGCGCCGCTGGCCCGCCCCTTGCCCCGTGGTGTGCGTACGTGGTCAAAAATATATGCATCCGCCATGTCGGTAATCCTTCTATCAATTTATCGTCTGACTTCATATTGTCTGGCTTCGACGTCGGATCATGCTGTCCAAACGCCCAAGAGGCAACAGTTTATGAGTTATTCAGTTCGTCAAAGCGTTGGTCCATATTGTATTGGCTCAACGCATATACAGCCCAAATTGCAGCCGGAATCCAGCCGATCAAGGTGCATTGCAAAATCAAACAGATAATACCGGCAAACACCCGGCCAATGGTAAAAAACAGTAACCAGGGCAACAAAAGCGCTATCAATAACCGCATGACAATTCATCCTCGAAAACGACAGCGCGGGACCACTGAAGTGGCCCCGCGTGTCTCAACTTCTAAACCTATAACCAGATTTAGGTTTTGGATTATTCGAAAATAATCTCAACCCGACGGTTACGCTTTTCCCGGGTGCCGTTCTTGGTGGGCACCAAAGGCTTGCTCTCACCATGGGCTGAAGGATGCAGAGCCCATCTTGGGGTACCCATCTTCAACATGAATGCAGATACCGAGTCCAGACGACGACGCGACAGGGCATCGTTGTAGGCAGCCGAACCAGCCATATCAGCATGACCGGTCAGGCCCATACCCGTTGACTTAATCATGCCAAACTCCGCCGCCGCTTTGCGCAACACGCGCTGACTGGCCGTGCTCAACTTTGAACTATTAAAATCAAAGAACACGATATAAATGCCGTCCACATCGACGGGCTCCGGCGCTCTGGCTTTTTTCTCCATCATGGGCTTCGCCATCATGGGTTTTTTCGCCATCTTCTTTGGCGCCATCATCTGGTTCAGTTTCGCCAACGCTGCTTCGAAATCTTTACGACAAGCCGCAATATCCTTGGGCTGGAAGTTTTCTTCCTGCTCCTGCATCCAGCAGTCAAACTTGACTTGGGCCTCAGCAGCCAAATCCGGGAAGTTAGCGCGTCCACCCTGGGATAGGGCGATCATCAACTTGCCCCTGGCGCGACGAAGGTCGTCCATCTTGTCAGCGGGAAGATGGCGTGCCTTAAAACCTTCAGGCTTAACCTTAGTGTCCTTGGTTGCCATGGCAGCCGTCATAGCGCGCATGGCGAACCGATCTGAATCCTCGTAATCGCCCTCACCGAACTCCATCGACGACAGGCCGATGTAGCCTTTATAGAGGTTATTGTTGAACGGCGTCTTGGCGGCATCCGCCATCTTTGCCTGTTCCAATTGTGTGCCAACACAGGCTGACAGCGCAACCGCTGCCACCAATGAAATTGCTGTAGTTTTGACTATGTTCACGGCCATCCCCTTTTTTTCTTTCAATGCTTTTCAATAAATTTTTCAATCGGTCGCGATACCGCCGCTAACCGGATTCTGGGTACTTAGCCTGAATTATTCACTCCAGCCTTTGAATTAGGCGGTGAACGTAGATTAACCTGTTGAAATATCGTAGTGTTTTGGATGTCTAGACCGAAACAACGACACCAGGAAAACCTACGGTTCACCATGAAAGAAACTATCCC
>JABJKS010000099.1 GCA_018660265.1 Rhodospirillaceae bacterium | reverse complement strand
TGAAATGCACAAGGTCATCATCACCGATCCAGTCGCGAAGATCGGGCGGTAACAGAAAAGCTTGGCTGCGGTCGTAGGGAATGAAATTTGCCATGCAGAGAGTATAACATAAATGCAGTGCTAATCCGACAGACTGCTAGATGCCGCTGATCACCGTCGAAAAAACCCTGCATTACGAGGCGTCCCTGGAACGCCTGTGGCCGTTGATTTCCGATAGCAGCCTGCTTTCGGAATTGGCTGGTCAATCGCCCTATTTGGCGGTCGATGAATTGCAGCCCGATGGCTCGGTGATGCGTCGGGTGGAAGGGCAGTTCGGTCCGCCGGTTGCCGCGATTTGGTTAGAGGACTTGGGCGAATGGGTGGAACAGCGCTATGTGCGTCAACTGCGAACATTCTCTAAAGGTGCCTTCCGCCATGTGGATTTCACCGCCCACATGACGCCTTTGGATAGTGGCTTTGATCTGCATTTACGGTTCGAAATGGCCACCACGGGTCCCATTGGCTGGATCGGTGCCCAGACAGGGATGATGCGCCGTAGTGTTCTCAAGGTCATTGCGACAATGGAAAACATGTTGTCGACCGAACTGGCATCAACGGCCTCCGGTGATGGTGACGATGATGGTGATCAGCCACAGGCCATGGCGTTCGATCCGCCGCCCCTGGTTTCTGACGTCGTGATGCGCCTGGATGCTGCGTTGACATTGATTGCGTCGCAGACGGGCAGCGCAGGTTTGGCGAAGCGCCTCGGCGAATATCTTAGCCAGACACCGGAATCCTGGCTGGGCCGCATCCGCCCCCTGGTCCTGGCCCGGCAATGGGGCGCTGATCAGGATGCCGTCGTCGTCCTGTGCCTGGCGGCCCATCACGCGGGTTTGTTGCGTCTGCGCTGGGAGGTGCTGTGTCCCCGCTGCCGCAACGCCTCTGACGTGCCGGACAATCTGGCGGATCTACCCCATGCCGTTCATTGCAGCACGTGCAATGTGGATTTCGAACAGGGTTTTTCCGCCAATGTGGAACTGACGTTCCAGCCGGAGGCGTGGCTGCGGCCTCTACCCGCAGGGGCCTATTGCATGATGGGTGCGCCGTCCGTTCCGCACATAAAGGTGCAGCGTCATGTCCCCGCCGGGACCACGCTGGAAGTCGACCCGCCTCTTAGGCCCGGTGGTTATAGCCTGCGTACGACCCAGGCAGGGGCGCAAACCGATGTGGATTGGGATGGTGCGGCGGGCTTTCCAACTGTTGTGGCCAAGGCTGATCAAATACTGCCCGGCGCGCCGGGGCAGTCGGGCAGCATCAAGTTGGACAACCAGACAGATCGAAACCTGACATTCGTTATAGAGCAGTTGGCCTGGCGGCAGGATGCCTTGACCGGTGACCGGGCCATTGCCATGCCCGCCTTTCAACAATATTGCCCGGAGCAGATTCTTCGTCCCGGCGATGATGTTGCCATTGCCAATGTGGTGTTGTTATTCAGTGACCTGAAAGGTTCCACATCCATGTACGAGGCCCTGGGCGATGGGGCGGCCTATAATCTGGTACGGGATCATTTTGATTATCTTACCGATTTAATCGAACGGCATGGCGGAGTCTTGGTCAAGACCATCGGGGATGCGGTGATGGCGGCATTCTCAACCGCCGGGGCTGGTGTGCGAACGGCCCTGGCCATGCAGTCGGGTATCGCGGATTTCAACCAGGGCCGGGTTGATGGTGGCATTGTTCTGAAAATTGGCCTGCATCAGGGCCCCTGTATTGCGGTTACGACGAACCAGCGCCTGGATTATTTCGGCTCCACCGTCAATGTTGCAGCCCGTTTGCAGGGGGAAAGCCTGGGCAACGATATTGTTCTGTCCCAAGACGTGATGGCTGTCCCCGGTGTCCGGGATCATTTGGCTGATCTACCGGCCGGTGCCCTGGGTGAGGAGGCGGCAATGTTGCGCGGGGTCGAAAAACCGGTCCGCCTATGGCGCATCAAATATCCGGATGGTCTATAATCCCCAAACATGTCCGTAAAACCTAGTTCGTCACCAATTACCCCGGAACAATCAAGCCAGCACCACACAGACGCGGCTGCGGGCGCTTATCGTTGGTTGATGCTGTTTGGCGTTTGGTTTCTTTATTTTGCCTTTGGTCTGACCATGGCCGCGATGGCACCGCTTATTGGTGTCATGCGCGCCGACCTGGGTCTCAGCGACAGCGCCATGGGGCTGGTCCTGGGGGCCTGGCCCCTGGTCTATATCGCCTCTGCCATGCCGTGCGGGGCTTTTCTGGATCGTGCCGGTCCCCGTTGGGCGCTATTTGCCGCCGCCGTGATTATCGCTCTATCGGCCGCTGCGCGGGGTTCAGCCAATGATCAAGTGACGCTGTTCTTCGCCGTGGCCCTGTTCGGCATTGGCGGGCCGCTGATTTCCATCGGCGCGCCAAAGCTGGTCAGTTTGTGGTTCGAAGGTCCCGACCGGGGCCTGGCTATGGGTATCTACATCACCGGTCCCGCCTTGGGCGGCGTCAGCGCCCTGGCCCTCACCAATAGTGTCGCCATGCCTTTGATGGATCAAAACTGGCGGCATGTGTTGTTCCTTTATGCGGCAATATCCCTGGCCATTGGTTTAATCTGGTTGGCAATCAACCATCATCCCAAGGCCCGGGCCTTGGAGGGCATGGCGCGGGGGGAACGGGGCCAAGGGCACCCTGGACAACTTTCAGTCTTTCGCGGTCTGCTGCGGCTGCCAGCGGTACGCGCCATTTTGATCATGGCGGTGGCGGCATTCTTTTTTAACCATGGCCTGAATAACTGGTTGCCGGAAATTCTGCGACGGGGTGGTATGACAGCCTCCCAGGCCGGCTATTGGGCCGCCGTACCGACTGCGATTGGCGTTATAGGGTCTTTATTGATCCCGCGCCTGGCTATCCCGGTCCGCCGCCGCAAAATCTTGTTCGCCCTGATCCTGGCTGCGGGGGCATCGACCCTGTTATTGCAATTCGCCGACCTGACACTGCCTTTGGGCCTTGGTCTTATCCTGCAGGGCCTGGCGCGGGGATCTTTGATGACGGTTTTGATGTTGTCGCTGGTGGAAACCAAAGGTGTGGGCAGCAGCCACGCCGGGGCGGCTGGTGGGTTGTTCTTCTCGGCGGCTGAAGTCGGCGGCGTTCTGGGACCCTTGACCTTGGGCGCTTTATCGGACCTAACCGGCGGGTTTGCCGTTGGTCTGTACCTTTTGACCGGGGTTTGTTGTGTGCTGATCTTGCTTTTGGGCAGATTAAACCGCCCTTCTGGATAGACGGGGGCGTTCTGACGCGCAACAATAGGATAACGTTTATAATAACAGAGGTAAGGGTGGGAGAATGGCGCAGATCGATCAATTGGACCCGGAACTTGGGGCCTCGTTACGGGAAAAATATGCCATCGTCGGGGTGGGAGAGACGGAATATGTCCGTGGCTCCGGCACCACAACGCGGGCCATGGCGGTACGCGCCGTGCGCAACGCCATGGCAGATGCGGGGTTGGAGCCAGGACAGGTGGACGGCATGCTGTCCTATTCGGGCATGGATTCCACCCTCTCCACCTTCGTCTCGTCCGACCTGGGCATTCGCCTGAATTTTTACATGGACGTCCTGGGCGGTGGCTCCTCGACCGAGGCGTTGATCGGTATCGCCATGGGCGTGATTGAGGCGGGGATGTGTGAAACCGTGGCGATCTTCCGCTCCATGAACGGTCACAGCCAGACCCGCGTTGGCGGCACCGGTGCCCGCGCCGTGGCCCCCGTGGTCTCTGAATTTTTGCATCAACGCAGCTATGGCTGGCAGAGCCCAGGCCAGCTGTTTGCCCCCAGCTTCCTGCGCCACATGTATGATTACGGCACGACGCCCGAACAAGTCGCGCATGTGAAGGTGGCCCATTCCCACCATGCCTCGAACAATCCAAAGGCATTGTACAATAACCGGGTCACGGTCGATGACGTGGTCGGCAGCCGGATGATCTGCAAGCCATTGCATCTGTTGGATTGCTGTGTGGAAACCGATAACGCCACCGCAATCATCGTGACGTCTGCCGCCAGGGCCAAGGATTGCCGTCAGGTGCCCGCCTTGATCCGTGGTGTGGTGGGCCGGGTCTCCAAGCCCCGGGCCGATTTGCATTACGAGACCGGGCCTATCTCCACCGTTGCCGGGCACTATGCAGCACCCCGTCTGTGGCGTAACGCTGACGTCGGCCCGGAAGACATCGACGTTACCGGTTCCTACGATGCCTTTACCTTCACCACCATGTTGCAGCTGGAAGATTATGGCTTTTGCAAAAAGGGCGAGGGCGGGGACTACGTCTCCAACGGCACGATCTTTTTGGGCGGCAAGCGGCCCAACAACACCTCCGGTGGCCATCTGTGCGAGGGCTATACCCACGGTGTCTCCATGGTCGTGGAAAATGTCCGGCAATTGCGGCACGAGGCGGATGATAGTTGCCCCATCGGGCCGGACGGCAAGCGCCAGCATACCTATGACTATTCGGAAGGCGGTTGCCGCCAGGTCAAGGATGCGGAATTAAGCGCCAATCTGGGCTGGGCCACACCGGGCACCGGGTCTGCATTGGTCATGCGCCGCGGCGCCTGAGTTAGGGAGTGAGAGAGAATGTCAAAATTAACTAATGAGACAATTGTTGCCGACTACCTTGGCATGACCCTTCAGGTGGATAGCCTGGACAACGAAAACCAAGCTTATTTCGCCCATTGCGCGGCGCATAATTTTCATCTGCAGAAGTGTGATGATTGCGGCCTGATCCGCTATCCCGTCGGCACGGCCTGTGCCTGGTGCGCCTCCGGCAACTTCACCTGGACGCCGGTGGAGGGTAAGGGTGCCGTGCACAGCTATACGGAAGTGGCCCACGCTATCCAGCCGGCCTTTAAGCCGTATGTGCCATACATGGTTTTGGTGGTGGATCTGGATACGCAAAAGGGCGCGCCGACGGAGCATGAGGCGCTGCGTGTGTTTGGTAACCTGGTCACGCCCGACGGTGTCCTGGCCCCGCCCGAGGCGGTGGCCAGTGTCGGCATCGGCAGCCGGGTGCGTATGGTTTTCACGGACATTACGGATGGTCTGGCCATGCCGCAATGGACCATTGATGAAGATGCGGAACAGCCCGGGTCGCCCTGGCGCTATCCGGAATAGTAAGACCGAACGGTCAATCGGAGCGTACATGGGACGATTGGATGGCAAGGTTGCCATAGTGACAGGTGCCGCCCCGCGGGAGCCAGGCGTCGGCAATGGCAGCGCCATGGCCATTTTGATGGCCCGTGAAGGCGCCAAGGTATTGCTGGTCAATCGCTCGACCGAGCGGGCGGAGAAACTTGCCGCCGATATCGCCGCCGACGGTGGGGAGGCCTCTGTCTTTGCCGGTGATGTCACCAATACAGACGACGTTGCGGCCATGGGCCAGGCGGTCATGGATCGTTATGGCCGCCTCGATATCCTGTGCAACAACGTCGGAATTGGTGCGGGTGGCGGTGCCAACCGGGTTGAAGACGTCACGGACGAGACTTGGGACAGGCTGGTCGATGTCAACCTGACCACAGCCATGAAATGCAGCCGCGTCGCCGTGCCCCTGATGCGGGATAGTGGCGGTGGCGGCTCGATCATCAATATCTCCTCCATCGCCGGTGCTTTGGGATTGACCGGGGGACCAGGTGCCGCCGCCTATGCCGCGACAAAGGCGGCCACCCATGGCTTGACGTTGTCTACCGCAGCCGACTATGCCGCAGAAGGCATTCGCTGCAATTGCATCGTGATCGGCTCCGTCGCCACGCCCATGGTGGCAGCGGCAGGGGCGGAATATCGCCAACGCCGCATCGACATGGTGCCCATGCAGACCGAAGGCACAGGCTGGGATATTGGTTGGGCCGCTGTATATCTGGCATCGGAAGAGGCACGCTGGGTCACCGGGCTGATCCTGCCCATAGACGGTGGCCTGTGTGCCCTGCGCGCCTGGCCCAGATAAAGCATAAAGCAGTAGGGGAGAAATTTGCCATGACACAGGATATCGTCAAAGAACTGGCCGCCAACGGCACTTTGCGCGCCGCCATCAACATGTCGAACCCGCTGTTGGTCACGGGGGGCCGGGATAGTGGTGATCCCATCGGCGTTTCCCCCGATATGGCCCGCGCCGTCGCGGAACGTTTGGGCGTTGCCATTGAATACGTCAAATTCCCCAACCCCGGTGCCGTGGCCGATGCCATTGGCGATGATGCCTGGGATATTGGCCTGATAGGTGCGGAGCCGGCGCGGGCCAAGACAATCGCCTTTTCCAAAGCCTATACGGAGATTGAGGCAACCTATCTGGTGCCTGAGGGTTCTTCTTTGACGGCCATAGACCAGGTGGACCGCCCTGGCATCCGCATCGCGGTATCCGATCGCAGCGCCTATGACCTTTACCTGACCCGCACGCTGCAACATGCCGAACTGCATCGCGCCAAGGGTTTGGCCGGCGCATTGGAATTATATACCTCCGGCAATTTCGACGCATTGGCCGGATTGCGCCCGGCCCTGAACGAAGATATCCTGAAATTACCCGGTGCCAAAATTCTGGACGGCTATTACGCCACCGTACAACAGGCCATCGGCACAAAACCGGAAAACAAAGCCGCCATACCGTTTCTGGAAGCCTTCGTGAAGGAAGCCAGAGAAAGCGGTCTCGTCGCCGAATTGATCAAACGTCACGGTGTAGAAGGGCGGCTTATTGTGGCCTCGGGTTATTAGCCGAGTTGAGACGCCGGGGTTTCAGCCCTGCAAGACTTCTGGCTTGATTGGCGGTTTGCCGTCCGCATCAAAAAAAGGCGAGGGTTTGTGCTTGCCGCGAATTTTGCCCCATATCATCCAGGGAGCACTGGCCAGAAACCATGAGACAGGAAAGCCCGCATGGACCTTTTGGTTCGCGCGTGGCGCTTTCGCGGACTTGCCTTGAACATAAAAGTTCACCGGCCCCAGGCACCCATCCAAGGGGCCATTGATGATCAGCGCATTGTGCATCAAGCCAACAAAGGGAAACCCAGGTGACACGGTATTAGCGATGGGCGTCTTGCAGCAGTCCGCATACCAGCGATAAAGCCCCTTGGGGGTCAGGCGCAAGCAGCGGAGTTGATCCATGCCTTGGTCGATGGTGACCTGTGCTGGCGTCAGCTGCACAATGTCGCTACCGCCGAATTCGTCCAATATACTGACCGTGTCGGGTAAATGGCGTGCATAAGCCTGACAGTCGACGCAATGGCATACCGTCCGTGTGCGGCTTCGCTGGGCGAAATCCCGCACCTGCCCCCTCACGCTTCCGCAGCCGCATTGCAACCGAAGGTCTGACATCACCATGTCCTTATCACCATTTATCCGACGCCGCCCACAATAATCAGTCCCGTGGGATCTGATGCTTCAGGACTTTGCCGGTGGCGTTGTGGGGTAATTCGTCCATAAAGCGGACCTGTTTTGGGACCTTGAAGCGGGCCAATTTATCATTGCAATGGTCAATGACCGCATCCTCGTCCAGGTTGGAGCCCGGCTTGAGGACGATGCAGGCGCGTCCGACCTCGCCCCATTTTTCATCCGGCACACCGATGACGGCGTTTTCAAGCACCCCGTCCATTTCAAATATGACGTTTTCCACCTCTGCCGGATAGACGTTCTCTCCACCCGAGATGTACATATCCTTGGTCCGGTCTACGATGTAGTAATAGCCGTCTTCATCCTGCCGGGCCACATCACCGGTGTGGAACCAGCCATCGGCGGTGAAGAAATCATCATGCTCCGCCTCCCGGTTCCAATAGCCGGGCGTGACCGTGGGGCCTTTGATCATCAATTCGCCCTCGCCCCCCTTTGCGACTTCGGCACCGGTTGCATCACAGATTTTCAGGCTGACATACATTGTCGGCAGGCCGGAGGAGCCAACCTTGGCCAAGGTCTGATCCGGCGACAGCAACAGGCCCAAAGGCCCGGTTTCCGTCATGCCCCAACCTTGTTGCAGTATGATATTCTTGGCGGCGAAATCCTCGATCAAGGCCAGGGGTGCGGCGGCACCACCGATGCCCAGGGTCATCAGGTGGGACAGGTCGGCGTCGGCAAATCCTGGTTCCTGGGCCATCATCAGGAAATTCGTAGGCACGCCGAACATATGGGTCAGATGCAATTCCTTGTCCGATAATAGTTCCAGAAAATACGCCGAATTGAATTCCCGCAGGACAACGTTGGTGCCGCCGGTATGGAAGATGGGGTTGGCATAAACGTTCAGGCCCCCGGTATGGAAGGTCGGCAGAAAGACCAAATTTTTCGAAGTTTCGGTCAACGATGTTGTCATGGCGCAATGAATGGCGTTAAAGACCGCCATTTGGTAAGTCATGCGCGCACCTTTGGGCCGGCCCGTGGTGCCGGATGTGTACATGATGGTCCAGGTATCGGTCAGATCTTTCGCCAACGGGACAAGTTCGCCATTGGCCGCGGCCAGACCGGTTTCGTAGTCGCTGGTGCCGCCGTTATTCAGGCCGACCAAATGGGCAGTGCCGCATAATGCCTGGATTTCCTTTGCCTGACTGGCGAATTCCTTACCATGGACCAGGACTTTCGGCTCGCCATCGTTGCAGATGTATTCCAGTTCCGCCACGGCCAGGCGCCAGTTGAGGGGCATGAAAATGGCCCCAATCCGGCGACAGGCGAACTGAATTTCAAAGGCGTCGCTGTCGTTATGGCACAGCAGGGCAACCCGTTCGCCGTCCGCGACACCCACACCATCGCGCAAATACAGTGCGGCGCGGGTGACGCGGGCGTCCATCTCGGCATAGGTGAACTTGCGATTAGAGGCAAGGTCGACCAATGCCTCCTTGTTTGGCGTAAAGTCGGCGTGGTGTTTGATCCAGTCCTTGACGGGGATGCTCATAATATTACTTCCAACTGGTTTGTGTACATCTTTGACAATTAGTCCCCAATTAGCCCCACTTATTCCCGGCGCAATTCGTGCTTCAGGACTTTGCCCGTGGCGTTGTGGGGCAATTCATCCATGAAGCGGACCTGCTTTGGCATCTTGTAGCGGGCCAGCTGGCCTTGGCAATGCCCAATAACGGCATCTTCGTCCAGATTGGCACCCGGCTTCAGCACGACGCAGGCGCGGCCAACCTCGCCCCATTTTTCGTCTTCGATGCCGATGACGGCATTTTCCAATACCCCATCCAGTTGGAAAATGACGTTCTCCACCTCCACCGGATAGACGTTCTCTCCGCCGGAAATGAACATATCCTTGGTCCGGTCAACGATATAATAGTAACCGTCGTCGTCCTGACGGGCGGCATCACCGGTATGGAACCAGCCATCGGGGGTGAAGAATTCATCGTGCTCGCTCTCCCGGTTCCAATAGCCCGGCGTGACGGTGGGTGCCTTGATCAATAATTCGCCCGTTTCCCCCTGGGCCACTTCATCGCGGGCCTCATCGACAATACGCAGCCCGACATAAAGGGGCGGCAGCCCGGAAGAGCCGACTTTCGCCAAGGCCTGTTCACCCGAAAGCATCAGCCCCAGGGGGCCGGTTTCCGTCATGCCCCAGCCTTGCTGCAATTGAATGCCCTTGGCACCATATTCCTCTATCAGGGATAGCGGTGCCGCTGCACCACCGACGCTTAGACAAATGACATGGGAGAGGTCCGCGTCAGCGAATTTCGCCTCCTGGGCCAGCATCAGGAAATTTGTCGGTACGCCAAGCGCGTGGGTCAGATGCATTTCTTTGTCCGACAACAGATCCAGGAAATAAGTCGGATCAAATGACCGGGGCACAACGTTGCTGCCGCCGACATGAAAGACGGGATTGGCGTAAACGTTCAGACCGCCGGTATGGAATAGCGGCAAGATCACCAGATTTTTAGAGCCGCCGTGGATTTCAACCGTCATGGCGCATTGGATCGCATTAAATGTGGCCATTTCATAGGTGATCTTGGCACCCTTGGGCCGGCCCGTGGTGCCGGAGGTATACATGATGGTCCAGATATCGCCCAAGGTCCGCGCGGGCGCGGAAATTTTGCCGGATGCCGCCGCCAGGCCCGTCTCATAATCGCTGTTGCCGCCGTTATTCAGGCTGGCAAGGCTAGGAACCCCGGCCAGGCGCTGGATTTCGGCGGCCTCCCCGGCGAATTCTGTGCCATAAAGGAGTGTCCTTGGGGTCGCATCGTTGCAGATATATTCCAATTCCGGCACAGCCAGACGCCAATTCAAGGGCAGGAAGATCGCGCCCAGGCGGCGGCAGGCGAATTGTATTTCCAGAACGTCGGTATCGTTGTGGCACAACACCGCCACCCGGTCGCCGTCTTGCACGCCAAGGCCGTCACGCAGGTACAGCGCCACCTTGTCAACGCGGCGGTCCATCTCCGCATAGGTGAAATGCCGGTCAGAGGCCAGATCATGCATGGCCTCGTGCGTTGGAACAAAGCGGGCGTGGTGGGCAATCCAGTCATTGGCGGGAACAGGCGTCATGAACTTTTGATCCTTCTACTCTATGCTTTGATGCCGCCCATGCGACAGATGATCTTCCAACTTTTGGCATCCACGGGCTGCACAGATAGGCGGGTATTGGTAACCAGGGGCATTTTCGCCAGGCGTTCGTCCGCCTTAACATCAGCCAGGGTGACCGGTTTGGGGAAGGCTTCCAGGGCGCGGATATCAACCATGCCGAACTTACCCTTGGGGTCGGTGGGGTCCAGGTACCACAGCTTGCACACTTCAACGATGCCGACGACGCTTTTTTCATTGACCGAGTGGTAGAAGAACCCCTTGTCGCCGATTTTCATGGCCTTCATATTGTTGCCGGCCTGATGATTGCGCACCCCGTCCCATTCGGCACCCTTTTTGCCTTCCTTGACCTGATCATCCCAGGACCAAGCACCCGGTTCTGATTTAAATAGCCAATAGGCCATGTGTTCCCCCCAATAATGTTCGGCGCGATGCTATGAGAATGTCTACAGGTTAACCTTGTTCCGGTCGATAGGGCCGGCCCAACATGCCTTGGATTGTCGCGTCAATATCGGCTGCCTTATTCAGTACGTCATCCATGGCCGTGCATATGGGCATCTCGAAATCCATGGGCGCGATGTGGCCTGAAATGGCCCCCGCCGTATGGGCCCCTTCGGCAACAGATCGCCGCTCAGCCAAAATATCCGCCATGCTGCGTCCCGCCCCCAGTGCCATGCCCAGGGACATGTTGCGGGATTGGGCATCATTGCAGGTCAGGGCCAGATCGCCGAGGCCCGACAGGCCCATCAGGGTTTCCCCGCGGCCACCGCGCATGGTGCCATATCGGACCATTTCGGCCAGACCACGGGTCATCAGGGCGGCGCGGGCATTGGCACCCAGTTTGCGGCCTTCGACAATGCCGCAGGCGATAGCCAACACGTTCTTGACCGCGCCGCCGATCTGCGCGCCGATCACATCATCCGTCCAATAGGGCCTAAAATGCGGCTGTCCCACAGCCTCTACGATGCGCCCACCCAGGGCTTCATCAGCGCAGGCCAGGGTCACGGCAGTGGGCAGGCCCTTGGCCACTTCGATGGCAAAGGTCGGGCCCGATAGAATTGCCTGTGGTGCCTGGGGCAGGGTGTCCGACAAAACCTCGCTCATCAGGGCAAAGCTGCCCTTTTCGATGCCCTTTGCGCAGACGACGGCGGCAATGCCGGGTTTAAGGTGTTTTGCCAATTCAGCCGTCACCGGGCGCAAAAATTGCGCCGGGGTAACCAACAGGATCAAATCCGCCGCCGCCGCTTCGGCCAGGTCCGTGGTGGCGCGTAGGTCTTGGTGCAGGGATACGTCCGGCAAAAACAAAGGGTTCGCGTGATCTGTATTGATGGCCGCGACCACGTCTTCTTCCCGGGCCCAGATCCGGGTCGCCCGGCCCGCGGCGGCCAGCATTTGTGCCAGTGCTGTCCCCCAGGCACCCGCGCCGATGACTGATATTCTTTCCATCGGCGTAGTTAGCCCTAAAAGACCCCCCGCCCGCAAGTGCAATGCGCTAGTGTGCTGGGAAAGTAATATGGCGACCAAATATTGGAGTGTAAGCATGAACAAAAAGCGGCAACCGAGTGGCCAACAACTTCGCAATTTTCGTGATCATCCCCGCCAGGGCCCCGTGCAGATGATCAATTTGTTGAAGTTTCGCGACCGCGCGCGCTATCAGGACGGCGAGGTGGCGGACCCGGATGTTTCCGGACGGGAGGCTTATCTCCGTTATGGCGCTGCCATAAGTGTCATCGTCGCCTCGTTGGGGGGACGTATCGTCTGGTCCGGTCAGCCGGAAGTCATGTTTATTGGCGAAGATGCGGATCTGTGGGACGAGGTGGTCGTGGTGGAATATCCCTCCCGCGACGCTTTTCTACAGATGCTGGCCATGCCCGACTATCACGCAGCCCATATGCACCGGGAAGCCGGCCTGGAGCATCAGCAACTAATCCAATGTCGCGCCGGTGGCGACGCCCTGGGTTAGTTGAGGTCCGGCACCCGGTCGAACCACGGGGCGGTTGTTTCAAGTTGTGCCGCCAGGCGGAACAATGTTGCCTCGTCGCCAAATGGTGCGCCGAAGTGAACGCCCACGGGAAGGCCGTTCGCACTCATATGCAAGGGCACTGTCATGGCCGGGCAACCGGTACTGTTATAGAACGGCGTGATGGCGATTTCGTCCTCGAACAACGCCTGCCAATAATGATCCAGATCCGTGTCCTGCATATCGATGGCCTTCAATGGCAGGGGCGGATGGCGCAGAGTTGACGACAGAATAAGGTCGTAGTCGGCAAAGAATGCCGCCAATTGCCGCCCGCACTGGTGCATCACCATGACGGCGGCGGCATAATCACCTGCGCTGGATTTAAGCCCTTCTTGGGCGAAGGCCCAGGTTACGGCTTCCACATCCTGACCACTGGGTTCCCGGCCCAAAGCCTCGCAGCGCAATCGCACGGCGGTCCAGACATTGCCGGCGATCACCGTACGGGAGGCTTGCAAGACAGCAGCTACATCCAGTGCGGGCCGGGCAATTTCGACCCTGTGACCCAGATCCGCACACAGTTTCGCGGCATCCTCCACACCCCTGATGCATTCGGGATCAAGGGGGCGGCCATCAAATCCATCCGTCATCAACGCAATGCGTAGCTGTCCGGGATCCGCCCCAACTTCCTCAATAAAAGGCTGATCGGGAGGCGGTGCGGCATAGGGATCGCCGGGGGCGGGGCCATGGGTGCAGTCCATCATCCGGGCGGAATCCCGTACCGAACGGCTGACCACATGGCCCGTGGACATACCGCTCCACCCTTCGCCCACATCAGGGCCTGCCGGGTTGCGACCCCGGGTCGGTTTCAGGCCGAACAGGCCGCAATTCGCTGCCGGAATGCGGATCGAGCCGCCACCATCCGTGGCGTGCGCCATAGGTAAAATGCCTGCCGCTACTGCGGCGGCTGAACCGCCTGATGATCCGCCGGCTGAATGGCCCGGGTTCCACGGGTTTGGCGTGGCACCATGCAATGTGGGTTCCGTCGTGGCATTCAGGCCTAGTTCCGGCGTATTGGTCCGGCCCATGATGACCAGCCCGGCGGCCTTGCAGCGTTCCGTATAGGTGGCGTCATGGTCGGGTACGAAATCCGCCCACAAGCGACTGCCCATGGTGCAAGGTTCCCCGGCATCAAAGGCACCTAGATCTTTCAACAAATAGGGCACGCCCTTGAAAGGCCCGTCGGAGGCATCTTCATTGCGCGCCAGGTTGCGGGCCCAATTGCGGGCCCAATTACGGGCTTTGTCGTATTGTTCGTGCACAATGGCATTCAGTTCCGGATTGACCGCTTGGGCCCGGGCGATGGCGGCCTCCAACACTTCGTCAGCGCCCAAATCACCCTTTGCGATTGCTTCGGCCAAGGCCGTGGCATCCAGCTTCCGGTACTCTGCGAATGTGATCATTGTCCCGCCCTCCGTCCTATTTCCTTGATCTTAGGCGCTGTAGTTGTTTCGCGCTAGCTGCGGTTGCTCTCTTAGACATCGGGCCCGGTTTTGGGCTGGACCGCGCATATATTCGAACAGGAACAACAAGGCAGCATTATCCGCCCGGCGTCACGTTGTATCGGCCCGGTGCCTGTGGGCAGAAAATTATCCACAATCGCCGGATTAAGTACCAAACTGTGTAATGCATCACTGCCAAGTCCAACCTGTTATGGTAACGTATGGTTAACAATACAAATTGTTCAACAGGGGAATTCAGGTCATGAAGATCGGCAAAATAGTTGCCATCGTAGCTGTCATAATTGTGGTCGTCATTGGTGGCGGTGCGGCATATCTTGCCAGCCTGGATATGGATACCTATCGCCCGGAAATTGCCAAGGCGGCAAAAGACGCCACGGGGCGGACCTTGAAATTGGAAGGGACCCTATCCCTGGCAGTATCCCTGACCCCCACGGTCTCTGGCGAAGGAATTAGCTTTGCCAATGCGACCTGGGGTTCAAGACCGCAGATGCTGACCCTGCGCCGCTTCGAAGTGCAGTTGAGCCTGATACCCCTGTTATTTGGCGATATTCAGATCAATCGTCTGATACTGATTGAGCCTGATATCCTGATGGAAACCGACAAAAATGGTAAGGGCAACTGGGTATTCGACGAAGCTGCCGCCGCGAAGTCGGAGACAGAGGCAGCAGATGAGGGCGCTGGGGCAATCCCCCATATTGGCGAACTGCAGATCAAGAACGGTTTGTTGACATATAACGATGGTGTCAGTGGTGAAACCATAAAGGTCAAGCTGACGTCTATTGAGGCAGATGCCGCCTCGACCTCGGATCCCCTGAATTTTGTGGTTCAGGCCGCCTACAACGATATGCCCGTGAAACTCAAAGGCAAGGCGGGTCCGTTGAAGAATGCCATGGATCCGGTGGCACCCATGCAGGTGGATTTGCTGGCCGAAGTTCTGGGTCTGAAAATCGGCGTCAAGGGCGCGGCCCAGGTGCCCACTAAGACCGTGGATGCGACGATTGATATCTCAGCTTCGGATCTGTCCGGATTACAGCCCCTGGCGGGTGATGGGGTGCCGGCAAACCTGCCCCTTAAGCTTACCGCCGCTGTGCGCGCGGCAGGGGATAAGGCGACCATTACCGATCTGAAACTGGCCTTGGGAAACAGCGATTTGGCTGGCAATATCAGCGTTGACAGCAGCGGCAAGCTGCCGATGATCAAGGTGGATCTGTCATCCAAGCGGCTGGATCTGGCAGAACTGCAACCGGCTTCTGGTGAGGGCGGCGCGGCAAAACCCGAGGCGACCAAGAAACCTTCCCGGCCCGGCAAAGTACTGCCCAATGATCCCCTGCCCTTGGATGTCCTGAAGACTGTGGAGGCAGACGCGAAAATCGCCTTTGCCGAAGTGATCACCCCGGAAATAACCCTGCGTGATGTCACAGCCACGGTCACGGTGAGAAAGGGCCGCCTGGCCCTTAAACCCATGAGCTTGACCGTGGCCGGCAGCCCGGTGAGCCTTTCAGCCATCGTAAATGCAGGCGGCAAGGTGCCCAGTGTGGCCTTTGAAATGGCCGCACCGAAATTGGATGTGGGCCGTTTGTTGACGGAAGCCAAGGCAACGGATCTGCTTCAGGGTACGGGCAATCTGAAAGTGAAGTTGTTGGGCTCCGGCAAATCCGTGGCTGCAATCGCGGGAAGCCTGAATGGCGGCACCTCGTTATTGATGAACCAAGGCAAGGTGAAAACCGCCGCGTTCGATACGGCTATTGGTGGTCTGTCCGCCGTCATGGGTATGATGTCGGGGGAGAAATCGGAGTGGACGGTACTGAATTGCGTCGCTTCCCGCTTCGATATCAAGAAAGGCATCGCCACCTCCATGGTCCTGTTGGCGGATACGGAATATTCCACGGTGGTGGGTGAGGGCAGCATGAACCTGGGGGAAGAAACTCTGGCCATGAAGGTCTCGCCACAATCGAAATCCGCTACCTTGAATGTTGCCGTGCCCATCAAGATCGGCGGTACCTTCGCAGAGCCCAGCTTCCGTCCCGACGAATTGGCGACGGCGCGGCGTTTGGGTGGTTTGTTGGGCGCAACCCTGTTCCCACCCGCAGCCTTGCTGGCATTGGGCGATCTGGGCAGCGGCGACGATAACCCCTGCCTGAAAATAGCCCAAGGCGGTGGCAAAAAGCCGGCCGCGCAGGCACCTGCAAAGTCCGCAACTGACACCGCCACGGATGCCGTGAAGGCACCTTTGGAAGGTCTGAAAAAAGGCCTGGATAGCCTGTTCGGCAAAAAGAAATGAGCGGAGAGGTCCTTGTTGAACGGGACGGCCATGTTGCAACCGTAACGCTGTCTGCGCCTGACCGTTTGAACGCCATGAACTTGGCCATGTGGCAGGGCATCGCCGATGCTTTCACGGTCCTGGATATGGTCGATGATCTGCGCTGTATCATCATGCGGGGGGCGGGCGAAAAAGCCTTTGCCGCCGGTGCCGATATCGCCGAATTCGCCAAGGAGCGGTTTGATCGGGACAGTGCGCAGGCCTATGGCGCGGTTATGGCAGAGGCGCTAGAGGCGATCCAGAACTGTCGGCACCCGGTGGTGGCTATGATCCACGGTGCCTGTGTTGGTGGCGGGTTGGAGCTGGCATGCTGTTGCGACATGCGCATTTGCGGGACCGCTTCCCGTTTTGGCGTACCCGTCAAAAACCTAGGTCTGGTCGTGGCCCTGAATGAAATGCAGGCCGTGGCCGCCGTGGTGGGCCGGGCCAATGCGCTGGAGATCGTCCTGGAAGGCCGGATATTCGATGCCCAACGGGCCCAACAGATGGGACTGGTTAATCGCATCGTCGCGGATGATCAGGTCACAGCGGAGGTAGAGGCCACGGCCCAACGGATCGCTGACGGCGCGCCTTTAGTGGCCCGCTGGCACAAGAAATTCGCCCGCCGGCTAAGCCAGCCGGAAGCCTTGAGTGCCGCCGACATCGAAGAAAGCTATGACTGTTTCGCCACAGAAGATTTCCAGACGGGATACAAAGCCTTTCTGGCCAAGGAAAAGCCGGAGTTTCAAGGCCGCTGAAGGGTAGGCCAGTTGAGGGTACGCTAGTCGTTCAGCAGCGGGATAAGGCCGCGTGCGTCATCGATACTGTCGGCGGCGTGAACCTGGAAGTCCTTGTCCCCGTGGGCCAGGGCCTCCGTGCGAAAGCCGTCGCCGAATGCCGACAGGACATGGACGCCGCCCGTTAATCCGGCACTGCGCCCGGCACCCATATCCGTTGGCAGATCACCTACAATCCAGGACGGGGCCAGCGCGATATCCAGGGCTGCGGCAGCCTTTAGCAACATGCCGGGGTTTGGTTTGCGGTCGGGATGCTCCCTATCGTAAGGTGCCTCGGCCTCCGGATGGTAGGGGCAGGCACAGACCGCATCCACATGGGCACCAAAAGAGGCCAGGTCCGCCTTGATCTTGTCCTGCACCAGACGGAATTCTTCCCAGCCGTAATAACCGCGCCCGACGCCGGATTGATTGGTCACCAGAACCACATGCAGGCCCCGTTGATTGGCCTGGGCAATGGTCTGCGCCGCGCCGGGGATCAGGGTGGTCTTTTCGACTTCGTGCAGATAGTGGGTCTCCACCACCACGACGCCGTCCCGGTCCAGGAACAGGGCCGGCGCTGATCGACGCTGACCCAGAATTTCGCACCAGACGCCGTCATCGTCCACGAATGTTGTCGGCTTAGCCATTGCCCGACTGCATCGCCTCAGGATTGATCACATAGTAATCATCCAGCTTGCCATCGAAGGCATCCAGGCAATTTTGCACCGCCTGCATTCCCATGGCGCGGAAGGCTTCCCGCGTGACGCCCGCGATGTGGGGGCTGAGGAGGACATTATCCAGGCTCAACAGGGCTAGATCGGATGCCGGCGGTTCATCCCGCGTCACATCCAAACCTGCTGCAGCCAACGGCCCGTTGGTCAGCGCCTGATACAAGGCGTCTTCGTCCAGCAAGCTGCCGCGTGCTGTATTGATCAACACAGCCCCTTTGCGCATACGGGAAAATTCCTGCCCGGCCAGTACCGCACTGCCGTCGTGGCTGCCAGGCATATGCAAAGTGACGATATCTGCGCGGTCCAGCGCATCGCGAAAATCCTCAACATATTCATAGCCATGGCCCTGAACCACACGCCGGGGCACATATGGATCGGCCACGATCACCTTCATATCAAAGGCGGCGCAACGCCGCGCCATGCGGGTGCCGATCCGGCCAAAGCCAACGATAAGAATGGTTTTATCAGCCACCTCGCCGGAGGTCATGGCATTGCGTCGGGCATAATCTTGCTTGCGCACGGCATTATCCAGGGGCAGGGCGTCTTTCATTGTGGCCAGCATCAACATGAAGGCATGTTCACAAACCGCATTGGAATTGGCTTCCCCCACCACAGCCAAAGGCAAACCGTTGGCGGTGGCGGCTTTAACATCAACATTGTCGTAGCCGACCCCGTGGCGGGAGATTATCTTCAGCTTATCTGCCTTGGCGCAGGCCTCCGCCCCAAACTGCGTTGTGCGCAGGACCAGACCGTCAAAGCCCGGAATTGCGTCGATCAATTCCTGTTCCGTCGGTTCCACCAGGATTACGACTTCAACGTCAGCGCGGTCGTTCAACAAAATGTTTATGTCGGGATGAAAGGTACCGGCCAGTAATAGCTTTGGCATCGCCTAATTTCCTTGTGCAGTGGCCAGAGTTCCCTCCAGCCGCTCGGCCCAGGGGGCCAGATCATTGATGATGGTCGGGTCTGGGGCAGCAACGACGTAACGTGTCTGGTTCGCCGTCATTAACCGACGTCGGCCCGACCGTTGTTCAAAACCATAACGTCCCGTTCCAAAACCTTGGCGCGGAACGAGATAACGTTATCGTCTTTCCACATCTCTGTACGGATGGTCTCGCCCGGATACACCGGAGCGGAAAAGCGCAGGTTCATGGATTTAAAGCGCGATGGATCATAATCGCAGCAGGATTTTAGAATGGCATGACCGGCCACACCAAAACTGCACAAGCCATGCAGGATCGGTGCCTTAAAGCCACCGCCCTTGGCCACGTTCGGATCCGCATGCAAAGGATTATAGTCGCCTGACAGACGATAGATCAGGGCCGCCTGGGGCAGGGTGGGTAAATCGCAGACCATGTCGGGTTCCCGCTCCGGTAGGCTATGGACCGGACGGGCACCTGTCGTAGGACCGCCGAAACCGCCGTCGCCACGGGCAAAGGTGGTGGAATACAGGGTCGCCAGTTTGTCGCCGGTTGCCTGATCCGTAACCGTGCGCTCTTGCAGCAACAACGCGCCCTTGCCCTCACCTTTATCGATAATCTCGGTTACTTTGGTGGTGGCCGTTACCGTGGCTGCGGGGGGCAGGGGCTTGTGCAGGACCATGCCCTGTTCGCCATGCAGAACCTTGACCCAATCAATACCGCTGTCGGGATCCTTGACCCAGAAACCGGGCGTGCCCAGCACAACCGCCATGGTCGGCAGGGCGTTCATGTTGTCTTCGTAGGTGAAGCGCAGTTGCTCTTCATCCAAGGGGTCCATGTTCAGGCCAACACCCAGGGCATACAGAATGCTGTCGCGGGTGTCATAACTTTGCACCACTTCCTCGAACGGCCAATTCATGATTTTGTCGTAATCGATTGCCATTGCTGCGTTCCTTTGATTTGTGCCGGAACAAATACAGCCGGGCCCTGACTAATTCGGGGCCCGGCTATAATTTGATTATACCGTCTTAGACGGGATCCCAGCTGAAGACGTCGCCACTGCGTTCCAGCGGCATGAAGCTGGAAGCCATTGCGGGCAAGGCGTGCTCGGCAATGGTCTCGGGCGTCCAGCCATCCGTACGCTGGACCGAACGGACCGGACGGGGCTGGTTGAACAGGAAGATTTCATTGTGCCGCACGCCAAAGATCTGCGCTGTGACGTCCTTTGCCGCATCGGACAGCAGGAACACGGCCATGGGGGCAATCTTGGCCGGGGTCATGGCCTTGATCTTTTCGACCCGGGCGGCTTCCTCGTCCGAAGAAATGGGAATGGTGCCGATCAGGCGGCTCCAGGCGAAAGGAGAGATGCAGTTGGAACGCACACCAAAGCGTGACATATCCAGCGCCAGGGACTTGGACAGACCGACGATACCCAACTTGGCGGCGGCATAGTTGGCTTGGCCAAAGTTACCCACCAGACCGGAGGTGGAGGTCATGTGCACGAAGGCACCGCTTTTCTGCTCCCGAAAACGGGTGGCGGCGGCACGGGCCACGTTGAAGCAGCCTTTCAGGTGCACGGCGATGACGATGTCCCATTCTTCCTCGGTCATTTTGTGGAAGATGACATCGCGCAGGCTGCCGGCGTTGTTGACGACGCCGTCGATCTTGCCATAGGTGTCCACGGCCTGTTGGATCATCGCCTCGGCCGCGCCGAAATCTGCAACAGAGCCATAGTTGGCAGCAGCTTCGCCACCGGCGGCCTTGATGTCACCGACAACTTCCATGGCCGGGGTCTTATCCTCACCCTCGCCATCAGCCTGACCGCCCAGATCGTTGACGATCACTTTGGCGCCTTGGCTGGCCGCCATCAGGGCGATGTCACGGCCCACGCCGCGGCCAGCGCCGGTTACCAGGATTACTTTGTCTTTCAGCATTTCGCCGGGATTGATTTCAACTGTCATGACCTGACCTTCTCATCTATTGGCGCAGCAACGCGCGCCCATTGCGGTTACATTTTTCCAAGGCCGCAACATACACCCCCCGCGCAGAGAGGCAAGGGCGGGACGAGGGGACGGCTAGCCGCCATATGGGAAACAGTCGTTACGCGTCAGCGTCAGGCCAAAATGCCGGCCCAGGGCCTCGATGGCATCTGTATGCACGACAAACGGGTCGCTATTGTTTTCGCCGACGATAATGATGCGAAAGCCTGTTTTTGCCTTACCATTCGGGGGCAGCATGGCCGTGGCAAGGCCCTTGCCCTCGCTATTCCGCAAGGTCAGAAACAGCGCCATTTCCCGTTGCACATGGGCGCTGAGGCCGATGTTCTGTTCGAATGAGACGCTTGAGGCCGATTTGTAAGTGGTCGCCGCGCGGTCCCAGTCACGGCGGAAATGTTTCTCTACCGCATGCCCCAGCAGAGTGGATTCCGACGTCGCCTCCACCTCCGTCTCCAGCCGGAACCAGGTTTTGCCCTGTGGCGCATCACAGATGAACTTCATCTCCAACCCTCCATTAGCCCGTAACTGCGCTAGAAGGGCGTGATTATACCACTTCCGCCGGGGCTTGGGGCACGGTTTTCCAGAAATCCGCGTCATGACCATAGAAGATGCGGGCGCCCGCCGTTTGCAGGGCGCGGATACGGTGCAGGCTTTCCAGCATCTCCTCCTTGCTGTGGACTATCTTTGGCAGATGCAGATTTTCCAATGTCTGGCGCAAATAACAGGCATCGCCTGCCAACAGCACATCGCCGCTACCCAGACGCACCTTTAGGGATTGATGGCCCGGCGTGTGGCCATAGGTGGGGAGGCAGACGACACTGCCGTCGCCAAACAGGTCATGTTCCCCATCCACAAGGTTCAAATCGTGGCCATGGTCATAATCTGCCAGCGCGAACCCGTTGGATTGCATCAGGTCCGGGTCATGACCGGCCAGCCATTCCCGTTTTTGCACGATCAATTGCGCGTTCGGGACCTGGTGATTGCCGCCTGCGTGATCAAAATGCAGGTGGGAATTAATCAGATAACGAACCTTGGTCACGTCCACGTCGCAAAATTCCAAACGGGCGGCCAGTTCTTCTCCGGCTTTAAACTCCGGGTTGAAATGTTTGGTGATGACCTGGGCGCGTCTATCGATGGGATTCAACAAATCCGTATGCAGACCGGTGTCGAACAGAACCTGGCCTTTGGGGTGATCTATTAAAAAGGCAGGGACAGGCAGGCGAATGTCGCCTTCTTCCCCCACCAGAAAATTAGTCATGGGCATGGTCAGCCAGCCACAAGTCATGGCGAAAAGGCGTACAGTCATAATTCTCTGTCCTTATAGTAGCTGCGGTTGTTGCGGCTGATTGTAGCAGGCTACAACAAAATCGAGACTCGAAGTTTGTTTGCTTTTATGTTTCAGGGAATTTCATGATGACCAGCTTAGTGGAGATTTGATAATGCGCGGATTAACAGGAAAGAATGTCGTTTTAACCGGCGGTGCCAGCGGCATTGGCCAGGCCATCAGCCTGCGCCTGGGTGAAGAAGGCTGCAATGTAGGCATTTTCGACCTGAACGGCGACGGTGCCAATGCAGTGGCCGAGAAAATTCGCGCAGCGGGTGGTTCCGCCAGCGGCTATGCCCTGGATATTTCCGACTATGGCGCTGTTGATGCTGCCGTTACCGCATTTGAAGGCGATCACGGTCCAGTCGATGGCTTGGTCAACAACGCGGGTTGGGATAAATCCATGCCCTTCCTGGATACGGACCTGGAACTTTGGCACAAGGTTGTTGCCATCAATTTGTACGGCCCCTTGAACCTGTGCCATGTCATCCTCAAGGGCATGGCGGAACGGGGCAGTGGCCGGGTAGTCAACATCTCCTCCGATGCGGGCCGGGTCGGCTCCTCCGGCGAGGCAGTTTATGCCGCCTGCAAGGGCGGCCTGATCGCCTTTTCCAAAACCATGAGCCGGGAATTGGCGCGCAAGCAGATCACTTTGAACACCATTTGTCCCGGACCCACCAATACGCCTTTGCTGGCAGAACAGGGGCCGAAACTCGTCGCCGCGCTGGAGCGTGCCGTACCTATGAAGCGGGTTGCCGAGCCGGAGGATTATCCGGGCCTGGTTTCCTTCTTCCTATCCGACGATGCGTCTTATATCACCGGGCAAACCATCTCGGTTTCCGGCGGCTTGACCATGCACGGTTAGGATCATGGATTTCCAGGACATCATCTATACCGAGAAGGACGGCGTGGCGACGATCACCATCAACCGCCCGGACAAATACAACGCCTTTCGCAATCAAACGGCTGAGGAACTGATCAAGGCCTTCAGTATGTCCGGCTGGAACCCCGACATTGGCGTCGTGGTGCTGACCGGTGTGGGCGACAAGGCATTTTGCACCGGTGGTGATCAATCTTCCGATTCCCACGACGGCAGCTATGGCGGCCGGGGCACCTTGGGCATGCCGATGGAGGAATTGCACACCATTATCCGCGATATACCCAAGCCGGTCATTGCCCGGGTCAATGGCTATGCCATTGGCGGTGGTCACGTGCTGCATGTTCTTTGTGATCTATCCATTGCAGCCGATACGGCCATCTTCGGGCAGGTTGGACCGGCCATGGGGTCGGTTGATCCCGGTTATGGCACCGCCTATCTGGCCCGTCTGGTGGGAGAAAAAAAGGCCAGGGAAATCTGGTATCTGTGTCGGCGTTATTCCGCCGTCGAGGCCAAGGATATGGGTCTGGTCAACGAAGTCGTGCCGGCCGATCAGTTGGACGCTGAAGTGGATAAATGGTGCCAGGAAATCATGGCCAAAAGCCCCACTGCCCTGGCCATCGCCAAGCGCAGCTTTAATGCGGATACGGAACATATCCGGGGTTTGGGCATCTTGGGCTTCCAATCGGTTAAGGCCTACTACGAATCTGAGGAATCCAAAGAGGGCGTCACCGCCTTCCAGGAAAAACGCAAACCGGATTTTCGGAAGTATCAACCACGCTGATGACAGCCGTGAAAATCTGTATAGTAAAGACCGCTCTCTACGCCCTGTAGCGAGCGGTCTTTTTTTGTGCGCAGGGAGATTTGGGGAGGCGTGTAAATTGAGTAATCGTGATGGCTATCGATTTAAGGCGGACCCGATCCGCCATTACGCCGCTGAAAAGGGCGATAATATCGCCGTTATTTTCGAGGGGCGAAAGACCACTTATGCCGAATTGGACCGGCGCGCCAACCAGGTTGCCAATGGCCTGGTCGCAGCCGGGGTCCAGCCGGGCCAGCGCATCGCGCTTTTGGCCAAGAACATCGATCTGTTTTACGAGCTGTTATACGGTGCCTCCAAAGTGGGCGCCGTCCTCACCCCCGTCAATTTCCGCCTTGCCCCGCCCGAGGTGGCCTATGTCCTCAACGATGCCCAGGCCCCGCTGTTGTTGGTGGGGGAGGACTATTATGATCTGATCGATGGCATCCGCGTAGAACTGCCCTTGGTACGGCAGATATTTACGCTTCATAGCGGGCATGGGGATTGGACGGACTATGCTACATGGCGGGAGGCTCAGGCTTTTGGTGATCCCCGGGCGGAGGTATCCGAACACGACACTGTTATCCAGGTCTATTCATCGGGAACCACGGGGCATCCCAAGGGGGTGGAAGTCAGCCATGACAACTTCATCCAATATCTGCCCAATGCCATGGATGAATGGGGTGCCTGGGATGACAGCGATGTCTGTCTGGTGACCAATCCGCTGTTTCATGCGGCTGGCAGCGTGTGGTCCTACACAGCACTTTATGTGGGCGGCACCAACGTCCTGATGCCGGAGGTTGACCCGGCGGCCATTCTGAAAACCATCGAAAAATACAGAGTAACCCAGGCCCTGTTGGTGCCGGCGGTGATCCTGTTTTGTCTGCAAACGCCAGGTGCTGCGGACACGGATGTCTCCTCCGTCAAGATGATCATGTATGGCGCATCGCCCATTCCCCTGCCGGTGTTGGAAGAAGCGGTGGCCATGTTCAATTGTGGTTTTGGCCAGCTGTATGGCTTGACCGAAACCGTCGGCGGCGTCACCTATCTGCCGCCCCAGGATCACGACGGCAGCCGCAAGATGAAGTCCGTGGGCAGGGTCATGCTGGGGGCTGAAATCCGTGTGGTGGATGCGGACGGCAAGGATTGCGAACCGGAAGCGGTGGGCGAAATTATCATCAAGGGTAAGACCATCACCAAGGGCTATTGGAACCTGGCCGGGGAAACCGCCCGGGCTATTCGGGATGGCTGGCTATACTCCGGCGATGCGGGGTATTTCGATGCCGAAGGCTATTTATATATCTATGACCGGGTCAAGGACATGATCATCTCTGGCGCGGAAAACGTCTATCCGGCGGAAGTGGAAAGCGCCCTGCAGGGACATCCGAAAATCGCCGATGTGGGTGTCATCGGTGTTCCGGACGAAAAATGGGGCGAAACCGTGAAGGCCGTCGTTGTCGTTATGCCGGGGGAAACGCTGACGGCGGCGGATGTCATGGCCTTTGCCCGGACCAGGGTTGCCGGCTACAAAATTCCCCGTTCCGTAGATTTTGTGGAAGAGTTACCGCGTAATCCGTCGGGCAAAATCCTCAAACGTGAACTGCGCGCGCCTTATTGGGAAGGCTATGACCGACAGGTGAATTAGTATGAGTGCTGTAATAGACCCTCGTTTTGACTTTGACTTCATGGCGGATCCGATCCGCCGGTTTGCCGGTGAGCGCCCAGACCATCCAGCCTTGATATTCGAAGGCCGGGAAACCACCTATGCGCAGCTTGACCAACGCTCCAACCAGGTTGCCAACGGCCTCATTGCCGCCGGTGTGGAACCGGGCCAGCGGATCGCCATTCTGGCCAAAAATATCGACCTGTTTTTTGAGGTCTATTACGGTGCGACCAAGGCAGGTGCGGTTCTGGTGCCGATCAATTTTCGCCTGGCCCCACCCGAAATTGCCTTTGTCGTCAATGACGCGGATGCCAAGGTGCTGTTCGTGGCGGAAGAATTCGCGGATCTGGCCCTGGCTGTCAGGGGCGATACACCGGGGCTGAACCTGGTCGTTGCCCTGAACGGTGATCATCTGGCCTGGCGCGACAGCCAAGGGGTGGATGATCCGCACCGGGAAGGTACTTCAACTAATACCGCCCTGCAGGCCTATTCGTCCGGCACCACGGGCCGCCCCAAGGGGGTGGAGCTGACGCATGATAATTTCATCAAATTCTTCCCCATATCGTTGACCACTTTCGGTGAATGGGAGGCGGATGATGTTTCCCTGGTCGCCATGCCTTTGTTCCATGTTGCGGGCTGTGTCTGGGCCTTTTGCGCTTTCCATGTGGGTGCGACCAACGTTCTGTTGCCCGAAGTGGATCCGCCGGCAATTCTGAAAAGTATCGAAAAATACAGAATTACCCAGGTCATCTTTGTCCCGGCGGTAATCCTGTTCCTGATCCAGACCCCCGGTGCGGCAGAGACCGATGTCTCTTCCGTCAAGATGGTGCTCTATGGTGCATCCCCCATTCCCCTGCCTGTGTTGCAACAAGCAATGGAAATATTCGATTGTGGCTTTGCCCAGCTCTATGGTTTGACCGAAACCACGGGTGCCGTGACTTTTCTGCCGCCCGAGGATCATGACGGCAGCGAAAAGATGAAATCCTGCGGCAAGCCTATGCGTGGCCTGCAAATTCGGGTGGTGGATGAAGATGACAACGATTGCGCGCCCGGCGACGTGGGGGAAGTGATCATTGCCGGACCGTTGATTATGAAAGGTTATTGGAACCAACCGGAAGAAACCGCCAAGGCGGTGCGCAATGGCTGGTTCTATTCCGGCGATGCCGGCTATTTCGACGCCGAAGGCTATTTATATATCCACGACCGGGTCAAAGACATGATCGTCTCGGGTGGGGAGAACATCTACCCGGCAGAGGTGGAAAGCGCCCTGGCCGGGATGGCGGGGATCGCTGATCTGGCGGTGATCGGCGTGCCGGATGAAAAATGGGGCGAGAGTGTGAAGGCGATCGTGGTCACCAAACCAGGTGAGGCACTGACGGCGGATGAAATTATCGCCTACGCCCGCACGCAAATCGCCGGGTACAAGATCCCCCGCTCAGTCGACTTTATCGCTGAATTGCCTCGCAATCCGTCCGGCAAGATCCTGAAGCGGGAGTTGCGCAAACCCTATTGGGACGGCCACGAACGGCAGGTGAACTGAGTGAGGACGGACATATGATAGCAACCGAAGAACAAGTCATGATCCGCGATATGGCCCGGGCCTTTGCCGCCGCGCAAATCGCCCCGCATGCCGCCCAATGGGAAGCCGAGGCGCATTTCCCCCGCCATATTTACGAGGCTATGGGCAAGCTGGGCCTGATGGGCATGACCGTGCCGCAGGAATGGGGCGGTGCTGGTCTGGACTATGTCACCTACGCAATGGCATTGGAGGAGATTGCCGCTGGCGACGGTGCCATCGCCATTGTGATGAGCGGACATAATTCCGTCGGCTGCATGCCAATCCTGGAGTACGGCAGTCAGGCGCAAAAGGAACGCTATCTACGCCCCCTGGCCCAGGGCGAAATGCTTTGCGCCTTCGCCCTGACAGAGGCCAAGGGCGGTTCCGATGCCGGCGCGCTGACCACCCGTGCGGTGCGTGATGATGATGGCTATGTCATCAATGGCACCAAACAATTCATCACCACGGGCAAGAATGCGGAACTGACCCTTGTCTTTGCCGTCACCGATCCCGATCAGGGCAAGCGGGGTATTTCCGCCTTCATCGTACCAACCAATACACCTGGCTACGAGGTCGTACGGGTGGAGGAAAAGATGGGCCTGAATGCCTCTGACACCGCCCAGCTGGCCTTTACGGATATGCGCGTGTCCCACGATGCCTTATTGGGGGCGGAGGGCCAGGGTTACCGTATCGCCCTGGGCAACCTGGAAGGCGGGCGTATAGGCATCGCGGCGCAAGCCCTGGGTATGGCGCGGGCGGCATTTGAAGTCGCCCTGGAATATGCGCAGGAGCGGGAGGCCTTCGGCAAAGCCATCATGGAACACCAGGCGGTGGCCTTTCGCCTGGCGGAAATGGCAACGCAGTTGGAGGCGGCCCGGCAATTGATTTGGCATGCCGCCGCCCTGCGCAGTGCGGGCCGGAAATGTTTGACGGAAGCCTCCATGGCGAAAATGTTTTCCACCGATATGGCCGAGAAAGTCTGCTCCGATGCCATCCAGACCCTTGGCGGCTATGGCTATTTACGGGATTTCCCGCTGGAGCGGATATATCGTGGTGTCCGCGGTGCGCGGATTTATGAAGGCACCAACGATATTCAGAAACTGGTCATCGTGCGGGACCTGGTAAGCTGATCTTGACGAAGGAGAATTCGCCGTGGACATATCCCTATCAGACGAACAGCGGGTCTTTCAGGCCGAGGTGCGGGACTTTCTGAACGACAATCTGACACCGGATATCAAGGAGGCGGGCCGTCTGTGCACCACCATTATGGCGGAGCATGAAGCGACCTGGAAGTGGCACAGGATCCTTCACCGCCAGGGCTGGGCTGCGCCGAACTGGCCGGTGGAATACGGCGGCCCCGGCTGGGACGCAGTGCAGCGTTATTTGTATTCCTTGGAATACGCCCGCACCGGCGCGCCGCCGCTATCACCCCTGGGCTTTGCCATGGTGGGTCCCGCCATCATGGGGCATGGCAGCGCGGCGCAAAAAGCGTTCTATCTGCCCCGCATATTGTCCGGCGAAGATGTCTGGTGTCAGGGCTACTCGGAACCGGGCGCGGGCTCCGACCTGGCCAATCTGCAATGCCGGGCCGTGGCCGATGGGCCGGATGGCAGCGACTACATCATCAACGGGTCCAAGATCTGGACCTCGGACGCGCATCACGCCAATCGCATGTTCTGTCTTGTGCGTACCAATACGGATGGCAAACCACAGACCGGTATTACCTTCCTGTTGCTGGAGATGGATACCCCCGGCATCACGGTGGAGCCGATCCATATCTTAGGCGGGGATCATGAGTTCAATCAGGTGTTTTTCCAGGATGTCCGCGTGCCCCAATCGGGCCGGGTGGGGGCGGAGAACGATGGTTGGACCGTGGCCAAGTATTTGCTGGAATTTGAACGGGGCGTGGCGGTGGGTGTCGGCCCCTTGCGTACCAGACTGGACGAAATATGTGGTCTGGCCCAGGCTCGGCGGGACAGTGACGGCAATGCCCTGATCGGAGATGCCGGCTTTGCCCGCGCCCTGGCAGCCCTGGATGTGGAGTTGACTGCCGTGGAATATACCGGGCACCGCACCATGGCGGAGATCGCCAAACGGGGCAGTCCGGGCCCGGCATCCTCGATGATGAAGACCCGCGCGACAGAGGTGCAAATGGCGATCAGCGAGTTGGCGACGCAGGCCATCGCCTATTATGCAGCCCCCCATCAGCCCGAGGAACGCCTGCCCGGTGCCAATCTGGAACCTATCGGGCAGCGCGATGAAATGTCCGTAACCGGCCGCTATCTCAACGACCGGGCCGCCGCCATCTACGGCGGCTCAAACGAGATCCAGCGCAATATCATGGCGAAACTGGTTCTGGGTATGTAAATTTAATACCGGGACACAATACTTATATCGGTCGATATAGGTATTGTGTCCCCGTATTGCCCGTATTGAGGGAGTGGAAAATGAAGCGTTATCATCCCCTTCTTATAGCCCTGCATTGGCTGCTGGCAGTGATGATCATCTTCTCATTAGGCATGGGGGTGGCTGTCCTTGAGGAGATACCCAATTCAGATCCGGATAAACTGGCGTACCTGCAGCTTCATATGACTATGGGTACGCTGATCCTGGTCCTGATGGCCGTCCGCTTTATTGTGCGGATATTGAAACCGCGACCTGCGCCGGTGGAAAGCGGCAATGCCATTCTGGATCGCCTTGGACCCCTGATCCATAAACTGTTTTATGTGGTTGTTATCGCCATGGCAGTCAGCGGCCTTGCCGTATCAATTTTGACCGATTTGCCGCAGATTCTTTTTGGCGGTTCCGGGGCGCCTTTGCCTGAAAATTTTCATGCCGTAGCGCCGCATGCCGTCCACGGTATTCTCGGTACGGTTCTTATGGCGATGATCCTTTTGCATCTTGCAGGATTTATCTTCCGCCAGTTCATCCGGCGGGATAATCTCATAGGCAGGATGTGGTTTGGGCGAAACGCCTAAAGCATTTCCGATCAGGAAATGCTCAGACTCTTAAGAATAGAGCAATTTTTCCAATCACTTAGGATCGCCCCAGTGCTTTGGGCGATTCACGTTGGATCGGAATTGCTCTAGATTGCGGTACAAAGGGGCGTTCGAATGCATATTGAACTGTCGCGCGAGCTGCAAAATTTTCAACAGGAGGTTCGGGCTTTTTTGGCCGATGCCATACCGGCGGAAATCCGCGAGGCCGGGCGTCTGTGCACCACCATTATTGCCGAGCATGAGGCGACCCAGGCATGGCACAAGATCATGTATCGCCAGGGTTGGGCCGCACCGAACTGGCCTGAAGAATACGGCGGACCTGGTTGGGACGTCATGCGCCGCTATATTTTTGCCCAGGAATACGCCCGCGCCGGCGCGCCGCGCTTGCCGCCCCAGGGCCTGGCCATGGTCGCCCCTGCATTGATGGGCCATGGCAGCGATGAACAAAAGGCCTTTTATCTGCCTCGCATTCTCTCAGGTGAGGATGTCTGGTGCCAAGGCTATTCCGAACCGGGCGCGGGCTCGGACCTGGCTTCCCTGCAATGCCGGGCGGTCAGCGATGGCGATGATTACGTGATTAACGGCTCCAAAATATGGACCACGTCGGCGCATCATGCTGACCGCATGTTCTGCCTGGTCCGCACCTCTACGGATGGCAAGCCACAGGCGGGGATCACCTTTTTGTTGTTGGAAATGGGCATCCCCGGCATCACGGTCGAACCGATCCATATCCTGGGCGGTGATCATGAATTCAACCAGGTGCATTTCAGCGATGTCCGGGTGCCGAAAAGCAATCGGGTTGGGGCCGAGAACGATGGTTGGACAGTCGCGAAATATCTCCTTGAGTTTGAGCGCGGCGGCGGGGCGCGCGCCGTGGGCCATCGCACCCGGCTCAATCAAATTCGCGCCCTGGCAGCAGAAAGGCGGCAAAGCGATGGCACCTGCCTGTTGCAGGAAGCCGATTTTGCCCGCGAGCTGTCGGCCTTGGAGATCGAGCTGACGACGGTGGAATTCACCGAACAGCGCACCATGGCGGAAATCGCCAAACGGGGCAGCCCAGGTGCTGCATCCTCGATGTTGAAAACAAGGGCGACAGAGGTGCAAATGGCGGTCAGTGAATTGGGCATGCGCGCCATTGCCTATTACGCCGCGCCCCATCAGCCGGAAGAACGCCTGGCCGGCACCAATTTGCAGCCCATCGGCCAGCGGGACGAAATGTCCCTCACCGCCCGCTACCTAAACGACCGGGCGGGCAGCATCTATGGTGGATCAAACGAAATCCAACGCAACATCATGGCGAAACTTGTGTTGGGTATGTAAGAGCGAATTCGTGCTCAAAGCATAAATACGATGACCATTAACAATGCCACGGCCATGTTGGGGAAGTCTGCCAGTGTGGGCATGATGATAATCCTCCAGCGAAATCGTCTGGATGTACTATGGTCCTGGAATTGCGACATTTATGTGACGAAAATCACCCGTATGGGAGAAATTGTAAAAAAAGCTGAATTAACGGCCCTTTTTTCCGTTTGCGTACCGGCGGTAGGTGCGCAGGGCCAGGCCGGAGATACCGTCGGGCATAAAAAAGATGATCGCCAGGACCATAAACCCGAACGGCGGCACGGCCAGGGATGCGGGCAGGGCACCGGTGGCACCGGGCAGAAACAGCACTATCAGGGCACCCAGCAAGGCCCCCCAGACGGAGCGGAAACCAGCCATCACCGCGCCCACCAAAAGGGTGATGGAAAAGAACAGGCCATAGGAATCAGGCGCGACGAAATCCGTTAACAGGCCCGTTACCGCCCCGCCAATACCGGCGTACATGGCGGAAACGCCAAAAATCTGAGTTTTGAACAGGGCCACGTTGATGCCCATGGGGGCGGCGGCGATCTGATTGTCGCGAATGGCGGCCAGCGCCCGACCGGAGCGGCTGTTGCCAAGGTTGCCCGCCAACCAGAAAAAAATTACCAGAATGATCAGTGCGACAAAATACCAATATTGATCATCAGTCAGATGGGTCCAATCGGGCGGGTCGGGACGGTCCAGATAGACGCCGCTGACGCCGCCAGTCCAGTCCTGGAATTCTTCCAGTTTCAGGATCTGTGGCAGCACCAGGGACAGACCCCAGGTCATCAACATCAAGTGGATGAGGTTCAGGCGCAGGGCCGGCCAGCCAAACAGAAAGCCAGCGATGAATGAAATCACTGCGGCGAGCGGTATGGCGGTATAGGCGGACAGGCCAAGATGGTTCATGGAAATGGCTGTCGTGTAAGCCCCGATGGCGAAAAATGCCCCATGGCCAATGGAAAACTGCCCGCTCAACCCGGTCAGCAGATTGACGCCCAGGATCGCCATGGCCATCGCCAACGCCATGGCCAGGCGATAGGTCGTGTAGCCATCCAGGACGAAGGGCATAATCAGCGCAATGACCATGAAGCCAGCAAAGGCGTAAAGCTTCAAGGTCTTGGGAATGGCGCGCGGATCGCCTGCTGCGCGCACGGTCATCGCCTGCACCAAATATGGATAACGGGTACGGGTGGTGGGGCAATAATCCAAACACCGGCACTAAAACACGCACCGGCGGTCGGCAATATCAATACTGTCACGTCGACCCCAACTAACCGCCTCAGAAAGTGATCCTGTTATAGCGGGGACGCGCGGTGGAGTCACCTATTCCGCAGCATTGGCTGTCTTGGTGTTCCCCGTCATGAGGGCGCTGTATTCTGCCGTATAGTCGCCGCGTTTCCCGGACAAAACGGCGTCGCGCATTTCGAAGCCGTTGCCCTGATGTGCGGTCATTTCAGACACCGGGGTTGGATTTGTCACCGCCGGCCAATGACCGGGCTGTGGCAGGGCACCTTCAGCAACGATGGCCAGGGGCCGGTCGTCGGCCACGGCGGGGGGCTGGGTAATCTTCATGATATCCCAGCTAATCTCCAGCGGGATATTGTTGGGGTCAAAGAAATAGATCGACCACATAGTGCCATGATCCACTGCGCCTGAAACATCAAAGCCCGCCGCCTCTAACCGGTCCTTGGCGGCGAACAGATCTTCCCGGCTCTCACAGGTCATGGAAACATGGTCAAAACCCAAAGGCTCCCGGCTGGGAGAACCATGGGATTTCGCTTTCATCGGCTTCGCACCGTTATAGGCAAAAAAGGCGACCTGGGCCTCGCCCGCGCGGAAGAAATAATGGCGATAGCCGTCATGGCCAACGCCGGCCTCCAACGTCATACCCAACAAGTCCCTGTAGAACCTGATCGTCGCCTCAAGGTCATGGGTGATGAAAGCGAGGTGATTGATCCCGGTTAAAGCCATAGTGGTGCTCCTTTCCCCTAAATATTCCACGCGAAATAGCGTCTGTTGATAGAAAATGTGGGGTCGCGATGAGGCGGTACAAGTAGCCGATGGGGAAACAGTCTGTTGCCCAAGTCTGCCAAGCATTGTTCAAACTGCGTCACGGCCTCGGCAATAGCGGCGCGACGTCAGGTCGCAGCGCGGGCCAGGGCGCAGAATTGCTCGACGCTGAGGTTTTCCGCCCGCAGGGTGGGTTCCAGGCCCGCGGCCGCCAACAAGGCGAGGGGGTCACTGCTGACTTGCTTCAAACTGGCGCGCAGCATCTTGCGCCGCTGGCCAAAGGCGGCGGCGACCACCCGCTCCAATATGGCGGCATCGGCTGGGGCCCGGGGTTCAACCAACGGTGTCAGCCCGATCACGGTGGAGGTCACCTTTGGGGCCGGGGTAAAGGCGCGCGGGGGCAGGTCGAACAGGGCTGTGGCCGCGCAACGCCACTGCACCATGACGGACAGGCGGCCATAGGTTTTGCCGCCAGGCGGTGCAATGATCCGCTGGGCGACCTCTTTTTGGAACATCAACGTCATGCTCTCGAACAAATCCAGGCGATCCAGCCATTTGAACAACAAGGGCGTGGAAATGTTGTAAGGCAAATTGGCGACGATCCGGCTGGGCCGGGGCGTCAGGGCATATTCATCGACCTCCAACGCATCGCCTTCCACCAAGGTCAGGCGGCCGGGCACTACGGCGGCCAATTCCTCCAAGGCGGCCAAACAGCGTCGGTCGCGCTCTATGGCGACCACATGGCCCGCGCCCTCTGCTAACAGAGCCCGGGTCAATCCGCCGGGCCCCGCACCGATTTCCAGGACGGTTTTGCCCATGATGGATCCGCCGGCGCGGGCAATCTTGCGGGTCAGGTTCAGATCAAGCAGAAAATTCTGTCCCAGGGTTTTCGTCGCGCGGATCTCGTGGGCCGCTAAAACATCTCGCAGGGGCGGCAGGTCTTCCAGGAAAGCCGCAGAGCCATTAGCCGCGTCATCAGCAGCGTCATCGGCCACGTTTTGCGCCCAAATCGTTTGCTGCTTCCTGTGCCGACACCGTTACCAGGCCGCGATGGCGGGCGATCAGGCCGGCATAGGCGACGGCTGATGTCAGGCTCAATGAATTGGCCTGCCCCCGCCCGGCAATATCCAGGGCGGTGCCATGGTCGGGCGAAGTGCGGATAATCGGCAGGCCGAGGGTGAGATTGATGCCATATTCAAAACCCAACGCCTTTACCGGGATCAGGGCCTGGTCGTGATACATGCAGATGGCGACGTCGTAGTTGGACCGTGCGGCCGCGTGAAACATGGAATCCGATGCCATGGGGCCCGTCACCTGGATGCCCTTGGCGCGCAGCTGATCGATTGCCGGCTGGATGATCTCCATTTCGGCATTGCCCAGATCGCCCGCTTCACCCGCATGGGGGTTCAAGCCGGCAATGGCCAGGCGTGGCGGGGAAAAGCCCAGGTCCCGGTCCAGAGCCTCCGCCGTGATTGTGGCGCGTTCCACGATCAACTCGGTGGTCAGGCTGGCGACCGCGTCTTTCAGGGGCAGATGAATGGTCACGGGCACGACTTTCAAGCCGGGACAGCTTAGCATCATCACCGGGGTCTGCCCGCCGCATAGGGTGGCCAAAAATTCCGTGTGGCCGGGATGCTCAAAGCCCGCCGCATGCAGGATCGATTTCTGGATCGGGTTGGTTACCACGGCGGCGGCCCGGCCCGTTTGAACATGGCGGACAGCGGTCTCGATGGCGTTGATCACGGCACCGGCATTGGCCTTGTTCAACTTGCCCGGCACGGCGGTCTCCGACAATGGTTGGGGCAGAACGGGCAAACCACTTTCGAAATGGGCGGTCGCTTCGCCCGGGTCGGCAATTTCGATCACCGGGGTCGCCTTGGGAGACTTCAAGCGACTGATTGCTGCCATATGCGCCGCCGTCGCGCGTACATGGTCGGGATCAGCAATCAAATAAAAGGGGGGTAGATCGTAATTGGCCCGCCGGTTCCAGGTTTTCAGGGATATTTCAACACCAATGCCCGCCGGCTCCCCCATGGTCATGGCAATTGGGGCCGATAGACGTGGGGCCGTTTCTGGCGGAGCCATTTCGGACATCAGCGCAGTTCCACGACCGCCGATCGCCGCAAGTCCCGCAAATATCTTTGCGCCAGCATGGCCAGGCGCTGACGGGCCAGGGTGTTGGAGATGCTTTCCCGGTCGGGGCCTTTGCCCTTGGTTTCCTCCCGCGAGCAAACCATCAACAACATCACCGCACCCTTGCCCCTAATTGGCGCGCCGAAACGGCCTACCGCCACATCCTTCACGGCGGCGGCAATGGGCCCCGGCAGGTCCTTCAATGCCACGGTGCCCAAATCGTTGGCAGCGTTACTTTGCAGTTCCTTTGCAACACCCTCCACCCCGTCACAGCCTTGGACGCTTTCGGCGACTGTGGCGGCCAATTGCATCTTCGCGCGATAATCCGCGTCGCCAGCGTTCTTGCCGAGGGGCAGAAGGATTTGTTTTAGACCCAGCTTCACGCTGCCCCGACTGCCCGGCGTAATCTTCCGCCGTTCATGAAGATATATCAGGTAATAACCACCGACCGTTTGTATCGGCTCCGAGATGGCCTTGGCATCAAGCTTTATGATGGCCAGATCCAGGCCGGTATCCAATTGCCCAGGCTTTACCCAGCCAACCGCGCCGCCCTGTGCCGCCGTGGCACCTCGACTGAACTGCCGGGCCATGGCGGCAAACGAGGCCCCATCCCGCAATTGCTTTAGTAGCCCAATTGAGGCGCGGCGGACCTCTTCTTCCTGCTCCGGCGTGTCTATGGGCAGGAATATTTCGGATACCTTATGCTCCGACTGTCCTGCACTGGCTTTCAGCCTGGCCAAAACCTCGTTAATTTCCTCTTCACCGATCTGCACATTGCGGCTCAACCGGCGGCGGATCAGTTTGGACCAGGAAATTTCCGCATTAATCTGTGATTCGAGAGCTGAAACAGGGATTTTTTTAGCTTTCAGAAAGCGAATTAACCCCCCCGACGGGACCTTGTTCTGCTGTTCAATAAATTGGTAGGCCCGCTTTATATCCGATTTATTGACCCGGATAGAATGGCGCTTGGCAGCTTGCAATTGCAGGCTTTCATCCACCAGACTGCGCAAAATCTGCTGGCGCAGGCGGCGGCGCAGTTTCTTTGAATCCGTCAGATTGGAAGTGGAGATGACAAGGCGCATCCGCTGTTCCACATCAAAGCGCGAGATCACTTCGTCATTGACGATAGCCGCAATACGCTGGACATCCTGGGCCCGCGACGGCGTGCTGCTCAGACATATGGCACCAATGCAGGCGGCCAGCGCCAGGGTCACAACAGCGTGCCCTCGGAAGGCCGAGGTCATGCGCGGCTTGATCGATCTTACTTGTTTCAATTGCGGCACCATCCGGCGAACGTCCCCCGGCGAAATCTGTTCATGGTCATCAACTTGTTTACAGCCCGTATACATCGTCAACAGGCCTAACAGCTTGCGATGCAGTATAGCCCAAATGTGCTGTTTCTCATACTTTAAGGGGGGCTTCAACATTCGGCCGGGCCCAGCGCGCGGCCAGGACGGTAACAGTCGCCAGCAGCATAAATATGGGCGCGAACCAGAACAGCAACCGCGGTTCCCCCTGGTCCATCAACCAGCCGAAAAATACCGGTGTAATGGCACCGCCCAGGTTAAGCCCGGTGGAGACAAAGCCGAATACCTTGCCCATGGAGCCTTCCGGCGTCACGGCCCGCACCAGCATATCCCGCGACGGCATGATGGCCCCGAAATTCAAACCCGCCAGGGCCATGGCCGCAATGATCCAGCCCGCCGAAAGCATGATGTTACCCACCAAAAAAACCACCACGGCGGTGGTCAGAAAGCCGCTGACCGCAACCCATTCATGATGCCGGGTACGGTCCGCGATCTGCCCACCGATCAAGACGCCCACCGCGCTGCCGACCAGGAATGCTGTTAGCGCCATCTGCGCCCCCCTGAGGGAGATGTCCTGGATCGAGACAAAGGCGGCCACGGCAAAAGTAGACAACCCGCCCTGGGACATGGACAGCATGACGAAAAATAGAAAACACATCAGAATTGGCATGGACAGTAATAATGCCATGCCGCTTTTCTCTGACTTTTCGGCGCTTTGCGTGGTTTTCCGGCTGATGTCTTGGCTATCGTTCGCGTCCGCGCGCGCTTTCGGGGGCGCTTCCATAGGCGCTTTTTGGGCCGTCGCCGGCTGTGACCTGCTGTCCGAGAGATATCGCCGCCCGAACACCAATGACAGTAAAACGGCGATGCCGATAATACCTGTCAGCATAAGACCTGTGCGCCAGCCCCATTGCAGGGCGGCATAGGCCATCACCAGGGGGGCTACAGCGCCGCCCGCGAAACCGGCAAAGGTATGTAGCGAGAACGCTCGTCCGATGCGTTTGTGCGAGATAGAGGCTGACAATAAGGCATAGTCCGCCGGGTGATAGACACTGTTGGCGACGCCCGCCACCACGGCCAAAGCCAAAATGGCACCATAGGTTCCAATTGCGCCCATGGAGACATAGACGATGGTCGATACGGCGACGCCATAAATCAGCAAGCGCCGGGCACCAAACCGATCGACCAAAAAACCCATGGGGACGTGGGTCAAGCCGGAGGATATGTTGAAAATCGTAATGATCAGGCCAAGGGCGGCGTAACTTACGGCAAAATCGGCCTTCATCAGGGGTAAAATGGGCGGCAGCAGGAAAATCAGATAATGGCTTAGGAAATGCGCGCCGCCGACCAGGCCAATGACTTGCCGGTCCACACTTTCACCTTGCGCAGGGACCGCATCATCTTCGCCCGCCCCGGCACCGTTGCTTGTAGTTGTCGTCATGGCATTGTACTAACTGTTTTAAGGGTCGCTGTCACTGTTGCTTTGAAGGCGGGCTGCCTTTGTTTATTCTGCGCGTCCAAGATAGATTAGTCGGCATCCAATTTCTCTTAATGGAATCTACCCTTGCCCGAAGCACCCGTACCATCGCCGGATATTTCGTCTAAATTGGACGCCTCGCCCCTTAACGCACTTTTGCTTCGGGTTTCAACGACGGACCGCATTGCGCTTGAAGCTGTCCTTAATATTCGGACAACCCAAAAAGCCGTTGATGCGCTGGCGGCCTTACAGGAGTTTCCCGCCGATGTGGTAATCGCTGATATTGGCACCTCGGATTTTGAAACGACGGACCTGTTGCAGGCGTTACGCGATCCGGTCAAGACACCACGCAAAGGTATCCCGATCATTTGTCTGTTGTCGGAAAGCAGCCCCGATCGTGTGCGCAGCCTTGTTAAGTCGGGCGTGGATCATGTGATGGTGAAGCCAATTTCAGCCACGGCTCTGCGCGAATTAGCGCAACATTTGTGCGATTTCCCTATGAAGCAGGTAACCGTGTACCGATATGTTGGCCCCGACAGACGCCGGGTGCCGGACAATTCCTATACCGGCCCGAGCCGGCGCAAAAGCGAGTAGATCCCAAACGCTAGGTTATCGCGCCTTGTCGGAAAAATCAGTGCCCCCCCGCGCCTTCCTTGAGAACGAATTTTCGGTCGCAATAGGGGCATTCGACCCAGCCTTTGCTGCCCATATTCAAATAGACCGCAGGATGACCCAATGCGCCGCCGCCGTCACAGCGGGCCGTGGTTTGGTCAATTTCAACAGTTTCCGGCGCGTCCCGCACATCGCTGGTCATAGTATTTTCCGTTCGTATATTTCATTACGGCATGTTCACATTAAACATGCCCAGACACTTGGACTTTTAGGAAAAGAGCAATTCAACCGATCAATTGGATCGCACCAAATAGGCGGTGGGGCAAAACCAACGAATAGCAAATTGCGCTTATACAAATATCAATTTCACGGGTCATTGACCCGTTCCTAGGGCGGATGATACCCATTGCGGCCCGACAATCAACAGGCGCGCTATGTCACAGCATTCCAAGACCACAAATCCTCGTCTTTCCCAGGCTGCCGCCCGGTCAGTGTTGTTGCCCGATCTTGCCATTAGAGCCAGTGGCTTGCGCAAGGCCTATGGCAGAAAGAAACCGGTGGAGGCTCTGCGCGGCGTTGACTTGGACATTCCCCGTGGGGCCATTGTCGGCTTGTTGGGGCCCAATGGGGCAGGCAAATCCACCTTCATCAATATTCTGGCTGGCTTAGTCATCAAGACTGCCGGCGACGTTCATATCTGGGATTTTGATATTGACCGGGACAGCCGCCGGGCCCGCAGCGCCATTGGCGTTGTGCCACAGGAAATAAACATCGACGCCTTTTTTACGCCACGGGAATTGCTGGAATTTCAGGCCGGCCTTTATGGCGTTCCGCCTGCTGAACGGCGGACCGATGAAATCCTTAAGGCAGTTCATCTTAGCGCCCAGGCCGATGCCACCTCGCGCAGCCTGTCGGGGGGGATGCGCCGGCGGGTCCTGGTGGGCAAGGCCATGGTGCACAGCCCGCCTATTCTGGTGCTGGACGAACCGACTGCGGGCGTCGATGTGGAATTGCGGCAACAGCTGTGGGACCATATCCGGGAATTGAACCAGGCAGGGGTCACGGTCGTGCTGACGACCCATTATCTCGAAGAAGCGCAACAGCTTTGCGATTCCATTGCCATTATTCATCATGGGGAGCTCGTCGCCCATGACAGTACGGATCGCTTGATCGAGCGTCTGGACCGTAAGGAACTGACGATCCTGCTGGCCGATGATCTGGCGGCATTGCCGGATAGCTTGACGTCATTTAACTGCCAGCTGCACCCGCCACGGCGTTTGTCGATCCATTATCGGCCATCTGAGACCGGGATAGAGGAAATTCTGGCCGCCGTGCGTCAGGCCAATCTGACCATCGCCGATCTGACGACGGAAGAAGGCGATCTGGAGGATATTTTCCTGGCCTTGACCAGACGCGCGCAGTCGGACGATTAGACCATTTTCGAGGTTGAACTACCCACCCGCTCCGCCGACAGGCGTTCTGCCTCCCTGGCGATTGTTTCGGCTGCGGGAGAGCCAAAAATAACCTGCTCCATCGCCGTAAAGCGAAATCGTCCCCGGCTGATCTCATTGTTGACCACCCTAAGGTACCCAAGCGACGCGTAATGTGTTGGTTGCCCCTGGGGTGCCGAATGGAACCCCGGCGGTGATAAC
>JABJKS010000028.1 GCA_018660265.1 Rhodospirillaceae bacterium | reverse complement strand
GTAACGCTAAAGCGCTACACGAAGCAGCGCGGGTCCCTCCTATGGACTACCGGGACAACCGGATAAATCTCGCCCGGCATCAGCAAAAGTGGGCCACTTTTACTCCGCCCTAATGGTCTGAATTTACTCCGCCGTTGACAGTCGCAAAAGTGTGCCTGAAACAATATGCAGAACGTTCGCTGCCACTTGCTGATTTTTTCAACTTGGTATCCTTCAACACTTGGCGAATTAAATCTGCATACATATTGTTGGATTGTTTTCCCTTAAAATCGATAAACAGAAAGTCATGGTCGAGGCCTTCCGGCCGCAACATTTTGATCGCCAAATAATGCAAATAGACACGCGCTGGCGCAGGCACTACACGGCGTTGCCGTTCGCCGTTTTTCCGTTTTCCAATTATTGTGGTAAGGCAAGTGGCCACTTCCTTCTTGCCGCCGCCCTCTTTGAAATCGCTCAGTTTTAGACGGCGAGCTTCACCTGGCCTCATACCTGTATCGACCATTATTGCGACATAATGATACAGCATTGCACGATACCAATTTTTCCGGTCGCTTGATCCTTGCCCCATTCGGTCTTTAAGAAATTTGGTCAATGTGCTGAATTCTGCTTCTGTAAATTCTTCACGCGCACCAGCATTCACTGGCATTTTGCCTGTGGGTAGTTGTAGCGGATTAACTAAGCCCTTCTTTGCTCCCAAACGTAAAATGGCCTTAAAGGTGGTCAATTCGCTACGAATGGTTCCATCAGATACGGGCTTGTTTCCTCGCTTTGGCTTCTGCAATTTGCGCCACTCAACATACTCAAAGAAATGTTCCTCTTTGAAACTTGAAACTTGCTTTTTGCCAATGTATTGATTGATCCAGCTTTTGACATGATCCTTATTAACGTTTGCGCTCTTTTGTGTTATCTCATTCACTGCGGCGCGGCGATCCTGTATCTCGCAATACTCTTTGGTCACCTCTTTGAATGTTTTGCTGTAAATAGGAATTTTGTTTTCAACTTTGTTTTCAATGTCCAAATAAAACCTATAGGCGGTCTTGCGAGCTTCCTTCAAATCACTCGTTTTTAGACATTTAGTTTTGTAGCGGTTTTGGCCTGGCACCTTCACACGGCAGTGCCAATAATCTGTGCTAACGTCTCCTCTTTTGTGGATAATGAATGCACCATCTTCAAACTCCTGTTTGTCAATTATCACATTCATGATGGTATTTCTCACGTTTATTTCGCGTTTAAATTGCGGTATTCAGACAGTAACGTTTAGTATACGTTTATGTCAATAAGACTGAAATTTAATATTAAAATCAACATGTTAACAAATTCAAAACAAGCCGTGCGCCTGAACGAAATCGCGGCACAGCACAAGGATCGGATGGATTTCTATTGCATCTATATCCAGGAAGCCCATCCCGAAGACGGCTGGCAGGTACAGCATAACCTGGATGACGATATCGTCCTGAACGCGCCCACCACGATCGAGGAACGGGCCGAAATCGCCGAGGTTTGCGTCCTGCGCCTGAATATGGAAATGCCCATGCTGCTGGACGATATGACGGATCAGGCCGATGGGCTGTACAACGCTTTGCCCGAACGTCTGTACCTGATCGACGAGGCGGGTATCGTACGTTTCAAGACCGTGGCCGGGTCCATGGGTTTCAAGCCCGAGAATTGGGCCAACGCGATCACTGAATTGTTGGGGGTGCCGGCATGATTAGGACAGAGGACATCACGGGATCATGGCTGTTGGTGGAGCGCGGCGCATCGGAAAGCCAGCGCGCCGCCCTGCGGGAACGTTACGGTGATCATAAATCGGAGGGCGCGGTGATCCTCTCGCCCGACGGCTGGATGTGCGCCGCCCTGGGCCATTCCGGACGGCCGCCCTTGCCGGGCAATCCCGAATGGCACACCGATGCGCCCGATGCGGCGCGTCTGGCGGCCTTTGACACCTTTGTTTCCTATGCCGGCCGTTGGCGGATCGAAGACGGGCGCCTGGTGACAAAAGTCGCGTTTGCCCTGAACCCAAGCTGGGTCGGCGGCGAACAGGTGCGCGGCGTGGAAATGCTGGATGGCGGTAAAATGCGCCTGATCGTCACCCGCGTTTGGCCCAATGGCGAGGAAATCAGTGTCTGGGTCGATTGGCGCCGCGCTGATTAGGCTGATTAATATGACTGATTAAGATCAACGACATCCCTTTCCGCCGTTTGCTATACAGGCGGCTGCAACAGTCCATCGAGGATTCGCCATGAGTAAACCGCGCCATCAACAAGCCATATCCGAGCCGACGGATTTTGGCGAGGGGCAGTATCCCCACGCCCTGGTCAACGTCACCAATGTCTGCAATCTGGATTGCCGCCATTGTTTCGTCTTCCGGGCCGACAACCCGCAGTCGCCCCGGGACAAGATGAATGATGCCACTATGCTGCATCAGCTGGAAATTCTGCGCGACAAACACGGTATCCGCTCCATGCTGTTCATGGGTGGGGAGCCGATGATCCGCAAGGATATGGTGCTCGAAGCCACGAAACTGTTTCCCGAATCCGCCATCGTCACTAACGGCACCTACGGCATTCCCTCCGTGCCTGGCCATCTGGTCACGGTATCCCTGGATGGCCCCATGGCATTGAACGATCCCATCAGGGGCGACGGCGTCTTTGAAAAGGTGAAAAAAGCAGTTTACGACCGAGACCCCACGGACGGCACCACGGTGATGCTGCAAATGGCCGTGACCCGGGAAAACGCGCCGGGGCTGGAGGAATTCCTGGCCGAGGTCTCGGAATGGCCCATTAACGGCGTCGCCTTCAGCTTTTATGTGCCGGTCCAGAACGATGAAACCGGTCTGGACTGGAAGGACCTGAAGGAACGGGACAAGGTGCTGGACCGCGTTATTGCCCTGAAGAAGAAATATCCCCACGTGGTCAAATCCCACATCCCCACCCTGGAAATGATGAAGTCGGACGTGGCCATCAACTTCACCGGCGAACACGGCGAAAAATGCATCCTCCGCCGCGATACCCTGCCGCTTTATATGGGCGACGGTGGGCAGTTCGAGAAACCATTCTGCTGCTACGGCAACGACGTGGACTGCCGAGGCTGCGGCGCCTATGCGGTCTTCAACCGGGCTTATCTGGCATCGGAAGGCCGGGGCCAGGCCTCCCGCTACGGCCGCGACGGCGCGGCGAACGTTGCGGCCATCGTCGAAGGTGCGTCGGAATAGGGCTCAACCGGCGGCTGAAATCCGGGCGTATTCCTCGGGATAGGCGGCATAGGAGTCTTTCAGGACCGCGTGGTTCAAGAGCATGACCGCCAAAACGTCTTTATTGTCCGGGTCGATGATCCGGCTTTGAACCCAGTAAGATTCCGTGCGCCGGCTTTCCGACAGGGCGACGATCTTGCGTTCGATCAGATAATCCCGGCCCACCATCAATGGTCCGTTGAGCATGCGAATCTCCAAATCCGCGAACAGGCCGACGGCCGGGCCCTTGCCACGCATGCCGGCCTGGTGGGACGTGTACTGTGCTAGCACGCTGACCATTTCCAACGGGATGATGGCGCCGCCCCACGGCGATGGCCCGCTGTACCAGGGTGATGTTTCGGTAATGACCTTGAGTTTGTCCGCCAGCGAAAAAGGATAAAGATCGCCCATGTGTTGATCCATATCCATGCGTACCGGTTCCGGCGCCGCGCCTGTTTGCCCGACTGCTAGATGTTCCAGGATCACCAGGGTATGTACCGGGCGCAGATTAGCCAGGCGTCGCTCCAACTCGGTTTCGCCATGGTCGGGGCCCAGGGATGCGGTGCCCCGCAGGACTTCCCGGCCGTCCGCCAAGTCGGCGCCAATATGAGTCCGGGTAGCATCCGGCGTGGAGACTTCGGCAAAGGCGCGGACCTCCTCCCCCTCAACCACCATATTGCGGAAATGAACTGACAGGCAGCCCCGTTCAAACCAGGCATTGCCCCACAACCGGTGCGCCAAGGGCTCGAACTGGCTGAAGTGGGTCGG
>JABJKS010000043.1 GCA_018660265.1 Rhodospirillaceae bacterium | reverse complement strand
GATCAGGTCCGTATAAGGTGACCTTCGATGAAAAGGTTTCCCGAAAGACCTTGAAGCCGACCATCAAATCGCCCCAAATGATCTCACCCGTCTCGTCCCTGGCCCCGTCACTGATCCCGTCACTGATCCCGTCACTGGCCCCCGCTGCTTCCCGCTTGCGAATGCGGCAGGCCACACACCAGGGCAGGAATTCGGGATAGCGTTCTATATCGGCAACAAGGTCGAACATTTGCGCCTGGGTGTAGGGTAGTATCTTTCGTTCTCCATGGGTCGGCATAAGGTCAGACCATGCCCCCACTAGGCCATGTTCTTACGGCGGCGGGAAAGCTCGGCGAAATCGCTGTCGGCGTGGTAAGAGGAGCGGGTCAAAGGCGTCGCCGCAACCAAAAGGAAACCCTTGCCGCGCGCAGCCTGTTCATAAGCTGCGAACTGCTCCGGCGTTATGAAATCGGCGACCGGATGATGCTTTGGGGTCGGTTGCAAATATTGCCCCATGGTCAGGAAATCAACCTCCGCCGCGCGCAGATCATCCATCACCTGATGCACCGCCTGGCGCTCTTCCCCCAATCCGACCATGATGCCGGATTTGGTGAATAAATTCGGGTCCAGTTCCTTGGCCCTGGCCAACAGTTGTAGCGAGTTGAAATAGCGCGCACCGGGGCGAACGGTGGGATAAAGGCCGGGTACCGTCTCCAGATTGTGATTGAAGACATCCGGGCGGGCTGCAACCACAACTTCTAACGCGCCGTCCTTGCCCAGAAAATCGGGGGTCAGCACCTCGATCGTCGTGTCCGGTGCCAGATCACGAATGCGGGTTATGACCTGGGCAAAATGCGCAGCACCACCATCGGCCAGATCATCCCGATCCACGGACGTAATAACCACATGACGCAGGCCAAGGGTTTGCACCGCTTTTGCGACATTTTCAGGTTCATCCCGGTCCAGGTGCTTTGGTCGGCCCGTCTTTACATTGCAAAAGGCGCAGGCCCGGGTACAGGTATCCCCCATGATCATCATTGTGGCGTGGCGCTTGCCCCAGCATTCGCCGATATTCGGGCAGGCTGCTTCCTCACACACAGTGTGCAGATTATGTTCGCGCATAAGGTTTCGAGTTTCGAAATAGATCGGCGAATTCGGTGCCTTCACCCGGATCCAGGACGGTTTACGGCGCGGCGGATTATCCGGACGATTACGTTTTTCCGGATGACGTAACGCGGGCGCTGATAATTTGTTGTCCGCCATGATTTTGGCTCGCTTCAATTAAACTGGACCCCAGTGGTCTTGCCATCCGCTGGGATCGAAAGACCACTAGACTCTTAAGAATCGTGGTGCGCGAGATACGAAACCGAAGGACTCTTCTGTTTCGCTCGCACCACTAGAAATGGATGGCCCGACCCATGGCGTCAAGTACGGATTCGTGCATGGCCTCGGATAATGTTGGATGCGGGAACACTGTGTGCAGCAATTCCGCCTCCGTGCTCTCCATACTACGTGCCACCGCATAACCCTGGATCAGCTCCGTCACCTCCGGTCCGATCATATGAGCGCCCAGCAATTCCCCGGTCACCTCGTCAAAGACGGTCTTGATCATGCCTTCGGGATCACCCAGGGCGATGGCCTTACCGTTGCCAATGAAGGGGAACCGCCCGACCCGTACCTTATGCCCTGCCGCAACCGCCGCGGCCTCTGTCAGGCCAACGGAAGCGATCTGGGGATGGCAATATGTGCAGCCGGGAATATTCATCGCCTCCAGGGGGTGGACGTCAGGGACGCCGGCAATTTTCTCCACACAGATAACCCCTTCATGCGAGGCTTTGTGAGCCAGCCACGGTGGACCCGCGAGGTCCCCAATGGCATAAACACCCGGCTCTCCCGTGGCCAGCCATTGGTTCACGACCACGTGGGTTCGATCCACCTCAACGCCTGTGTTTTCCAGGCCAAGATCTTCCACATTGCCGACAATCCCGACTGCCATGATTACCCGGTCGGCAGTGATACCTTCCGTTGTGCCATCGGGCATTTCGATGCTCGCAGTGACACCGGCGGCGGCTTTTTCCAGGCCCTTAACCTGCACGCCCGTCAACAGCCGCATACCTTGCTTTTCGAAGGCCTTATGCGCCAGTGCGGAGATTTCCTCGTCTTCCACGGGCAGCACCCGATCCAGCACTTCGACAACTGTAACTTCGGATCCTAATTCATTGAAAAAACTGGCGAATTCAATTCCTATAGCACCGGACCCGACAACCAGAAGCCGTTTTGGAATGCTGTCGGCGACCAGGGCGTGACGATAGCTCCAAATCTGGTTGCCATCCGCTTCCATGCCCGGCAGGTCCCGGGCCCGTGCACCGGTGGCCAAAATGATATTCTTGGCGCTGACCTCCATCACCGAGACGCCGTCAACCTCAACCGCCAGACGGCCGCCACCCAGCAGGCGGGCGTGGCCGGTCAAAACCTCCACTTTGTTCTTCTTCAGCAGATGCCCCACGCCGGCATTCAGCTGTTTTGCAATCCCACGGCTACGCTTAACTATAGCATCAAGATCAATCTCTATATCTTTGATTTTAAAGCCATATTGCTCAGATGTCTTTGCCAGGTGATAGACCTCAGCCGAGCGCAACAGCGCCTTCGTCGGAATACAGCCCCAATTGAGGCAGATACCGCCCAGGTGCTCCCGTTCAACAAGCGCCACATTCAGGCCCAATTGTGCGGCCCGGATTGCCGCCACATAGCCGCCCGGTCCACCACCAACGACAACCAGATCAAATTCCTGCGCAGACATAGGCCTTATTTCCCCCCGCTATAACAGCATGGTCAAAGTAACATCGTCATGGGATCCTGGATCAGCCCTTTAAAGGCCGCCAGGAATTGCGCGCCTATGGCACCATCCACAGCGCGATGATCCACGGACAAGGTTACCGACATCACCGTGGCAATGGCCAGGGCACCGTCCTTTACCACCGGGCGCGGTTCCCCCGCCCCAACAGCAAGAATACAGGCCTGGGGCGTGTTGATCACAGCATCGAATTGCTTCACCCCATACATGCCCAAATTGGAGATGGAAAAACTGCCGCCCTGGTAGTCTTCGGGCATCAATTTGCCGTCATTGGCCTTTTGCGCCAGTTCGCGGACTTCGTTTGAAATCGCCTCCAACCCCTTGCCATTGGCATTGCGCACAACCGGTGTGATCAGGCCCCGCTCGGAGGCAACGGCGACGGAAATATCAGCCGTCTTATAGAATTTTATCCCGCCGTCGGAATAACCCGCATTGGCGGCCGGCACCTTCATCAGGGCTACGGCTGCGGCCTTAATAACAAGGTCGTTGACCGATAATTTATAAGCTCCATCCGCGCGCTCGTTCAATTCCTTGCGCAGGGCCAGCAGGTCATCCAGCTCGCAGTCCATGGTCAGGTAAAAATGCGGTGCCTCGCGCTTGGACTCGCTCATCCTCCGCGCAATGGTTTTGCGCATTGTGGTCAATGGCACCAGCTCAAACTCACCCTCGAATGGTGATGCCCCCACAGTTGCAGCCGCCGGCGCAGCAGCGGCAGGCGCCGCGCCGGTTGCAGGTGCAGCAATCGCTGCCCCACCGCTTGCGACCGCTGCTTCAATATCCGCCTTGACGATCCGCCCCCGCGGCCCACTGCCTGCAAGGACCGACAAATCCAAGCCCGCCTGACTGGCCATGCGCCGTGCCAAGGGGGAGGCCAAAACCCGTTCACCGTCACCTCTTGGCATGACAGGCGCAGGTGCAGCTGGTGCAGCCGTTACGGCTGGCGGCGGGGCAGCAGGTGTCTCCGGCGGTGCCGCTGCTACTTCAATCGGTGCTGCCGCAGGTGCGGCAGGTGCAACAGGTGTTGTGACCACGCTGTCCAGGGCGGATGCATCTTCGCCCTCCTCCAGCAAAATAGCGATCGGGGTATTCACCGGGACACCCTCTGTCCCTTCGGCAACCAGAATGCGGGCCAGGACACCTTCGTCAATGGACTCAACCTCCATGGTGGCCTTATCCGTCTCAATCTCAGCCAGCATATCGCCCGATTGCACCGCATCGCCCTCTTTCATGAGCCATTTGGCCAGGGTTCCCTCGGTCATGGTGGGCGATAGTGCCGGCATGGTAATGGTAATGGGCATAGCGTAATTTCCCGTCGTTTTGATCTCGACTGAACCGAGTGGCTAGCGGTAACAAACCGCCTTGGCAGCAGCGGCAATAGCCACGGCATCCGGCAAGGCCAATTTTTCCAGATTGGCGGCATAGGGCATGGGCACGTCCTCACCCCCGACCCGCATGACAGGGGCATCCAGGTCATCAAAGGCCTGCTCCATCAAGGTGGCGGAAAGCTCCGCCCCGATGCCGCAGCTCAACCAACCTTCTTCGACCGTGACACAGCGGTTGGTTTTGCGGACCGATTGCAAAACGGTGGGCAGATCCATGGGCCGAACAGAGCGCAGATCGATGACCTCCGCCTCAATCCCCTCCGCCGCCAACAGCTCCGCCGCCTCCAAGGCCCAGCCAACGGATATGGAAAAGGCCACGATGGTCACGTCGCCGCCCGCCCGGGCGATCCGCGCCTTGCCAATGGGCACTGTGTAATCATCAAGCACCGGCACATCGAAGGAATGGCCGTACATCAGCTCATTCTCCAAAAACACCACCGGGTTGGGATCGCGAATAGCGCTTTTCAACAAGCCCTTGGCATCGGCGGCGGTATAAGGTGAGACGACCTTTAGACCCGGACAATGGGCATACCATGAGGCATAGCATTGGGAATGCTGGGCCCCGACCCGGGAGGCGATGCCATTGGCACCGCGAAAGACGATGGGACAGCCCATTTGGCCACCGGACATATACAATGTCTTGGCGGCTGAGTTGATGATCTGGTCCATGGCCTGCATGGCGAAGTTAAACGTCATGAATTCGATGATCGGCCTTAATCCACCAAACGCCGCCCCGACCCCGATACCGGTGAAGCCGTGTTCCGTGATAGGCGTATCGATCACCCGCCGGGCACCAAATTCCTCCAACAAGCCCTGGCTGATCTTATAGGCCCCTTGATATTCGGCGACTTCCTCACCCATCAAAAAGACATTGTCGTCACCGCGCATTTCCTCCGCCATGGCATCGCGCAGGGCTTCGCGCACGGTCATGGCGACCATCTCGGTGCCCGGCGGCACATCGGCCTCCAGGATTTCCTGGGGCACGGGTGCCGCAGGTGCGCGGGCAGCGGCAGGGGCCGCAGGTGCTGGCGCAGCCGGTTCGGCTGCAGCGGCGGGCTCCGGTGCGGGCACAGATGCAGATGCGGCAACGGCATCTAACACGCTGGCGTCCTCTCCCTCCAGCAGCAGGATCACGATGGGCGTATTGATGGCGACGTTTTCCGTACCGGCGGGGATCAGGATTTTGCCGATCACACCTTCGTCAATTGCCTCCACCTCCATGGTGGCCTTGTCGGTCTCAATCTCGGCAATCATGTCGCCGGGGGCGACGCTTTCCCCTTCGGCAACCAGCCAATTGGCCACAGTTCCCTCGGTCATGGTTGGTGATAGGGCTGGCATGGTGATGGTTATGGGCATGACCTATACCTCCACCAAAATATCTGTGTAGAGCTCGGACGGATCCGGCTCGGGACTGTTTTGTGCGAATTCGGCCGCGGCGGTGACAGTATCCTTCACCTCCCGATCCAGGGCCTTCAAAGCCGTTTCATCGGCACAGCCCGATTTCAGGATGGCCTGGCGCAGATGATCGATGGGATCACGCTCCGCACGCACGCGCTGCACCTCTTCCTTGGTGCGGTATTTCGCCGGGTCGGACATGGAATGACCCCGATAGCGATAGGTCTTCATTTCCATCAACAACGGCCCCTTGCCACCGCGAACATGGGCCACCGCATCGTCGGCCGCGGCCTTGACCGCCATGACATCCATGCCGTCGACCTGAACACCGGGAATACCCATGCTCTCACCACGGCGGTAAAGCTCCGTCTGAGCAGAGGCCCGCCCCACGGCTGTACCCATGGCATATTGATTATTTTCAACAATGAAGATCACCGGCAATTGCCACAGGGCGGCCATATTGAAAGATTCATATACCTGCCCCTGGTTGGCGGAACCGTCACCGAAATAGGTCAGCGCAATCCGGCCATTGCCTTTGTATTTATGAGAGAACGCCAGACCGGCCCCGATAGGTACCTGCGCACCGACAATACCGTGCCCGCCATAAAAATTCTTTTCCCGGCTGAACATATGCATGGAGCCGCCCTTGCCCTTGGAATAGCCGCCAATGCGTCCGGTTAATTCAGCCATGACGCCCTTGGCGTCCATGCCGCAGGCCAGCATATGGCCATGGTCGCGATAACTGGTCAGCAAAGTATCGCCTTCTTCCAAAGCGGCCTGCATGCCGATCACCACGGCCTCCTGCCCGATATAGAGATGGCAAAAGCCGCCGATCAGGCCCATGCCGTACATCTGCCCGGCCTTTTCCTCAAACCGGCGGATCAACAACATTTCCCGGTAATAGCCCAGCGCCTCATCACCATTGGCCTTCGTGACAGCGGAAGGCGGCGGTGCCTTGCGCTTGCGGGGTGAACTTTTCGACGTCGCCCCGGATTTAGAGCTCGCAGCCTTCGATTTCGCAGCTTTCGCCATCACAGCCTCGTTCGCAATTATTGCCGGTCTATTGCCCTCTGGGACTCAAAGACACCTAATTGAAGCGCCAAAACTCATTGTAATACAAGGGGTTTTTAGTAATTAACCACATAATGATTAATTCGTCGTTAAGGCGAAATCGACAACGCGACCCTGCAAGCCGTTGCCAGGGCATCATAATCCAGGTTCAGCCTTATTCGGATTGATCTATTGCGCGTAAATCACAACATCGTGGGGATGGGCCAGGCCAAGGATATGGCGGGCCTGTTCGTCCAACATGTCGCGGTCCAGATTGTCAGGCCGCAGCAAATTTACACGCCGGGTCAGGATGGCGCGGGCCTCGTTACTTTCCGCCAGTTCGATGTTCACCCGCGCCAACTGTGAATTCAGGCGCAGGTAGGCGATGATACTACGGTCACCCTGAACTGTGTGATAGCCGAAATAGAGCAAGGCACAGATACCCAGGCAGGGCGCTATTGCCCTGCGCAGACTACGTCGCATATCATACCAAAGACCCATATCGGAACGATACGAATCACATGGGCCGGCACAGATCAAGCGAAATAACGGCCCGGATTCAATATCTTATGAATGATTCCGAAATGATCATGTTATGTTCACCCTTTGATTCACCCGACAACCAAACATTGCAGAGTTCAGGAGTCCGTTACATGGCCAGCAATCACATCGATATGAGCAACAAAGTTGTCCTCATCACCGGCGGCAGTCGTGGTTTGGGCCTGGCCATGGCCCTGGCTTTTGCCGAGGCCGGTGCCGATCTGATCATCACCTCCCGCAAAATCGACAGTTGCGAGGCGACAGCGGCGGAGATTGAGGCCCTGGGCCGCCACGCCATGCCCTATGCCTGTCATGTGGGCCATTGGGATCAGGTCGATGGCTTGGTTGAGGCGGCATACGAGCGGTTTGGCCGGATTGATGTGCTGATCAACAACGCGGGCATGTCACCGCATTATGGCCGGCCCGACGAAATTTCCGAGGATCTATACGACAAAGTCCTGGATGTGAACCTGAAGGGCACGTTCCGGCTGTGCGCCAATGTGGGCCAACGCATGGTGGACGGGACGGGAGGTGCGATTATCAATGTTTCCTCCACGGCGTCTATCCGGCCCCGCAAGGATATCATCACCTACGCCGCCGCCAAAGCAGGGGTCAATGTAATGACGGAAGCCTTCGCCGATGCTTACGGCCCCAAAGTCCGCGTTAATTGCATCATGCCTGGCCCTTTCCTAACGGATATTTCAAAAGCCTGGGATATGGAAGCCTTCAATGCCAAAGCGGAAGACAGCATCGCCATGAAGCGCGGTGGCGAAGCAGACGAAGTCGCCGCAGCCGCCCTCTACCTGGCCTCAGACGGCGCCAGTTACACCACCGGTGCCATCATCAAAATCGATGGCGGTTCGAAATAGAGCTCAATCCGAAACAACCCGTAATTACCAGGGTTCTTTGAAGGGGCGCAATTCCGTGTAGAACGACCAGGCGGAGCGGGGCTGTTGGGAGATTTGGTAGATGCTTTCGGCCAGATCATCGGGTTGTGCGAAATCTTCCGTTTCGAAATGCGGTCTGCTCCGACGGGTCCAGCGAAGATCGATCACCGCATCGATCACAATATAGGCCACATGGATGCCCTTGGGCCCCAGATCGCGCGCTAATGACTCCGCCAGGATACGCTGTGCCGCCTTAGTCGGGGCGAAGGCGGCAAAGCCTGCCTTGCCGCGCAGGGCCGAGGTATTGCCGGTGACCATAATTGCGCCACTGCCCCGTTCGATCATGGCGGGGGCGACGGCGCGGGCCAGGTACAGCAAGCTCATGGTATTGACCCGGAAGTTTTCTTCCATATCCGCCGGATCAATATCCAGGAAGGTGCCGCGCGTACCCCGCGCGGCGTTATGGATCACCACGTCCGGTTCGCCCAATTCGGCCCGGCAGGTCGCGACGGCGGCCTCCACCGCCGCTTCGTCCGCGACATCGCAGGGAATGGCCAGGCTGCCGTCCAATTCCGCCTGAAACTCTTTTACCCGCGCTTCGGACCGCGCCAACAGGGCGACGCGATAGCCTGCGGCGGCAAAACGGCGCGCCGTGGCCCCGCCCGTGCCCCGGCCAACGCCTGCGACCAATGCAACCTTGGTTTCCGTCATGTGAGCAACACGGATGTCCCGGCATAGCGGGCCTGGGTACCGAGCTCCTCTTCAATCCGCAGCAATTGGTTGTATTTCGCCAAGCGATCAGAGCGGGCCAACGAGCCGGTCTTGATCTGCCCGCAATTGGTCGCCACCGCCAGGTCCGCGATGGTCGCATCTTCCGTCTCGCCAGAGCGATGGGACATCACCGCGCGATAGGCAGCCTTGTGGGCCATCTCCACCGCATCAAGGGTTTCGGACAATGTACCGATCTGGTTGACCTTGATCAGAATGGCGTTGGCCACGCCGCGCTCAATCCCCTCGGCCAGGCGGACGGGATTGGTGACGAACAGATCATCACCCACCAACTGCACCCGGTCGCCAATGGATTTGGTCAGGGCATCCCAACCGTCCCAGTCATCCTCCGCCATGCCGTCTTCGATGGAGATGATGGGGTAGCGGTCAGCCAGATCCTGGTAATAGGCGGCCATTTCAGCGCCATCCAAAACCTTACCCTCGCCCTCAAGGTGATATTTGCCGTCTTTGTAAAATTCGGTGGAGGCGGGATCTAGGGCCAGATAGATATCTTCGCCGGGGCGATAACCTGCTTCTTCAATGGCCTTCATGACGAAGCCCATGGCCTCATCCGCGCTGTTCAGCATCGGGGCAAAGCCGCCCTCGTCGCCAACATTGGTGTTATGGCCGGCATCTTTTAGGGCACCACGCAGGGTATGAAACACTTCTGCCCCCATGCGCAGGCCTTCGCGGAAACTTTCCGCGCGCACGGGCATGATCATGAATTCTTGAATGTCGATGGGGTTGTCCGCGTGGGCCCCGCCATTGACGATATTCATCATGGGCACGGGCAGGGTGCGCGCACCAACGCCGCCCACATAGCGATAGAGCGGCAGGCCCGCATCCGCGGCCGCTGCCTTGGCCACGGCCAGGCTGACACCAAGAATGGCATTGGCACCCAAAACAGCCTTATTCGGTGTGCCGTCCAGATGGCACATCGTGGCATCGATGGCGGCTTGGTCGTCCGCATCCAGGCCGGACAGTGCGTCGAACAATTCACCATTCACGGCATCAACCGCGCCCAGAACACCCTTGCCGCCATAACGGACACCACCATCGCGCCGTTCCACCGCCTCGTGGGCACCTGTTGAGGCACCTGAAGGGACAGCCGCCCGGCCAAAAGCACCGCTGTCCAAGGTCACTTCGACTTCGACCGTGGGGTTGCCCCGGCTATCCAGAATTTCCCGGCCAACGATATCGATAATGCCACTCATTGCTACGTCCTTTAAAAATACTCTTTAGATGCTCTTTATGGGCTCTTAGACTCTTGGGGGGAGCCTGTCAAAGACCCGAAACCAGGGCCCATATCAGCAAGACCGCAACCAGCACCAGGGCGACCTTGTGACCGCCGCCAAAGCGCCGCAATACAGGGCCGATGAATGACGTCCGGGGGCGCAATCTTTCATCCAGACGGCCCCGGCCCAGAGACGTCATCGCCGCTGCCAGTCGTTCGTCGAGATAGCGGCTGACCTCAGCCAAAGACTCCCGGCTGGGACGCATACCATATTCATGTGCCGGCGGCTGGTTGATGTCGTCATAGAGATAATCCTTGATGCCCTGGAAATGCCGCCCCAGGCAGGCGCGGGCTTCAGGCACCAAAGTAACAGGTTCCACATCGCGCGCGGCGGCATATTCCAACAACACCATGGAGGCATCCCGAAGGCAGCTGTCCCCGATCTCGCGGACATAGTTGTAGGTGTAATGATCAAAGCTGCGCATCCCCCCCATCAGGGAGGGGCCGGCATCGGCCCGGGCCCGGTTATGGGAGGCGCGGATACCGACCTCGTAACGTTCGAAGAGTTCTTCCAACAGGCCGTCGATTTCCGACCGCGCCTGTTCGGAGCCCGACACTAGACAGCCTTGGCGAGACGATCGAAGGCGAGGAGGGTTTCCATCAACGGGCCCATCTGATCCACCGGCACCATGTTGGGACCGTCCGAGGGCGCATTGTCAGGATCTTCGTGGGTCTCCATGAACACTGCCGCGACACCAATCGAGACGGCGGCACGGGCCAGCACGGGCACCATTTCACGCTGTCCACCCGATGTGCCCCCTTGCCCGCCCGGTTGTTGGACGGAATGCGTGGCATCGAAAACCACCGGCTGGCCAATATCTTTCAGGACCGGCAGGGCGCGCATATCGCTGACCAAAGTGTTATAGCCAAAAGAGGCACCCCGTTCAGTGACCAGGACCTTATCGTTGCCGCCGCCGGTCAATTTGGCCACCACATTGGCCATGTCCCAGGGTGCCAGGAACTGCCCCTTTTTGACATTGACCGCACGGCCCGTGGCCGCTGCCGCCAACAACAGATCCGTCTGCCGGCACAAAAAGGCGGGGATTTGGAGGACATCGACCACCGCCGCAGCCTCGGCACATTGGCCTTCCGTATGCACATCCGTCAACACGGGGCATTTGAAGCGGTCCTTGATCTCGGCAAAGACATCCAGGGCAACCGCCATCCCGATACCGCGCGGGCTGTCCAGGGAGGTCCGGTTGGCCTTGTCGAAGGAGGATTTATAGATCAGGGAAAAGCCCAGATCATCGGCCAGCGTGGTTAAACGATCCGCCATTTCCAGGGCATGCTCCCGCCCCTCCATGGCGCAGGGCCCGGCGATCAGGGTCAGCGGCCGGTCATTGCCGACGGTGATATTACCTATTGCAACGTCCGTCATGTCATTACACCAAACGCATCTGATCAACGGCGGCAGCGATGAAGGAGGCGAACAGAGGATGCGGCTCAAACGGTTTTGATTTCAGTTCGGGATGGAACTGCACCCCGATGAACCAGGGATGATCCACCAATTCCACAATCTCGGGCAAGGCACCATCAGGGGAAAGGCCGGAAAAACGCATACCCACTTCCTCCAACTTGGCGCGGTAATTGATATTCACCTCATAACGATGGCGGTGCCGTTCGGAAATCATCAATCCCAATGGCGCATTGGCTGGTGCATCCGTATCAGTATCGGTGCCGTTGGCATAGATCTCGTTGACCCTGGAACCTTCCTGCAATTGGCATTTGTATTCGCCCAGGCGCATGGTGCCGCCCTTGTCATCATTGATGCCGCGGGTTTGCAGGCTGTTACCATCGCTCCATTCCGTCATCAGGCCGACAACGGCATCATTGCAGGGACCGAATTCCGTCGACGAGGCGTTGGGCAATGCGGCCAAATTCCGTGCCGCCTCTATCACCGCCATCTGCATACCGAAACAGATGCCCAAGTAGGGCACATCCTTGGTCCGGGCAAAGGTCGCGGCGGCGATCTTGCCTTCCGCCCCCCGTTCGCCGAAACCACCGGGCACCAGAATGCCGTCGACGCCTTCCAGGCGCTGCACCGCGTCAGGCTGTTCGAAGGTTTCGCTCTCGATCCACTGCATCTCCACGTTGACCTGGTTGGCCATACCGCCGTGGACCAGGGCTTCACTCAAAGATTTATAAGCGTCCTGCAGATCGGTATATTTACCCACGACGGCAATTTTCACGGTACCTTCGGGGTTTTGGATGCGCTTCTGAATGCCCTGCCAACGGCTCAAATCAGCCTGTGGCGGGTTATCGATGCCGAATATTTTCAGCACCTCCGTATCCAGACCTTCGGCGTGATAGGCCAAAGGCACTTCATAGATGGAGCGGCAATCGAGGCCCTGGATCACCGCGCTTTCCCGCACATTACAAAACAGGGCAATCTTGCGCTGTTCATTGGCCGGGATTTCGCGCTCACTCCGACACAACAGAACATCGGGCTGAATACCGATGGAGCGGAGCTCTTTCACCGAATGCTGGGTCGGCTTGGTCTTCAACTCCCCCGCCGCCTTGATAAAAGGCACCAACGTGGCGTGGATATAAGCGGTCTGTCCGCGCGGCAGGTCATTGCCCAACTGACGAATGGCTTCCAGAAACGGCAAGCTTTCAATATCGCCTACTGTGCCGCCAATTTCGCACAATATGAAGTCCGTGCCTTTGGTCTCGTTCAGGACGAATTCCTTGATGGCGTTGGTGACATGGGGGATCACCTGCACCGTACCGCCCAGATAATCGCCACGGCGCTCCTTGGCCAGGATATCCTGATAGATCCGCCCCGTGGTGACGTTATCGCTCTGCCGGGACGGAACGCCTGTGAAACGTTCGTAATGGCCCAGATCCAGGTCAGTCTCGGCACCGTCATCGGTGACGTAGACTTCCCCGTGCTGGGTGGGGCTCATGGTTCCCGGGTCTACATTCAAGTAGGGGTCAAGCTTGCGCAAGCGCACGGAATAGCCGCGCGCTTGTAATAGAGCGCCCAGGGCTGCCGATGCTAATCCCTTACCTAACGAGGAAACCACGCCGCCGGTTATGAAAATGTACCGCGTCATGGAACTATATTTTATCCGAGCCCGTCTTAGGACCAAAGCCTTAGTTTGCTAACGAGGTCATTTTTGCCGCTTTTCCCGGACAAATCTTTGATCCGGGTCAACATTATTTGTCGGTGGGAACGGTTGGTCCCGCAGGCACGAGGGGTTGATTCGTCGAATTAGCGGGATCCGATTGTTCCAGGATCGATTTTCGCTCGCTCGAACCACTGGCCATGATCGTCAGCGTCAACGATGTAGCAAAGAAACAGGCTGCCAACACGGCTGTGGAGCGGGTCAGTAGATTTGCCGCCTCCCGACCCGTGATCAGACCGCCACCGCCGCCGCCGCCTCCGCCGCCACCGCCGCCCATACCCAAGGCACCGCCTTCGCTGCGCTGTAACAGGACGGTAATGACAATGGCAATCGCCAACATCAAATGAACAACCAACAATACTTCTTGCATAATTCGTATCCGATCGACGGTATAGCCGGCACCATCCATGGCTGGGCCAGCCCGTATTACGAAGGGGGGCTTTTACACCATCATTGACGAACTGCCAACCAGTCCGTTGTCAATTTTTGCTCGGATATACACATTGCGGCTTAAAACCCCCGTTTCGCCACCTAAATTGGCTTGATCACTCCGGCATCCAACTATATCGCGCTAAATCAGGCGCGCATTAATGCTTAATTGAGAGTTATTAGTTGAGACTCCTAGAGGTAAAGGTTCGGGGGACACTCTTGGAGAGACTTTCTTGAAAAACGCCAAAATTCAAACCTATGGACGGGTATTTGTAATTGCGCTGGCACTGGTTGGAGGAATCCATGTCACCAGCGCCCTGATTTCCGTTACGAATACGTCGGAAATTAAAGCATCCTGGGAAACCTTCGAACTCGGACGCTCCGAGAAAGCACGCGCCCTCAGCGCCCTTAGAAAAGAATTCGGCTACGGTGGTATGATCCACCATTTCAAGAACTACATCTTGCGCCAGGATCCTGTGAGAATAGGCATCGTCAATGCCAACCTGGGGGGCATCAGCGCCGCGATTTCGCGCTATGCGGCGCTTGATCTGAACGCGCAGGAATCCGTCGCCCTTAATGATGTCCGGGAAACCATCAAGGCATATTCCAAGAACTTACGAATAGCGGAAAAAATATTCCGGCAAGGCAAGACGTCCTTGGAAGTCGATCAAATGGTAAAGATCAATGATGCGCCCGCGCTCGCCGGCCTGGAAATTCTGGAGCAAAATACCGGATCCACTTCCGGCGCTGACGGGATTCTCACGAGCAAGCCGCAAATCCTGGCGATGTTACGAAAATCGCTGGGTTATGGCGGCATGATCCATCAGTTCAAGAACTATATTCTGCGGCAGGATCACCCCAGACTGGCGATTACCAATAACCATATCGCCGCCGCCAACAATGCACTGGTTATGTATACTCAGCTCTCTCTCTCTCCGGCCGAGAAACAATCAATCGCCAAGATTTCAGCCATCGTCGACAATTATGCCAAGGCATTGGTGACGACCACGCAGTTGATCCAGAAAGGCCATTCGCCCAAGGAGATAGACCGTGCGGTTACTATTGACGACGGACCCGCACTGCGGGGTTTCGATATTTTGACCCACGAGATTTCACACCAAAGCGAAGTTGAAGCAAGAAATCTGGAAAATTCACTTGCCGTCATTTCAGCTGTGTCCGTGAGTTCCGCCTGGATCACCGCGGCCACCACCATCATCTTGATCGCCGCCATGATATGGATGTTTCGTTCCCAGATCGTCGGTCCAATTGACGGCATGACAAACACCATGACGAAGCTGGCCCGCGGAAAACTGGACTTGCCCATTCACGGGGTGGCGCAGAGTAACGAGATTGGTGAGATGGCCCGCGCCTTGGAGGTCTTCAAGGCCAACGCCCACGCTCTGCAAAACGCGCATGACGAACAGGAAAAACAGGTTTTTGAGCGGACCAAGGAGTTGCGATATAGCGAGCGTCGCTTCCGCGACTTCGCGGGAACCGCGTCGGACTGGTTCTGGGAGATGGGGCCAGACCTTCAATTCACCTATGGCAGCGACCGGTTTTACGAAATCACCGGCTGGCAAAGGGGCGAGATTTACGGCAATGGCCGGGAATTTCTGATCGATCCAAAACTGGAAGACCTGAAGGCGCGGAAATGGCTGGATCATTTTGCTCAGCTTGAGCGGCGGGAGACGTTTAACAATTTTGAATATGCGGTCCGAACCAAGGAGGGCGGCCCCAAATACCTTTCGCTCAATGGTATGCCGGTATTTGCGGCGGATGGCACCTTCCTCGGCTATCGCGGTACGGGCAGCAACATCACGGAGAAACAGCAGGCCCAGAATGCTCAGCGCGAAAGCGAGGAAAAATACCGCAGCATATTTGACGCCGCTCAGGTCGGAATCCTCCGTACACGGCTTAGCGATGGCGCGGTGATCGACGCCAACGAGCGCCAAGCCCTGATGCTGGGTTACAAAAACCGGGAAGATTTCCTGACAAATTATGATCCTTTGATCCATTGGAGCTCGCCCGAGGCGCGCGACGAATGGATCCGGAATGGTCAGGCACTAGGATATGTGCAAGATCGCACGGTTGAGATGAAGCAGCGGGACGGTTCAATGGTCTGGCTACACACCTCCGCCACCTTTCACCCAGGCATCGACTGTATCGACATCGTTTCAATCGACATAACCGAAACGAAACATCATGAAGCGGCCATCATAGCCGCACGCGAGGAGGCGGATTACGCCAACCGGACCAAATCCGAATTCCTGGCCCATTTCAGCCACGAATTACGCACGCCTCTGAACGCCATCATCGGCTTCTCTGAAATGATGCAGCATGAGATTTATGGCCCCCTGGGTAATGAACGCTATATCGAATACGCTGGCGACATTCATCATAGCGGCGGGCTCCTGCTGGCCCTGATTTCCGACATTCTCGACCTTTCCCGTATCGAGGCTGGCCAGCTCGAACAAAACGAGGAAGTTTTTGACGTGGCCCCGCTCTTGGAAGATTGCGCCCGTCTGCTACGTAATCGAGCAGAAAAGAAAGGCGTCACGATAGACCTGCTTCCGCCAGTAAGTGGCCTGCGTCTCTGCGCCGACGAGCGGCAAATCCGGCAGATTCTGCTGAACCTGCTCTCCAACGCGGTCAAATTCACCCGCCCGGATACCGTCATAACCCAGGAAGTCGAAATCGACGGCAATGGGGACATCCACTTCCACATCCGCGACCGCGGCACCGGCATGACCGCCGCCGACCTAGTCCGTGTGCAGGAGCCCTTTATCCGCCTGGAGGGCGCCAATACCAGTCAAGAGGAAGGCACCGGCCTCGGGCTTGCCATCACCAAACGCATCGCGCAATCACATGCCGGCAGCCTGACATTGAGCAGCGAAGTTGGCGTTGGCACAACGGCGACCGTCAGCTTTCTATCCGAGCGCGTCGTCCTGCCCAAGCCTGCGGCCAACGGATTTTCCTAATCGCCTTGGGCCTTATACCAAGGTGCGGTAATTAAAGACTCATATAGATCGTTTCAGGGGTGCGCCGGGTAGGAATGGAAGCGCAGGCGGTACTGGTACCTTCAAGCTTTCATGACGCCGCCGG
>JABJKS010000062.1 GCA_018660265.1 Rhodospirillaceae bacterium | reverse complement strand
TTAGGGAGAGGGCATTATGTTTAAGAAACTGGCATTGGCCGCCGTAACGGTCGCCATGACGGCAACCTTCGCGGTCCCCGCGACGGCAATGGACGTCAAATTGGAAGAGGTCGCTTCGGGCCTGCAGCACCCGTTGCTGCTGGTCTCGCCGCCTGGTGATGATCGCCGCTTTGTCATTGAGCAGATCGGCACCATCAAAGTCATGCAGCCGGATGGAGAGATGTCGACCTTCCTTGATATCAAGGAACTGGTCCACCCGCTTGTGCCCGAATTCGACGAGCGCGGATTGTTAGGCTTGGCATTTCATCCCGATTACAAGAACAATGGACTGTTCTATGTTTCATATTCGATACCGATCCATGGTACGGCGAATTTGGGCAACCTTTTGTTCTACAGCCACAAGAATGTAATTGCCGAGCGCCGGGTATCCAAATCCGACGCGAACAAGGCGGATCCGGGCTATAGCCGGGTTATCTCCACCATCGACTGGCCACAGTTCAACCATAACGGCCATTGGATCGGCTTTGGCCCCGATGGCATGCTGTATGCCTCCATGGGCGACGGCGGTTATGCCAATGACTATGGTCTGGGCCATAATGCCACTACTGGCAATGGTCAGGACCTCACCTCGAAGAACGGCAAGATCCTGCGTCTCGACGTCAATAGTGCCGAAGGTTATGCCATTCCCAAGGACAATCCCTATGTGGGCAATGACGATGCCTTGGATGAAATCTGGGCCTATGGCTTCCGCAATCCATGGCGTTGTTCCTTTGATATGGGCGGCGATCATGCCTTGATCTGCGCCGACGTTGGCCAGAACAGCTATGAAGAAGTCGATGTCATCAAAAAGGGCGGCAATTATGGCTGGCGCGTAAAGGAAGGCACCCATTGCTTCGACTATCAGGCACCGAACGATGAACCGGCATCCTGCGAAGACAAGGGCATGATTGACCCGGTTCTCGAATACAACAACTGTTCGGGCAATCCCGATGGCTGTAAAGGTATTTCCATCACCGGTGGCTATGTTTATCGCGGTGCCCATAAGGCATGGGATGGCATGTACTTCTTTGGTGATTGGTCCAAGAACTTCGTCTTTAAGGACGGCCAGCTGTTCGTCGCCAAGATGACGGGCATGAAATGGTCAATGGAAAAAATCAACGTCACCAACATGCCTGGCTGGAACTCTTATGTTCTGTCATTCGGTCAAGATAGCAAAGGCGAAATCTATGTTATGGCGACTGATCTGACGGGCCCTGTGCCAGGTGGCCCGGCGGGTGGTCTGGACAAGATCTATAAGATTGTTCCCTGATCGACTTAATCGTCGCCTAGGAATATATCGATAAACCCCAGCCCTTTCCCCCACGATAGTATCCAGGGAAAGGGCTGGTTTTCTTTTGTATCGGGAATTCAATTTTGTCACGTTTCGATAAATCCGTGGTGCTTGCGGTTTTCATGGCTGTTTCGACATATGTCTTGTCCGTCGGCCCGGCCATTGCTGCTGATGCTGCTGACGTTGTTTTGGAAGCGGAATTCTTGTCTGACCCGGCGAATATTGCCGCCGGGAAGAAAATGTTCCGAAAACAATGCGCCCGTTGCCATGGTCCAAGGGCTTATCCCGGCAAGGCGCCGAAACTGAAAGCAAAAAAGTACAAGCCGGAATTTGTTTATAAACGTATTACCAAAGGCTTTCGCGGTATGCCGTCCTGGAAAAAGCGTTATAATTTGAAACAACGTAAAAGCCTGACGGCCTATATTATGAGCAAGGATTTTAAGCATTAGGCATGGCAATTGTCATGAATTCCAGCGCCGACCCGCCCCTGGACGAAAATGGCCTTCCCGTGCCGATTATCGTCCTGGTGGATGAGCATGACCGCCAGGTCGGCCTCTGCGAGAAGCTGGAGGCCCATCGCCAGGGCCTGTTGCATCGGGCGTTTTCGGTCATCATCAAAAATGCCGCCGGGCAGATCCTGCTGCAAAAACGGGCGGCGGGGAAATATCATTCGCCGGGGCGGTGGGCCAATGCCTGCTGTGGCCATCCGGGCGAGGGCGATGACGTGATGACGGCTGCGGCCAGGCGCCTGGATGAAGAGATGGGTTTTACCTGCGCCTTGGTACCGGGCCGCCGACATAGTTATTGCGCCGATGTGGGTGGCGGCCTGATCGAGAATGAATATGTGCATGTCTTCTTTGGCCGGTTCGATGGTCGCGTGATCCCGAACCCCGGTGAGGCCTCGAATTACGTTTGGGCCGATGGCGATGGCTTGCAAGCAATGGTCGCCGCCAACCCGGATCGTTACAGTGCCTGGTTCCGGGATTATCTGGAGAAATTTGGTGATGAAATCATCGCCTGGAAGCCGGAGGTTTAGGGTCCCGCCATGACCGAATGTTTTGCTGAAATATTATGGGCTCGGGTCGATGGGCCGGCAAAAAAATGGCTTGAGCGTGTCTGGCCCGGAGCAGGGGGTAGGGATGCCGCGCCCTCCAGCGTGCAATTTCGCGCCGCCTTTGCCGGGTGTGCCCGGCGTCTGCGTGATTTGCCATTGCAGGCGGGCGATGTCCGAATGTTAAGCGATGCCGGCGTCATTGTCGGTGCCGACTGGCAGTTGGACAACGTTGCGCGCACAGCGTTGTTGCTGCGCGCTTTGTCGCTTTTACCGGGTGAAGAACAGGCTGCATTTGTACGTCAGGTCTATTTGCGGGGTGATTTTCGCGAGCAGGCGGCGGTATTGCAAAGCCTGTCGTTCCTACCCCGGCCGGAACAGTTTCTGGAACTGGCCATTGATGCCTGCCGCACCAATGTGCTGGACGTGTTTGAGGCCATCGCGTGCGAGAACGCCTATCCAGCCGCGATGTTCCCGGAAGCTGCCTTTAACCCGATGGTTTTAAAGGCGATATTTCTGGCCGTACTGGTGGGCCGGATCACCGATTTGGGCAACCGTGCAACACCTGAATTAAAGCGCATGGTCGTCGCGTTCGCTTCTGAACGCCGCGCGGCTGGTCGTGCAGTACCCGATGATGTGGATTTGATCGTGAACCTGGATGCGGCTTGAGGTGCCGCTTTTGGGGCGCATCCAAGTGAAAAACGTTAGGAACAAGCCATGAAAATGTTCGACCACCATATTCACATGACCTCCCGCACCACCGATGATTATCAGGCCATGGCGGATGCAGGTATTGTCGCGATTATCGAACCTGCGTTCTGGGTCGGCCAGCCGCGAACCCACGTTGGCGCGTTCGAGGATTATTTCCTCTCCCTTGTGGGGTGGGAGCGGTTCCGTTCGAAACAGTTCGGTATCCACCATTTCTGCACCATCGGTCTGAACCCGAAGGAGGCGAATAACCCGGACGTCGCCGATGGGGTGATGGAGCTGTTGCCGATCTATCTGGAAAAGGAAAGCTGCGTCGGTGTTGGCGAGATCGGATTTGATGATCAGACAGCGGTCGAGACCAAACATTTCGAGGCGCAGATGCAACTGGCCATCGACTATGAGCTGCCGGTCTTGATCCACACCCCGCACCGGGACAAAAAGGCCGGGACGGAGCGGACCATTGATCTGGTCAAAGCCTCGGGCATTGATCCGGGCCGGGTGCTGATCGATCACAATAACGAGGAAACCCTGGCCGCGACCTTGGATAGCGGCTGCTGGGCCGGCCACTCCATCTATCCCAATACAAAGATGGATGAAGGCCGCATGGCCACATTGGTACAGCAATATGGTACGGAACGGATCACCATCAACTCCGCTGCCGACTGGGGCGTTTCCGACCCCCTGAAGGTGCCGAAGACTGTGGCCGCTATGCGCGAAGCAGGCATCGCGGAAAGCGATATCGAAACCGTGGTCTGGCACAATCCCATCGCATTTTTCGGACAAAGCGGTCGTTTGGACCTGGGCGCGGATGGGGGGCGGCCCCGGGTTGATCAGTCGGAGCTGTGGGAAGGCAATTCCGTCCTGCGTGGCCAAGAAGCCGTTGTTGAGCCGGCGGAGTAACTTCGTGCAGCGTACAATTGTTGTTCTCGTCGTCGGTCTGACGCCGTCCCTGATGGGGCCGAATACCCCAAACCTTTCGAAACTGGCCAAACGCGGCGCTATGCAGCCCCTGCGCACGGTTACCCCTGCGGTGACGTGCGCGGCACAATCTACTTTTGTTACGGGCCTGGCCCCGGCGCAGACAGGCATTGTCGGCAATGGCTGGTATTTTCGGGATCTGTCAGAGATCTGGTTCTGGCGGCAATCCAACAAGCTGGTGGCGGGGGAGAAGATCTGGGATGCGGCCAAGGCCCGGGACCCGGAATTCACCTGCGCCAAACTGTTCTGGTGGTACAACATGTATGCGGATGTGGATTGGGCCGTCACGCCCCGGCCCATGTACCCTGCCGATGGGCGAAAACTGCCGGATATTCATGCCGCGCCCGAGGATCTGCGCGGCGAACTGAATGGCAAATTGGGGCAGTTTCCTCTGTTTCGATTTTGGGGCCCGGCGGCGGATTTGATTGCATCAGATTGGATTACCCGTTCGGCCCTGCATATGCGCGAGACCCGGGACCCAACCTTGACCATGGTCTATCTGCCCCACCTGGATTACAGCCTGCAGAAATACGGCCCCGACGCACCGGAGGTGGAGCCCGAAGTGCGTGCTGTCGATGCCTTGTGTGGCCAGTTGATCGACCAGGCGGACAAGGACGGCACCCGCATTGTGGTGCTGTCGGAATACGGCATCACCAATGTCACGGGGCCTGTGCATATTAATCGCGCCCTGCGCCAGGCGGGCTTGATCCAGGTGCGGGTGGAGGAGCGTGGCCGCGAGATATTGGACCCAGGGGCATCGGAAGCTTTCGCCATCGCCGATCACCAGATCGCCCATATCCACGTGCGCAACCCCGAACGCCTGGCGGAGGTGAAGGCCCTGATCGAAGGTTTGGATGGTGTTGAGGTGGTGTTGGACGAGGCAGGCAAGATTGATTACGGCCTGGGCCATCCCCGGGCCGGTGACCTGGTGGCGATCTCTAAAGCGGACCGTTGGTTTACCTACTATTACTTCCTCGACGATGACAAGGCGCCTGATTTTGCCCGCACGGTGGAGATCCACCGCAAGCCTGGCTATGACCCGGTGGAGCTGTTTATGGATCCGGCCATCAAAATCCCCGCCCTCGCTATTGGCCGGCGTCTGATTAAGAAGGCCCTGGGTTTCCGTACCTTAATGGACGTGATCCCCCTGGATGCGACCCTGGTCAAAGGCTCTCACGGCAGGATCACGGACAAGCCGGAAGACGGCCCCTTGATCATCAGTTCAGAAGCGGAATTACTGCCCGATGCCGAAGTTCCCGCCACGGCGGTGAAACAGATCGTGCTGGATCATATTTTCAACTGAACTAATCTGGCAGCACTTCAAGGTAAACCAACGCCTTTTCGGCATGGCTGCCACCATGGCCATGTTCACCAAATCCATGTGCTGTGACCGGAAAGCGGCCCGTCGCGCGAGCCTTGAACGTCATGGTCAGGGTCGTTCCAGGTTTGACGGTCTTCTCGATATCATAGCCATGTAGATGCAGTTCGACCTTTTCGTCCGTGGTCCAATGCAGGGTAACGGTCACGCCCTCGGTCACCCGCACGACCTTTTTGCCTTGAACCGCCCGTTCCTTTATCACCAACTCAATGACATTGGCTGTGGATTGACCGGCGAAAGCCTGCGGTAAAGCGATCAGGCCCAATAGCATCAGAACAGACATAAGATAACGTAGGCTTTGCATGATTAAGTGCCTGGAATGAAGCGTTGAAAGGCCAGGGTCAGAACGAAACAGACGGCGGCTGCCGCGGCCATTTGCGGTGCGCCCATATGGGCGATCAGGACCGCATCCAACAAAGACATGCCCGCGATCAGGCTGACCACGGCGCGGGGAATATCGCCCGGTTGACGTCGCCACAGATAGCGTAGGGCATTGATCATCCAGACCACGAACACGATCGCCAAGGCCAGGGCGAAGATGCCGTCAGTTGCACCGATCCAGACGGCGGCGGCGGCTGGTACCGCCAGAAACAACAGGGGCCACAAGTTGGCCACCCGGCCCAGGTTTTCCTGCTTGGCAATGTATGTCAGGCCGATCAGATAGCAAAACAATGCCACGGCACCCAAGTACAGGATAACGGGTGGCTGGGCGGTTACCAGGAAGGCGGCGGCCAGATAGACCAGCACCCGGCATAAACCCATCCAGGCCGGACCCACGGGATCGGTCTTATGGCGCCAGTCATAATAGACAATGGCCCCGGCCAGGGCGATGCCGCACAGTCCCGGCGCTATCCCCCGATCCATGCTTTGTCCCCACCAGAACAATGCCGCGATGCCCAGGGCCAGCATGATAAAGCCGGATGTGTAGACGGCTGTGGCGCTGATCTGGCCCGAAGGTATGGGCCGTTCGGGCCGTTCAACCGCATCAATGTGCTGATCGAAGGCATCGTTGAGATACATGCCGCCAACATAGAACAACGACATGATGACCATGAGGGCGAGGCCCACATCCAACATCACCCCGCTGCCGGCCAGAACCAAACCGGCCAGGCTGTTGGACCAAACCGTGGGTAGGTTCGAGACCCGGCCCAGGCGCAACAGGGTTTGCCAATTCATGGCGTGCTGCCGTTCCCAAGCTGTTGTTGTGCCCAGCGCATTTCCTTGACGATGTTGGTCACCACATCGTCCCTGCGGAATTCTTCAGGCAGGACGTCCCAGGTATAGGTCTCGACTTCCAGATGATCGGTCACCGAGTTCTTTGCCTGGCGGGCCAGAAATTGTTCCACCGCCGGGCGGGTTGTGGTGAAACCGTCCAACTCCGCCAAGAAAATAGGGACATGAAAATGCACCCGCCATTCAGGTTTTTCGGCTTCCTTGAAGCTGGCAAAGGCGTCGCCTAAATCGGGATACCGTTCCATCCCATATGCGGTTTTCGCCACGACCTGATGCAAATAGACCTCATCATCGAAGAGTTTGATGCGGGCGATGTCCGCCTTGCTGACTTGCGGTAAGCGCAGGCCGGCGCTGATCTGCACTTTCGGGATCGAGATACCGGCGGCCTGCAGGGTATCGACTGCCTGATCGGGGTTTTCGAATTCAACCGCCGCATGGCACAGGTCCAGACAGATGCCCAGGTGCCGGTGCAGGTCCGCCTCAGCATCGGCGCGGGAGGAACCGGTGTACATGGCCATTTGAGAAATGGCGGCACCATTAAACAAATGACGCTTAAAGGCGTTCACCGCCTCTTCCGTGGTTTCCAGCACGCAGCAGGGTTCCGGCTCCAACGCCAGGGCGATGCTGCGCCCGGTGAGCCGGCGCAAATGCACCAGATAGGCCGCATGGCGCAGCATGTTATCGACCATGGCGCGGATGGTTTCCGGCCCTTCCACGTCAGCCTTAAAGCCGCCGGGCACGGAGGAGATGCTGCCATCGATGCTGCCGTCGTCCGGTAACAGGCGGACCAGCAGATCCGCCAAATGGTTGGAATAGGCCAGACGATCACCGGTGCGCCAATCCGGCTGATAGACACCCTCCTTGACCCGGGCACCATGAAAGGTGCCGTAGGGGAAGCCGTTGATGGTGAATACGTACAAGCCAGCAGTGGTCAGAATATCCTGCAATTCGGCGAAGGCTTCCGGGTCTTGTAAATCACGGGCCGTCGCTGCGGACAGGCGCAAACCAACACCAAAATCCTGGTCCGGGCAAAGCTGCGCCTTGACCGCCGGCAGATGCACCTTTAGGGCGTGCGAGACTTCCTCCCAGGTTTCTCCGGGATGGATATTGGTGCAATAGGTGAGATGGGCTCCACCTTTTGCCGGAGCAAGCTTCATGGGGTCGCAGACCTTTCCCGCAACCAGTCCCGGGCGGCCAGCATCGTCACCGCATCAATGTGGTGGACTTCCACGCCCTGGCCAATGGCGGCAATTAAGGTGATGGTCAGCTCACCGCCCAGATGTTCCTGAAATTCCCGCAGGCCATCCATGACTGCGACTTCGCCGTTTTCCGCGGTCATTTCCAGTGTGTCGTGCCACAGCCGAAAACCCAGGGTCTCTAACAGGCGGCAAATTCGCTGACCCTCGATCTCGCTCAACATATCCATCAGCACGGCATAGTGGGCATCCATGGCCATGCCGATGGCCACCGCCTCGCCATGGCGCAGGTCGTGGTTGCTTAACCCTTCGAGTTTGTGGGCCGACCAATGTCCGTAATCCAGGGGCCGGGCGCTGCCCTGCTCGAACGGATCGCCCCCGGTGCCGATGTGGCGCAAATGCAGCTCCGCACAGCGGCGGATCATATAGGCCATGGCCTGCGGTTCGAACCGCGCCAGGTCTTTTGCATTGGCTTCCAGCCAGGTAAAAAACGCCCCGTCGCGGATCAGGGCGACTTTTACCGCCTCCGCCATGCCCGCGATTTTGTCCCGGTGCTGCAAACTTTCGATGAAGGCAAAATCGTTCAGAACCGCAAAGGGCGGCGCAAAGGTGCCGACGAAATTTTTCACCCCCAGGGCATTCACGCCGTTCTTTACACCAACGCCTGAATCGTTTTGTGCCAGCACCGTCGTGGGAACCCGCAACAACCGGATGCCCCGATGACAGATCGCGGCGGCATAGCCAACCAGATCCAGCACGGCCCCGCCGCCGATGGCCATGACGTATGAATGACGGTCAACGGCCAGGGCCAGCATACGTTCCAGCAGATTATCAACATGATCGGCCTGGTTCTTGACCGCTTCGCCGCCCTGCACCAACTCCACAGTGAGAAGTTCCAGGTGGCTTTCATGGGCCGCAGCATAGGCAGCCAGGCGGGTGGTCAAATCAGGTATGGCCTGGGCCACACCGTCATCCAGAACCACGAACAAACGATGCCGTTTGTCCGGTTCATAGCGGCGGACCACGTCGCACAGGGCCGAATTACCGGGATCAAACAGGCCATGGGTAAAGACCACCGGATATTCCACCGGCATAGAGAATTGTTGAACAATCGTCTCGGTGACGGGGCCGCGCAGCGACGACGTTTGCTGCCGTCCCGGCACCGCCTGTTCATCAAAATTCACGTCTTGTTTCATGCCGCCCCATTTATCCCATATTTTTATCTACTATGGCATGAATCGAGGGCAGCGGGCCACAGCAATCAAAGGCCGGGAATCAAAGGCCACCGTCAAAGACCGAGGACCTGCTTGGCGACAATGTTGCGCTGAATTTCGTTGGAACCGCCATAGATGGTCGAGGCGCGAAAATTCAGGAATTTGGGCACCACAGGCACCGCGTGGTCGGGGCCCACGGGATCGATATTATTGCCGGGTACGCGCGCTTCAGGCTGATAGGGCGCGCCGTAATATTGTACCGCCTCGACCATCAGTTCGGTCATCCATTGATTGGATTCCGAACCAAGGACTTTCATGATGGAACTGGCTGGCCCGGGGCGTCCCTGTTGGGTAATTTCTGCAATCGTACGGTGCTCTGTATATTCCGCTGCCTGCTGTTTGATCTCGGCCGCCGCAACCTTCAGGGCAAAGCCAGGGTCATCCATCAGATGCCCGCCACTTTTTTCTTCCGCCGCCGCGATATCGCGCAATTTGGCTAATGATGAGGCAACGGTGGCGGCATAGGCGCTGCCGCCGCGTTCAAATTCCAACAGATATTTGGCGACGGTCCAGCCGTCGTTCTCGTCGCCCAACCGATTGGCCTGGGGCACGCGCACATCGTCAAAGAAGACTTGATTAACTTCGTGATCACCAGCCAGGGTAATGATCGGCTGCACGGTGATACCGGGCGTATCCATATCGATCAGAACAAAGGAGATACCTTCCTGGCGTTTCTCTGTGTCCGCCGTTCGCACCAGACAGAATATGCGGTCGGCATGTTGCGCACCGGTGGTCCAGATTTTCGATCCGTTGACCACATAATCGTCACCGTCCGCCAGCGCCCTGGTTTGCAGCGATGCCAGATCAGAGCCGGAGCCGGGTTCCGAATAGCCCTGACACCAGGTATCTTCGCCGGAAAGTATTCTGGGCAGATAATATTCCTTTTGCGCATCGGTGCCAAATTGCATCAATACCGGGCCCGCCAGGGCCAGGCCCATGACATTGATGCTGGGGGTGCCGATCTGCCCGGCCTCGGAATCGTAGATATAACGCTGCATGGGTGTCCAGCCGGTGCCGCCATATTCCGCCGGCCAGGTTGGTGCGATCCAGCCTTTTTTGTGCAGGGTCTTGTACCAACGCTGCGCGATCTCGTGCTCTGCGAAAACACCTGAATTCAGACGCGATGCCTCTCGCATATCAGCGGTCAATTCCGTATCCAGAAAACGCCGGACCTGATCACGAAAGGCCCGATCGTCCGCATTCATTTCCAGATCCATGGGAGGTTCCTTACAGGTTCAAATTTATAGGCCCAAAACCAGCTTTGCCATGATGTTGCGTTGAACCTCGGATGACCCGGCATAAATCGTCGCGGCACGGAAGTTCAGGTATTTCGGCATTACGGGGACAGACTTGGCCGGCCCGATGGGTGCCACATTGTTGCCGGGCACGCGGGCTTCAGGCTGATAGACGGCGCCATAATACTGGCTCGCTTCCACCGCCAGCTCGGAGATCAGCTGATTGTTCTCCGAGCCCAATACTTTCATGATAGAGGACGCGGGTCCGGGCCGACCGCGCTGTGCAATGTCTGACATAATGCGATGTTCCGTGGCCTGTACAGCCATCTGGCGCACTTCCAAATTGGCCAGCTTCGCGGCAAAGGCATCGTCATCGATCAGGCGACCGTTGTTCGCGCACTCATTTTCGGCAACGGCGCGCAGTTTTTCCAACGCTGCTTCCAATACCGTGGCATAGGCCGCGCCGCCGCGTTCAAATTCCAATAGATATTTCGCTACGGTCCAGCCGTCGTTCTCCTCGCCCACACGGTTCTTGATAGGCACGCGCACGTCATCAAGGAAGACCTGGTTGACCTCGTGATCACCGGCCAGGGTGATGATCGGTTCGATCTTGATACCCGGCGTATCCATATCGATCAGAATGAAGGAGATGCCCTCTTGGGGCTTGCCTTCGGTAGAGGTACGGACCAGGCAGAACATGCGATCGGCGTATTGTGCCCCCGTGGTCCACAGCTTGGTGCCGTTCACCACATAGTGATCACCATCAACAACGGCGCGGGTTTGAAGACTTGCGAGATCAGAGCCCGAGCCTGGCTCGGAGTAACCCTGGCACCATACGTCGTCGCCGGCCCGGATGCGGGGCAGATAGAAATTTTTCTGCTCATCCGTACCGAATTTCATCACGACGGGGCCGACCATGCGCAGGCCCATGGAGAATAATCGCGGTGCCCCTGCCGCCCCCGCCTCGGAATCATAGATATAGCGCTGCATGGGCGTCCAACCGGTGCCGCCATGTTCTTCCGGCCAGGCAGGTGCGATCCAGCCCTGCTCATAAAGCGCGGTATGCCAACGGCGGCCAATTTCCATTTCCGCAAAAACGCCCGATGTCAGGTTCGAGGCCTCACGCATATCCTCGGTTAGCTTGGCGTCAAAAAAATTGCACACCTCATCACGAAAGGCCGCATCCGCCGCCGTCATTTCCATATCCATAATTCATTACTCCTTCGCGCCTGCAGCCCTGTGACGTTCCAATATCCAAGATTGTCAGCTATTACATGCCTAAAACCAGCTTTGCCATGATATTACGCTGAACTTCATTGGAACCGCCAGCGATAGAGCGCGCCCGTAGGTCAAGGTATCGCCCGACAACAGCCAGTTCGTCAATCTGGCCAATAGGTTCAATATTACTGCCCCATTGGCTGGCCTCAGGCTGATGCGGGACGGCATAGTTGCCCAGCACCTCGACCGCGCATTCGCTGATTTCCTGCAATACGGTTCCGGCGCGGGTTTTTAGCAGCGATGACGCTGGGCCGATGCGACCTGTTTTGGTCATTTCCGCAATTACCCGTTGTTCCGTAAATTCCACGGCTGTTATTTCTGCGGCCAGGCCGGCCAGGCGTTGGTTAAAAGTGCCGCTGTTCAAATTGCGGGCTTCGACCAGCTGCCGCAGAATGGCCATGGCGCCGTGCAAGCGGGCACCCCAGGCCCGGCCGCCGCGCTCAAACTCCAACAGGTGCTTGGCGACGGTCCAGCCGTCATTCTCCGCCCCGACAATATTCGACTGGGGTACCTGAACGTCATCGAAGAAGACCTGGTTGACCTCGTGATTGCCGGCAAGTGTTATGATCGGCTCCACAGTGACGCCGGGGCTGTTCATTTCCAACAGCAGAAAAGTAATCCCTGCCTGTGGCTTGCCGTCGTTCTTGGTGCGCACCAGACAGAACATGCGATCGGCGTGCTGGGCATGGGTGGTCCAGATTTTACTGCCGTTGATTATATAGTTATCGCCATTCTTGACCGCCTGGCATTGCAACGAGGCTAGATCAGAGCCCGACCCCGGCTCGGAATAGCCCTGGCACCAGCTATCTTCGCCCGACAGGATTCGCGGCAGATAAAACGCCTTTTGCGCCGCATTGCCGTGGCCCATGATAACCGGACCAACCATGTCCAGGCCCATGGGCGCCATAATGGGTGCATCCGCCAAATTGCATTCCGTGGCGAAAATATGGCGTTGCATAGGGCTCCATCCCGGGCCGCCATGTTCCACCGGCCAACTGGGCGCAACCCAGCCTTTGGCGTAGAGAATTTTTTGCCAGGCCATACCGGGCGCATGGGGGCTGCAGATGCCCGTGGTGCGCTGGCCCGCCTGACGCAGCTCTTTCGATAGATGCTTATCCAGAAAATTCCGGACCTCTTCACGGAATATTTTATCTGCCGCCACTGCCTCAAGATGCATGTTACTACCCGGTTAATTACCTAATCGGCCCTAGTTTAGGACGCATCGCCGGAACGGTGGAGACAAAAGATAGAAAAAATTCCTATTCCAGGCTTTGACTTCAGCAGCTAGAAAGCGTGAAATGGGTTAACTCCAATAGGCAGTGATGCCAGGAAAGGAAACCATAGAATGACTGATCGCACATCGGATCGCGGCAACTCTCCGGAAAGCCGGGATATTGCCCATGTACTCCACCCCTACACCAATCTGGCGACCCATGAAATAACGGGTCCGCAGATCGTCACCAAAGGGCGTGGCGTTTATGTCACCGATGAAAGCGGTAAGGAATATATCGAAGGCCTGGCCGGTCTTTGGTGCGCGTCCTTCGGTTTCGCCGAGGAAGAATTGGTTAAGGCGGCGACGGAACAAATGACCGTGCTGCCCTATTATCACAGTTTTGCCGGTAAATCGGTGCATCCGGCCATTGATCTGGCGGAACGGCTGAAGGAAATTGCCCCGGTTGAATTTTCTAAGGTATTTTTTGCCAATTCCGGTTCTGAAGCTAACGACTCGGCTGTTAAGATGGTCTGGTACTTCAATAACGCCCGCGGTCGGCCCAAGAAAAAGAAATTTATCTCGCGCCTGCGCGGTTATCACGGGGTGACCGTCGCCTCGGGCAGCCTGACGGGTCTGCCCTATGCTCAGGCTGATTTCGATCTGCCCCTGGATTTTGTCCGCCACACCATGACGCCGGATTATTATCGCGGTGCAGAAGACGGCGAGTCAGAGGAAGATTTCGCCAGCCGTTGCGCCCAGGCCCTCGAAGATATGATCCTGGAGGAGGGGCCCGAGACCGTTGCCGCCTTTATTGCCGAACCTGTGATGGGTGCCGGCGGCGTCGTCGTCCCGCCAAAGGGCTATTTTGAGAAGATCCAGGCGGTCTTGAAAAAATACGAAGTCCTGATGATCGCCGATGAAGTGATCTGCGGCTTCGGCCGTACGGGTAACATGTGGGGTAGTCAGACGTTCGGTATCAAGCCCGATATCCTGACCTGCGCCAAGGCTTTGTCATCCGCCTATCTGCCTATTTCCGCCGTTATGATCAGTGAGGAGATTTTCCAGGGCTTGCGTGGAAATTCCGAAAAACTGGGCCTGTTCGGCCACGGCTATACCTATTCCGCCCATCCCGCCTGCGCCGCTGTGGCCCTGCGGACCCAGGAATTGATGCAGGAAAGGGACATCATCGGCCATGTGAAAGCGGTATCGCCCCATTTCCAAAAGCGCATCGCCAAATTGGGCGAACATGAACTGGTGGGCCATGCCCGCGGTGTTGGCCTGATTGGTGCGGTGGAAATTGTCGCCGATAAGGCGACCAAGCGTTCCTATGACCCCGCCGCCAAAATTGGCGCCCTGATCCAGAATGCGTGCCAGGAACATGGCCTGATCACCCGTGCCATGCCCGGCGATATTCTGGGCTTCTGCCCGCCCTTGATCATCACGTCCGATGAAATTGATGAAATGTTTGACCGCTTCACCAATGCGCTGGACGAAACGGCCCGGCAGATCAAGCAGGAAGGTGCCTCTGCCGCCCAGTAATCCGTAAAGCCAGTAACCCGTAAAGACTGTAATTTGCGGTCATTATGAATTCGATACAAACCCCGCCGTGCCGGTCAGACCTGCGCGGCGGGGTTTTCGTTTAGGGCTGGCAGGGCTTCGGCGTAAGTCTTCAAACCCTGTTGACCTGTGGGGGTCAGGCAATAGATCCCCCGCGCGGTACGCGCAAACCAGTTGTAGTAATTTTTTTGCAGGATTGATGCCGCCTTGGGTACGCCGGCTGCGGCCTTAATTTCTGCGACTTTCATGCTGTCACAACCGGCCAGTACCACGGCGCAACGCAGGGCATCCTGGCGGTAGGCGGTGATGATCTTTGTCCGGTTGATGCCCCCCATATTGGGGTCGCCGACGCGGGCCATGAACTCGTTCATCAGACGGGTCTGCCGCCGTTTGTTCTTGCGCGGCACATAAGGGGTGGGGTCGAGCAGTATTTTCGTCGTAGAGCCTTGAACAAGCATCAAACCCAGGCCCAACATACGGCACAGCTTGACATAGCCCCGCTGCCGGCTGCGCCAATTCTTGCGCTTTTGCGGTGTATCGGGGGCGTTGATGGCCAGATAGACGTCGTCGGCAAGACTTTGCCGCTGAATGCCCTGCAACACCAAATCCAGAGAAAACGCCAGTTTTAGTTCAACGATTACTGCCGGGGCACCGTCCTTTACGGCGACCACATCGCAGCCGTTCACCTCCCCCTTAACCTGGTATCCCTTGCCTTCCAGCATAGCCTTCACGGGCGCATAGAGATCGGATTCTTTGGCCATTGCTTTCTATTTGAGTGTTCTGGGTCTAATCGACGACGAACAATTTCGCGCCTTGGGGGGTTGAGGATCGGTGCGGTTCCGCATTGTCGGCCACTTGATAGCTCATGCCCGGGGTCAAAGTGAATTCCCGGCCATCTTCCAACGCTGTGTGCAGCTCGCCCTCAAGGCAGAACAGGATATGACCCTTCACGCACCAATGATCCGCCAAATAGCCTGGTGTATATTCAACCAGGCGCACCCGGATCCCGCCGAAATTCTGCGTCCGCCAAAAAGCGGCACCGGTTTCACCCGTATGTTCCTCTGGCGTGATCGCGGACCAGTCCGTGGTGCCAAAGGGGATGCCTGTCATTTCCATTTTTTGCTCCTACGCAGGTAAGTGCCGATCCAAGGCGTCGAACAAGCGTTCAATATCCTCAAAATCATTATGCATGTGCGGGCTGACACGAATACAGGGCCCCCGCGGTGCGACATAGACATTTTCGGCGGCCAGTTTATCGACCAAACCCTCCGGCACGCCGCCGGGCGGGGTTAGACCAATGAAGTGGCGGGCCCGGTGTTCGCGCGGGGGATGGCTATAGCCCCGTCGACCGGCTTCATCGGCGATCCGATCCGTCAGGCTGCCCAGGTAGGCCTCAATCCCGTCGATGCCCCAGTCCAGCAATTGTTCCATCGCCACACAGGCCATGGGCAATAATGTCAGATTGGTGCGTTCCCCCATGTCATAACGGGCCGCGTTCGGGCGCAGGGCTGTGCTGTAGGTGCCTTGCAACTGGCCGGGATCATGGTTGCCGCTGTGCAGTTCCAGCGGTCGGCCGGCCCGGCGGTGGGGTGCGGCATACAAAAAGGCCAATGTGTATGGTGACAGCAGCCACTTGTAGGCGGAACAGGCCAGAAAATCCGGCTGAATTTTCGCAATGTCCATGGGCTGGGCACCGATGGCCTGGGTGCCGTCGATGACATATGCGGCCCCGACCTCGCGACAACGGACGCCAATTTTCTCCAGGTCCAGCAGGCTGCCGTCCATCCAATGACAGGGGGGCAGTGTAACAATCGCCGTATCGGGGCCAATGGCAGCCAGCACCCCGGGGGTCCAATCACCATTATCCGGGCGTGGAACCACGTTCATGACGGCACCCGCTGCCGCCGCTTTTTCAACCCATATATAATAGTTGGAGGGGAATTGATCTTCCACCACCACGATATTCTGATCCGCGCCCAGGTCCAGGTTGGCCGCTGCCACCGCCATGCCGTAAGAGGTTGCCGGTATCACGGCGATGGCATCCTGTTCGGCGTTGATCAGCCGCCCGAACACTGCGCGCGCCTGATTGGCCCCCTCGGGCAGTTCGGTCGAATTGATTTTCCAGGTATGCACCCGTCGTTCAACTGCCGCCCGACCGGCCTCCGCCACGGACAACAGAAAGGGTGTAAATGCGGCGCAATTGAAATAGGCGATTTCGCGCGGCACATCGAACATATGCCTCTGGCACTCAAGCATGCAGTAGCTCCCAAACAGGCTGACTATTTGGCAGCTACCTTGGCGTAAAATTCATGGCGACACAAAATAAAACCCCGCCGCGCCGGGAAGGCAACGCGACGGGGTTTTGTCTGTGTAGGCTGTTTTGGTTATTTTTTCTTTGCAGCGCAAGGATTGCAGGGGCTGCAGGCCTTTTTCGCCGCGCAAGGATTGCAGGCACCACAGCCTTTTTTCTTGGCTGCGCATGGATTACACGCACCACAGCCTTTTTTCGCCGCGCAGGGATTGCAGGATTTCGCCGGCGAGCAGGACGCCAGGGCGCTTGGCAATGTAGCAGTGGCGGTCATAGCGGCAATGGCGACGGAGCCAAGAACCGTTTTTACAGCTTTCGCGGTGCGGGTTTTTGCGGTTGGGTTCGACATAACAGGAGCCTCCAGGCTGGTTGTTTTGGTCACGTGATTTGGTTTTGGTATTTTACTGTTCGCGTAACTGCAATTTGGCTTGCCCCAGGGGGGAATGCCAATCACATGCGATCACGAGACCTTGAACACAGCCCGGCTGATAGCAATGCCGATTAGCGACCGACCCTGGCTTCCAACATCTGGGCGGTCAGACTGATGCCCTTGGCGACGGGATGTTCCGTGGCGTAGAGCGGGAAGGTCTTGTGGTCGGCGACTTCGCCGAGGTGGGAGACTATGCTGACCAGCTTTTTCATGAAATTCATTGTTCCGAACCTTCAAAAAAGGGCGGCACGGATCATCCCAACCCATCGCCACGCCTATTATTGTGAATTTGTATAGGCGGGAGATAAGCCCGTTAGAGCCTTTGGACAATTGCAAAAATCAGGGGCTAGATATGCACCGAACGCATGTCTTAATTAAGAAAATTAACCATATATCACTGCGCGTTGGTATTACCAGCTGTTGCGTAATTCCCGCAATTTCAGGAACACTTCCCGTGGTGTGGGATCGTCGGACAAATCCGAAAAACTCTCCCGCAACTGGGCGATGACGCTGGGGCTGCGCAGGCGCAGGAAGGTGTTGATTTCTTTCTCCAACGCCATGGTGGAAACCAGGGCCTGGTTGGGATCCTGGTTGCCGATTTCATCCAACAGTGCCTTGGCCTTGGCGTTGTCAGGCTCCCGATCCAGGGTGAAGCCCAGGTTGCCGGACATATAGTCGTGGCCGGGATAGATCAGGGTGTTGTCGGGCAGATTGGCCAGCAGGTTGGCGAAGGTGTCGTATAACTCATTCGGGTGGCCGCCGTTGTGGCAGTTGCCCGCGCCCGCATTGAACATGGTATCGCCGCAGATCAAGGCCGGCTGATCGGTTCTGGTCAACAGGCAGACGTGGCTCATGGTATGGCCGGGGGTATCCAGGGCCTCAATCTCGACCGAGCTGCCGATCTTGATGACATCGCCCGCATCAAGTCCACGGTCCATGCCGGGAATGGCATTTTTGGCGTTCTTGTGGGCCAGCAACTTGGCACCCGTCGCAGCAATAACAGCATCGTTGCCGCCTGTGTGATCCCCATGTTCGTGGGTGTTCAGAACCTGGGTGATATTCCAGCCGTTGTTCTTGGCCATGCCAAGGCATTTTTCATGATCAAGGGGGTCAACCGCCATGGCCTCGCCCGTATCGGGGCAGACGATCAAATAGTTGAAGTTCCGATAGGCGTTCCCGGTCCAAATTTGTTCAATGATCATGACAGCTCTCTATTTGATTTATTCAGGTTATTTCTAGTTAGAACATATTTGATGCTACTGGAAAACCGCCGGTTTACCACGGACGCTGATACGCCATAACAAACGCTCCGTTCCCGGACCGTTCGGTGCCCCAATGTGCTTGGCGGAATGCAGGGTCATCTGGGTATCCCACATGGCGATTTCACCAACTTTATATTTGTGTTCATAGATATATTTGTCCTGCACGCAATGGGCCTTCAGTTCCGCAATCAGGGCCTCGCCCTCGGCCGCATCCCAGCCCTCGATACCAAAGGCGGTGCCCGCGACACCGTATAAAGCCCGCTCCCCGGTCACAGTATGGGTCCGCACCAGGGGATGCAGCGTTGGAGGGACTTCTTTTGCCTGGGCATCAGTCAGGGCTGCGGTCGGTGCCTCGCCGTCCTTGCCGGAGGTGGCACCGTACAGATGCATAGCGTTTAGCGTATCGATACGCTGTTTCATAACTTCATCCAGGCCATCATAAGCTGCCTTCATGTCAATGACCCGGGTCTCGCCGCCCACATCGGGAATTATGCGGGCAAACAACATGGTCGCCGTGGCCGGGTCCGCATCATAGGCCTGATCCGTATGCCAGAAGGCGGCGCTATTGCGTTTCAGATCATCGTCCTTGCCCCGCAGGGTGGTATTGCCAACTTCCATCATGTCGGGAAAACCTGCCATGCGAGAGCTGTCGATGACATGCGGGATCGGCGCGCCCCATTGCCGACCAAACGTCAGATAGGCCGCCTCGTCGCAGGTTTGGTCTTTTATGACCATGACCCGATGTTGATACAGCGCCTCGTGCAATGCCTTGCAGGTTGCGGCATCCACGCCGGCGGCCACATCCAGGCCATACACGGCACAGCCAAAAGGGGCATCCAGAGGTTTGATTTCCATCATCTCAAATGTTCCTTCTTCAACAACTATAATTCCCGCCTGACTTGCGTTCCAACCGCCAATAAGGCTACCGTTCGCCAAGATATGCAAGCGAGCAGGCTACAATGCCAACGTAGAATTGGTAAAGCCCAGTGATTTTGGCGGAGACGACATGATGGCAAAGACTGAAATTCCTGTATTAAACCTGGCTGATTTTCTGGCCGGCAAGCCCGGTGCCCATGCGGCTATCACGAAGGAGCTGCAATACGCTGCGGAAAATGTCGGCTTCTTTTTTATCGATGGCCATGGCGTGCCCCGGGATTTGGTTGATGCCACATTTGAGGCGTCCCGCCGGTTTCACGCGTTGGATGAAGCGGAAAAAATGGCCCTCAAGGCGAACAATCATAATATCGGCTATATGGGCCATGGTGCCTCCATCTCGCGGGCCAGTCAGGTTTATGAGGGGGAGCGTAAGACCAATTTGGTAGCGGCGTTTTTCCTAAAACGTGATCTGCCCAACGATCATCCCGACATCGTCAACAACAAGCGGTTTCGTGGTGCCAATCAGTGGCCCGAGGGTTTAGACGGCTTCCGCGAGACCACGGTCGCCTATATGAACGCCATGGAAGGGCTGGCGAAAAGCATGTTGCCTATTTATGCCCGGGCCCTGGATCTGGCGGACGATTTCTTTGCCGAGGGTTTTGAAGAGCCACAATATACCCTGCGCCTGTCCCACTATCCCCCGGCGGAGGCGGAGGATAACCAGTTCGGCCTGGCACCGCACACAGACAGTTCGTTCCTAACCCTGCTGGCCCAGAACAAGGTGGAGGGCCTGCAAGTCCGCCGCACGGACGGTACCTGGATTGATGCGCCCGCCTTGCCCGGTACGTTCCTGGTCAACAGCGGTGATATGCTGCGGCGGTGGAGCAATCACCGTTTTCTTTCCACGCCACATCGGGCCGTGGCCTCGATTGCGGGACGGGACCGTTATGCCATTCCGTTCTTCTTTGATGCCCATGCGGACTATGTGCAGACCTGTTTGCCTAGCTGTACGGATGCGGATAATCCACCGCGCTATGAACCCGCCACCTACACCGATTACATGCTGTGGTTCGCGAAGAAAAACTATGCCCATTTTCAGGAAGATGCAGCGGAATAGGGACATATATGACGACCATCGTCCGCGCCATTAATGCAGGGGACCTGGCAGCGGTCCGGGATTTGCTGGGTGAATATCTGGCCTGGGTGGTGGCCGAGGCAAAGATCCATTATGGCATGGAACTGGATGGCCAAGCGGCCCTGGAATATTCCCTGGGCGATATTGAAACCTACCTCTCGTCCAGGGGCCGGGTCTTTTTGGCGCAAGAGGATGAAGGTCCCGCCGGCATCGCCTTCATGCGGGAAATCCGCGCGAATGTGGGTGAGATTAAGCGCATGTACGTCCGCCCGGCCTATCGGGGACGGAAAATCGGCCAGGGCCTGATCAAGCGCTTGATCGAGGATGCGGGCGATTTAGGCTTTTCAGCATTGCTTCTGGACAGCACCCAATTCATGGCCTCAGCCCACGCCCTCTACCGCGCAGCCGGCTTCACGGACACCGACGCCTATCCGGAGGCGGAAGACCACGGCGCGTTGACGGAGTTCGTCATTCATATGAAGTACGAGCTTCCCTAACCCGCTACAGTCCTTCGTTTGGCTTGATCAGAAACTTTTCCCCCGTCGCCCGTTTGTTGTAGACGGCTATGGCTTCCTCGGACAGCACACCCGCCAAGGAGACTTCGTTGGTGTAGTGGGAGGCGAAGGTGGTTTTGATCTCCGCAGCGACCCGTTGGCGCAGGCGGGCGTTTACCTCGCGCCCGGCGGCTTGCAGGAAATTCGTCAACAGCCAACCGCCGATGCTCCACATCATGCCGAAATTGCGGTTGATCTGCGTTGGCCCGATATCCAGGCCGCCATAGATATAAACCTGTTTGTGCACAGTGGAGCCATAGCGGCTGTATTCCGCCGCATTGCGGTTGGCCGCAAGCTCCATACACGTCAGGATCTGCCCGGGCAGTTTGCCGCCGCCGATGGCGTCAAAGGCGATGGTGGCGTTGGTCGCAACAAGTGCTTCCGTCAGATCATTCATAAAATCTGCTGACGAGGTATCACAGACATATGTAGCGCCAAGGCCTTTCAATAAGGCCGCTTGTTCCGGCTTGCGAACGATATTGACCAGATCGATGCCGTCGGCCAGACACATCTTTTGCAGCATCTGCCCCAGGTTTGAGGCCGCCGCCGTATGGATCAGGGCGGTATGCCCCTCCTCCCGCATGGTTTCAAGCATCCCCTGGGCGGTCATGGGATTGACGAACCATGAGGCGCCCTCTGCCGCCGTTACATCGCCCGGATAGACAAGGCATTGATCCGCCCGCACAGCCCTGTATTGGGCATACATGGCACCACCAATTATGGCGACGTTCTGGCCCATCAGGGCTTGTGCCGCCTCGGACGCGCCGGCGGCAACCACAACACCGGCACCTTCATTACCCACGGGTAGGTTCTGATCCAGGCGTCCGGCCATGGACTTCATCAAACCGGCGGGGACATCCGCCGTCAATGTGGGGCTGTTGCCGCTACCGCCGATCTTTGCCGTGCTCATATCCGCGGCCCCGAACAACAGGCCCAGGTCCGATGGGTTGATGGGGGTCGCATCGATCCGCACCACGACTTCATTATCTTTCGGTTCGGGCATGGCAACCTCAGCCAGGGCAATTTCAAGTTTGCCTTGGGATGTGATAGTGGATTGCAGTTGCAGTTGTCGTTGCGGGGGCATATTTCAGGTTCCTATATTTAAGAAGCGTTCTTAGGTATTTGGGTGTAGCTGACTTCACGCCCAATTTTTGCGCCCGCGTCCTGGCGGGCGCGGAACTGGGTCATTAGGTCTGCGTGGTTTTTGTAGGCTTCCGGGCTTAACTCTGCACCGATACGCTGTTCGGGCCGGAAGTGGCCATGGTCTTTACCCCGTACCAGCATGGCGGAGCCGGATGGCGAGCCGACATCACGCACACGGGCGGGGATATAGCTGATACCAAAACCCATGCGCCGGTCATCTGCCTCGTTTGGGCGGGAGCTATGGACAAGATCTGTGTTGTGCAGTGAAATCTCACCCGGCTTAAGCGACATCGGCACGCCCACTTCATCATCAAAGCGGCCAAGGATGGCCTGGCCGCGCAGGATCAGATTGTTTTCTCCCGGATCATCCTGATGGTCCAATTGGCCCAGTTTCTGGCTGCCCGGCAGCACGTGCATACAGCCTGATGTGACGGAAGCTTCCGATAAAGCCACCCAAGCTGTGATATGGAGGGCAGGATCCAGGTAAAAATAGGTGCCGTCCTGGTGCCACAGGATATACTGCGGCGTCTTTGGCTCCTTGATCCACATGGTGGTGTGATAGACCATGATGTCGGGGCCGATTATATCCTCCACCGCATCCAGAATAGCCGGATGGCGGACCAGCCGGTCGGCCCAATCGAACAGCAGATAGGACTTCGATTTTTCAGGATAATCGAACAGTTTGCCGGATTTGGCCTCGAACGCTTCGATCGCGGCGCGCGCCTCCCGCACCTCTTCATCGGACAAAACGGCGACGGGATGGACATAGCCATCGCTGTGATATTGCTTAATCTGGTCGTCCGTCAGACGCTTCGCCATTGTGAAACTCCCACCTTTACCTACTGCGGCCTCATTGTGATACGCTGGCCCGTCTACTGCAAGAGGTCCACTGCAAGAGCCACCGCAAAAGAGAGTCCCAGACATGAACAACCCCCTGCTTGATAGTCCCAACCGCGTCAAACTCGGTGTCATGGCCTTTAACTGTTCCCACGGCTCCACCGTGACCAACGTTGATGAGGCCTGGGCCATGAACTGGGATGACAACATGGCCCTGGCCCGTATGGCCGACGCTGCGGGCATGGAGGCTTTGCTGCCCGTGGGGCGATGGAAAGGCTACGGCGGGCAAAGCAATTTCAACCACCGCACTTACGAGACCCTGACGTGGGCGGCCGCCATCGCCGCCGTCACCTCTTACAGCACCATCTTTGCCACCGTGCATGCCCCCGTGACCCATCCCGTGGCAGCGGCCAAGATGGCCGCCACGGTTGATCATGTCGCAGGCGGACGTTTTGCCCTGAACCTGGTGGCGGGTTGGTTCCAGGACGAATTCGATATGTTCGGTGTGCAGCTGCCCCCGCACGAGGAACGCTATGACTATGCCGCCGAATGGCTGACCCTGGTCAAACGTCTGTGGCAGGAGACGGCGGAATTCGATTTCGACGGCAAGTATTTTCAGGGCAAAGGACTGTGGAGCGAGCCCAAGCCCCTGCAATCCCCCCGCCCGCCCATCATGAATGCCGGCAGTTCCGTTACCGGACATGCGTTCTCTGCCCAGCATGCGGATATGAATTTTGCCATGCTGCGGCAACTGGATGAAGCAAGCGACCGGGCCCAGATTGCGCAATTGAAGAAGCTGGCGGTGGATCTGGGCCGCACATCGCAATGTTGGATACACGTCTATGTGGTCTGCCGCGAGACCGAGACGGAGGCCCGGGATTATCTGCACCGCTATGTGGTGGAACAGGGCGATGATGTTGCCGTCAACAACATGATCGAAATATTCGGCAGCCAATCGGCGACCCTAAGCGATGAAGTGCTGGAAGCCTTCAAGTTCCATTTCAAAGCCGGTTTCGGCGGCTACCCCTTGGTGGGCACGGCGGAGCAGATTGTGGCCGGGATTGAGCGGCTTTCCAATATGGGCGTCGACGGTTTGTTGATTTCCTGGGTCGACTATCTTGGTGAATGCCAACAATGGATCGATGACGTCCTCCCCCTGATGGAGCAGGCCGGCCTGAGAGAGCCCCATAAAGGTGATTCGTAAAATACGACTTACAATTGCTTTGCGTTATGACCAATGGTAGATTCTCTATGCGAATCAGTTTGTTGAGTTGATTTTTCATGGACTGTTTTAAAAGCGAAGCCTGCCCAGGATAAGAAATAACAATTGGTAGGACGACATAGAGCAATTCTGTATCCCTTGGATCTATCTAAGGGATGACAAAAAATTGCTCTAAGCATTAAAGGTCAGAGCATTTCCTGATTGGCAATGCTCTAGGGCAGACATCGATAGGTCCAATTCTCCTGTACCCGTGTACGTGTAAAGCGTTGCGTCGAATTCATGGTGAGCGGTCAGTTTGAGGGCAGCTCAAGAGCTCGGCGGGTGTGTGTTTATTTGCAGGTCCCTGGGCTGGGTCTCATTTCTTTTGCATACGAACAGCTCTCTGGGACCCTTTTAATCGGGGAGGTATCTCATGGAAGCCAAAGTAGTATGGCTGTTCGTGTTTGTGGCGCTCTATTGGTGCTATTGCATCTTCTGGGGCGTGAAAAGCGCGATGTCAGCGAAAACCGCGACTGACTATTTTATTGCCGGTCGTAGATTATCAATCTGGGTCTTTGTTCTGGCGGCGACCGCGACGTCGTTTTCCGGCTGGACCTTTATGGGCCATCCCGGCCTGATCTACCGCGACGGATTTCAATACGCCTACGCCTCATTCTACGCCATTACCATTCCATTCACCGGTGTGATGTTCCTGAAACGGCAATGGATGTTGGGTAAACGGTTCGGCTATGTGACGCCGGGCGAAATGCTATCAGACTATTTCCAGGGTGATGCGATCCGCATCCTGGTGGTTATGGTGGCGCTGCTATTCTCCATTCCGTATTTGGGTGTGCAACTTGGGGCCTCTGGCTTTTTGTTCAACGTCCTGACGGACGACATGATCTCCAAAGACGTGGGCATGTGGGTGCTTTCAGCGGTGGTTCTGGTCTATGTGGCGACGGGCGGCCTTCGGGCTGTGGCCTATGTGGATACATTGCAATGTATCCTGCTGGCCTTTGGTATCGTCTCCATCGGCTTTATCGCCTACAGCTTCCTGGGCGGTTTCGGTGCCTTTAATGATGCCATGGCAGCATTGGGCAAGACCGAAATCGGTAAGTGGGGTGCCACGCCGGATGGACACAATGCCTATCTGGCTATTCCTGGCGTGATCCAGTTCACCGCCGGCCTTGGGGTGGAGACACCTGTCGGCGGGTTGTGGACCGGGATGATGTGCCTGACCTATATGTTTGCCCTGATGGGTATTCAATCGGCCCCGGCATTTTCCATGTGGTCGTTCGCCAATACGGACCCACGTCCGTTTGCACCGCAGCAGGTCTGGGCCTCTTCCTTTGGTATTGGCCTGATCCTGTTTGTCTTTACCGCAGCACAAGGTATGGGGGCCCATTTCCTGGGCGCCACACCAGCTGTTGCGGCGGCAGGTGGTATCGCAACTGTGTTGCCGGACCTGACGGCAAACAAGCAAGGCGGCCTGGTGCCTCATTACATCAACCTGGTTGGTGATACGGCACCCTGGTTCGTAGGGCTGCTGGCGGTTTGTGCCTTGGCTGCCATGCAATCCACCGGCGCGGCCTATATGTCAACGGCAGGCGGTATGCTGACCCGGGATCTCTACAAGCGCTATCTGAACCCGGATGCCAGCCATGCCACGCAAAAGCTGTTTGGCCGTATGGGCGTTGCCTTCATTGTTATTTCGGCTTTGTTGGTGGCGACATATTCGGCAGACGCTTTGGTGTTGTTGGGCGGTTTGGCGGTGGCCTTTGGCTTCCAGATGTGGCCGTCATTGGCTGCGGTGTGCTGGTTCCCCTGGATCACCCGTCAGGGTGCGACCCTGGGTCTGGCGGCAGGCTTGATCGCGGTGATCTTTACCGAGAACTTTGGCCTGAACATCGCGTCTGCGTTCGGGATTGATTTGGCTTGGGGCCGGTGGCCCTGGACCATGCATTCAGCCGGATGGGGCATGATCTTTAACCTCAGCATTTGTGTCATTGTCTCGGCCATGACCCAGGATGAAGGTTCCCGGTCTCACAGGATGATCTATCACGACTTCCTGCGGGAACATGCCATGCTTCCTGCCGACAAGAAGAAGCTGGTACCCGTCGCCTGGATTATCACCCTGGCGTGGTTATTCTTTGGCGTGGGCCCGGGCGCGGTTATTGGCAATACCGTTTTTGGTGCACCCAATGCCGGCGTTGAAGGTTGGACCTTTGGCATTCCGTCCATCTGGGCCTGGCAGATTTTATTCTGGGCCTTGGGCGTTGGGATGATGTGGTTCCTGGCCTACAAGATGGAAATGTCTTCGGTACCAAGTAAGGAAATTGAAGTCCTGACCGAGGATATTGGTGACGTGCAACCGCAATCTGCGGGATCGTAAGTTACCAAATTCTAAGTGTGGAAATTGTGGGGAAGGGCATCGTCCTTCCCCCTTTTTCCTATTTGCCTGATTTTGAGTAGAGTATTGGTATGGAATCGCTTTTTCAGCCGCAGTACTGGTTGTTTTGGGGCATGGCCCTGGCCGTGTTGCTGTTCTTTCCGATCCGCAAAATTATCTGGGTGATGTCCGTCCGTCGCGCCCAACGTAAGGGAGAGGCAGCGGACGCGGAGGATCAGAAACGCCTGTTCCGTCGCGCCGGTGTCACGGCGGCCCTGCTCAGCTTTGTTTTCTCAATTTTTTACACCAATTACCTGTTCGGCGTCGGCTCATGAACCCGGCTGTCGTCAAACGCTTTATTTTCATCATGGTGATCGCCCTGGCCCTGGTTGGGGGTACGACTATATTTATGGATTCTTTCCTGGATCGCCCGCCCGGTGACTATGAGACGGAACGGGGGGATATGTATCTCTCCACCCATGATTATGACGACGCACTGAAGAACTTTAACGAAGCCCTGGCCATTAACCCCCACCATCGCGGTGCCCTGATGGGCCGGGCTGTGGTCTTTATCGCCACCGACCGTCACGATGAAGCGGTGGCCGAATTGCAATCGCTCATTATGTTTCTGAAAGAAAATGTCGCTGATGACGACCCTACGGGGCGGGGCACTTTAGCTGCCGCCTATGGCAATCTTGGCATCGTACATGATCGCAACGGTCGTCACGAACTGGCCCTGGAAAATTATATAGAGGCCTTGCGGGTCGACCAGGAAGCGGTTGAAGGCCCGGGGTTTATTGACCGTATTCTGCATGATCCCAGCCCATCGACGATCTTAAAGCGCGCTAAGTATCTTTATACGGAATTGCAAAAGCCTGCTGAGCAACAGGTTCTGCGGATGCCGGAGCAGGACATGAAATCCCGGACATATAAGCCCTGAAGTCTGCGGTTTAGAGCAGTTTTAAATTAATTGGAGTCGCTATCGCGACCCAAGTGATTGGTTCAATTGCTCTTTTCTTCAAGAGTCTGAGCATGTTTTGAATAAACATGCTCTAGGAAAACTTCACCACGCCCAGGACGTCCTGAAATAACACCAGCATGAAGAATACGGCGGCGATGCAGCCGAACAGCAGGCGCACAGAATCGGTTTTTCCGTCCTTGTCCCGGTGGCGGATGGCATGCACGGCAACACCTGCCGTGACGATCAGGAAAATGATGTTGATAGGGCCTTCCCAGACCCCGGCAAATTCAAACATGGTTTTAGGGTAGCGAAGCCAAGTCAGTCGGGCAAGCTGCTATAAATTCACGTTGCCACTACTTCGCAATGGGCCCCGTAATTTCCGAACTGCTGAGGCAGGGCGGGAATTCGCCCGCGCACTCCGCCGTTTGTGCCGCAATGGCCAGGGCGCCGCCTAAAGTGCCTACCAGGAAAACCATCGCTGCGATAAAACCGGCCCGAGGATTGACCCTGGCCTTTGCTGTCCCCGCGACATCAAAGCGGTGATAGGCGGGATCGGCGCTATCAAGTTCACCAACACGATCCAACTGGCAAATATCGCGGGCGTAAAGCAGGGCCCAGCCGGGCACCTCGCTGTGAACCATAAAGCTGTTGAAGATTGCGTCGATTTCATCCTGTCGCATGTCCCGGCCATGCCAGTGTACGAATGCCAGTTGCAGGAATTGAAACTCACCCACATCCAACAGGTTCGCGGCGTTGGAGACGACGGTGCGGTTTGGGAATTCATCCCGGTCCGGGTTCAGCAATGTGTCAAATAAATTCATGATATCCCACCTCACCGTCTATACTGACAGGTAAGTGTTTAGGAACTGCAAACAAGCTCCCCTATGCTGCCCCAACGGAATTGAAAAACACGTCGGTCCAACGATGAGACTTTCGCATAGGCATTTATACCTGACCCTGACGGCGTTTGCATTGCTGGCCGTCATTTTACTGTGGCGGGCCCGCGCACCGGAGTTGGAATTCCTGTCCCGCCCATCACCGGCAGGTTTCAGGGAGTTGGTGCTGACGTCTAAATCGTCGTCCCTTGATCCTCTTTTGGGTCTTGCCGATACAGGTGCGAAACCTGGTACAACGCTGGCCGGCAAAAACCTCTGCGACAATTTGTTCCACGATCCCGCAGCCCCCGCACTAGGCCCGGATAATGCCGTCGTCTCCATCGTGGAATTCTTTGACTATCGCTGCCCCTATTGCAAACGCCTGACGGAGATGTTGCACCAAATTCACATGGATGATCCTCGCGTACGCATCGTCTACAAAGAATGGCCGGTTCTTGGCGAACGCTCTATCCTGGCGGCACGGGCCGCCCTGGCAGCGGCCGGGCAAGGACAGTATCAGGCCTTTCATGCAAGCCTGATGGGCTCCCGGTTCCTTCCCTCCATGGGCTATGTTGAAGGTTTGGCGACGGATCTCGGTTTGGATGTATCCCAGTTGCAGGCGGATATGCACTCCACCCGAACCACGGCGGCGTTGCAACGCACATCCGACCTGGCAAAGGCCTTCGGCTTTCGCGGCACCCCCTCTCTGGTTGTCGGACGCACTGTTGTGCAGGGAGCGATCAGTGAAGCGGAACTTAAAAGCCTTGTAGAGATTGAGAAGGGCAGTGACCCCGGAAGCTGTTGAGCCTATGGCGCGTTTTTCGGGATGCCAAGTTGATCAGTGGCGCTGATATAGTCGTAAATCACGGCTTTCCCAAACGGCACCTCGATAATCTGTTTTATCTGGCCTTTCCCCAGTTTAACGCCATAGGCTATCCGTTCCGCCTTTACAGGACGACCACTGGCATCGGTTTCCAATGCCCGCACCCCGTGGCGGGTAAAGCGCCGGATGGCCTTTTTGACGATCCGGTCCCAACCGATCAACCGGCCATCTTTGGTGTAGAGATAGCGGTCCCGCCAGCCGCGTCGGGGAAACAGGACCGGGTCGGCATAGACATCTTTCAAAGCCCTCGGCGCGTAATCGATCTCCTGTATCCGGCCCTGTTGATCATATTTCCGTACTTGCTTTGGAGGGTAATACAGGCTGACAAAGGCAGGTGCCCCATAGTGCACGCCATTGTTGGCAAAGACGGCAAACTCTACCCGGTTTGTTGAAAGATCCGATCTGCCCGGCACCTTGCGACTCTGATCCCCCGAATGCCCCTGGTGCCATGGTATGCGCAGTTCAACCACGGAGCCGTCTTCGGCCAATGGCTTGACGGTGACCCGATCTTTGTCACCCCGCATGAGCCGCCAGGTAAAGGTCAAGGGACGCCCGTTGGGATCTAACGTCTTAGCGGCGCTGATCACCATACGTCTCTCATAGACCGTGGATTTGACCATACGGGCGATGGCGTTAGGGGTAGTGAACAGTATTTCATCAGTGCTGGACGGGCCGAAATAGTCGATGCCGGGCTGTGCCTTCGTCTCCTCCGTCACCGTGATCCGGGCTGGCGGTGGTACGTCCTCTTTATCCAGGGCGTGGGCTAGGTTCATCATTTTCTCAAGGTTGATATTCACCGCATCGAAGACCGATGGATGGGCCGTGGCAGCCAAATAATCTGTGTCTGTCTGGACAAATTTCTGGCCGGTTCGAAAAATCATCTGAACTGTCGGACTAATCAGGCGGTGCGCGCGCAGGAAGTTCTTCACGTCTGGTTTCAGCGAAGCAAGGATCACTGCAACAGCGCGCAGAAACGGTCGGTCAGAGCCGGACTTTCCTTGCGAGGTAATTATATAAGGGGTATTGGCCGGAAACAGATCACCCCTTTCCGGATCGTGGTCCCGGACTTCAGGAAATATATAAAGGTGGTTGTTGGCATATTGTTGGTAGGCACGGGCAATCAGTTCCGGCGTTGTCAAAATAAGGCGTGACTGGCTGCGCCAGAGCGGACCGCTTGTAATCGCGGTTGAGGAATTGCCAAAGGTTATGGCGTTATGCAGGATTTGTGAATTAACTCCATAATGGATGCCTGCCGCCTTCGCATCGGCGCTATATTCAATATGGGCCAGCTGTGGGAATAGTTTCCGTGACAGATGCGAATGGCTGCTGTCCCGATTGTCATACAAGTCGCCAAAATTGCCTGCGGCCTCACCCTTACGGCTCCATCGGTTCAACTGCCAGGCAATGTCGCCGTCACCGCCATGTGCCTTGTGTGGTCGATGCAGCTCGTTGAAAGCGAACATGGAAAGAAGGCTCTGGCTGGCCGGGGCCCAAGTGGTGTTGCCTGCATCCACAAGGGCCTTTGCTTTGGTCACCACGCGCGGCTTGATTTCGGCGGGTGCAATTGCTGTTGCAGACATTTGTGCCAGTTTGCTCAATAGCTTCTGAAAGCCGGGCAGTTCCCGTATAGGGGCTAAGTCCGGGTCTTGCGTTAACGCCGCTTTGCTGGTGAAGCCATGATCAATGGCCTTGTTCAGGCTCTCAAGGGCTGCCGTTTGCTTGTTTTGCCGGGCCAACGCGGCAGCAAGATTGTAGTGATGTACAGGGGCGTCGGGAAACTGGGCCACGGTCTGGCGCAGAAAAGTCTCCGCCTCAGAAAAGCGGTGGGCTCGAAACAAGCCGATGACGGCCTTGGTCAATTTGCGTTGCTGTAACGCATAGCGAGGCATTTCAAAGACCTTCTGCTTTACCGGCGACGCGCCGGGCCCGGGAATAGCGGCAGCGTGTCCCTGACCGGGAAGCGCGATCACTGCGGCCCAGAACAGCGAACTCACTGCGACCAATATTATTCTGGGCCTAAAGTTTACCATGACACCGTCGCCTATAACTTCCGTCCATCTGCATCTGCGACCGCCAGACCAAATTCCTGACTGGCATCCGCCAGAATCCGCCAGGCGTAGTCGGCAAAACTGCGGGCGACATGGATCTGATAAACACCGTCTGGCTGCGGCACGACCAACACGCCAATGCCGGCCAGAACAGAACGGGCGCAGCGCCCGGGTACAAGGTTGCCATCATCCAGGTCCAGGGGGCATAATTTCGCCAGCACTTCGGCGGCACGGCCCCCCGAAAGAGCAATAATCTGCTGGCCGTCACCGTTGGGTATAATGGCATGACGGTGATCAGCCAGGGAGGCCGACAAATCGTTGCCGTCCGCCGCGCCCAATAACAACCATTCGTTGGGACCCATCCACAGAGCTGCCAGCGCATTCCAGCGCGTCACATGGTTCGGCTTCAGGGGCAGGTCAAAACCAAGGGCGGCGTGGAAGGCTTCTGTGAAATTCGCATCGCTGCTTTCGCCCCGTAGAACCATGGAAGGGCAAAACGGTAAGGCTTGTAAAACGACACCGGCACCTGCGGTTTCTGTATCCGGTCCGGCTGATAGGGCCAAGTGGGCCAAGGGATGATGGGGGGCATGATGCGGATGATGGTGAGTGGGTTCCGTCATTTCGCAGCCTCCCCAGGGTCTAAAAAGCGTGGCACGGTAATTTCCGCACGGACAGCCTTGCCATCATAGGCGATATGAATGCTTTCACCGTGTCGGCCATGGCCGCCCTGTAGCAAACCAAGCGCAAAGGTGCGGTCCAGGTTGGGGCTGTAATAGCTGGATGTGACGTGCCCCAGTCCGGTTTGCGGCGGACTTGCATCGCTACCAGCAATGAATTGGGCCCCTTCCGGCACCCGGATCATTGGATCATCGGTCAACAGGCCGACCAATTGCGGGCGGTCTTCGCGCATGGTATCGGCGCGCGTGAGAGAGCGTTTGCCCAGGAAATCCTTTTTGCTGCTAACCATGCGGCCAAGGCCCAGGTCATGGGGCGTCACCGTGCCATCCGTCTCCTGCCCAATCATGATAAAGCCGACCTCGGCCCGCAGCACATGCATGGCCTCGGTGCCAAAGGGGGTGATGGCGTATTTTTCCCCTAACCCCATGATGGCCTGCCACAGGGCCGGGCCATAACCAGCGGGAACATTGATCTCGTATGATAATTCCCCGGTGAAACCGATGCGGAATATGCGGGCTTCAATACCTGCTGCAATGCCGGCCACCGTTCCAGATTGCCAGGTCATATGGGGGAAAGCCTCCCCCGATAAATCCATCTCCGGGCATAATTCCGCCATCAAGCGTCGGGCATTGGGACCGCAGATAGAGGCGACGGCCCATTGCTCTGTCGATGATGTGCAATAGACGGATAATTCAGGCCATTCGGTTTGCGACCAGCTTTCCAGCCAATCCAATACATGGGCCGCACCGCCCGTGGTCGTGGTCATATGAAAATGATCCGGGGCCAGTCGGGCTGTGACGCCGTCGTCGAACACCATGCCGTCTTCACCCAGCATCAGACCGTACCGGCAACCGCCCACCGCCAAGCCTTTCCAACCATTGATATAGACCCGGTTCAGGAATTCAGCCGCATCCGGCCCCTGGATATCAATCTTGCCCAAGGTGGTGGCGTCCATGATGCCAAGGGAGGTGCGGGCGGCGAGGACTTCCCGGTTTACCGCCCGTTCCATATTTTCACCTGTGGCCGGGTAATAATAGGGGCGCAGCCATTGCCCCACAGGTTCGAACACAGCGCCATTGGCCTGATGCCAGGCATGCATGGGCGTCCGGCGCACGGGGTCCAGCAGGGGGCCGATGCGCCGCCCGGCCACGGCACCAAAGGTCAGCGGCGAAAATGGCGGACGGAACGTCGTATGCCCGACCTCGGGAATATCTACATCCAAGGCACCAGCAACGATACCCAAGGCATTGATGTTGGATGTGCGGCCCTGATCCGTGCCCATGCCTGTGGTGGTATAACGCTTCACATGCTCGATGGAGCGGTAGCCTTCCCGGGCCGCTAAATGCAGATCGGCGGCAGTCACGTCAGATTGAAAATCAACAAAGGCCTTGCTGGTGCCATTCTGTGGAATTGACCAGATCGGCAGGATCGGCGTCTCATCCGGCGTTGTTGCCGCCTTCGGACTTCGGGGTCCGCGTCCCCGGCGGCGATGGCCGGCAGCATTGGCAGCGCTATTGCCCACCTCAGCACCCAGATCAAGGCAGTCCTGCAGGTTGCCGCCGCCATTGGCGGTGCCCACGACACGGACAGCCTGGGCCGCAGTCTGGTCTATTGGGCCGGGCAGAAAACATCCCGCCGCAGCATCCCATAAAAGTTTCGCGCCGGATTGAGAGAGCAGATGCAGGCTGGGCGTCCAACCCCCGGACAGGCAAACCAGATCACAGTCGATGCGCCGGCCCATACCGCCAACCAGGCTATCGCGGGCTGCATTTAACTTGCCGATGCGCACACCGCTTACGGCTTTCTTACCTTCAACCGCGACCACGGCCCGGTCTGCCATCACCTCTATACCCGCCTCATCCAGGCGGGAGAGCCAGCCCAGGGGGGCCTGGGCCCGCAATTCAACCACTGCCGCGACTTTTACGCCGGCCCGGGCCAGATCCAAGGCCACGGGGTAGGCGCTGTCGTTGTTGATGAACAACACCGCTTTTTGGCCGGGGCGCACGCCATAACGATTGATATAGGTCTGCGCCGCACCCGCCAGCATCACGCCGGGGCGGTCGTTATTGGCCAAAACCAACGGTCGTTCCAGGGCACCGGTCGCCAGGACAACTTGTTTCGCCCGGACCTGCCACAGCCTTTGCCGGGGCTGGCCCGGTTCGGGTTCCGCTAAATGGTCGGAGACCCGTTGCAACATGGTCAGGGCGTTATGATCGTAATAGCCGGTGACGGTGGTGCGCGGCAGACATCTGACATTCTCCGCCTCGGCCAATTCCCCCCTGATCGCGGCGACCCAGGCAAGGGCCGGGCCGCCGTCAATTTCTTCTGCCTTGCCCAGCAATGCGCCACCGAATTCAGCGCCTTCATCGGCCAGAATAACCCGCGCCCCTGTGCGGGCAGCCCATTGGGCCGCTGCCAGTCCCGCCGGCCCCGCACCCACGACCAGGACATCACAATGGGCGTACTGTTTCTCATAACGATCAGGATCCGGTGTTTCCGCTGCCCGGCCCAGACCCGCCATGCGCCGGATTACGCCTTCATAGACGGGCCACATATTGGCCGGCCACATGAAGGTTTTGTAATAGAAACCGGCTGGAAACAGCGGTGAAAGACGGTCGTTCAGGGAGCCAAGGTCGAAGTTCAGGCTGGGCCAGCGGTTCTGACTTTCTGCGACCAAACCCTCATACAGCAGGATATCCGTGGCCCGCACATTCGGCTCTGCCCGCCCGCCCGTTCGCAGACGCACAAGGCCGTTGGGTTCTTCACCCCCCGCTGCCATCAGGCCCCGGGGTCGGTGATATTTAAAGCTGCGCCCAACCACCCGGACCCCATTGGCAATCAGGGCAGACGCCAGCGTATCCCCAGGATGGCCGGACATTGTTTCGCCATCGAACTGAAATGTCAGATGTTGTGCTCGGTCTATCCGCCCGCCGCTTTCAAGGCGGTTTTTCCCCGCCGTCATTTAGGTAGCTCCGGCTTGTTATCGCCGACCTGATAGACCGCCAAAATTTCATTGGTCGTGGTGGACCGGGCAATATTGAACCAGCGGCCGCAACCATTGGCGTGGCACCAGCGTTCATAATGCACGCCCTTGGTATTCGTGCGCATAAAGACGTAATCGCCCCAGGCCGCATCATCCATCTCGGCGGATGCCAGGGGGCGGACAATATGGCCTTCCCCGCCGCAGGAGAATTCCTCCTCCGACCTGGGGCCGCACCATGGACATGCCAGCAACAGCATCTAGTGAGCCACCGCGGCTGCGCCATGTTCGGCCACCAGGGCACCGCTGTAAAACCGCTCCAACGCAAAGGGGGCGTTGATGGGGTGGGCGGCATCCTTGGCCAGGGTATGGGCGAATACATGGCCGGAACCAGGTGTTGCCTTAAAGCCACCCGTGCCCCAGCCACAATTGAAATACAGGCCTTTGACGGGGGTCGCCGAGATGATCGGGCTGGCGTCGGGACAAATATCCACAATGCCGGCCCATTGCCGCATCATCTTCAGTCGGGAGGTGATGGGAAACAGCTCCACAATGGCCCGGATGGTTTCCTCAATCACCGGCAGACTGCCCCGCTGCGTATAGGAATTGTAGGGATCTATGCCCGCGCCGATGACCAACTCCCCCTTGTCGGATTGCGACATATAGGCATGTACCTTGTTGGACATGATCACCGTTGGCATCACCGGTTTCACCGGTTCGGAGACCAGGGCCTGTAGGGGGTGGCTGTCCAGGGGCAGGCGAATATCCGCCATGGCGGCCAGCACGGATGAATGGCCGGCGGCCACAACGCCAACCTTGGGCGTGCGAATGGCCCCCTGGCTGGTTTGTACTCCCTCGATGCGCCCCTCGCGAATATCCAGGCCGGTAACTTCGCAATTTTGGATGATATGGACGCCGTGACGATCGGCACCACGGGCGTAACCCCAGGCGACGGCGTCATGGCGGGCCACACCGGCGCGCCGCTGCAATGTCCCGCCCATGACCGGATAGCGGATATTGGGGTCCAGGTTCAGGATCGGGCAAAGTTCCGATAGTTGTGTCGGCCCGACCCATTCCGCATCGACGCCAGCCAGTTGGTTGGCATAGATCCGACGGCGCAGTTCCCGCTCCTCACCCGGATCATGGGCCAGATTGATAACACCCCGTTGGGAGAACATGACGTTAAAGTTCAGCTCCTGGCTCAACCCCTCCCACAAATTCAGGGCATGGTCATAGATCGCCGCGCTTTCCGGGTTCAGGTAGTTGGAGCGGACGATGGTTGTATTCCGCCCCGTATTACCGCCGCCGATCCAGCCCTTTTCCAGCACCGCGATATTGCGCATACCGTGCAACTTGGCCAGATAGTAGGCTGTGGCCAGGCCATGCCCGCCGCCACCGATGATCACCGCATCATAGGAAGGGCGCAGCGTGGGGCTGCGCCAGGCCTGGGGCCAACCACGGTGGCGCTGCAATGCATTGCGCGCGAGGGTCAGAATGGAATAGTTTGCCATAGCTGCTTCAGGTGCCTGCGGTTTTACGCCTACGGTTCCAATTAGAAATTACGATATCATATAGCGCTTGGACGCGCGGCGACAAAGTGGAAAGGTCCAGCATGAGCAACGATCCGATTTATCTGACAAAATCAGGCGAGATTGCCGAGATAATTTTAAACCGTCCGGCAAAATTAAACGCCCTGAACAGCCAATCCTGGGACGGCATCATCGAATTGTTCGGCCAGGCCGGGGCGGATGACGATATTAAGGTGGTGATCCTGCGCTCCAGCGCGCCGCGCGCCTTTGCTGCTGGTGCTGATATTTCGGAATTTCCCGTTGTCCATGCCACGCCGGAAAGTGCCGGTGCCTATCATGATAAAATCCGAGAGGCCTATGATGCCATTTCCTCGCTGAACAAGCCGACCATCGCCATGATCCGTGGCGTCTGTTTTGGCGGCGGCTGCGCCATCGCGCTGAATTGCGACCTGCGTTATATCGACCCCACGGCCCATTTCTGCATACCGCCCGCACGCCTGGGCATTGCCTACAGCCTGCACGAAACGAAACGCCTGTCTGATCTGGTCGGACCCGCCAAGGCCAAGGAAATGTTGATGGGCGCCAAGGTGATCCAGTCCGATGAAGCACTATCCAATGGCCTGGCCACGCGTATGTTCGATGCGGACGCCCTTGAGGCGGAGACCAAGGATTTCGCACAGCAACTATGCGGTCTGTCGCAATTCACCATTCGCGCCGTGAAAACCATGGTGGATGAAATCAGCGAAGGCGCGACGGATGAAACAGATACCTCCCATCGTCTGCGGGCGGAAGGTTTCGTCGGGGCCGACTACATCGAAGGCCGCAGCGCATTCCTTGAAAAGCGCAAGGCCAGTTTTACCTTCCGCTAAGGCATCGTGCTTGAGGCAAGACAGATTACCGGGTCGACGCTCGGTAATCCATATCGGTGCTATGGCTCGCCCTATGTATAGCCGGGCGGGGGTTGGAAACCGGCGACGACGCAGGTAAGGCACGACCGATGTGCCAGCAGCGTCCATCGAACCGGTTACTGCGACTACAGCTCGTTCGAACGATGTAACTTTATGTGTTGCGCAGCGCCAAGGGACCCCAACTCGTCGCGCGCTCGATCCGAATTGCGATGACCGGGTGGCGCTCGATCGCCATTTCGTTGAGTTGTTTATAGCGCCCGCGCAACAGACGTTGAGCCGCCGCATGCTCGGCACCATGATGCAGGATGTCGGCCTGACCACGCAGCATCAGCCAACAAAGGCGGGACCAGTCCTTATCGTCATAACGGTCAACGACAAATGTGACGGAGCGATTTTCCGCGATATTGCGCAGCCGTTTCAACGGCCTGTCCTGCTGCCGCTTTGGCTTGTCATCAATCGTGATGAACAGGTTGTCAGCGGCCAGTGCGTAACACACCGGTGTGACGTGCGGCACGCCGCTGGCGTCCGCTGTTGCCAGATGTCCAACACGCTGGGAATTCAAGTACTGTCGCTGTGCATCCGTTAGCATGATCGAAGGCAGAATATCCATTCATCCATTCAGATCAAGCTCCCTATAGTACGAACCACTTTCCCCATTATTCAATTCTGATAATAGGAACGGTCCAGCGTGCCATTTGCGGAGATGTGGCAATGGGCGGGGCAGAACCGCGCGTTCAAGCGCGCGCGGGTCGTGCCCTACACCATACCTAGAATGCCTTGCGGGATTCTGCGCGATACTTGTTCGACGGCACGAAAGATGTCTTTACCGGTTCTCGCTGGTTTTTAACCCAAAGGACCCGGTCCGGATGCATGCCCGCACCGTATACCGCCGAGACCGCAGAACGCCGCATGCGGTTCAGCAATCGTGTATCTGCATTCCCGATCGAGGGGTGGGTGCCGCCGTTAGCCTCGACGACCTTGTCCCAGGCAGTCTTTCTTGCGTCCAATGTTCCATGGTCGGAAAGTGCGGTGCAATTCAGCTCATTCGTGTTCAGATCGACCACAATTTCATCGCCATTTTCCACGAAGGCAATCGGACCTCCCAAAGCGGCTTCCGGTCCGACATGGCCAATAACGAGCCCGACCGAGCCTCCTGAGAATCTGGCATCTGTCATGAGGCCGACAACAATGTCTTTTTCGCGACACAGCGTGGTAATCCTGGAAGTGGAATCGAGCATTTCCGGCATGCCCGGCGCGCCGCTGGGTCCTTCGTATCGCACGATGATCATGTCGTGGTTCTCGATAACATCCGGTTGGTTTTCCAGCGCAAGCAACAGGTCGCTCTCACTATCGAAAATGCGCGCCTTGCCAACAAAGACATTACCCTCCAGACCGCCTTCGACGCCGGCCAGTTTTAGCACCGCACTATAATCCGGCGAGAGGTTGCCGCCGAGCACCCGTAGGCCGCCGGTCGGCTTATACGGGTTTGCTACGGAATATATGACTTCGCCATCCGGGGCTGGGGGATTGAGCCGGGCGACCTGCTGCGAGAGGGTCTCACCCGTACAGGTGAGCGTATCACCATTTAGAAGCCCGGCGTCCAACAACTCCTTGACGATAACCTGGATGCCGCCCTGCTCGTCGATATCAACCATGGAATAGGCCCCGAAGGGCCGGACATCAACAAGAACCGGTACCACATTATGCGACAGGTGATTGAATTCCTCGAACGACATGATGTCTTCCGCAAAATTGCCAAACCCGGCGGCCCTGGCAATTTCCGGGCCATGCAGCAAGACATTGGTCGACCCACCAACTGCCATGGCAACAATCATCGCGTTGCGAATGGAGTCGCGGCTGACGATTTTTCGGGGCGTCAGATCCGCCTCCATCATCGCCTCCAGATAGGTTACGAGTTCGTTCGGGAACTGTTCCATCCGTCTCGGATCGTCCGATGGCGGGGAGACCATATGCAGCGGTTCCATGCCGACAACCGCAATGAAGGTTTGCATGGTGTTATAGGTGAACATGCCGCCGCAACTGCCGTATCCGGGGCAGGCCTCAAATGCGACACGCTTCTTCATTTCCTCATCGTTGCTGCCCGCGGCCTGAAAACCGGTAATGATATCGATCCGCTCTTTGGTAACGGAATCTGTGCCTGGACGAATGGGACCGTCCGACATGATGATGCTTGGGCGGTCATGTTCGAGAAGAGCAGATAGAGTGCCGACGGGCGGCTTGTCGCATGCGACGACCGCGATGGTACCCTCCAGACCGCTTGCGCTTAAGTGCTCGCACAAAGTGTCGTGCGTGACTTCACGGCCAATCAAGGAATACCGCATTTCCCGGGTGCCATTGCGCATGCCGTCTGAGGTCGCAACCGTATACTCCGGTTGCACTAACCGCAGGCTCATCTGATCGCTGTCGTGGCCTATTTTCTGTCGCAGGCATTCATGGATTACCTCGACCTTCCGCTGTACACCAAGATAGCATTGGGAATCACCCTTGTTACCGACCACGCCGACGGACGGTTCATGGATGAGATCAGCTTCCGTACCAAGTTCTCGCGCAATACCAACAGTCTGCGCGGTGCGGCCGGGGTTATTGTCAAAAAGGACTATTTTAGAATTTCGCACGACTAACTCTCCACCAGACTTGTGTTTTTTAGCGTCCGCTTGATCGAAGGAGGACACGTAAGGCTTCCTTTGCGCATTGATACCTCCTCGAAAGACGTAGCGCCATCAGAAATATCTTTCTACCCACAATATCCATTTTTGGGGTTACGTCGAAAACGAACAATGGGTTGCGCCAGTACGGCTGCAATTTTCGCGCAGAGTAAAAAGCGGACCTTGACGTTACCCACTCTCATTGTCTGCTTTGAGGGTAAAACCAGACATCGCCCTATGTGTAACCGGGCGGGGGTTGAAAGCCGACGATGTCGCGGGCGACAAGACGGCAGAATTCAATCGCTGTCAGGTCTTCGCCCTCGGCTGCGACCGCTTGCAGGCCCACGGGCAGGCCTTCGGGGCTTAGACCCGCGGGACTGACGGTTGATGGCAGGAAGACCATATTGGGATAACCGGCCCAGAACATCTGATCGACGCCGTATTGTTCCTTGCCGTTCACGGTGATGACGCGATTGTGCCGTTCACCTGCCTGGTCATGGGGCCAGGCGGCGGACGTTGCCGCCGGGCATATAAGGATGTCCCAGTCCTGGAAAAAATCCGCCCAGGCGTGGCGCATGAAATGCCGTTCGTTATCCATTTGCAGCCATTCCCGATGGGGCAGCAACACGCCGCGCGCCATGCGGGCAAAATAGCTGTCGGGATCGACGCTGCTATCGGCGGCGACGCCCTCAAACCGCGCGATTTCCTCCGGTCCTGAACGGCGGGAGGTCGCAGCCCGCAGCATGACGATATAAAGCTCCATGGCGCGGGCCGTATCTATATCGGGGCGGGCGGTATCACTAACCGTGGCACCCAGCCGGCCCAGGGCATCGGCAATGTCTGAAAGGTTGTCCTGATAGGATTGTTCCACCTCGGCCGCGGGATCGCTCAACATGACGGCAACCCGGAAGTCCTTCAGGTCGGTCTTGCGGGGTTTGGGCAATTCCAAACGCCAGGCGGTGCCGAACTTATTTGGCCCGGCGGTGATGTTCAACGACAGGGCCAGATCCTCAGCCGATCGTGCCAGGGGCCCGACCACCGTAATATCGGATTTGTTATAAACACCGGGCAGGGATTGGCCGTCGGTCGGGACGATGCCGAAGGTGGGCTTGTGTCCGAAGACACCGCAGTAATGGGCCGGGTTACGAATAGAGGCACCGATATCGCTGCCCGTCTCCAACCCGGTCAGGCCCGCCGCCAGCGCTGCCGCCGACCCGCCCGATGATCCGCCCGGCGTGCGGCCCAAATCCCAAGGGTTGTTGGTGGTGCCGTAAATCTCGTTGTAAGACTGCCAATCGGCCAGGTGGATCGGCACATTGGTTTTGCCAAATATATTGGCACCCGCCGCCAAAAGACGATCCACCAACAAGGCGTTGCTATCGGCAATGTTGTCTTTCATCGCAGGCACGCCAAAGGTCGTGGGGCTACCAACAAAATTGAAGGATTCCTTCACTGTCATGGGCAGGCCGTGCAGGGGTCCCCAATCCTCACCTCTTGCCAGCGCCTCATCCGCCGCCTTGGCGCGTGCGCGGGCGGCGTCGGTATCCATCCAGATGATGGCGTTCAAGGCCGGGTTATATTGTTCCACACGTCCAAGAAAATGCTCCAGCAATTCCAACGCGCTGATTTGCTTGCTCTTTATTTTTGCGACCAATTCAGTGGCGGTCTCGAAATGCAGCTCAGTCATTGTTTTGATCCTCCGTCCCATCACGCTTGGCGAAAACGTCCTTGGCGATGGCCGCGGCCGTCAGGGCCGTGGGCCAGCCGGAATAAAAGGCCATGTGGGTGATGGCTTCGATGAGTTCTTCCCGGGTGACGCCATTGTCCAGGGCCCGATCCAGATGGCCCGGCAATTGACGTTCCCGGTTCATAGCGACCAGACCGGCGACGGTGATCAGGCTGCGGTCCCGTTTCGATAGTTCCGGTCGCTCCCAGACATCGGCATAGGCGACCTGTTCCGTCAGTTCGACCAATTTGGGCGCGGTTTCCCGCAGCAAATCAAGCCGGCTGGGCTTTTTGCTCATAGTGACTATTCCAACTCAATCGTACCGGGGGGTTTTGAGGTGACATCATAGACCACCCGGTTGATGCCGCGTACTTCGTTGATGATGCGGGTGGAGACCCGGCCCAGGAAGTCATGATCGAAGGGATAATAATCCGCCGTCATGCCGTCGGTGGAGGTCACGGCGCGCAGGGCGCAGATATAATCATAGGTGCGTTGATCACCCATGACGCCCACGGTGCGCACAGGCAGGATGGCGGCAAAGGCCTGCCAAATCACGTCGTATAGGCCGGCCTTGCGAATTTCATCCAGATAAACAGCATCGGCCTTGCGCAAAATTTCCAGTTTTTCGCCACTAATCTCGCCGGGGCAACGGATCGCCAGGCCGGGGCCGGGGAACGGATGGCGGCCGACCAGGCTTTCTGGCAAGCCAAGGGTGCGGCCCAGATCCCGGACCTCGTCCTTGAACAATTCCCGCAAGGGCTCCACCAATTCCATGTTCATGCGCGCGGGCAGGCCGCCGACATTATGGTGGGATTTGATGGTCGCTGACGGCCCGCCGGAGGGCGAGACGCTCTCGATCACATCCGGATACAAGGTGCCTTGCGCCAGGAAGTCCGCGCCGCCGATGCGGTTGGCCTCTTCCTCGAACACATCAATGAAGGTGGCACCAATGATCTTGCGCTTTTGCTCCGGATCGCTGACACCTTCCAGCTTTGTCAGAAACAATTGGGAGGCATCCCGATGTACGAGGGAGAGGTTGTAATGCTCCTTGAACAGCGCGACGACCTCCTCCGCCTCGCCCTGGCGCAACAGACCATGATCGACAAAGACACAGGTCAATTGATCGCCAATGGCCTCATGCAACAGGATCGCGACGACGGAGCTATCAACACCACCCGATAAGCCGCAAATGACCTTGCCATCCCCCACCTGGGCCTTAACGCGGGCCTCGGCCTCATGACGAAAGGCGGCCATGGACCAACTGCCTTTGCAGCCTGCAATATTGTGGCTGAAGTTGCGCAACAATGCGGTGCCGTCCGGGGTATGGATGACCTCCGGATGAAACTGCACCCCGTAAAAGCGCCGGGCATCATCGGCAACAATGGCAAAGGGGCAATTTTCCGATGTCCCCACAACGCGAAACCCTGGTGGCAGGTCGATCACCCGGTCACCATGGCTCATCCAGACCTGATGCCGCTGTTCCGATTGCCAGACGCCATCGAACAGGGGGCAGTCATCGCTGACTTCAACAAAGGCGCGGCCAAATTCCTGATCGTCGGACGCCTCTACCCGCCCGCCCAGTTGCTCGCACATGGCCTGTTGGCCATAGCAAATGCCAAGGATGGGAATACCCATCTCAAACAGGCTTTGCGGTGCCCGGGGGGTATCGCTTTGCGTTGCTGATGACGGCCCGCCCGATAGGATGACCCCATTGGGGCGACGGGCGGCCAGGGCCTCTTCAGCCTTGAAATAGGGCACAATCTCGCAAAAAACGCCGCTTTCGCGCAGGCGGCGGGCAATCAGCTGGGTGACCTGAGAGCCAAAATCGAGGATCAGGATGCTTTCGTCGTGTGATGGGTTCGGATTATTCATAGGCGCAGATTTACGACGCCCCCTGCTACCTGCGCAAGGTCTTTCGAGCCATCTTCACCAAGTGCCCTATTTGGGGCGGTAGGCGGCGATGGCGGCTTTCAAATCATCGTATTGTTCGCAGCCGAAAAAGCAGATTCGATCCAATTCAGCCAGATGCTTTTTGGCCATCTCCAGATTGCCCACCGCCAAATAACTCTCGCCCACATA
>JABJKS010000089.1 GCA_018660265.1 Rhodospirillaceae bacterium | reverse complement strand
TCGTGGACTGGGAATCGGGTTTGTAGCTGACGATACAGGCCTGCGGCTCGATATAGCCTTGATGCACGGCGGCGGATTTGAATTCGCGCTCAATCACCAGATCGGCCTCGGCGAAACCTTGTTCGACGTCGCCGGTTTCGACCGTCATGATGTTGGAAATATTGCTCGGCCCCCCGTCGGCCCCATGGACCCTGTCGGTTTTCAGCCAATCGTGCAAAATCGGCGCGCCCGGCGCCATCGCCTCGTCGACGTCGATGACATGCGTCAGCACTTCGTAGTCGACCTCGATCAGTTCCAGCGCGGCCTCGGCAATGCTTTTCGAGGTGGCTGCGACCGCCGCCACGGGCTGGCCAGCGTAAAGAATTTTTTCCCGGGCCATGCAACCGCGGGAAATCCAGCGAATATCGTTCGGACCTGTCGGCAGCGGCACGTCCAAAGGTAGCAAGGGCAGGTCGTCGCCAGTCATCACCGCCAGCACGCCCTTCAATTCTTCCGCCTTGGAGGTATCGATTTTTTTGATCAGCGCGTGGGCGTGCGGGCTCCGTAACAGCGTGCCCCAGACCATGCCGGGCATGGTGAAATCGGCCGCATATTGCGCCGAGCCGGTGACTTTATCGATGCCGTCGGGCCGTACAGTACGCTGGCCGATCCATTTATTTTTGGGCGAAATGTCGTTCATCTTTATCGTTCCTTGTCCGCGTGGTCACTGATATGGCACCCATAGCCGGTAAATTGCGTACCGAAAATACCTACGAGGTTCAGACGGCGCGGCAGGTGCGGGCTATGGCAAACGTGGACGGACCATAGCCGTCGAAACCATGGGGAGGCAAGGCGTCTGACGACATTGTCAATATGGCGACCTGGAATTTCAACAATCCCGACAACCGCACTGCCCCGATGACCGGTTTGGGTCCATGGCGGAAATGAGAACTTTCTACTGCGGTGCTTGAAGCTGGATGATAAGCAGACGCCGGCCTGACGCCACCTGAAGCGTGCTAAGACCAGACTTTTGGAAATGGCTTAAGAGCTTTCGCCGCTGACGAATGCGGCAACCGCATCGGCCAAATCTTCGCTGAAAAAATCAAGAAAAAAATGCCCGGCGTCCTCGATAACGCTAAGGGTCACGTTGGCCTGCGGGGAACTTTTCATCCGACCGGCGAACTTTGGATTGACCCGGTCATTACCGGCGACCACCGCCAACACTGGCATTATGGCCTGCTTCAGCACCGACGGCGCGTCCCGGTCCGGATCGGCCCGGTAATAATCGACGAATGAAGCCGCGGCGACCTTGCTGTTCGGGCAGTAAATGAAATCGATGCCTTCCATTATTGTTTCGCCCTTTCCTGCCTCGACTAAAGCACGCGCCTTTTGCAGCAATGGTGCCAAATCTTTCTTGTATCTTTTTGAGTATCCACGCGCTGATTTCCCAGGCTGCCATGTCCCCGGTGCCACCAGAACCGTCCGCTTTACTGCTGTATCTGGCTTTCCAGCGATATAGCGTGCCACCTGGTTGGCGCCCCTGGAATGACCTAAAATCGTAATATCCCCGGCTCCCCGGGCCTTCAACCAATTCACCCACTGGCCAATTTCATTGACTGCATTGGAGTCCTTATGGCGATGCGGCCCGGCGCAATCGTTCATCCCGTGTCGGTCGCTCTGTGCGAGGCTGAGATTAAAAGCCAGGTTGGAGATGTCGCGTTCAACCAGCATGTCCTGAAGCCCGCGCATAAGTTCCATGTCCTTGTGGGCCAGAGAACCGTGCAGCATTAAAACAACGCCATCGGCCAGGGATTTACCGGCGGCAAGGTTGAGGTTCGCGTTGAGCTTTAACCCACCATATTTGATTTTTACTTCTTCCGCTTGTGCAGGCAGTACCAGAGCAGAAAAAAACAAAATGATGAGGAAAGCACGAACCATGAATTTTCTCCCTTTCATATTCCGCTAATATTGATTGCCTGACCTTTGTAGCATCAACTGATCCATTCCAGCGCGTATCTGTTAGCAACATTTTGAGCGGCCAGACCGAAATATGTCGGTGCCGGGTCATAAGCGGTATATTTGGGTTCGCTAAAATACCGACCGCTATTGGGGGGTAAGCGGACATTAGGCTGACGCTGCTTGATGCTTAAAGAGTGCTAATAGCGACCAGTTAGTAAACGCTGATATATTTGGTCTTTATGCCGGATAACAGGCACCGTCGGTAACTGTCGACGACAAACTCATTGCCGATCACTTACTTTCAAATCGCGCCTTCAAAGCAGGTATGGTATTGGTAGCAATGCGCTCGAATGTTGCTATTTGTTCTGGAAGAACTGGGTAATATAAACCGACATCCGTCATTCCCGTCTCCAGCACTTGGCTGACCATATCTTCAAAAGCGGCTTCCGACTCATAGTATGCGATTGCCCCGCCACTCGTACGCGAGGTGGAATCATACATATGATAGGATCGACCTAAAGACGCGGGATCTCTATCGAACTCGGCGCAAAGCTGGTCAATTCGCGCAACACGATTTCGAGTTTCTTCAAGCTGTGTCTCAAAATTGTCAGCAAAACTCATGCTATTCCAAATATCCGCATGACGGGCGGCTTGTCGAAGCATACGGGGACCCATTGCAGCAACCATGATTGGAGGGCGTGGGTTCTGTATTGGACGAGGGCTCATCACCGCGCCATCAAGATTATAATACTTGCCCTGGTAGCTACTCACGTCCTGGCTAAGCAGCATATTGACAACCTCTAAGTACTCTCCCAGCCGCTCTGTCCGCTCCTTGTTGCTCCAGTCGGGAAGCCCCATCATTTGGTACGATGGATCTAAACCTTTGACGCCAATTCCGAGACCAATTTCCAGGCGGCCATTGGAAATATGATCAACGGTAAGGGCATGGTTTGCCAGGGTCGCGGGATCGCGAAGTGGGATTTGCGCCACCGTGGTCACTAATCTTATTCGGTCGGTTGCCTGAGCGATTCCAGCGATCCAGGTCCAAAGTTCGTACCAATGGCCTGGGGGATTGCCCCAGTCAACGAAGTGGTCGGCGAAACCGGCCAGATCGAAACCAAGTGATTCTATCTGCCTAAAACGTTCGACAAGTTCAGGCCAAGGAAGATTAGGTAATATCAAAACGTAAAAGCGGAGGGGGTGCTTCATGATGTATCCCTACTTCAAATGAAATAACAGTCGGAAATCCAAATACGGTCGCCGGGGGATCAAATTTAGTCTCTTCCCACAATATCAATAACTGTACCGGCAAATACACCCGGCTCCAAATAGTCAACGCGCCGACGGAGAAGTCACTCCTGGTTCTATCACGATGGCTTCTGCTTCGCCTGATTGGGCTATGCCCGAAAGTGGGTTAAGAGCAAAAATCATGGTCGGGCACGCAAACCGACCATATGTGCCAGCTGCGGACCCTTTGCATCGCGGAACCAATTCCAATATTCAAAGGATCGGCGGCGGATTGTTTCGGAGCCCCGACAGCGCATTTCCGGTGATCGCGGCCAACAGCAAGCCGCCGCCCAACAACGTAAACACATCAGCCATTTCGCCCAGGAAAACCCAGACCCAGAATGGCCCCAGCACGACTTCAGTCATGGATAGAAGCGCTAAATCCGCCGCCGGGACGGCGCGCGAGCCGATGGTATAAACAACCATCCCCGCACCCACCTGAAACACACCTAAGGACGAGGCGACAACAATGTCCCGCGCCGGTAAGACCAGCGAATATCCGGCAAGCAGGCAAACTGTCGCCGATATCACGATAGCAAAAAGGCCGGCTAAAAATACCGTCGGCATCATGTCCTCTACCTTTCGCCATCGCAGCGTAATGGTGAAAACTGCAAACCCCAGCGCCGAAATCAGCGCAGCGACATTGCCGCTCATGCGGCCAAGGGAAATACCTTCCCAGACCATGATAGCAATGCCCGTCATGGCTACCATCATCGCCCACCAAGTCGCAGTGCGGACCCGTTCGCCCAATATGACCAAGCCGAGCAGCGCGGCCAGAAACGGCGCGGCGGCGAAAAGGAACATCGCATTAGCGACCGTTGTAGCCTGTATGGCGAAAATGCCACCCGTGAAGGCGAACACCAGCGCAACGCCGCCGATCAGTCCAGCCAAGCCAACCTTGCGGATGACCGGAAACGGATTGCCGCCCGAGCGCGCTACGATGACCAGGAACAAAAACGGTGCCAGGCTCAGCGAACGGTAAAACAGAATTTGCCAGACATTGGCAGTCTCTATGAAACGTATGCCCAGGCCCATGGAGGACCAGCACAAGCCGGCAAAGAGGACAAGGATAACCCCATGGCGATAGCTCGGATTAAAGGACAGCATGCCGCGAATGCTCATTTTAACAACAAAAACTCCGTTAACCGTCGCCAACATTTAGAGAGGCTCAGCCTAGAACAGTCTCACTGCCATACCCAGGTCTTTCGGCGATGCTTGAAGTTGGGTGATAAGCGGAAACTGCCGTGCAGGTCCATGACTAGCGCTGTGTGCCATGAACGGAAGTCTGAAGCGCTCTTTCTGTGTATGGAATTACGGGATGAGCCGGAGTCACGCAGATGAAGTATTTATCAGTCCTTGTAGTTTGACGAAGAAGTGTGATGAAATAGCTGTGCAGTGCACTTGACTAGCGCTTCTAATCTAACGAATTAGTCCGGCTGCTTCCAAGGGTCCGGGCGGCGCACTAGAGAGCAAGGCGATACCAAGCGTTAGACTCGATCCACTAGCTTGGGGATCGACCGTAGGGATGCTCACAAGAACAGTGCCGCACATCGAAAAGCCATACAAGCACCGCGAGAAATTCAGCGATAATATTGCCAGCGCGATTAAATTCGTGTGGAATCCGGTGACAGGTGTCTTCGGCTCGCCGTGCAGCTGGTTGATAAGGACGACAGATGAGCTATGGCATTATTTGGTGCCCGGCCTCTTGATCTTGACAGTCCTCATCGTTATCTGGGACGTCGTACTCTACATCGGCAATTCTTCGTATCTGGATTGGTTATGGGTCACAAGCTATCCGTTTGCCCTATTCGTACTGTTTCGCTCCACCGATCTTCCGGATCGCATTTTTTACCTTCGGCAAAGTTTGGTCAACCAACGTATACTGGAGGTCTACGACCCGATAGTTAGCCCTGAGCCTTCGCTGGCGCGCGAACGCGTCTTTGATGACTTGTCCTTGGCGAACGACCTTCTTCAGGACCTAAAGGAGCGGGTGCTGCCCCACACGGCGGTGTTAACAATCCTCTTCTGTGTCTTCTCGAACTACGTGATCCACCAGATTGGGCTCTATCGGGTAGTTCCTGAGAGCGCGACGATGAGCGAAGCCTGGAACGCCTATGCCAACCACACCTTGGGCCATATCTACATTCTGCTTGTAAGTCTCCGTCTAGGGCGGATGGCAGCTTTTAGCCTGCTAATGTGGGGGCATAGATTGGTCAGACTGTCGATGCCGAACGCCAAGGGTGGAAAGACGATCTTTAGGATTCGCTTGAATCCACAACCGGGCCATCCCGACGGCGTTTGCGGCTTAAAAAACATTCTAGATTTTTGGGCATTCGAGGCAATGCTTTTAGTCCCGCCATTAATCTACACGCTGGCGTGGCTGGCGATCAGTGGATCCGACTTTTGCTCGAACGACTTCTGGGTGCTTTGCAGCACAGAACAGACGATTTTACGCCATACAGTTCGGCCGGATTTTGTCTATTTCTGGCTCTCGCTCGTCCTGATCGTCCTGCAGGTCCTTTCCCTGTGGTGGCCAATACTGGCGCTTCGTATGCACATGGGCCATGCGCAGCACATTGTCCAAGACCGACTGGACGAAATCGTCAAGAAAGCTTCGGAACTGCGCTTTGCCGTTGTCAATTCGGATGACGCGAAGGAGCGGAAAATCTCTGCAGAACGGCTGACTGAAGTGCTTGAAGCCTATCAGGATTACCGAAAAATTCCACTTTGGCCCATTTCGCGAGCGACCTTGAATAACCACATTGTCCAGTTATGGACTGTATTGGTATTCTTCGGGATCGTAAGCCAAGAGAAGAAGATCTGGCCAATCATCGAGGCATTCTTCGCCTCCCATTGATAGGGTCTGGTGGTCCCTTTCTCCAGTACGCTGAACTTCCGTTCCGGGTCATTCTCGATCTGTTTGAATTTGCTAATATGACGCTCGAAGCTGGGCCTATAGCGGACATCAACCCGATGCCGCCTGATGCTTGAAGAGTGCCATAAGCAAACCGTTAGGGATTTCTATTGGAAAGCACTTAGATGTTGGCGGGTGAAGGCCAGCCACACGCCGCTCAACATCCGAATTGCCGTCAAGGGCCGAAATCACTACCCTGATGGCGGGGCCCCTCGGTCATTGGGGGAATGCCCGATTATCTGGGTTATCTGGATTATCGAAATCTTGCCTGGTCGTTCCCGGCGAATGGTTCGTGCTTCTCAGTTTTGCCTGGCGGAGAATTGCCGGATCCCTTTTTGCTCTAATTTATTTGGAAAGAAAATGAACAAAACTCTAAAGATGTGGGGCCATCGCGGCTCGAGCTGCTGTCAGAAAGTGCTATGGTCTGCGGCGGAACTGGGGTTGTCCGTCGAGCTTACGGATACGGGCGGCGGTCATGGCGGGCTGGGCGCGTCCGACTATATGGCACGCAATCCAAATCGGGTCGTGCCAACGATCGACGACGACGGCTTCGTGATGTGGGAATCCTCCGCCATCCTGCTCTATCTGGCGAGCGCATACGGGCGCGGCACCCTGGAACCGGAAGATGCCCGCGCACGCGGCGAAGCCTATCGCTGGACCGTCTGGCAGGACACGACGCTACGGCCCAGACTGATGCCGCTATATGTTTCTTGGGTTGTTATTGAAAACCCAATGCACCGGCATCTCGACGAGTTGGAGGAGAAGCGCAAGGCCATGCTGGATACCTGGATGATCCTTGAGCGCCACCTCGCCGGGCGCGACTTCATCGCCGGCAGCGAATTTTCATTCGGCGATATTCCTGTCGGTGTCATGGCACATTGGTGGTACAGCATGCCGATTGATCATTTCGATCTACCGAACATCGAGGCATGGTTCGCACGGCTGCGCGAGCGCCCCGCATTTCAAGCGCAAGTTCTGCGCTGACGCCCCTTATAGGGAAATGGACGAACGTCTCAAGCAGACGTTGATTGTTGGCCGTCCAATTGAGTGAATGTCGGCAAGGGGCCAATTCCGAATATCGGTGACAGCTTACTTTATTGGTCAGTGCCGGGGCGATTTCTCACGGGCGTTACACCATACACCGCCGGCGCGTGATGCAATTACGTAAATTGTCGCCGAAATACCACCGACTTACTAGATCCGCTGGCCGCCGCTGGCGTCGATGCATTGGCCGGTGATCCAGCGGGCTTGATCGGTGGCCAGGAAGGCGATCACATCGGCGATGTCCTGGGGTTGGCCAATTCGGCCGAGGGCAATGGATTCTATGGTTTTTTTGGCGATTTCGGGATCCTGTGCGCCGGGATTCATGTCGGTGGCGGTGGCACCGGGCAAAACCGCATTGACGGTGATGTTGCGGGGGCCCAAATGCGCGGCGAGGGAACGGGTCAATGCCTCAAGTCCGGCCTTGGCGGATGCATAGGCGGGCAACACGGGGTATGCCGCCCGCGTGGACATGGACGAAATATTGATGATCCGCCCGCCATCCCGCATGCGCGCCAGGGCAAGTTTGGTGATAAAAAACGGTGCCTTCAGGTCGACCTGGATAATTTCGTCGAAGGCCTCTTCCGTCACGTCTTCAATTGCTGCCCGCCCGCTGGTGCCGGCGTTGTTGACCAGAATATCCATGGCTGTATTGCTGTAGCGGTCTTGTAGGGCGGCATCCAGGCCATTCAGCAATGTCGCCGGGCCATTGTTACGGGACAGGTTGGCCTGAATGGCGAAGGCATCTCCGCCAGATGCAGCGATTTCATCGACCACCTCGCCCGCAAGTTCGGCGGCGCTGTTGTAATGGACGCCAACCACAGCGCCCATAGACGCCAATCGCAGGGCCGTTGCCCGGCCTATGCCCCGGCTGGCCCCGGTTACCAGGGCGACTTTTCCGGCTAGTTCGTTCGTTCGGGCATCCGTCATGGCACGACAGCAATCTTGCCGAACACTTTGCGTTCGTCCAGCAGGCGGAAGGCCTCGCCGGCATCTTCCAATGACACCGTATTATGGACCGATGGGTCCAGCTTGCCTTGCTGTACTAGATCCAACAAGGCATGGATGTCTTCGTTGTTCCAGCCGTTGGCGCCCAGGATATTCAGCTCGAACGTCCAGATAAATCGAATGTCTTCGGTCGGATCATAACCAGCCGTGGCCCCGCAGGTGACCAGCCGACCACCGCGTTTCAGGCATTTCAGCGAGGGCAACCAGGTATCACCGCCCGTGAAATTGACCACCATATCAACGCCGCCTCCATCCCCCATCATGCGGGGTTTGCCAAAGCGCGCATGGATTTCCTCTCTGAAATTCAGCTCGGTGTAGTTGATGCATTCATCCGCCCCCAAATCCAACAATTGCTGGATTTTGGCTTCGCTCGAGGCCGCCGCGATAACATGGGCCCCGGCCAGTTTGGCCAGTTGGACACAGCATGTGCCGACCCCGCCCGAGGCACCAAGGATCAGCACGGTTTCGCCTTGCGCCACGCCGCCCCGGCTGACCATGGTGCGATAGGCTGTGCCATAGGCGCAGGGTAATGCGGCGGCCTGGGCGAAGCTGACATCATCAGGCAATTTGATCAATTGACGGGCTGTCACTTTCATCAATTCCGCCAGGCCGCCATCCATCATCTCGCCCTGCAGTTTCCCGGCGACCCGGTCGATAGGGTCGATCACGACGCGATCTCCAATCGCCCAATCCGCCACACCAGGTCCGATCTCGGCGATCTCGCCGGCGGTATCCAGGCCCATGATGATCGGCATGGGCACCTTGATCCCCGGCATCCCACGCAGGGTGAATAGATCGTGGTAATTCAGGGTGCAGGCCTTGACCCGCAGGATGACCTCACCCTCGCCCGCGACCGGGTCCGGCCATTCTGTTTCATACGTCAGGTCTTCGATCTCGCCGTGCTTGTGGATGACCATGGCCTTCATGGGCGGGTTCCTTTTCTTGCTTGGGTGATCAGCGTATGAATTCGGCGGCTGCATGTTCGAACAAGGCCCGCCGGTCAATCTTGTTGGTCCCGGCCAGAGGCAATTCAGGCAGTACGGCCACGAAGCGGGGATGTTGATAGGCCGGGCCGTTGGCCAGGGCGAACTGTTTGATGTCCTCGGGCGTTGGTGCCGCGTTCGGTTTTGCCACAACAAAGGCCACGGGGATCTGTTGCTTGATCTCGTCGGCCAGGGCGATCACCGCTGCCTGGGCAATGCCGGGATGGCTTTCCAACAGGCGCTCTACTTCTGCGGGATAGATGTTCTCCCCGCCGCAAACAAACATGTCATCCGCCCGGCCGACAAAGAAGAAAAAACCGTTTTCGTCCCGTCGCATGACATCGCCTGTATCATACCAGCCATCCGCCAGGCTTTTTTCGGTCTCCTCCGGCCGGTTCAGATAGCCAGGCATGACCGCCTTGTTGCGGATCCACATAACGCCTTCGTTCTCATCGGCACCATGCATGAGTTTGATTTCCGAATGATCGCCTGGATAGCCGATGGACAATTTCGGTGTTTCCATGCCGCCCGGATGCAGTCCGAAGGCGACGGGACTGGATTCCGTAGTGCCCCAGCTGTTGGAGACCACGGCGTTGGGAAAGATTTCCCCTGCCTTGTCAAACAAAGCCTCGCTGACGGGGGCGGAACCCATGATCACCCGTTCGACAGAGCTGAGATCGAGGCGGGCAATGGTCTCCGGCTCCCGCACGGCCATGGCGATCATGGTCGGGACGGAAGTGAGGATGTGGCATTGATGCGTTGCGGCCGCCTGCAGATATCCAATGGCGCTGAATTGCCGCATCATGACGGTGGTACCGCCCGTCATGGCGGTCAGGGAACTAAGGACAAGGCCGTTCATGTGATACAGCGGCGCGGCCACCAAGACCCGCTTGTCGGCCATGGGAGGAAATGACTGGCACATTAACTCGGCCGCCCAGACATAGCCGCCGTGGGTCAGGGGCACCCCCTTTGGCAGACCGGAAGAGCCGGAGGTATAGAGAATATTCGCCGCCTCCGCCTCCCTCATAGCCAGGGGCGTGAGCGGGCCCGGATCAAGGAATGCATCCCATGCCGCCGGTTGATCCATTGCGATCTGGGTAAGGTCACCGACAAGGTGTTTATTGGCCGCGTCGACGAAAACAAGTTGGACCTCCGCATCATTTAGAATGTGCGTGATGGTCGATTGGGGCAGTTTATAGTTGATGGGCACGGCGGTCAGGCCAGCCCGCATGATGCCGAAATAGGCCAGCAGATATTCCGCACTGTTGCCCGCCAATATACCCACCGACTGGCCCCGTTGCAGACCCCGCGACAGTAAAGCACGCGCGACCCCGTCGGCGGCTTTGTGAAATTCCCCATAAGTGATCTGGCGAACCGTTTTGCCCCAGGCATCGTACGGGGCATCGCCAGGGGCACCATTAGGGGCATCATCTGGGCCAACCTCGATCATCCAGATGGTTTCGGGCGAAATCTGACGATCAACAATTTCGCCGAGGTTGTGAACTGTGGGCATGACATCTCAGCCTTTTAAAACGCTAGGACCGCGACATCCAGTTTTTCTAATGTCATTGCCGGACTTGATCCGGCAATCCAAGGCAACAAGATTAGTCGCTTGCAGCTCTGGATCCCCGGGTCTCCGCTTCGCTGCGCCCGGGGATGACGAAAGGACGTCACGCTTCATGGTGGATTTTGAACCAGCCGGGTTACGATGTCTCGTTACTTTTTTGCCAATTGAGAGACAGCACCTAGTGCCGGAAATGGCGCATGCCGGTCATGACCATGGCCAGGCTGGCTTCGTCCGCGGCTGCTATGACTTCCGCATCGCGCATGGAGCCACCGGGCTGGATCACCGCCGTGGCACCGGCTTCGGCTGCGGCCAACAGACCGTCGGCGAAGGGGAAGAAGGCGTCCGAGGCAACGACGGAACCTTTGGCCAGGGATACTGATTGACCCATTTCCCGTGCTGCGTCCTCTGATTTGCGGGCTGCGATGCGGGCGGAGTCCACCCGGCTCATCTGCCCGGCACCGATGCCCACCGTGGCACCGTCCTTGACGTAGATAATGGCGTTCGATTTGACATGTTTGCAGATCCGGAAAGCCAGCAACAAATCCGCCATTTCCTGATCACTGGGTGCGCGTTTGCTGACGACCTCGACATCATCCCGGCCAATACGCCCACTATCGCGGGATTGCAGCAGGTAGCCACCGGCCAGACTTTTCAGGGTCATGCCAGGCGCACCCGCATCGGGCAGGCCGCCGGTCAACAACAGGCGCAGGTTTTTCTTGGCGGCGATTGCCGCGCGCGCTGCCTCATCCGCATCGGGCGCGATGATCACCTCGGTAAAAATCTCCACCATCGCAGCCGCCGCCGCCCCATCGAGGGGGCGGTTGGTGGCGATGATGCCGCCAAAGGCGCTGACCGGGTCACAGCGCAGGGCTTTTTGATAGGCGTCCAGCAAATCCGTGCCGACGGCCACGCCACAGGGATTGGCATGTTTGATGATCGCCACGGCGGCCTCGCCCGGGTCGAATTCCCCAACCAACTCGAATGCCGCGTCCGTGTCGTTAAGATTGTTGTAGCTTAGTTCCTTACCCTGCAATTGCCGGGCCGTGGCGACACCAGGACGGGCGCTGCCTGTCGTATAGAAAGCGGCTTGTTGGTGGGGGTTCTCGCCATAGCGCAATTCGGAATTTTTTTCGGCTGCGACCACCAGTCGGTTGGGGAAGGCCTCCCCTTGCTGGGCCGCGAACCATGTGGATATGGCGGCATCGTAGCTGCCCGTGCGGGCATAGGCGCGGGCGGCAAGACTGCGGCGCAGGGTGCCGTCGGTGGCACCGCCATTGGCTGTCATGGCCTCGGTCACGGCGGCATAGTCGCCGGGTTCCGTCACCACGGCCACATAGGCATGGTTTTTCGCGGCGGAGCGGATCATGGCCGGGCCGCCGATGTCGATGTTTTCAATGCAACTGGCAAAATCCGCGCCCTTGGCCACGGTTGCCTCAAACGGGTAGAGGTTCACCACCACCAGATCGATGGCGGCAATATCATGCTCTGTCATGGCGCGGGCATGTTCGGGATCATCGCGCAGGGCCAGAATGCCGCCATGTACGGTCGGATGCAGGGTCTTCACGCGGCCATCCATCATCTCGGGAAAACCGGTGTGATCGCTGACCTCCCTGACGGCGACGCCGGCATCCGACAAGGCTTTTGCCGTGCCCCCGGTGGAGAGGATTTCCACGCCGTGGCTGGCCAGAGCCTGGCCGAATTCCACCAAACCATCCTTGTCTGAAACTGAAATGAGGGCTCGTTTGATGACGACGAGGTCATTCGCCGATGCTGTCGACATAGTGTACTCCTAAGAGGGTATGAACTTGCGGGCGTGAACTTTAGGTGGGGCTATAGCATGCCTTTTATGGCGGCCAAAGAATTTGTGCTAATCCGCCTGAGCGATAGTCTTTTTGACCCTCAGGTCGGCAGGATTTGGCGGACTATCTTGCATTTCGGGTACGAGGTGACGAATCAGGGCAAGGGTTTGATCCGTGTCCCGGGCGGTGGCGGCTGCCGCCAATTTCTCCACCTGGGCGCTCAACAATTCATAGTCGATGACACGGGGTGCGGCCAGGTTTACGCCGCTTAAATTTGTCGCTTGCGGTGCCTCGCCGTCGTGGAGGAGTTCTTCATACAGCTTTTCGCCTGGGCGCAGGCCGGTGAAAGTGATGGGGATATCGACTTCAGGCGTTAGCCCGGCCAGCCGGATCATCTGCCGGGCCAGATCCAGTATGCGCACGGGCTGTCCCATATCCAGGACGTATATCTTGCCCCCCTGATCCCCTTCTGGGGTTGCCGCGGTGGCCTGCAATATCAATTCCACGGCTTCCCGGGTGGTCATGAAATAGCGGGTGACCTCCCGATCAGTCACGGTCAAGGGCCCACCACGCGCCAGTTGCCGCTGGAACAAAGGCACCACGGACCCGGTGGAGCCCAAGACATTGCCAAAGCGGACCGTGACAAAGCGGCAGTTTGTTGATGTCAGACTTAAGCCCTGGCAGATCATCTCGGCAATGCGTTTCGACGCCCCCATGACAGAGGTCGGATTGACCGCCTTATCCGTGGAAATCTGCACCATCACCTTGACACCTGCCGTACCGCAAACTCTGGCGACATTGGCGGTGCCCATGACGTTGGTCAGCACCCCTTCGTTGGGGTTGCTTTCCACCATGGGGACATGTTTGAAGGCGGCGGCGTGGAATACCAAGTCCGGTTGCTCCCTGTGAAAGACCACATCCAGGCGCTCCACATCCCGGACATCGCCCAGAACCGCGCTGCGGGAGAGTTCGGGCCAGCTCTCCGCAAACTCCAGATCGATCCGGTAAAGGGCATGTTCGCCATTATCCAACAAAGTCACATGGGCCGGGGCAAGGGCTGCGATCTGTCTTGATAACTCTGACCCGATGGTTCCACCGGCACCTGTGATCAGGACCCGCTGCCCGGTGATCAGGGCCGCCATGGCGTCCCGGTCCAGGACTTGTTGGGGCCGGCCCAGCAAATCCTCAACCTGCACCGGTTGCACCTCAATCATCGCCTCCGGGTCGTGATTGCCGCGCTGAAAATCCGTCACTTTGGGCATGCGGGACAGGCTGAGCCCAAGGCTTTCGGCCCGCTCCAACAAGGTGCCGATGGCTATGCCGTCCAGTTTCGACCAGGTAATGATAATGCGCTGGGGCTTGCGGCCCCGGCGATCCAGGGTTTGCACCACGTCTTCGATCTGATCCAACCCGCCCATCACAGTAACGCCGCGAATGTCCCTGCCAATACGGCTTTGCTTATGATCAAGGATGCCAACCACACGATAGCTGGCCAGGCGATTGCGGGCCATTTCACGAATAAAAGTCTCCGCCTCATCCCCCGCCCCGATCAATAATACCGGCACGCGGCCATCGTCCGTGCGTTCGAACACGGCGCTTAGGTCGCCATCCTTGGAAAAGCGGTACAACAGGCGCGGGATCATCAGAAAGGCGATCAGCATGGGCCAGTTCAGGAACATGGCGCTGCGGGGAAAATTATCCAGGCGGTCCATGACGAACATCACCGGCAGATAGATCAGTATGGCCAGGGTGACCGCCTTGACGATGGCGATCAGATCCGACAATGAAGCATAGTGCCAAATGCCCCGGTACAGGCCCATGCGCCAGAACACAATGGCGCAGACACAGGCGAATATAGCCGTGCCGTGCCATAGAAAGAAAAAGTCCTGCGGCTTGCCATAGCTTTGATAGCGGAACCAGACGGACAGCTCAAACGACAGGGCAGCCATGAAAACATCATGCACCGCGACCGTTGCGATACGCCCATTGATGTTACGGAGCCAGTTCACGATTGTTCGGCCTTATTCTCATTCGTCGCTTGGTCTTTCAGTCTGCTGAAATACCATAACAGACCCGTCACCGCCACGCCGCCGATAAGCAGGGCCCACCATGGCCCGCCACCCAGGACGGACCAGGAGGCTGCTGCCACAAGAATACAGTTGCAGCCCAGGATGATCAGCGATACCCAGGCGTGGTCGCCCAGGCTTCGTGCGGCGTGTTGATACAAATGCGAACGATGGGCCTGCCAAAATTTCTCACCCCGCAACATCCGCCGCAACAAGGTCCAGGTTGCATCCGCCAGATAGTACAAGGGCAGCAACAGGGCCGGTGCCCAATGCCCACCTGCCGCCAGGGATAACAACAACCAACCCAGTAGAAAGCCCAGGCCCACACTGCCCACATCGCCGAGGAAAATTTTTGCCGGGCGCCAGTTCCATATCCCGAAACCGATTACAGCGCCGGCCAGAATGACGCCCGGCGTTGCCAAATGCATCATATCACCGGCGAAGTATGCCAGTAATGCCACCGCTATCCCGATAGAGCCCGCCTCGACAGTCGTGATGCCGTCGATGCCATCCATGAAATTGAACAGGTTGACGAACCATAGCCAGAAAAACCCGGCCGCCAGGCGATCGGCAACAGGCGGCAGCAGGCCCTGGAATACGGGGGCATCGGGCAGCACCAGACAACCCAAGGCCACAGCCAGGATTTGCAGAATAAGGCGCTGCAGGGTTGGCAGCCCGCGCAGATCGTCGATAAAGGATATGCCCGCCAAGCCGGCTGCCAATAGGGCAATGGCGACTAGGTTGAAGTCATCCCCCACATATTGGGCATATGACGACCAGCCGACGATGATCACCCCTATTACGGCAATGCCGCCGCCGCGTGGTACCGCGCCAAGGTGGCTGGAGCGTTCGTTGGCATGATCCAGGATGGCGCGTGCCCGCAACATACGCAGCACGACCCACGTAGCCAGATAGCTCACGATACAACTGATAAGGCCAAGGCCGAAAATGATGCTCCAGGACATGGCCGCTTATAGCCTTGTTCACCGCCACGCGACAAATGATTGCGATCTTGTCAGACGGCCATGACAATGTTACCTCCCACCGAACCTGTAAAATCGAGAATTGAGAAATAATATGTCGTCCACTGTACCCATTGCGGTCATCGGCCTTGGTTACGTCGGCCTGCCCCTTGCCGTGGCCCTGGCCCGGCACTTTCCCACCATCGGCTATGACGTGGATCGATCCCGTATCGGGGAATTGAAAACGGGCCATGACCGCACGGGCGAGATTGATGCACCGACGATGTCCGACAGCGCCTTGTCTTTGACGGTTGATGCTGCTGAAATTGCCAATGCGGAAATTTATATTGTCACGGTGCCGACCCCGGTGGACGACGAGAATCAGCCGGATCTACGGTTGGTGGAGGCTGCCTGTGCCGCCATCGGTGCGATGTTGAAGACGGGCGATATTGTGGTGTTTGAAAGCACGGTTTATCCCGGTGTTACCGAAGATATCTGCGGACCTGCTCTGGCCGTAGCCTCGGGCCTGGAATGTGGCCGGGATTTCTTTTTGGGCTATTCGCCGGAGCGGATTAATCCAGGTGACCGGGAACATACGGTGGATAAAATCACCAAGGTGGTTGCCGGGCAAACACCGGAAGTCTTAGACCGCCTGGCCGATCTGTATGGCAAGGTTACCTCCGGTGGCGTGCACCGGGCCGCCGACATAAAAACGGCGGAAGCCGCCAAGGTGATCGAGAATGCCCAGCGGGATATCAACATCGCGTTTGTCAATGAAGTCGCGGCAATCTGCCAAAAACTGAAGATCTCCGTGCATGACGTGCTGGAAGCCGCGGGTACAAAGTGGAATTTTCTGCCCTTTACACCGGGTTTGGTGGGTGGCCATTGCATCGGTGTTGATCCGTTCTATTTGGCCTATCAGGCGCAAAAACTGGGCCATGATCCGCAGATTATCTTGTCGGGCCGTCGCCTGAACGATGCCATGGGTGATTTCATCGCCGGCTGTATTGACGAAAACATGTCCGGACCGGGGCGGGTGCTGCTTTTGGGTCTGACGTTCAAGGAAAATGTCCCCGATCTACGCAATACCAAAGTGATCGACGTTATTGGCGGCCTGCGGGACCGTGGGCACGAAGTTCTGGTACATGACCCGGTTGCCGATAGTGGCGAGGCGGAACGCTTCTACGGCATTCCCCTGGTTTCGTCATTAGCCGATCAGACGGATTTTGACGCCGTGGTGGGTGCGGTGCGCCATGACGAATATCTGGCATTGGACGACACCGATCTGGGCAACATGGTCCGGATAGGCGGCCTGATCGCCGACATCAAAGGCCTGTGGCGCGGCATGACGTTGCCGGAAGACCGCCATTATTGGCAGCTGTAAGGTCCCATATGGTTTGCGATAAAGATTAGGAAATTTAGGGGCAAATGCGGAGGAAGAGGTGCCCAGATCAGATCACGCCCTTGTCTTTCAATGTCGCCAGGGTCGCTGCATCCAGGCCCAGTTGCCCGCTAAGAACGTCTTCGTTGTGTTGCCCTTTGCGGGCACCGCCATGGCGGATTTGGGCCGGGGTTTTGGACATATAGGGAAAGGCGTTTGTCATTTTAATTTTGCCCAGTTCCTCATCCTCCAGCTCCACGATGTCGCCACGGGCTTGATATTGCGGGTCTTCGAAAATCTGGGCAATGTTGTAGGCCGGGCCGATGGCGGCCTCGGCTTTTTCGAATTGTTCCAGAACATCATCCAGGTCCCGGCTACGGACCCAATCGGCGACAATGCCGTCCACTTCCTCCATATGCTCCACCCGGCCTTGGGGCGTGGCAAAGCGGGGGTCGTTGGCGGCCGCCTCACCGCCGCACAGGGTCAAAACCCGGGTGACAATGGCGGGCGCGTTGGTGGAAATGGCGACCCAATGGCCGTCACGGGTTTGATAGGTATTGCGGGGGGCATTGTTTTTCGAGCGGTTGCCCCAGCGCTGTTGGATCATCCCAAGTTGATCGAACTGCAACGGCTGCGGCCCCAGAATTTGAAAAATCGGCTCGTAAATACTCAGGTCGATCTCCTGGCCCTCGTTTCCCCCTTGTGCGTCGCGATGATACAGCGCGAACATGGTGGCAAAGGTGCCATAGGATGCCGCGATACCATCGGCCAGGCCAAAGGCGGGCAGGGTAGGCGGGCCGTCGGCCTCTCCCGTGATGGCGGCGAAACCGCTGAACACTTCGGCGATGGTGCCAAAGCCCGGGCGTTCCCGATAAGGCCCGGTCTGCCCGAAACCTGTGACCCGCACCATGATCAGGCGCGGGTTGATGGCTTTCAGGTCTTCCCAGCCAAGGCCCCATTTTTCCATTGTGCCCGTGCGGAAGTTCTCGATCACCACGTCTGCGTCCTTGATCAGATCTTTGAAGATTGCTTGGCCTTCAGGGTCACTTAACTTCAAGGTGATCAGGCGCTTGTTGCGATTGGCCATCTTAAACCACAGCCCGACGCCGTCCTTTTGTGCCCCCGTGGTGCGCAGGACATCTCCCGCCGGATGCTCAATCTTAATCACATCCGCACCGAAATCCGCCAGGTGCATACCGATCATCGGTCCTGCGATGACGCTGGCGGCCTCAATCACCTTCAGGCCGCCGAGTGGCGTTTGTGGTGTTTGTTGAGCGTCAGTCATGGATATTTCTCCGCAAGGACTGGATAATGGCTGCTCCAACATAGGCCTAGCAATCGGGTTCAGGCAAGGCGACCCCTTTACCGAAAGCGCCAAGGGCTGCATAAAGGCCCAAACAACCTATCTGAAAGGTATCCCCGTCATGAGCGCCATCGCATTTGATATTCCTGATGAAATCCGTGCCCTCTGTGACGGCCTTGGCGACTTCCTGAAGGCCGAGGTCATTTCCCGGCACGAGAAGCACCACAAACTGCTGTCCAATGGCCGCTATACCTATGACGAGGATGGCCGCTATACCGAAGAGGTCATCAATATCATCCGTGAGGTTCGCATGGCCGCCTCCAAGGCGGGCTATTACAATATGTGCGTGCCTGAAGAACTCGGCGGCAGCGGCCTCGGCATGCTGGCCTATTATGTGGCTTGGGAACACACATTCCGTACCTGTGGGCCGCACAATTGGCTGGCGGTATATGCCATCAGCCATTGGGCCCTGGGCCCCTCCCGTCTGTTGGAACGGGTAACGGAAGAGGCGCGATCGGAAATCCTCGACGGCATGGTGGCTGGCGAGACGTCCATGTGTTTTGGCCTTTCCGAACCGGGCGCAGGATCGGATGCAGCTGCCCTGACCACCAAAGCCGTGCCAGATGGCAACGGCTGGCGCATTACGGGGCGCAAGATCTGGACCACGAATTCGCCCATCGCTGATTATTGCATCATCTTTGCTCAAACCGATCCGGAGCGGGCAGCGGCGCGCAAGGGCGGCATCTCGGCTTTTCTTGTGCCGACGAATGCACCGGGTTTCGAGATCGAGAGCATTATTGCCATGCATGGCGCTGTGGGTGGTAACGAAGCGCAGTTGGTCTTTGACGAAATCCGGGTTGAGCCTTACCAGCTGGTTGGTGAGTTGGATGATGGTTTCAAGAACGCCGTGTTCGGGGTGTCCATGGGTCGCATTTATAACTCCGCCCGGACCCTGGGCCTGGCCCGCTGGTCCCTGGAACTGGCCCTGGACTATGCCGGCACCCGGCAGGCCTTTGGGAAGCCCATATCGGAATATCAGGGCGTGACATTCCCCTTGGCGGAATCTGCGATGGAATTGCACGGGGCCCATCTGATGGGCCTGAATGCAGCCATGTTGCTGGATCGGGGCGATTTGGCGATCAAGGAATTGTCCATGGCCAAGGCCTACGCGGTTGAAGTCGGCGTCAAGGCAATTGACCGCGCCATCCAAACCCATGGTGCCATGGGCTTCACCAACGAAGTTGGCTTGGCAGAGGCCTACAACACCGTGCGCGTGGTCAACGTTGCTGATGGGACCAACGAAATCCTGCGCCGCACCATCGCCCACCGTTTGCTGGGCGGTGATACCGAACTTTAGGGATAGTCTTCGCTATTGTAAGTGTGCAGGGCGTTGTTGAAGCGGGAAAATAGGTTAGCGATGCCGATGACCTGGGTCAGGACGACAACGCCGTCATTGCCCAGGCCATCGCGCAGCTGTTGCAACAAAGGGGCGGGTGATTTGCCCGGGGTTCCGGCTACATGGGTCACATAGGTTAGGATAGCCTTTTCCAAATCGCTGAACTGATCGCTTTGTGCGAAATTATCCATTGCATCGATCTGCGCCTGGGTAAGACCAACCTTTAGGGCGGATGTGGTGTGGTTGGCGATGCAGAGTTTGCACCCGGCCAGCATGGCGGTCTTGAGATAGGCCAATTCCCGGTATGCAGGGTTTAACCGGGGGTCGCCGATCACCCCTTGATAAAACTGTTCGAACCCTTCCAGGGCCTTTGGCTGCACTGCCATATAGGCAAACGAGACTGGCACCTTTGCATGGCTTTTGCGCAAGGCATCCAGTACGGCGCGGGCCTCCGGATTGGCGTCACGCAGGCTTACCGGTTCGATGATGCGGTCTGACATACGGAGTACCTTTCGTTGTTCGGGTTGGCGTAGGCTTAGGAAAAACCGTCCTGGGTGATGAGGACATGGCCCGGCTGTTCAGCGACCCGGTCCAGCCAGCGGCGAATGCCGGGATAGGGGCCCAGGTCCATATCCGCTTCGTCCGCCACATGGGTATAGGCGTAAAGGGCGATGTCGGCGATGGAATAGCCGCCGTCCACTAGATAATCCGCCGCGCCTAAACGCTGTTCCATGACATCAAGGGCCTGATAGCCCTTTTGCCATTTCTCTTCCAGCTGTGTCTGCTGCACCTCGGCGCGATCAAGAAAATACAGCCAATAGCGGGCGACGGCGATGTTGGGTTCGTGGCTGTATTGTTCGAAGAACATCCATTGCAATGCTTGGGCCTGGGCAAAGCTGTCGCTGGGCAGATAGCTGGTTTTTTGGGCAAGGAAAAACAGAATGGCGTTGGACTGCGTCAAGACTCGACCATCGGTAAACTGCAACAGCGGGATACGGCCGTCGGGGTTCAGGGCCAGGAATTCCGCCGTTCTGGTTTCCCCTTTGGTTACGTCATATTCAATGCGTTTAAACGGTTGCCCCAAATGGGACAGCAAAAGACGCACCTTGTAGCCGTTACCCGAGCCCAGGTTGTCATGTAGTATCATCATACCCCGTGTCCCTTAATTGCCTGCCATGATGCAGCCATCATATTGCACTTTGATGGGAAACCTCAAACGACAAGACTTTAAACCAGCTTAGTTTGTTAGATCGTTTCAAGTTCGTAACAAATAGAATGCAAAAATCAACTTTAACCCTATATGGGTTGTATGATACTCACGACCTGTGAAATCCAAATGTCTTTTGTTATGCCCCGCTCGATGGGTGCAGTAGAAATGCGTTCAATCTGCTGGGGCGGTGAGTATTGTTGATGCAAGTTGCTGAGAAATCTCCGTTTTGGAGTAGGGCCATTGTAATTGGCCTTGCCTTCTGCCAGGGCGGACTGATCTATGCCCTCATCGAAAAGGGGATGCTTAGCCAGTTTGGGCAGGTCAATCAAGTTGCGGTGGGCCTGTTTGTGACGGTGACCCTGGCGGTTTTTATGCTTTTGCACAGGCGTGAGCAAAAGTTTAGCGACGGGCTTTTCTCGATCATCGTCGGCCTTATGGCGGCGCTTTTATACAAAGGCTCAATCGAGTATTTGGGATTTGCAGGTCCCAAAAATTTGCTGGGCCCTTTCGAATTTCTTTTGGCCCTTGCCGCGATTTACGCCGTACCTTCGATAATTCCGGCACCAATTTATCAGGCTATAAGGGCGAGGGGAAAGAATGGGTTCTCTCTGACGCCTATTTTCAGGCATGCCGGTGCGAATTTGGTCGCGCTGATCATTGCCCTAGTTGTTGTTGGCCTCAGCTGGCTGTTGTTGGCCATATGGGGCGTTTCATTTATGGCCAGTGGTGAAAAATACTTCGTTGAGCTTTTCCAAAAACCAAAATGGATATGGCCCTTCACAGCCACCATCCTTGCCGTATCGGTGGCGATTGCCAGGCAATGGCTGACGCAAACCCATTTCTCGTTCATTGTTCGATTATTTGGCGGTCTGGTTTTTGTGGCTTTCCTGGGCCTCATTTTGTTTGGTGGAATTCTCATACTTGGTGTTGAGGCAGCTTAAGTCCGCCTAAGGCCACTTAAGTCGCATTAAGTCTGGGGCCGGCTAAATCACCAACTCCGTAGGCACATTCCGCACATCCATTTCATAGTCCAGACCCTGTACCGGCGGGCGGGCGTAATACCAGGTCAAACCCGATGATGCGGCACCACGGGAGATGATTTCAGAGGCAAAAAACGGGTGCAGATCATAGACCGAATAGACTTGGGTCGTGCCCGCATCGCCCCAGCCAAGGCCCAGGGCAGACATCCGCGCCTCCATGGTTTTGAGGACATGGCGGGCTTTCTCCGTCATGGCATCCGGGGTGGTTTCGCCCAGGCGAATGATCCGGTCGGCATAATCGCCGGGTGCCTCGGTCGCCTCACCGGAACCGGCGATGACGAAACTTTTGACATCGCTCTCTACCTTCGTCGTCGGCACGGTATAGCAGAAAGCCTCGAAGACCGGTTCGCTGGGTTTATGCAGTTCCGGACAGACGTTGGATCGCGCCACCGGGTTTTCTTCGTCCTTGAAAATGCCCCATTTTTCCAACGTGCCCACATAGACCCGGTTGAACGCAATGAAACCCGCATCGTCAAAGGGTTCGGGAGAGCGTAATTCGCAGGCGCAAAAAGCCGTGGTGGGACGCCCCAGGGCCGTCAAATGGGCCTCAATTTCCTGGAATCCTTCAACAACGGGCCGCGGCCTGGCGAAGCGAACACGCTCAATGGCAAAGCCGGGTTCTGCCCGCACGCCGCCTGAATATTGAAACGGGCCCCGCACATAACGATATCCACCTGGCCCGAACAATGCAGTCTCTACCATTTCGCAAACTCCCCAACCGGACAAAAATTGCACGCTACAACATCTCGACTGTCTGTGTAATTCAGATTCGCGATTTTTTTTGAATGAGTGTTAGAATAATCCGCATGAGCGTTATTGTGGCCAGTTGGAGGAGATATCCGGTGAGTTTGAATTATGGGGGGCCGATTGTTAGGGCAATCGGTGTGCAGGTATGAGTGCGCGCAGTATCAGAGGTAAGGTGGCAATCGCAGGTGTTGGCGAAAGTACCTATTACAAGCATGGCCAGTCGCCGGATGCGGAATTCGTCCTGGCACTACAGGCCATAGTGCGGGCGGCGGAAGATGCGGGCATTAACCCCCAGGATATAGATGGCTTTGCCTCCTATTCCAATGATCGCAGTGATCCCTCCCGCATCGGGGCGGCGTTGGGCATTCCTGATTTACGTTTTTCCAACATGCAGTTTGGTGGCGGTGGCGGCGGCGTGGCGGCGGCAGTTGCCAACGGCGCGGCGGCAGTTGCCAACGGCTATGCAGACTGTGTCGTTGTTTTCCGGGCCCTGGCGCAAGGGCAGTTTCGCCGCTTTGGCCAGGGCGCGCCGGACCCGACGGTATCGGGTGATGCGGCCTATATGGCCCCCTATGGGGTGATGTCCCCGGCCCAGAAGTATGGCATGCGGGCGACGCGCTTTATGCATGATTATGGCGTCTCCAACGATGTCTTGGGTGCCATTGCCATGACCTCGTACAAGCATGCCCAGAATAACCCAAGGGCGGTGATGTATGGCCGCCCCCTGGATAAAGAGTCCTATGACAACAGCCGCTGGATTGTGGAGCCGGTGAACCGGCTGTTTGATTGCTGTCAGGAAAATGATGGCGCGGCGGCCTTGATCCTGGTCTCTGCCGAGCGGGCCAAGGACCTGAAGCAAAAGCCGGTATATCTGCTGGCTGCGGCCCAAGGTTCAGACCATCGATGTGGTGCACCGGTGATGAATGCCACTAACTTCCCATCTTCGTCCTTTGCCACCGTGGCCCCGCGCCTGTACGAAACTGCGGGTGTGACGGCGGACGATATTGATGTGCTGCAAAGTTACGAGAACTTCACGACAGGCGTCATGATGGCGATTGTGGAACATGGATTTTGTGCACCGGAAGAATGCAACGAGTTCTTCACGGTGGAAAACCTTGCCGCACCCAACGGGCGGATGCCCTTGAATACCTCAGGCGGCAATCTGGCGGAATGCTATATGCATGGCCTTGGCCTGCAATTGGAGGCGGTGCGCCAATTGCGCGGGCAGTCCTGCAATCAAGTGGAAGGTGCCAAGTTGGCGATGAATATTGCAGGCCCCATGGTGACCCCGGTCAGTAGCCTGATTATGGGCACAGAGGAGACGTTGCAATGAGTGGTTCATATCTTCCCGCCGGCATGCCGGCACCCGTACCATCGCCTGACGGCCTGGACGTCCCCTATTGGGAAGGCACCCGGCGCAATGAATTGATGGTGCAGAAATGCGGCGGTTGCGGTGGCTGGCAATGGGGTCCGGAATGGATGTGTCACCGATGCAATTCCTTCGACATGCAATGGCAAAAGGTTGAGGGTAAGGGCCTGATCTATAGTTGGGAGCGGCCCTGGCACCCGGTACATCCTGCATTAAAGCCCATGGGCCCCTACACGGTGGTGCTGGTGGAATTGCCCAGCTGCGACAACATTCGCATGATCGGTAATTTACTGGGGGCCGCCGACCAGGAAGTCATCATCGGCGCGGCGGTGGAGGCAGTGTTTGAGCCCCATGATGATGCCGATACCCCCTTTACATTGGTGCAATGGCAATTGGCCGGCGCCTAAGACTGCGAATATGACGATGCCTGAGACAACTTTTGACGGGAGAAAATCATGAGCGAACAAGTCCAAGTAGACGAGGCCAATCAATGGCGTATGGAAACCCCCGGTACGGCGGATTGGCCGCGTACGGCCCGCCCTGATGATCCGAACAAGTACCTCATGGTATCCGCCGACACCCACACCAACGAACCGGCCGATTTGTGGGCCACGCGTATTGAGGCAAAATACAAGGACCGCATCCCCCATCAGCGCGTTGATGCGAACGGTGACCGCTGGTCCGTTGTCGAAGGTTATCGACCCACCAAAATCCGCATCGCTGCCATGACCGGCCAGGATCAGGAGCGTAACAGCGCTGGCGATACCGTTGAGGGCCGTGCCAGGGATCACAAACGTGACGGCATCGATGCCGAGATAATTTTTCCCAACAAAGGCCTGGCCATGTGGGCCACCCCTGATCCGGAATTGGCCATGGCCCAGTGCCGTATTTGGAACGACTGGGCCTGGGAAACCTTTGGTCCCCATAACGACACCATGTCACCCATGGCCTGTCTGGCGACGGGTGATATCCCCGGAACCATGGCCGAGATTGAGCGCACGGCGAACATGGGCTTTCGTGGTCTGACCATGCCGTGCAAGCCGATCTTTGGCAGTCATGATGTTGACGATCCAAACTATAACCTACCCATGTTCGATCCCATGTGGGCTTTGATCGAGGAAACCGGTCTGCCGATTACCTTTCATATTTCCACGGGCCGGGATCCCCGCGCTTCGAAAGGTATGGGCGGGGCGGTGATCAATTATGTTTCCCATTCCTTGTCGCCAACTATCGAACCATTGGCGAATATGTGCGCCTCCGGCGTGCTGGAGCGCTTTCCCAAGCTGCAATTCGCCCTGATCGAATGTGGTATTGGCTGGGTGCCCTGGGCTTTGGAAGCCATGGATGAAGCCTATCGCAAGCATCATTTCTGGGTGCGCCCGAAACTGCAGGGTCTGCCGTCCGATTATTACAAAGCCCATGGCGCGGCAGCGTTTCAGGAAGACCCGGTGGGCCTGGCCTTGATAGAACAATTTGGCTTGGAGAAAAATTGTCTTTGGGCCAACGATTATCCCCATCACGAAGGTACCTGGCCCCATTCGGCCGAGGCGATTGAGCGGACCATGTCCGGCATTTCCGATGATACCCGGGCCAAAATACTGGGTCTGAACGCCAACAAAATGTTCAACTTCAATCTGCCCGAAGCGCCAAACAAGACTGCCAATGAGGCGGCGCATTAAGCGGGGATTTAGACGATTTTTTAATCAGCCCGGTAATCTATTTGTTATCGGTGCCCTGACGTGAAAAGGCGCGCTGCAGGATTATCGGGCTGATGACGGTCGTAACCACGGCCATGATGACAACGGCGGAAAACAGATTTTCCACAATTGGCGAAGGCGCGCCCCCGTTTTCAAATAGTCCAGCTTTTAGGGCAATGCCGGCAATCACCAGTTCTACGGCACCCCGGGGGCTCATCCCGATACCGATGGTCGCCGATTCCCGGGTTGAAAATCCGAACAGACGCGCTGCCCCGCCCGCGCCCACAACCTTGCCCAAAAACGCAAGCAGAACCAACAGGCCTACAAATAGCGGTGCGCCCGACAGCGCGCCCAGGTTCAGGCTTAGGCCGATTGAAGCAAAGAATATGGGTGCCAGAAAGCCAAATGTCATGGCCGACATGGTTGTTTTCACCCGCTCGTAGCTTTTTGCGTTGATGGTTTTGCGGCCGAAATAAAGCCCCGCGACAAAGGCACCGACAATGAAATGCAGGCCCAGCATTTCGGCCAGAACAGCAAAGGCGAAGGCGCCGACCAGCATGGCGGATATCTCCAATTCCTGTGCCTTCAGGTGCCTCATCAATCTACCGCCCCAGGGAAAGAGGTAAAGGCCGACAATTCCCGTGACGACGAAAAACAGCACCGTCTTTCCTAATAGCAAGGCAATATCTATTCCGATGGGAGGTTCCCCCACGGCAATCAAGCCGGTCAGCCAGGCCAGCAAAAGCAAGCTGAAGATGTCGTCGAATACGGCAGCCGAGACGATGGTCTGCCCCACGGTCGTCTCCAATTTGCCCAGGTCCATCAATATGCGCACGGTCGCCGGTACCGCCGTAATCGCCAACGCCGTGCCAATGAACAGGCACTGTGCAACGCGGTTGTCCGTATGAGGCAGGAACATCCAGCCCAGGCCTACGCCAAGGGCCAGAGGAACGACCATGCCCCCAATGGCCACCACCAGGGCACCGGCGGAATGCTGTATGACCTTATGCGGCTGCATTTCCAAGCCCGCAAACAACATCAGAAAGAACATGCCCAGGTCCGTGACCGAGACGAAGACTTCGTTTTCCGCCAGATTTATTAGGTCGGGAAAGGTATCGGGAAATTCCGCTATTCCCGCGCCCAGGGTAATGCCGGCAATCAACTCCCCTACCAAAGAGGGCTGGCCCACACGCTCCGCCAGTTCACCAAACGCCCGCGTGGTGACGAGGAGTATCAACAATACATAAAACAGATCCATTGCGACGATCCGCCTTTACCCTAATTCGCAGATACCATCACTTTGTCAGAGACTGAGACAGGATTCAAATAGCCTTGATCGCTTGACAGGCCACGGGGATTATTTGAACATTTGTTTAGGCATAAATTTTGGGAGGTTCGCCATCATGGCCCGCTACGACCGCGTCATTAAGAACGGCATGATTATAGACGGAGCGAGGCTACCGCGGTTTCGCGGTGATATCGGTATCAAGGACGGCTTGATTGCCGAGATTGGGCATATCGATAGCGCGGATGGCGACGAGGTCATAGATGCCGAGGGGTTGGTCGTCGCGCCGGGCTTTGTGGATTTGCACACCCATTATGATGCCCAGCTGTTCTGGGATCCGTACTGCACCATTTCGGGCTGGCATGGCATCACCTCTGTTGTGATATGCAACTGTGGTTTCGGCTTTGCCCCGGTGCGGGAGGAGGAACGGGACCGTGCCATGCTATCGATGACACGGGTGGAGGCGATCCCCATGGCCTCCATGCAGGAAGGGATGCCGTGGGACTGGGTCACTTTTCCCGAATACCTGGATTCTGTTGATCGCGCGCCCAAGGCTATGAACATTCTGCCCTATGTGCCTATCTCGCCCTTCCTTATTTGGGTGCTGGGTATGGAAGATGCCAAGGCCGGGCGCAAACCCACCGATGCGGAACATCGTGAACTGTGCCGCCTGATTAACGAGGCCATGGACGCGGGTGCCTGCGGCTGGTCGGCCCAGCGGATGGTCCCTTCCGGCCCGGCGGCGGTGCAGCGGGATTATGACGGCACGCCCATGCCCACCGATGTCATGCACGATGACACCTGCCGGGAATTCGCCAAAATTTTGCGGCAACGCAACGAAGGCTTCATGCAGATGCTGCTGATTTCCGGCGACAGCGAGAAAGACCGGGCGTTTTACGAGGAAATGGCTGAAATTTCCGGTCGCCCCATGATCATGAACATCGTCCAGGCCTTTGATCACAAGCCGGAGATCCACCGCGCCGCCCTGAAATGGCTGGCCAGTTGCCGGGATCGTGGCATTCGCGTTGTCGGCCAAGGGCTGACCACCGATGCCGGCTTTACCTTCACGTTTGAGAATTGGAACCTGTTCGATGATATCGACGCCTGGTGTGAGGCCACCACGGGCACGGTAGAGGAACGCAAGGCCAAGCTGGCCGACCCCGCCCGGCGCGCAGCCCTGAAGGAAAAAATGCCGCGTACGGCTATTGGCCCTCTACCCGATATTGTCATCGTCGGCCCGCAATTGGAAAAGAACCAGCAATGGCTGGACCATACCCTGGCCCTGGTGGCGGAAAAAACCGGCAAGCATCCTGTGGACGTGATGCTGGATATGGCGGTGGAAGAAGGTCTGAAGACGGATTTCTTTGCCGCACCCCCTAATGGCAGCCTGGAATATCTCAAGGAAATTGTCGATGATCCGTATGTGTTGTTTGGCGTCTCTGACGGCGGGGCCCATACAAAATTCCTGACGGCTGGACGTTATCCGACCGAGACCATTGTGAAGATCGTGCGTGAAAACAACATGATCACATTGGAAGAGGCCCATTGGCGGCTGTCCGCATTGCCGGCCCAATTTGGCGGCTTTGAGGGGCGTGGTGTGCTGAAGAAGGGCGCGCCGGCGGACATCATTGTTTACGACTATGAGAACCTGGAAGTGCTGCCGGACGAGATTGTCCACGACATGCCGGCGGGCGAATGGCGTCGGGTGCAGCGCGCTAAAGGTTATCGCTATGTTCTGGTCAATGGCGAAGTAACGATCCGGGATGATCAACAAACGAATACTTTTTCGGGCCGGCTATTGCGCTTTGGCACCGGCCTGCCGCATGCAGCCCAAGGGGAGGCGGCGGAATAAATGGTACAGCAGAACACTGCAGAAAACGCGGCGCAGAACCCAGCACAGAATACTGCGGCAAAGGTCAGGTACGTCAATGCAGAGTGGCGGGACCGGGATGAGACGCCGCGCATAGGCAGCCGGGAAACCCGCCGCGCCAATACCTCGTTCCAGGATACCATGGTCTACGATGCCCGTCCCCGTTTGGCGGCGGGGGAGCTGGATTTGGCAAGTTCCGGCTTTACCTTGGCGAAAAACCAGACGGCGGTGACGGATTTTCGCGATGATGCTCAGGTTGCCGCCAAATATTATGGCGAAATGGAGGCCCTGGTCTGCCGGGCCACAGGGGCCGACCGCGCCATTGCAAAAAGCCATTTGGTGCGCACGGAAACCCCCATCGATTTCAACGATGGCTATTCCCGTTTCGTGCATTGCGATTACAACATGGCCCGTATTGAGGATCTGACGGAAGAATTGTTCGAGAGGGAAGGCATTGTGGCCCAGGATAACTGGACCTATGCCTGGTACAATACCTGGCAGCCTTTTGACCATGCGGTGGTGAATAACCCCCTCGCTGTGATCGACTGGCAATCCCTGCCCATGGCCGATGTGATCGGGTACTTTTATACCGGGCGTGGGCGGGACAGTTTGGTCGCCGCCCCCGTACATAACCCTGAGCATAAATTCTGGTATTTCCCAGAGATGCAGACAGATGAAGTTCTGCTCTTCACGCAGTTGAACCAACAGCAGGGCCAGGCCATCTATTGCCCCCACACTTCGTTCGATGTTCCCGGTGTCGCCGACGACGCCCCGCCCCGGCGCAGTGTGGAAACCCGTCTGTTGGCGATTTTTGAGAGCAAAAACTAAACGAAAGCGCAAATTTTTTTGCCGAAGGAATTCCGACTTTATGCCCAGCATAGAATATTTCTACTCCGCCCATTCCGCCTTCGCCTATTTGGGTTCTTCCAGACTTAAACAGATTGCCGACGCTGCGGGGGTTGAAATTATTCATAAACCCATGGATCTGCGCATTGTGCTGGCGGGCAGCGGCGAAGCCGGTTTTGCCGGGCGCTCTAAAAAGCACATGAATTATTATTTCAAGCGGGAGATTGACCGCTGGTCCGAGTACCGTAATGCGCCGGTGTTGGGCTATCGTCCGACCCACCATGACAATAGTAACGATATGGCCAACGGCATGTTGCTGGCTGGGTTACAGCAGGGCATGGATATCGGTGATTTGGCCCACGCCATGCTGGAAGGGCATTGGCGCTATGATGCCGACCTTGCTGATCGTGATACCCTGGTCAAATTGGCCCAGGGTGTCGGCGTCGATCCGGAGCCGTTGCTCGCCGCTGCACTGTCGGACGAGGTTGAGGCCATCTATAAGGCCAACACGAGGGAGGCAATCGATAGATCTGTCTTCGGCTCACCGACATATTTTGTGAATGGCGATATGTTCTATGGCCAGGACCATCTGGAATTGGTGGAGCGCGCCCTGAAACAACCCTTCATGGGTGATTGGCCTTTATAGTCTGACGTTATACTTCCCGCTGCCGCGCACCGATGGCATCCGCCAGGGCTAACAGGCGGCGGGCTGCTGCGACGTGAAGGTTTTCCACCAGTTGGCCGTTGACGACGACGACTCCTTTGCCCTCGGCCCGCGCTTGTTCAAAGGCGGTGACGATGATGTCGGCTTCGGCGATATCATCATTCGAGGGGGCAAAGACGCGGTTTGCCGCATCCAACTGGCGGGGATGGATGAGTGTTTTGCCGTCAAAGCCGAACTGCCGGCCCTGGTGGCAGGCGGCCTCAAATCCGGCATCGTTCTTCAGGTCCAGATAGACCCCGTCAAGAACAGCCAGCCCATAGGCCCGCGCAGCCAGCAGACACATGGACAGGGCCGTTGTGAAAGGCTCCCGGTTGGGCGTGTGCAGGGCGTTCAGGTCTGTTGCCAGATCCGACGTGCCGACAACCAGACAGCGGGTTTTCGGCGATGCGGCGGCAATCTCCTCGACATGTAATATGGCCAGCGGCGTTTCGATCATGCACCACAAATCCATGCCGTCGGGCAACTGGGCCGCTGCGGCGCGGACTTGCCCGGCACCCTCTACCTTGGGCAATAGGACGGCTTGCGCGGATGAAGCCGCCGCCGCCGCCAAATCATCCGCATGCCATGGTGTGGCAGGACCATTGACCCGCACGACAACTTCCCGTGGCCCATAACCGCCGTTGTTGACGGCGTCTATGACCTGTTCGCGCGCCATCACCTTGGCGTCCGGCGCGACGGCGTCTTCCAGATCCAGGATCAGGGCGTCGGCGGCCAGGGTTTTGGCTTTCTCCATCGCCCGCGCGTTCGAGCCGGGCATATAGAGGACGCTGCGGCGTGGTCGAATGTCTTGTGCCATTGTCTTACTTCCCTATTTCTCTCATTACTTCCAGGCAAAGACCGGTTGTTCCAGATGATCGACCCGGATGTCGCGACCGGCCATCACCACCTCGGCGAACTGATAGATTACCACCGCTGTTGGCGCATTTACCTGATCGTCACCAAACAGAACACGCAGGACCGGGCGGTCGCTTTCGGGAATGGTGATGAATTCAGGTGAGTCCGGACGGATCAGATCGGCCAGGGGGATGATCATGATCTTGGCTACTTCGTCAGGGTTCGGCGACATGGTGGCGCCCTTGCCGGCCCAGATCACCATAGGCGTAATGACATAGCCGGACCGGGTTGGATAATCATCCAACAGACCCAGCACCGCATCTTCGCCAAGGTGGAGATTAATCTCCTCCGACAACTCGCGCAGGCCGGCCTGTGTGGCGCTCTCCCCCGCATCGACCCGCCCACCCGGTAGAGCCTTTTGCCCGGCATGAGAGGACAGGCGGGGGGTGCGTCGGGTCAGAATAAAGGCGGTTTGTCCCGTGCCATCGTCAATCAACGTCATGGTCACGGCAGCATGCTTCAGGCCGTCATCAGGGGTGCCATGAACTTGCCGCTCAAAGCGCGTTAGGTGGTCGGTGAAGCGTTGGCGTAGCGCGTCTGTGTAGGGAAAATCCGTCGATGTCATCTTACTCGATCCAAAATTCTTAATTGCTCCCAACATAGCGGTAAGCGCGGGGCAATCCAATAACTGCCAGTACTGCAAATCATATAAAGATATCGATATATTCGAATTTAAATTTGACAGGCCAAAAAAAATTGGCCTACTATATCAATGCGCCGATTTGAGCCAGCTTGCGGGCGCATTAAAAATACAGCTAAACCGGGACGGTACCGACCGCCCAGCCAACGCTGTGGCGGTTTTTTTGTGGGTAGCCGGGCTGGCATAAACAATAGTGGAGAAGACCATGACCATTGAAAGCAAGAATCCGGAAACCTTGGCCCTGCATGCGGGCTATCGCGCGGACCCGGCCACAGGCGCGGTTGCCGTGCCAATTTATCAAACCACATCGTATCAGTTCGATAGTCCCGAACACGCGGCCAATCTGTTCGGCCTCCAGGAGCTGGGCAATATCTATACCCGCATCATGAATCCCACGGGGGATGTTCTGGAACAACGTATTGCCGCCCTGGAAGGCGGGGCGGCATCCCTGGCCGTCGCATCGGGACAGGCGGCGTCGGCCCTGGCGGTTCAGAACGTGGCCCAGGTTGGCGACAACATCGTCAGCTCCACCGATCTTTATGGCGGAACCTGGAACCTGTTTGCCAATACCTTGAAACAACAAGGTATTGAAGTACGTTTTGTCGATCCATCCGACCCCGAAAATTTCCGCCGTGCCACGGATGACAAGACCCGGGCTTATTATGCGGAAACCCTGCCGAACCCGAAATTGGTAGTTTTCCCCATCAAGGAGGTCGCCGATATTGGCCGCGAACTTGGCATTCCCCTGATCATGGACAACACGGCGGCGCCCATTCTGTGCCGGCCCTTTGACCATGGCGCGGCGGTGATTGTGTATTCGACCACCAAGTATATTGGCGGCCATGGCACCTCGATTGGCGGCTTGATCGTCGATGGCGGCAATTTTGATTGGGAGGCGCATCCTGATCGCCAACCTCTGCTAAACCAGCCGGATGCCAGCTATCACGGTGCCGTTTGGGCCCAGGCGGCTAAACCCCTGGGTCCCATCGCCTATATCCTGAAAGCACGGGTGACCTTATTACGGGATCTGGGCCCGGCGGCCAGCCCCTTCAATTCGTTCCAGACCATCCAAGGATTGGAGACGCTGCCCCTCCGCATTCGGGAACATTGCCGCAATGCAGAGGCGGTGACCGATTATCTGAACCGTCACGACCAAGTTGCCCGGGTCATCCATCCCAGCCTGCAGGCGGGCGTGGACCGGGAACGGGCTGATACCTACCTAAAGGGCGGCTATGGCGGCCTGGTGGGCCTGGAGTTGAAGGGCGGCTTGGATGCAGGGCGCAAATTCATTGCTGCCCTGGAACTGTTCTATCACGTCGCCAATATTGGTGACGCCCGTAGTTTGGCAATTCATCCCGCCACCACCACCCATTCCCAATTGACGGCGGAGGAGCAGGCCGCAACCGGTGTCACATCCGGTTATGTACGCCTGTCTATCGGTATCGAACATATCGACGATATCATCGCCGATCTAGCTCAAGCTCTCGACAAGGCTGCCTAGTTTGGGGCTTCTAATTCTGCCCGTCGCCGCTTTGCTGTAACAGCAATTGCGGCGGCGTGCGCAGGAATAGCGCCGCGATGGCGCAGATCGCCGGATAGATCGCCAGCACCAGCAACGTGGTTTGGTAGCTGCCAACCGCGTCAAAGGCGATGGCCAAGGGTAACGGCCCGATGGAGGCACCCGTAACGCCGATCATCTGCCCCGTGCCCTGGATCGCGCCCAGATGCTTGCGGCCAAAATACCGGGGCCAGACATAGCCGAAAAACGTCATGGTACAGCCATTGTTGATGCCAAAGGCCACGGCGTAGATCATCGCCGTTGTCAGGTCGTCCACCATGGCTGCGCTGGTCAACGAGGCGATCATGACCAACAGGCCAAAGACAAAGACCCGATGGGTCGGGAAGCGGTCCAGGGCCCGCCCGATCAGGGGAATGGCAATGATCATGACCAATGCGGAAACAGGAAATATCCGTGCCGCGGCAGCTTCACTTAAACCTTGGGTGGTGAGAATAGAGACCTGGAAAAAATGCAACGCCGTCACCAGCATGGACAGTCCGAAAAGGCCGGTCGCGAGGATCCAGAAGGTTGAGGTTCTAAGCGCCTCGCCCAAGGTCAGGCCATGGATGGTTTTCAGCTCGTCGCCATCCTGTGCCACCGTTGCGGCATCGCCATCGGGTGCCAGGCCAATGTCCTCCGGCTTATTATGAAGCAGAAAAAGCACGGGCGGCAGCAGAAGTATCCAGGTGCTGGCACCCAACCAGAACCAGGCCTGCCGCCAGCCAACCATATCGATCAACCACTGGGACAGGGGAGGGTGCACCGCCATGGAGACGGAAAACCCCAGCGCCATGAGAGAAAGGGCAAAGCCCCGCCGGCGGTCGAACCAGTGGGAGATCAGGTTGGAGCAGTTCAGCATCAGGCTGCCTTGGCCCAGAAAGCGCAGGGCGGCAAAGCCCACCGCCAACCATAAAAATCCCGCTGCGGCACCAAAGGCAATACAGGCCAGCCCCAACAACAAGGTGACCACCACCAACATGCGGCGCGGGCCCAGGCGATCCACCAATCGTCCCATATAGGGCAGGCCGAAAGCGGCAATCAGGGTCGCAAAAGCATATGCGGATGATAGGGACGTCGCGGAAATGTTCAGGTCGGCCTGAATATGAACCAGAAAAACGCTGAAGGTATGTGATTGTCCCGGGCCCGAGACAAAAATACCCAATGCCGCCACGGCCACAATGACCCAGCCGTAAAAGACCCGGCGATTGATATTAAGGGCAAGAGATTTCATGGCTGGTGATGAACTTCGAACTCTACTGGGCGGGCTACTGCTTTTCCTGTTCGACTATAACATCAAAAGGCCAACAGTCGTTCGGAAAGGCACGAATTTGATGCCTGGTTCAATGTAGAGCGGACCGGGTAGAGCGGGCCGGTCGGGTGCAAAAAAGGGGACGCCGAAGCGTCCCCTTCTCTTAATCGCCGATGCGAAATCAGCGATTTTTCTTTTGCCGAAACCTAATCAGGCACCTTCGTGACCAATGATGGCAACGGAGGAGACGTTCTGATGTGGTTGACCACCCAGATTGTGGGTCATCCCGAACGTCGGGTTGTCCAACTGGCGCGGACCGGCGCGGCCCAGCAATTGGCCATACATTTCATATAGCATACGCAGGCCGGAGGCACCGATGGGGTGGCCAAAGCATTTCAGGCCGCCATCGATTTGGCAGGGAACCTGGCCGTCGGCATTGTAGAAACCATCCAGCACGTCTCTCCACGCTTCACCTTCGTTGGAGATGTAGAGATCTTCCATGGTGACCATTTCCGTGATCGAGAAGCAGTCATGGCATTCGAACATGGAAATCTGATCCCGTGGCTTTTCGATACCGGCCTCTTTATAGGCCCGCTCTGCCGCCTTGCGGGTGGTCAGGAAGTAGCTGCCATCCCAGGAGTTGTGGCCGGATTCCACACCATTGGAAACCGCCAATTGAAGCGCCTTCACGGTGATCCGATTGTCCTTGCCCAAAGATTTTGCAATCTCCGGCGTGGTGACAATGGCAGCAGCGGAGCCGTCAGAAACGCCACAGCAATCAAACAAGCCCAAAGGTGCTGCGATCATCGGTGCCTTCAGCACCGTATCCAGCGGGATCTCTTTTTGCAGATGGGCCTTGGGGTTCTTGGCGCCGTTGGCATGGCTTTTCACAGAGATGGTGCCGATGGCTTTCTTGATCGTCTCCATATCAACGCCATGTTTTTCGGAGTAGGCGGTGGCCAACTGGGCAAAACCACCCGGTGCTGAACCGTTGTTGCGGATCATGTCATTGAGAGGACCCGCGCCACGTTGGGGCAGACCGCCATAGCCGGTGTCTTTCAGTTTTTCAACACCAACCGCCAGGGCGATATCAGCCGCACCTGAGGCAACCGCATATACCGCGCCGCGAAAGGCTTCCGTACCCGAGGCACAGAAGTTTTCCACCCGGGTCACCGGAATGTTCGGCAATCGAAGGGCGACGGACAGCGGTACGCCGGATTTGCCCACATGTACTTCTTCAATGGCGGTCGCGAACCAGGCCGCATCGATCTGGCTGGTTTCGATACCCGCATCCAGAATAGCTTCCTGATAGGCTTCAACAATCAAATCTTCGGCATCGCAGTCCCAACGTTCACCGAACTTGGAGCAACCCATACCAAGAATAGCAACCTTATCTCTAATACCTGAGGCCATAATATATCTCCCAATTACGCCGAAACTTTTGGCGCGGCTTTCCAAAAATACTTGTTGAAATTACGTTTTTCGTCTGCGGCTTTGATGCGGAAGACCATGCGGAATTCATCGCCCACGGCAACCGCGCCTTCATCCACATCCGTGAAGTCGGCCATCATGCGACCGCCTTCGCCAAATGCCACCATGCCGAAATGATGGGGCGGGTCCGGCGCGTAGGTCAGATTATCAGCCGTCCAGGACTGGATCGTCGCCGACGTTTCCGCCATGCGGTGATCGTCCTGGGTGTTGATGGCACCACAGTTCGGGTTCACGCAAATCCGGGCTTTTGGATATTGCACCGTTCCGCACTGTGAACATTTACCGCCAACAAAGCCGATGACCATTTCCCGGTTCCGGTACAGGGTGGTCAAGGCCGTCTGTTTGTCCGTCTCCGAACGCAGGCCACCGTCCTGTTGCACCAGGCCGTTGAAGGCCAGGAATTTGTTGTAGTTGGTCTCTTCCTTGCGATGGGCCAGATGACCCTTGATGCCCTGACGATTGGACATAGTGGACAGTTTATCGGTGGTCTTGAAGATCAAGGCGTCACAGCCCTGGCCCCAACCGATAACCATAATGGTTTGCCCCGGCTTGGCGTCCTGCAGGCAATCCACCAGCATGACCAATGAATGCGCGGCGCCCGCTTCACCCATGACGTTGTGCAGATTGTCCCGGGCCGCTTCCGGCGCGATACCACAGGCTTTCGAAACCATACCCGCGATGTTGCGGATGGTGCCGGGCATGGCGAAATGATCAATATCGCCGGCACTCAGGCCGGTGTTGTCCAGGGCAGCTTTTACGGCCTCGGGCACGATTTTCATAAAGCCTTCGTCGCGGATCCAGCGTTCTTCCCAGTTGTAATCAAAATCGGCGTTCTGGCCGCGATAATGGTCCACAAAGTCAACGGCGATCTGGCCGGCACCGACGAATTCAGCCACCACGTCATCGTTGCTTAACAACAGGGCTGCGCCGCCGTCGCCGTACATTACTTCGTTGGTGGTTGCTGTCTGGCTGCGCCGGTGTTCGCCTGTGGCAAACAGGGCGCTACCGCCCGCACCTTTGACAACGCTCAACGCATTCAACAGGCCGGATGTTGCCGCCCGCTGGGACGAGGTGATGTCCATGGTCATCATGTTTTGACCAAGGTTCAAAGCGGTGCCTAAAACGCCGGAATTCTGACGATCCGTAAAAGGGAGGGTGGTTGATGCGAGATAAATTGCCTTGATGTCATCGGGCCGTTCCTGGTTGAGGCAATCGCGGCATGCTTCGACTGCCATGGTCAAGGCGTCCTCGTCCCAATTGCACATGGACCGCTCACCCTTGCTGTAACCCTTGATCCCAGCGTTGAACCAGCCATTGGCTTCGACAATGACGCTACGTGGCAATCTGCGTCTGGGTACATAGCCACCGTACGCTTTAATACCTACCATTCGCTCTTCCCTTCACTGGACCGGTTTAGCCGGTCCGCATAATTATTTAAACTCGTACATCTGTCTAATTTACCAGAGCACGCCTCAGCGTCAAGGGAAGCGGTGGCACGGTCGTGTCGGATGAGAGGCCGCTCATATATTGACCAGTACAGCAAGATTGTTGGTTCGCGGCCCTGCCTGCGTAGGGCTGGCAAAGATCCGTTCTCATGCGCATGCGTTCCCGGGGCGGTGATTGACTGGAAGCGTGCGTTAACTTGACTCAAATTTCGTTGATGAGTTACGCTCATTAAGGCTCTCGTTTTATCCGGGCGAATGATAAATTGGCAACGTCGGCACCTAATTCCGCGAAAACAAAACGCGCGCGTTTGCCGCGCGAACGTCGCCGCATGGATATCATGGCGGCGGCACGGGCGATATTTCTGGAAAAGGGCTATGAAGAAGCCGTCATGAGCGAAATTGCGGCCCGGGCGGACCTTGTGGAAGGCTCTCTTTATAGGTTTTTTGACACCAAACACGGCCTTTTAATTGCCGTCGTTGAGGCCTGTTACGAAGAGATTCTGGCGGATTATGACCAACAATTGGCGGGCATTTCAGGGGTTCGCAATCGCCTGCGCTTCATGATCTGGCGGATGTTGGTGGCGATGCAGGACAATCCCGATCTGGGCAGATTGGTCTATCGCCATATCCTGCCCGAGGCGAATTATTTATCCACCCGTATCTATGAATTGAACCGCGAATACGCAGCCCATATCGATAACATCGTGACGGAAGGTATCACAGCTGGGGAATTGCGTGCCGAGACACCAATGTGGCTGGTGCGGCAATTGATCATGGGTGGGATTGACCAGTTGACCTGGCGTCATCGCATGGGATTGGGTGATTTTGACGCGGCCCAAACGGCGGACGAGATGACGGATTTTATCTATCGTGGTCTGGCCGCGGGCGGACATCCCGATGACGTGGCCGCCCGACTGGAGGCGACCAGCCGGGATCTGTCCACGACGGCGACCCAGCTGGCCAGTATGCTGGGGCCACAGAATGTTTATACCGAAACTAAAAAATCAGACTAAAGCGACTTAAATTTAGGAAGGCATACGGAACATGGAACATCCAATACTTATGACGGGCGGCGCTTCGGGCGTTGGTGAGGCGACAGCTAAAATGTTGGTGGCGCGGGGCCACAACGTGGTCTCTTTGGACATCAAGCCATCCGGCAATTCCGATATTACCAGCCACAATGTCGATTTGAGCGATCCCGCCAGCATTGATGCGGCTGTGGCAAAGTTGGACGGCAAATTTTCCTCCCTGTTGAACATCGCGGGCGTGCCCATGGCCGTCGGTAACGAGCTGACCATGCGGGTAAATTTTTTCGGCCTGCGCTATTTGACCGAGAAAGTCTGGGACCGGATCGCCGACGGCGGCACAGTTGTCAACGTCGCCTCCATCGCGGGCAATAACTGGCGCAAGCGGCGCGGCTTCCTGAAAGAGCTGATGGACACCAAGGGCTTCGATGACGGTGTTGCGTGGTGGACCGCAAATGAGGCGGCCGTGGAAACGGATTCCTACACCTTCTCGAAAGAGGCCGTGGTTCTTTATACAATGCTGCTGGCGGGCAAGGGCCTTTCACGGGGCATTCGGGTCAACGACGTGGGTCCGGGGCCGGTCGACACACCCATTCTGCCTGATTTCACCAACGATGTGGGTGCAGAGACCATGCAGTCCATGATCGATGTCATCGGGCGTGCTGCCCAGCCGGACGATATTGCCGAAGCCATGGTGCAGCTGGCGGAGGGGCATATCTCCTGGCTCAACGGACAGCACATCATCGTTGATGGTGGCCTGATGGCAGGCCTGTCCAGCGGCTGGCGCAGCTAATATCCATGGACGATGCGGCACATCTTCCAAGAACCGCCTCAGATCCCGGCCGCCACGGAGCCTTGGTGGGCGGCATCAAATGGATCAGAATATCTCGGAAGCGCCCTACTCGGAAGCACTCTAGGTGAAGGGATTTGAACATGACGGCCATGCCTCGGTTTATACCAGTTGATTTATCCGACGACGCCAGCTTCAAGGACGGCTTCCCCCAGGAACACTTCACATGGTTGCGGGAAAACGACCCCGTGCATTGGCATGCGCCTACGCCCAGCTCGCCGGATGGCGAGGGGATGTGGGTGGTCAGCCGCTATGAAGACATCATGTATGTCCTGCGCAATGCAGAGCTGTTTTCCTCCAACACGGGGGGCGACCGCACGGGCGGTGGCACCACCATGAAGGACGAACGGGCGGCGGGTAAAATCCTCAATTACACCGACGATCCCCATCATCGTGTACTGCGCGGCCTGGTCAACAAAGGCTTTACCAATCAGACCATCGGGGCGTTGGAGGGTGAGTTGCGCCGCCGGACCAACCTGTTGATCGATGCTTTCCCCACCGGTGAAGTGTTCGATTTCGTGCCGGCCTTTTCCCGGGAGCTGCCCGCGCAGGCCATTTGCATTGTCCTTGGCGTGCCGCAAGGGGACCGGGGGCAGCTGATCGATTGGATCGACAAGGGCATCGCGGGCGACAGTCAGAACGTTATGGCCAAGGAATTTTATGTAAAGATCAGGGACTATGCGAAGGGGATCATTGCCGAAAAACGGCGCAATCCGGGCGACGATATCCTGACAAAAATTGTTCAGGCCCGCCTGGATGAGGAAGACGGCCGCGCCCTGACGGATGAGGAACTGGTGAACTTTTTTGTCCTGCTTTTCCCGGCCGGGGCCGAGACCACGCGGGGGGCCATTGGTGGCGGCTTGCGTGCCTTGATCGAACATCCTGATCAATTGCAGCAGATGCGCGATGATCCAGCCCTGGTCAAAACGGCGGTGGAGGAATTCGTCCGCTGGATGACGCCATCGATCTATAAGCGGCGCACGGTGACGGAAGATACCGAATTGGGCGGCAAAACCCTGAAACGTGGCGACAAGGTCACAATCTGGGAGATGTCCGCCAACCGGGACAGCGCCATCTTTGATAGGCCATTTGAGTTTGATGTTTCCCGCCGGCCCAACCGTCATATAGGCTTTGGCTTTGGTGCCCATGTCTGCCTTGGCGCGGCTTTGGCGAGGTTGGAGATCAAGGTTGCACTTGAAGAACTGTTGCGCCGCATCGAACACTTTGAACTGGCTGGCCCGGCGGTCTACGTTCCCAACAACCGCCTGCTGGGCCTGCGACATCTGAACCTGAGCGTGACCATGAAGGAAGCAAAGACATGAGCGATAGCAACGATAAACGCGAAAAAGGCATTGCCCTGACCAAAAAACTATTGTCGGGCAGTCCCCGTGGCACCCGGTTGCCCAAGAAATTCGGCAAATACACGGTTGAGCATCTGTTCGGCGACGTTTGGCAGGGTGAGGAATTGAGCCTGGAGGAACGTTCCCTCGTGACCTGTACCATTCTGGTCGCCCTGAACCGGGAGGCCGAACAACACATTCATTTTCGCGCCGCCAGAAACCTCGGCCTGCCGAGGGACCGGATTGAAGGCATGATCACCCATGCTGCCCACTATGCCGGCTGGCCCGTCGCCGCATCCGCCTTTCGGGTCTTGGCCGAGGTTTGGCCAGAGGAAGAAGCCTAAGATAAGGTTGGTTGGTATGTCCGAACTGCAAATTTTGAACCTTGGCGCGGACCCGCACGAACGGGGTCTGGTCCATGGCCGGACCTTCCCGGATCAGATCCGTGAAAATGTCGAGATCTATCTTAACCGCTTTGAAATGGCCGGCAGCCCACGGGATAGCGTCGTCCAGGGCGGCCACGACTGGGCCCGGCGGATCATGGCTTTTGACGAGGAATATGCCATCGAGATGGCCGGTGTGGCGGAAGGTTCCGGCCTGCCGTTGGAGCAGATTGCCGTCCTCAATGCGCGATACGAACTGACCTATCTGTCGACGTTGAGCGAAAGCATGGCGGCCATGACGCCTGTGGCACCTGTGACGCCAACGGAGCTTGAGGACCGGACGGATGGCTGCACCGCCTTCGCGGCTCTGCCGGAAGTGACCCACGACGGCGGCACCATGATCGGACAGAACTGGGATTGGCTGGCCGATCTGCGCGGTCAGTGCTTCGTGATGCGCGTGACCAGGCCCGACCGGCCCAATTTCATTTGCCTGACCCAGGCGGGCATCGTCGGCGGCATGATCGGCCTCAACGAAACCGGTCTGGGTCTGTGCGTCAACGGTCTGATCTCCGACCAGGACGGCAAGGACCTGACCCAACGCCCTTTTCATATGCGCGTCCGTGACATCATGAACGCCCGTAATATGAACGAGGCACTGAAAGCCATATTGTCGACCGACCGCAACACCTCCGGCAACTTTCTGCTGGGCCATGCGGACGGCGAAGTGATCGATGTGGAAACAGCACCCCAGGCTGCCAACTATCTCTATCCCACGGACGGGCTGTTGACCCATGCCAATCACTTCGAAGTCTGGAATGGCATAAAATCCATGTTGGAGGTCGGCGGCCCCTCAACCCTGTACCGGTCGCAGCGCCTGCGCCGTCTGTTGGAACAACGCAACGGCCCGGTTGATCTGGCCCTGGTCCAGCGCCTGCTCACCGACCACTTCGCCCACCCCTACGCCATCTGCCGCCACGAAGGCGATGATGAACCGATGGGCAACAAGAAACTAACCGTCGCCTCGGTGATCCTAAGCCTGAACGACCAGGTCATGTACGCCAGTGACGGCCCGCCGTGCGAAAACGGCTATCAAAGGATACCTCTGGCGGCTTAGAGGAGTGGCATGCCCGAGTTCGAATGCCGACCTGTTCCTGGCTGCATGATGTTCTTGAGTGTCGACCTAAATTAGTTAAAGTTTTCTACGCAAAGGCCAGAAATAGGCCTATCAGAAGAAGCAGAATATGCAGGCCAACCCAAAGCACAAATGCCCGAAGTTTTTGGATTCCGAGCATTGGTTTATGTGATTGATGAGCCATCGTTCGAATATTGTCCAGATGCTGCCCTCCGATAGCGGTATTATCAGAAATGACATTTCTGTATTCTGCACCGACGCTTGCATGCAATCTGCTACGTTCATAGTGTTTTAAACTCATTAGCAGTCCGTAGAGATTTACAACAATAATGAAAGCTCCAATTATGGAGCCGTCTAGGTGTCCCGTTTGGCTCCCTGATAAAGCTAACAATGCGGCAGAAATCAAGACGATCAAGTTTGTGGATTGGGTGCGCAGAACCTCATGATGGCGCGCGTGTACATGTTGCCCTTCGTACATTCGGAGCCAGATTTCAACGGCTTTATTGTCATTCATCGGTTGCTTCCGCGATCATGCTTGCTCAGTTAAATCAGCTCCACGCGCACTTCCCGGCCCAGAACAGTTGCGGCTTTATAGAGGGTGTCGAGTTGAAGCTTGACGTTATCGGGATCAAGGATGCGGTCCAGTTGGCTACGGCTTGTCTCCATTAATGCCGCCATTTCTGTTTTCGTCATGCCTTTTGAGGTCATGGCCTCCTGGATTTGCCAGGCAAGGACCCGTTTGATGGATTGGGCGGTGGTTTCCTCGTACACGCCTTCGTCTTTGAGAAAATCGTCAAAGGAGGAGCCAATATGAGGGTTTGGTTTTTTAGCCATTTTCGATCTCCTTCTTTCGTTTCAACGCCAAATCCAAATCCCGTTTAGGTGTTTTTTGGGTCTTTTTGATAAAGCCATGCAGCAAGATCATGTGGGATCTCGTTGGTGCGAAGATCAGCCGTGCAATCCGCCCACCGCTGATATTGCTTCGTACTTCAAAAAGCCCATGCCCCAAGCTGCGGCACAGCGGCATGCCTACAGGCCACCCGTACTCCGCATCGCTGATGTCCTGGCCAATAATCTTGCGCACATCATTATCAAGGCCCTTTAGCCATTCACGAACCGGCTCATTCCCATGCCTGCTCGCGTAAAAGGCTGCTGGAAGTTTCTTGATGCTGACCGCGTAAGCTCCATCGAGAAAGTACCATGCATGGTACACTAAGTTGGATTGCTATATCAAGAGGTTTTCCATCATAACGGCTGCGCCACAGCGCCGACAAGGCCGCCGCCGGTTAGGGGACGCTGCACATGTTATCAAGCGCTTTTTAGGCTCAACATGGTTTCGCGCCTATTCCTTAGGTGCGGCGGTTTTAACCGCGCCGCGCTGCATGACGACCATTGCCGCGATAATCAAGATGATGCCGGGCCAGGTCATGGGTGTCGGCAGGCCATTGCCCAGGGCCCAGTTGACGGCCACGACGAAGACCGGGGTTAGGTAGCCATAGGCCGCCGCCCGGGTTGGGCCGATCCGCAGGGTCGCGTGCTGCAGGATGAAAAAGCTGATGATCGTGGTGAACAGGCCCAGATAGGCGATGCCGCCCCAGACTTTGAATTCGACGGCGGCCCAGTCCACCTCGAATATGGTGATATTGTTAAGCAGCAGCAGCCAGACCGCCCCCGTCGCCATGGTCCAGAACGCCATCACCGCTGCCGGTTCTTTTATATGCAAGCGACCGACCAGGGGCGTGTAGAGGCCCATGGCAAACATGCCGGCCAGAAAAATCATATCCCCCTTGTTGATGGCGAGGTTGATCACCAGGTCCCAGTCGCCGCGAAAAACAACCCACGACGCCCCCACCCCGCCCAGGATCAACGCCGCGAGGCGGAATTTTCCCAGGCGTTCCCGCACCAATATGGCGGCATAGAAGGCTGAAATAGCAGGCAATGCCGTGTGCAGGGCGGCAGCGTTCAGGGCCGATGTCAGGCGCAGGGCGGCGAACATGCACCAAAAAAACGTCACCAGACAAAGCCCGATTGCGGCATAGCCGGCCAGGGTTTTCAGGGGCGGCAGGCTAAGGCCATGTCGCCAGATCACATAAGGTGCGAACAGCAGGGTCGCCAGGACGAACCGCACCAGGATCAACAGCTCGGGTGCCAGGCCATGGGTGATGGCCGCGCCCACCGGGAACGAGGTCGCCACCAGGGCCCGCCCCAGCACGACCTGGGCATGCACCCGCGCCTCTGATACCTGCTGCAATTAAGGCTCCAGTTTTTTAGCCTGGTTTGAACGCCGTATCGCCAAAGGCGGGCATCGCGTTGCCGCGTTGGGCCAGGGCGGTTAGGGCGGGGTAGGGATCATCCTTCATGATGTAGGGCGCTACGATCTGGGTAAAATCGTGGGCCACCGCGGCGTTGACATCCGCCAGGGTCGGATGGTCGCCGCACAGCCATTCGCCGCCCTTGGCCTGGGCGGCTGCCGCGTTCAACGCAGCCAGGCCGCCTTTGACCTGATCCTCAACCTGGTTGACCCAGCCGTCGAAGACTTTTTCCTTCGGGCGGCGGTTGCGTTCGTAGGATGAAGAGACAGCCTTTTCCATGATCCCATGGCCGATGGCGGCCAGGCGTAATACAGCCCGCCGCTCAGCGCCGGAGGCGGGCAGCAGGCGGTTATCGGGGTCAGCGACCTCCAGCAAATGATCGATAATGGCGTTGCTATCCAACAATGCCTCACCGTCATCCAGGATCATCGCCGGCACCCGGACGATCGGGTTGTGCTTGGCGATTTCCGCCATGTCATCGGCGGTGGACAGACCCACCTGCTCATACTTCAGGTCGAGAAGGTTGAGCACGATGGCGGTGCGACGGACAAAGGGGGAGAGGTTGCGGCCGATCAATTGCATAGTTGGGTACTCCGAAACTGTTGGTTTGATGTTGGTCTTGATGCTGGTATGGCTGTTGGTAGGTGGTTGCTCAGGCCTTCATTGTGCTGTTGCTATAGCCCAGGCGCACGGCGGCGATGGCGTTTGCGACAGCCGCCTGGCTGGGATCGATAACAGGCACGCCCAGGGTGTCTTCCAGGGAATGGCGATAGCGGGCCATGCCGGCACAGCCCATGATCAGAACGTCGGCCCCATCTTCTTCGATCAATTGCCGACCCACCTCTCGCATGCGTTCTTCAACCGCGTCCGTGGCCCCATCCGCGTTTAGTCCCGTGACCCCGATGCCAATGGCCCGGTCGCCTGCCATCCGCCCCTCTAACCCCATTTGCCGGATATAACGTTTATGGCGGGAAATACCCGCGGGCAGGATCGCGATAATGCCAAAACGTTCGCCCAGGGTCAGGGCCGTGGTGATGCCGCTTTCTGAAATGCCCATGACGGGATGCGGCGTCGTCTCCCGCGCCGAATGCAGGCCGGGATCGGAAAAACACGCGACCACGAAGGCATCGGCGCTGTTGCCTTCGCGTTCGATCAAATCGCACAGCGGACCGATGACGCCGTCGACGTGGCGCTGGCATTCGATACCGGGCGGCCCCTCTGCCAGGGTGAGGCAATCGATGCTGGGGCCGTCGGCAAAACGTAACGGTGCCATGGCAGCATCAATGCCGGCGGTGACATCGACTGAGGAGTTTGGATTGATAACGACGATACGTTCGGACATGGGCTGTTCCCCTATTCAGGCGGCGCGATGGCTTCGGTACGTTCGGTGATCACGCCATAGTTTTCGATCCGCCGATGTTGCGCGAAATTGAACACAGTGTCGCGAATATAGCGGCCCTTATCCAGATCGCATTCCGCCACGATCACCTCATCCTCCGACGTCGTGGCCAGGGCTACGATTTCGCCCGTGGGTGCGATGATGCAGCTGCCCGCCATCATATCGACGCCACCTTCCATGCCCGCCTTGGCGGTGCCCACGGCCCAGGTGCCGTTTTGGTAGGCGCCCGCCTGCATGGAGATATGATTGTGGAACATGCGCAGATGCGGGCTTTCAGGCGCAATCGAATTATAGACGGGCGTGTTATAGCCCAGCATGACGATATCCACATCCTGCATCCCCATGACGCGCCAGGTCTCGGGCCAGCGGCGGTCGTTGCACAGGCACATGCCCATGACGCCACCCATGGTGCGGAACACGGGAAAACCCAGATCGCCAACTTCGAAATAGCCTTTTTCCAGATGCTGCCATTCCCGTTCCGGCTCGTACGTGGCGTGGCCGGGCAAATGCACCTTGCGATACTTGCCGACAATTTCTGCCTGCTGGTTGACCAGGATGGCAGTGTTAAAGCGGCGTTTTTTGCCTGTGTCATCAAAGAACATCTCGGAATAGCCAAGGTAGAAACCAACGCCGAGCTGTTTTGAGAGATCAAACAGTGGTTGGGTTTCGTTCGATGGCATCTCAGTCTCGTAAAATGCGTCCAGCTCCGCCTCATCCTCAATGTACCAGCGGGGAAAAAACGTCGTCAGGGCCATTTCGGGAAAGACCACCAGGCGCGCCCCCCGGCTATGGGCATGGCGCATCATGTCTGTCATACGTTTGACGACGGACGTTTTGCTCTCCTCCCGCTCGATGGGACCTAGTTGTGCGGCGGCGACGGTGATCAGGCGTGTCATGCTTGCTCCTGCGATATGATGGCGTAGTCTGCTATTCTAGAACACTAGCACAATTCGTACAGACGTAATGAGGGTGATGCCTTGGCGATACTTTTTCACTGCCCCTGGGATAATGCGGACGCCTGGCTGGCGGCGTTGCAACACGACCTGCCCCATGATGAGTTCCGCATCTGGCCCGATCTAGATGGCCCGGACGGCGACGCATCGGATATTGATTTCGCTTTTGTTTGGAAGCTGCCTCACGGTGTCCTGGCCTCTCTGCCCAATCTGGTCGGCATCGCCTCGTTAGGGGCGGGGGTGGATGCTTTGTTGGGGGACCCGGACCTGCCCCGGGATGTGCCCATTACCCGTTTGGTAGACCCTTTGATGACCGACCGTATGGCGGAATACGTCACAGCCACGGTGCTGCATCACCACCTTGGCCTGGACGTCTATGACCGCCAGGGCGCGGAAAAGCAGTGGCAGCGCAACCGCACCACGGACGCGCCGGACCGCACGGTCGCCCTGTTCGGCCTGGGGCAAATGGGCGAACGCTGCGCCCAGCGTCTGCGCGCCCTGGGTTTCGACCTTGTGGGGTGGAGCCGTACCGCCAAGGAGATATCCGGCGTCCACTGTCTGCATGGGGCTGAGGGATTTGAGGAGGCCCTGGCAGCGGCGGAGATCGCCGTGCTGTTATTGCCCCTGACGGCGGAGACCGAGAACCTGATGAATGCCGCTGCCTTTGCCGCCATGCCCCAAGGTGCCTATGTCATCAATTGCAGCAGGGGCGAAGTGGTGGTGAACGAAGACCTGATCGCCGCCCTCGACAGTGCTCAGCCAAACAGTCGCCAGCCAAACGGGGGCCACCTGGCGGGCGCAACCCTGGATGCCTTCGCCGTCGAACCCCTGGCCCCTGACAGCCCCCTGTGGACGCATCCAAAAATCCGCATCACGCCCCACATCGCCGCCCTATCGGCGGCGGCCACCGCCGCGCCAATTCTGGCTGCCCAGGTCCGCCGGGCCCGCGATGGTGAGGCCATGCACGATGTAGTGAATGTGGATGGCGGCTATTAGGCCATTTGCCCCAAGGCCATTTGCCCCAAGGCCATTTGCAAGGCGCACTGCCTGCACTACCATGAATTTCACGACCGATTTGGACCGAGAGGGAGGATTCATCATGACAGCGCAAGCCAATAAAGACCTTATTCGCCACATCATGGAAGACGGCTTCAACAAAAAAGACATCGCCGTGTTGTACGAGACGTTTTACCCCGACTATAAGCGCCACGGCCACGGCGTTGGTTCCATGGGGTCATTGGAAGAACATGTGGCCGACATCAAGGCCCGCCATGAAGCCTTTGACGATGCGAAATTTACGATCCAGAAACTCCTGGGTGATGGCGATATGGTGGCGGTATATTACATCTTCACCGGCGTTCATACGGGCGTTTTCAATGGCGTGGCGGCAACCGGCAAAAAGATCAGCCGACCATCCGCGGCGTTTTTCAAAGTCCGCGACGGCAAGGTGGTGGAGGGGGACGTCTTCGCTGATGGCGCCGGCCTCATGGCGCAGCTTGCGTCTGAATAGGTGTCGTTGGCCACTTCCGGAATAATGGAATTATTTTTGCGAGTATTGCATGCGCATCACCATTGAAGAAGCCCGCGGTTTGGTCGTGGCCGTGATGACGGCCCAGGGGCAGCGTGCGGAAGACGCCGCCATTATTGCCGACCACATCATCGATTGTGAATTGCGGGGCCTGGCCTATGGCGGCCTGGCCCGGGTCGTCTCGATCGTTGAACGTCTGCAGCGCACGGGCCCTCCCACGGGCCCGGTGGAAGTGGCGCACGAGACGCCGGTTTCCGCCCGCCTGCGGGGCAATGACAATCTGGGCTATGTGGTGGCGCACAAGGCGACGGAGATTGCGATAGATAAAGCCAAGGCCATGGGCTTGGCGTTGGTGGGGGCGGACGGCACCTGGTACACGGGGATGTTGTCGGTTTTTGCCGAAATGGCGGCAGAGGCGGGCTTGATCACCATGATCGCCTCGAACGCCACGCCCTGGGTTGCCCCCCACGGCGCGACCGAGGGGCGCTTTGGCACCAATCCCATTTGCTTCGGCTTTCCCTCCACCGCTGATCCGGTGATCTGGGATATCGGCACCTCGTCCATCATGCATGCGGAGGTGATGTTGGCGCAACGCCACGACGGGCAGATCCCGGCGGGCAAGGCATTCGATGCCCAGGGCCACCCGACAACCGATCCCGCCGCAGCCCTTGCCGGTGCCTTTACGCCGTGGGGCGGGCATAAGGGTTCGGGCCTGGGCCATGTGGTGCAATTGCTCGGCATCCTCGCCGGCTCCCCCATACAGCCCCCCGAACTGGCGGAATTTGGCTACCTTATTGTGACGATGAAGCCGGATTTGCTGATGGCGGAGGCTGACTACAGGGCCCGTGTCACGGACTATGCCGAGGCGGTGCGCGCGGCCCGTCCCGTGCAGGGCGGCGCGGCGGTCCGCATGCCCTTTGACCGCTCCGCCCAGGACCGCCGCCGCCGCTTGGCCGAAGGCGCAATCGAGGTGCCTGATTTCCTGCACGCCCGTTTGATGGTGTTCGCCGATGTCGGCGGCAACGCGCCGCCGAACGCGGAATAGCCGCGCGGCACTGCTTGATCTGTGCCAACGAAAAAGTTTATCGCTCTATTTGGAAGGACCTGATCTATGAATGACAATATTGACGATGACGCCCCTGATTTGCACGCCTCTCTCATCGCCGCCCATCATGATCGGATGAATGCGGTGTTAACCGGCGATCTGGATGCCCTGGTCAAGGTCGTGGGGGAGGATATGATCTATGTCTCCTCATTCGGCAAGGCCCATACCCGGGCCGAGGTCATGGCCGCCATCCAATCGGGCGCTATGAAAATAGAGCGCATGGTCTCCTACGATATTTCCACGCGCATTTATGGCAACACCGGGGGCCAAATTGGCATCTTACTTTATCGGGCCGACACGAAAATGATCAACGGCGACGACGTTACCGAAGGCATTACCGCCTCAACCTCCATTTACGAAATGCGCGACGGCCATTGGTATATGATCTCACAACACCAATCACCGGCGGAAGAGTAAGGCAGCATGATCGAATTACGAAACGCCACTGCGGCGGACGAGGCGCGCTGTGTTGAATTACTGGGCGAATTGAAATCCACCACCAAATCCGGCCCCGCCCGGCCCTTGGGTGAGGCGTTTGAAATGCTGTTGAGCAAACAGCGCGGCGAAATCATCCTGGCCACAGAAGGCGCGGAGGGCGCGGAAATTCTGGGCATGGCCACCGTCAGCTACAACCTGGCCATGCGCTATGGCGGCGAATATTGCCAGTTGGAGGAACTCGTGGTGACCCCCGCTGCCAGGGGCAAGAACATCGGCGGCCTGCTGGTCCAGCGCATCGTCGACAACGCCCGCGCGCGAGGCTGCGCCGAGATCGGCCTGTACCTGCTGGAAACAACAGAGCACAACCGCCCCTTCTACGAAAAATACGGCTTCAAACCCATCGGCACCGAAATGCGGCAGGGTTTGGCGTGACAAGCGCAAAATACGTTTTGGCATCGACGATAAATTGTATTGGGCTACAGGAAATGCATAAAATGGAAGAATGATTGCGGGACGGCTGATGCTACACTAGTATTGTGTGTGAAATTCAAGCTTGCAGCGACCTGCGTATCCTTGACAAAATGTTCACTATTTGTTCTAATTCGGTGACATGGTACAAAAACAATTCGGCAGCGCAGACTCCACAGGTAGAAAACTCAATGTCATTGGGGAATATCTCTCAATGTATCAAAGGGCTCTGAGCAATACGGCGTTCAGAACGCTCTACATTGACGGCTTTGCCGGCACTGGCGAGGTCCCATTAGCAGAAATCAAAGACGATCTTCTTGATGAAGAGGTTCGGACGGTTATCGCCGGTTCGGCAGACCGGGCGTTAAAGGTTGATCCGCCGTTTGGGCGTTATATCTTTATCGACAAACGCAAGGATTGCATTGAGGCATTAAAAGCAAAATTTGATGATAGTCAGAATGCTGAGCGCGCAGCCTACGTAGTTGGCGATGCGAACGAGCAGATACAGGGAATTTGCCGAGCGGAGCAATGGCGATCACAGCGCGGGGTTGTGTTGCTAGACCCGTTTGGAAGTCAGGTTCACTGGGAAACTATCGAAGCTATTGCAGCAACTGAAGCGCTCGATCTTTGGTATTTATTTCCCGCTGGTTTAAGCGTGTTTCGCCAAATTTCAAGCGATGGCAAAGTTGATCCTACTCATGCGCCATCCCTGACACGGATGTATGGTCCGAACAAGTGGCAGAGCGCTTTCCTGAAACCATCGACGCAGGGTGATTTGTTTGGGGATACAGTAAGCCATGAAAAAGTAGTCACACCTGAAAGTGCGGCACAATTTATGATAGAGTGCTTACGTAGCGTTTTTAAAGGTGGTGTGATGGATGAGATGATTCCTCTAGGGAAGCATGCTTATCCATCGTATTACTTATTATTCGCTTGGGGGAACGCTTCGCCAAAGGCCACCGCATTGGCAAATAGATTATCCAAAGCCGCATTGAAAGCAACGGATCGGAAATATGGCCGGATTGTCTGACATTGAATGGACCGATGCGACATGGAATCCTGTATCCGGATGCCGGGTGCTTTCCGCTGGCTGCACCAATTGCTACGCTATGCGTATGGCCGCACGCCTTCAGGCAATGGACCATCCTTCTTACAGAGGCACAACACGCAAGAGCGGCACCCGATATGTCTGGACAGGCGAAACGCATCTTCTTGAAGATACGTTGGACATTCCTTTGACATGGAAAAAACCCCGACTGGTTTTCGTTAATTCAATGTCTGATTTATTTCAGGATAATATCCCCTTCGAATATGTTGAACGTGTTTGGCAAACGATGGAAAAGGCTAAGGTGCACACGTTTCAAATTTTGACCAAACAACCGGAACGTATGGCCGAGTTTTTGAAGCGAAGGAACAAACCCGCACTGAAAAATGTCTGGCTCGGGGCTTCGGTAGAAGATGAGTGTGTTACATACCGCATTGCAGAGCTAAAGCGCTGCCGGGCCGCAGTTCGCTTTATTTCGTTTGAGCCGTTGATTGGTCCGGTAGGCAAAATCAATTTGTCGGACATCCATTGGGCGATTGTCGGGGGCGAGTCAGGGCCAAATTCAAGACCTCTTGATATAAATTGGGTGGATCAAATTTTTGATCAGTGCGAACTGTATGATGTCCATTTCTTTTTCAAACAATGGGGTGGCGTGAACAAAAAACGCACAGGCAGAACCTTTAAGGGCCGCACATGGGACGACATGCCTAATCTTCATGTTCATGCATAAGAATTACCAATCAAAGGGGGCAGAGTAGATTGCTCGGTCGCACGCCCGTTTGCAAACTTCGTCTAAATTTCCTTCACATTCTCGCGTAGCCAGCTTTCCAACGCTTCGAAATTAAGTTCGCCGCTTTCGTAAAGGCCGGACAGAAACTGCCACGACTGATCGGCATTCGCTGTCAGATCGTGACCGTTGATCGTCAGAAACGTGAACATGGATGCAAAGGCCGTGCGCTTATTGCCATCAACAAAGGGGTGGTACTGGGACAGGCTTTCCCACAGTGCTGCCGCCTCGGCGAAAATATCTTCATAATATCCGGACTGTGGACGAAACAGCGCGGCTTCGAGCTGGCCGGGATCGCGGATACCTATCCCGCCGCCATAAGTCGCGATTTGATCCCCATGAATGGCGAGTACATCCGCCAGGGTCAGATAGTCGCGGCTCACTCAGCAAGCTTTGTATAAAGGCCCGAATACCGGGCATGGCTTTTCTGATAGGCCGACATGACATGAGAGCGGGCCTTGCCCTGACGCCGCTCTTCCAGCAGGGCGGTAAGCGCCTCCTCAACAATTGCTTGTAGTTGGCGGCCTTCATCCTTTGCCAGCATACGAACATCCGCCAGCACATCCTTATCGATCTGCGTTGCGAATTTTTCTCTCGTCTGTGCCATGGCCGGTCTCCTGCGATTGAAACAACAGTATATCTTCTTATTTCATGATAAATCAAGTTTGTTCCCGTTAAGGGTCGCGGTGCCAGTTAACTTAATTTCCCATTCACCTATGTCGCTCATATGCCCGCTGCCCCATAATCTGATTTAGCTTGCGATTCGCACAAAAACGTGCGATATATAGGGCCATGAACGGTCATGAATTTCTCAAGAAACTGCGCCGTTACGGAAAGAGCCGGGGCCTGGTTCCGGAATTTGTCGCCCGCCAGGGTAAGGGTAGCCACGGAACTGTTTTGCTGGGGCAGCATCGCACGACACTGAAGGATCGCCGGAAGGAAATTGGTAAAGGCTTGCTGGCCAAAATGCTGGCCGACCTCTGTATAGATCCGAATGACTTTTGAGATGGTGGTTTTTGAGATAGGGACTTCCGAGAAAATGGGGCTTTTGAAGGGGCCATGCTATGACATCGCACGCTAGGTTCGCATACCCGGTTGATCTGACGCCGGATGAAGATGGCCGCATCGTGGCCCATATGGCCGATGTGATTGGCGCGGTGACCGATGGCGCGGACGGGGAGGAAGCCTTGGTCGAGGCCCAGGACGCGTTGGAGGAGGCCCTGTGTGCGGCGATGGCAGGCCATGAGGACATCCCCCGCCCCAGCCCGGCCCGTGGCCGTCCCACTGTGGCGCCGGGCACTCTGATCACCGCCAAGATCGCCCTGTACGAAGCGATGGCCGAAGCCGGTATCTCGAACGTGGAGCTGGGTAAACGTATGGGCCTGGGGGAAAACGAAATCCGCCGCTGTCTCGATCCCCGCCATAACACCAAGATCGACCGCATGGAAGCGGCCCTGGCCATTCTGGGCCGGCGTCTGCGCGTCACCGTCGAAGCCGCCTGAACGTAACAGCATAATTTGACGGCATAATTTAGGGGTTGGCGATGACATTGAAGGTTTATGGCTTACAGAATTGCGATACCTGTCGCAAAGCGAAGAAGTGGCTGGAGGGGGAAGGCATTGTTTTTGAGTTCTATGATCTTCGGAAATCGCCCATTGATGCTGAGACGCTGACCGATTGGCTGGCTGCCATTGGGGCTGACAAGTTGATCAACCGCCGGGGCACGACGTGGCGCGAGCTAACCGAGGGGCAGAAGGGTGCGACGGGTGATGCCCTTGTGTCTTTGTTGCTGGAACAACCGGCTATTTTGAAGCGGCCCATCTTTGTCACCAACGACGGGGTTTCTGTTGGTTTTGATGAGGCGCAAAAACAAAACCTGGCGACGTAGCGCGGATTATAGAGCGGCACCAAAGAGGAGCCATCTCATCGCCTTGTAGCCCTGGATTAACGGGTCAAGCCCGTTAATGACAAGTGCATGATGGGTTTGCCTGTTTTCTGCCAATTTTTACCCTATCTTCGTCATTGCCGGGCTTCGACCCGGTAATCCAGAGGGTCCACGCACCGCCTATATCGACCGGCCGTCCAGGATATCACTGAGTTCCTTTGGCATGATGGCCATGACGTCGTGGCCGCAGGGCAGGCTGTGGCAGGTCCAGGCGGGGTCCTCTGCCAGGCGGGCGTGGACGGGTTTAAAGTTCGGGAAGTCCTCCGCCAGGATATAGGTGCAGGGAATGTCGCGCCGGGCCGGATGGGTCAACGCCAGCGGCTGTTCCATACTGGCCAGGGGGTGGGGGACGCAGCGGCGGTCGATCCAGGCGGCAAGGTCTGGGTCCGTGACGCCGAAGGCCGCCGCAGGTATAGGGGGTATTTTCCAGCCGTCGCCCGTGCTTGCGGCTTTTTTGCGAAAACTTTCCGCGCCTTCGGGGGACAAAAGCGACAGGGCGGACTGGCCGTTTTCCGGCACCAACGCATCCAGATAGACCAGGGATTTGATCCTGTCTCCAACGGCGTCTGCAACACCGGTAATCACCATGCCGCCATAGCTGTGGCCGCACAGGATCACGTCGTCCAGTTCCTCTGCTTCTATCAAGCCAACCACGTCGTTGATATGTGTTTCCAGGTCCACCTCCACGTGCATCAGATGTACCCGATCCCCCAGGCCCGTCAGGCTGGGTGTGAAGACCTTATGTCCGCGAGCTTCAAGGTCTTGGCGCACCAGACGCCAGCACCAACCGCCATGCCAGGCACCATGTATCAGGACAATGTTGGCCATTGGGGATTGCTAATTCACACCGACGCCGGCTGGTTGCGGCCGGGTGAAGACCCAGGCATCACCATTCGAGAGTGCCGCGCGATATTGATAGCCGCCCAGGTCGAAGTTTTTCAAATCTTCCGGGTCCTTGATGCGGTTTTGCACAATGTACCGCGCCATCATGCCGCGCGCCTGTTTGGCGAAAAAGCCGATGATGCGGCTTTCCCCATCGCGGTCTTCCCTGAATGCGGGCGTGATGATGCGGCCCTTTAGTTTGGCCGGGCGCACGGATTTGAAATATTCGTTGGAGGCCAGGTTGATGATGGTTTTTTCGTCATGGCCGCTTAACACATCGCTCAACGCATCGGTGATCTGGTCACCCCAGAAATCATACAGATCCTTGCGCCGGGGCGGCGAAAACCGCGCCCCCATTTCCAGGCGATAGGGCTGCATCAAATCCAGCGGGCGCAGCAAGCCATACAGGCCCGATAATATGCGCAAATGATCCTGGGCATAATCCAGGTCAGCCTCATCCCACGAGGCCGCATCCAGGCCGACATAGGTATCGCCGTTAAAGGCCAGGGCCGCCTGCTTGGTATGGTCCCGGGGCGGGCTGTCCGAAAACGCCTGAAAGCGCAGGTAATTCAGATCCGCCAAAGGTGCGCTCAACTTCATGGTCGCGGCCAGCTTTGGCCGGCTTAACCGCCCGGCTGCCTTGGCCAGTTTGCCCGCCTGGGCCAGGAAATCCGGCTGGCTGTAACGGGCAATAGGGGTCTGCTCAAAATTCAGCTTTTTCGCGGGCGAGATCACAGCAAGCATCGGGCGTATCCAAAGTTTTCCGGGTTTCCGGGGTTTCGAAGTAGAGATGATAATAAGAATCGTTCCAGGTTATGGATATAGCACGCCAGGCACGGTTACGGTGAAAGTTTACGCAAAACCTATCGTCGCCACGCATCAACCCCAGCGCCGGCCACCGGGTCGTCGTATGAGTGGCCGGCCTGCGCCTTTATAGTTTCGCGCTGGGCCGGGATGACACACTTTCATACCAGCGCTGGGCATTTGCGGCATCTTCGGGAATGCTCATTTTCAGCCAGCCGGCGAAGTCCACCAGGATCAACAGGTCGATATCGGCAACGGAATAATTGTCACCGGCCACAAAAGGCTTATCGCCGATCATCGCATCCATACGGTCCAGAAACAGCTGTACGCGCGTCTTGCCCCGTTCGGCCAGTTCGGGGATCTGTTCAAAATTATCGGGGCCTGGCAGAGCGCGACCCTTCATGCGGGGAGCAGAGTTGCGCAGGGCCTCGGCCATGGCCATGGAGCCGCTGAATTCGATCTTCCATTGCACATCGGCGATCAGGCCCTTTTCCTTTGCCGTAGCGCCCATCAGGGGCGGCGTGGGGTGCAGATCTTCGAGGTAGTTGCGAATGCCTGCCGTCGTCACCAACGTGGTGCCGTCATCCAGTACCAGGGCGGGCACGGTGCAGCCCGGGTTGATGGCACGGAATTCTTCGCTCATCTGTTCGCCCTTGCGCATGTCGATATTGACGGTTTCGATATCCAGGCCCTTTTCGGCGATGAAGATACGAACCCGGCGGGGCGAGGGGGCGGTGCTGCAATCATAGAATTTCATGGTTCCGGTCTTTCTGCTCTGGCTGCTCTGGCTGATCTGGGCGCTAACAACGTCGGTCGCCGGCGTTCGCGGCCACCGTTCGATGAAGCTCTTGCAAATTTAAACGGGCCGCAACCTCGGCCCGTCTGGTTACCGGATCATGCCACAGATTTGCCAACAGCCAATCAATATCTGCCTGGGTCCCTCGTGATCCGCCCAGACGTCTGGGCACATCACCGTTGATGGCGAATTGAAAGGCATAGTTGGGGGTCAGCCCCATGCGCAGGTCGGACAGCACCACATCGCCACCATCATTACCTTCGTCACCGCCCTGACCGGGTCGGCGGTCCAGGCGGTAATAACCCCGGCTGAACCAGGCCAGTTTTTCCAGGGCCGCGTTCTCGCCCAGGCAGGTTTTCAGGGCCGTACCGCGTGGGTGGCTATAAACCGTGGTCTGGGCCGGGCCGCCGAATACCGGCATATAAATGTTAAGGTAGCGGTCTTCGCGATCCTGTAGGGCGATCACCCGCCAGAGGTAGCTGTTGAACGGCGTCGGGATCGCCAGCAACCGATCGGCTGCAATATGCTGTTGCTGCAGGAATGCCTGGGCCCGCGCAGTCACCACCTGTTGCGCCGTGAAGCACCAGGCCTGATAGGCGCTGGACAGGATCAAACCCGCAGCCACCACTTTACCGATGCGCGGCGTCCAGTCTTTCTGCGTCAGGGCCCAGATCATGGCCACCAACAGGGGCAGGGTATACAGGGCATCGATGATGAACACCGATCCCACCGCGAACGGCTGCACCGAAAGCGGCCATAACAGCTTGGTGCCATAGATGGTCATGGCATCGAGAAGCGCGTGCGTGGACAGGCATAAATAAACCGCGATGTAGGTCAGCATGCGCTGATCCCGCAGCGCCTTGCTGAGCCTTAGCATGGCCTCCCCGAACAAGGGCGTCACGGCGGCCTGGACGAGCAATGAATGGCTCCACCCCCGGTGCATGATAAAGCTGTCTACCGGGTCGTCATAGCGCACCAGAACGTCCAGGTCCGGCAAGGTTCCCAGGATGCCGCCTGCGATGGCGGCCCGGCGCGGCCCCATACGCCGGCCCAGTACGGCGACCCCAACGGCGGCACCGAGGACGATCTGGCTTAGGGAATCCATATTATATGGTTATACGGCCATCAGCGTTCCACATTGGCACCGCGCAGGGGCACGCCAAATTCGGCGTGGCAAATCTCCGCCAGGCGGGCGATGCCGTCACGGATTTCCTGTTTTGAGGGATGGCCGAAACAAACCCGCAAACGGCGGCGGCCATAATCGGCATCCGCGGCCCACTCGGAACCCGGATTAATGGCAACGCCTTGTTCGCCGGCAATCTTGGTCAAACGGTCCGTGTCCACTTCTGCCGGCAGGGTCACCCAGATATAGAGGCCGCCCTTTGGCATGCTGAATTCCGCCGCCGCGCCGAACTGTTCGCCCAATGCTTCGGCCATGGCCTCACACTTACCCTTCAGGATCTGACGGATGCCAGCCACAAGGTTGGCATAATTATCCGGGCAATATTCCGCCAGGGCCATCTGTTCCAGGGCACCACAGCCGCCGTCGGTCTTCAGGGGCATCAGGCGGCTTAGCACCGACCAGTCGGCGACCAGATAGCCCGTGCGCAGGCTGGGCGCGATGGTTTTCGAAAATGTGCCGCAATAGATCACCTGTCCCTGGTCGTCCAGGGAGCGGATGGTCTGGGGACGCTCCCCCTCCCACAACAGCTCCGCATAGCAATCATCCTCAAATATCGGAATGCCGTATTCACGGGCCAAGTCCAGCATCTTTTGCCGCCGGGGCAGGCTCATCACCGTGGCCGAGGGGTTTTGTACGGTCGGAATAGTATAGATGTATTTTGCCATCGCTCCGGCGGCCTTTTGGGCTGCCAGAACGTCTTCCAGGGCATCCATCTTCATGCCGTCTTCGTCCACTTCAATGCCGACATAGTTGACGCCCAGTTTGCGCAGGCGGCTTAACTGGCCGCCATAATTGACGGCCTCCAAAATCACCGTGTCGCCGGGTTGCAACAGGGCATCGTTGACCAGATCCATGCCCTGCAATGATCCCGTCGTGATCAGGATCTCGCCGGGGTCCGTCGGCATGCCCGTGCGCTCCGCCAGCATCTGCGCGATATATTCCCGCAACGGCAAATAGCCCTGGGAACCATGGCCCAGACCGTAATAGCCCAGCCTATCGCCATCCCGTTGCATTACCTTCGCCAGGGCCTCCACCAACGATGGGCCAGGGACAGAGGCGGCGTTTACATGCCCGCCGACAAAATTAAATTCGGCAAAGCCGCCCCAGGGTTTTGCGGCCGGGGGAAGGTCATCGCGAAGGAACGGCGTGAAATCAAAACTCATGTCTGTGGTCTTTCATCTAGGCGTGTTTGAGCCACTTTCTAGCACGATGGCGGGGTAATATGTCAGGGAGGTTTTTGAAATTTGTAACTTTAGTGGTATTCTATGATAAATGAATCGCTAATTCGGTTTTTTTAAATAGGGGTAGGGGATAATACAGTGGCAGCTATACTTTCAAATCTACGAAACACGGTCATCGCGGGCATCGTGCTGACCGTCATCATGGTTATTGTTTTGATGCAATGGCATGTGGATACCATCGCCTTTGATATGGCGTGGGCGACCTTCGCCATGCGCTGGCTGCACGTGATCTGCGGCGTGATGTGGATCGGCATTCTGTGGTACTTCAACTTTGTGCAGATCCCGACCATGCCATCCATTCCGGATGAGCTGAAACCAGCCGTGGGCAAGCATATCGCACCTGCCGCCTTGTGGTGGTTCCGCTGGGGTGCCATGGGCACCATCGTCACCGGTCTGATCCTTGCCGCCATGAACGGTTACATCGTTGAAGCCATTTCGCTTGGCCTGACCGACGGCGTGCCCAAGCACACCGCCATCGGCATCGGCATGTGGCTCGGTACCATCATGTGGTTCAACGTTTGGTTCATCATCTGGCCGGCCCAGCAAAAGGCACTTGGCATCGTCGATGCGGAGCCTGATGTGAAAGCAGCCTCGGCCCGGACAGCGATGCTGTTCAGCCGCACCAACACCTTGCTGTCGTTCCCCATGCTCTATGCCATGGTCTCGGCCCAAAACATCTACTAAGGCCGACATTTATTAGGAACGACATCTACTAAGAAGAATACAACAGTTACATCACGACGGAGCAGGGTCCGGACCGCAAGGTTCGGGCCCTGTTGCGTTTTGGGTAATTCCAATCTAAAGAGCATCGCCCAAAGCATTGGCGATTCTAAGAGATTGGAAAAATTGCTCGACTCCTAAGAGTCTGAGCATTTCCTGGTCGGAAATGTTCTAGGAAGGCGCGGACACAGACGTCCACCACGTAGACCAATCATTTGGTTCTGCGCTTGTTTTCTCTGATGGCTGCGGCCGCTCAAAGATCGCAGGTCCATTGCTGCCCGCGACAGTTTCAGAAGGTGCCGCACAAGGGAAAGGGTAGGCAAAGTTTGCGCCATGTGCGGGGCGGATGAGGGCGGTGTTGTTGTTCATATCCGTTACCTACTTAGTTGCGTTCACAATGCGATTTACCACATATATGGTAAATGTAATGTTAACAAATTCCAATTGTGTGCCGTGGGTCAAGCTGAGAAAAACTCCCAAAAACGACAAACCCCCAGCGGTCGGGGACCGTTGGGGGTCTGGTATTTTGGTGGCTCCTCCCAGATTTGAACTGGGGACACCGGGATTATGATTCCCGTGCTCTAACCAACTGAGCTAAGGAGCCTATGGGCTCCGCATAAAAATCGCGCGGGGCAGTGAGGGATATAGGGTTTCAGCGCCCCAACTGTCAAGCTGTGATCGTGCGCAATCGTGATGTTTTGGCACCGCTCGACAGGTCCATTGCGGGGGATTAGATTGCGGGGGCAGGCTGGTCCGTTTCGGGTGCCGGTGTTATTACCGCACCTTGGTATTAAGTTGGAATGATTAGGTATGGCCGAAATCAACGAGATTATAGCGCGCTTTAACGGCTGGTTGGCCGAGGCTGAAAAGGGCGAGCCGAATGATGCGACCGCCATGTCGCTGGCCACCGTCGATGGCGATGGTATGCCCAATGTGCGCATGGTGTTGTTGAAGGCCGTGGATGCGCAGGGCTTTGTTTTTTATACCAATCTGGAAAGCGCCAAGGGTACCGAATTGCAGGGCGCGGGTAAGGCGGCGCTGTGTTTTCATTGGAAGTCTCTGCGCCGACAGGTCCGGGTTCAGGGCGCTATCGAGGTCGTCAACGATGGGGAGGCGGATGAGTATTTTGCCTCCCGCGCCAAAGACAGCCAGATCGGGGCCTGGGCCTCACAACAATCCCGGCCCCTGCCGGATCGTTTTGCCCTGGAAAAGGCGGTTGCGGTTTATGCTGCGAAATATGCCCTTAGTACCGTGCCCCGGCCCGCCTATTGGTCCGGCTTTCGCCTGATCCCGCAACGGTTCGAATTCTGGCAGGACAAACCTTTCCGCCTGCACGACCGGGAGGTCTACCTACCCGATGGGGATAGCTGGCGGACTGAGAAACTGTTCCCGTAGCTATCTGTCGTTCACGCAGTGCGCTTATGCGCACGGCTCCACGGGGGCGGCGTATAAGCGCCGGGCCGCCGTCGCGACCGTTATTTTGCTATGTCGACCCGTGCTGCCAGCAGCATGGGCGCGAAACACCAGACGAACAGGGCATAGGCCGCCATCCAGGCCAGGCCCGATGCCATCAGGGTCAACTCGTACATCTCGCCCTCCAAAAACGGACTGGCGACCCTGAGGAACGGCGCGGTCAAAATCAGCGCGTAGGCCAGCAGCATGGGGCGGGGCAGGATCAAATCGCGGCCTGTGTGGCCCAGGCTGACCCGGGGCATCAGGGCCATGATCATGGTGCCGACGGCACCAACGGCTGCCGCGTGGCGGGCCGCACTATCAGGGATCGCAATGGGGATCTCTGGCCCGAGATAATGCCCACCTTTCAACAACAGGGCCAGGCCCAGCCAGAAATAGGCCAAGTGCAATATCCACACTAACGAGTGGCCATAGGTCTTGTAGCCGTTCCAACCCCACAGGCGATAGAGATAGGCCAGACCCACCACAACGGCCAGAACGCCGATGATACGGTCATCCAGCACGGGCGATAGAAATTCCGCCACCAGCACCAGGATCAGGCCGTAAATGCACAAACGTTTCAGCCATTCCGGATGGCGGGGGGCCAGGTCCTGGCCCTGACGGCGCATCCAGTTGGCGGAGAACATGGGGATCACCCGACCGCCCATGATCGCCACGAATATCAACAACAGGTTCAGCATCATTTTCAACCCGGTACCCGCCAATTCGTCGGCATAGGCACCTTCGATCGTATCTGCCAGGCCCGACATCTCCAGATGCCAGCAAAAATTCGCCAGCACGGCGCCGGCCAACAGCCCGATGAAGCCGTAATTGCGCCGGTTCCGGGCCCCGATCAACATGGCACCAATCACCGCGCACAGGGCGATGGGATAAATCATATCCATCAGCATGGCGGCCAAGGGCCCAACTGCGCCCGCAGCCAGCACCCCGACACGTCCCAACAGCCAGGATGCCGCCAGCGCCATCAGGCCCCAGCCCCGCAACGGCTTGGCCCCGGTCCATTGCGGCACGGAGGTGAGCAGAAAGCCTGCAATGGCGGCCAGGGCAAAGCCGAACATCATCTCGTGGGCATGCAGGGCCCCTGACGGATAAACCTCAGGCAGGCCCCATAAATCACCCAGCCAACCAGCCCAGGCACCCACCGCCAATGCGCTGTAAGCCCCGGCCAACAGAAAGAAGGGGCGGAAGCCGAGCGAGAACAAGACACTGTTTTGCGGCATGTAGGGTGGCTTCCTTCGTCAGGTATGTATTGTGGGCCGGCATAATGTGGCAGTATGAGCGGTAACAGTTGCACGAGGTTAAAACATACATGTCTGTGTCTTCCTACCCTCTTGAGGGGGTTACGGTCCTTGATTTTGGTCAGATCTATAACGGCCCTTACGCGTCCTTCATGTTGGCCATGGGCGGGGCCCGGGTGATCAAGATAGAGCCACCAGGGGGCGAGCCCCTGCGCCGGCGTTCGGGTGCGGTGGGCGGCTCGTTCCCCCTGGCGACCCTGAACGCCAACAAGGAAGGCGTTACCCTTAACCTTAAGCATGAACGGGGCCGCGAATTATTGCGCAAAATGGTCTGTCAGGCGGATGTGCTGTTGGAGAATTTTGCCCCAACCGTGATGGAGCGCCTGGGCGTGGGCGCTGAAAGCCTGATGGCCTTGAACCCGCGTTTGATCTATGCCTCCGGCTCCGGCTATGGCCGTGATGGACCCAGGCGGGATGATCTGGCCATGGACCTGACTGTACAGGCGGTGGGCGGCGTCATGCACGTCACGGGCTTCCCCGACGGCCCGCCCGTTAAGGCAGGGCCTGCCGTCGTCGATTTCATCACCGGCACGCATTTATATGGTGCCGTCATGACCGGCCTGTATGAGCGGGAGCGGACGGGCAAGGGCCGCCTGGTCGAGGTTGCCATGCTGGATTCCATTTTGCCCACCCTGGCCTCAAACCTGGGCATGTATTTCGGACAAAAACAACAGGGGGGCGAAATCCTCACCCGTACGGGCAACCAACATGGCGGCCTGTCCGTGGTGCCCTACAACGTCTATGCGGCATCCGACGGCTATGTGGCCATCATCACCGTGCGGGAGGAACATTGGCAGAATTTGCTGGTCGCCATGGGGCGGGAGGATCTGGCGGAGGATGAACGCTATCTCACGTCCAATGCCCGTGTGGAGAATATGGACGAGGTGGACGAGATGGTTGCCGCCTGGGTCGCCACCATGACCAAGAATGAGGCGGAGGCCGCAGCCCAGCGTCACCATATCCCCACCGCCGCCGTGCGGGATTTGGAGGAAGTGGTCAATGATCCCCATTTGCACGAGCGCGGCATGCTGCGCTGGATCGATCACCCGGAAGCGGGCCGTATAACAGCCCACCACAGCCCGATCCGGTTCGATGGCACGGAGCCGATGGAGTTGACCCTGAACCCGGATCTGGGCCAGCACAACGATGCGGTCTATGGCGATTGGCTGGGTCTGGATGAAGCGGAGATTGCCGACCTAAAAGAAGTGGGCGCGATTTAGGGGATAAGTTCCTAATCCGGCAGCACGGCCTGGCATTCAATCTCCACCTTCATGCGCGGATCCACCAGGGCGGAAACCTCAACCAGGGTGGAGGCCGGCAGGTGTTCGCCAAAGTAGGCGATGCGGCGTGGGTTAATGGCCGCGCGCTCGGATATATCGGTCATAAAAACCTGAACCTTGACTACATGTTCGGGCAGGCCGCCCGCGGCCCGCAAACAGGCGTCCATGGCATCCATGGCAATGTCGAACTGCGCCGTAGTGTCTTCGGGGATGGTGCCGTCTGCAAGCATCCCCACGACGCCCGATACCCAAACAAGATTTCCCGCCCGCACGGAATGGCAATAATGGCTGACCGGCGTCAACTGCCCCTCCACCATGAAACGTTCTATGGTCATCTCGGTTTCTCCATCAATTTGAATTCAACAGCGCCTCGGCCCGGGCGCGAAGATCGTCGGCAATGCGGGATGGGCGGCGTGCTTCCAGGTCCAGCTGTACGCCGAACTGGCTCAGGCTGGCGATCGCTGCGCCGGTGGCGGCATTGCGCATACGGTGACAAAGCCGCACGGAGGAGCCGCCAAGCTGGGCGATGCAGCTTTCAATGTCGATCATATCGCCGGGCTTGGCCTGGCTTTGAAATTCAAGCTGGAATTCGAATGTGGAAAGGCCATATCTGTTGGTGGTCATGTATTCTGGCGTCATGCCAAAGGCCGACATGATGAAGCTGTTGGCGGTGGAAAAGCGATGGATATAGCCGGGCAGGGACAGGTTCCCGGCCCAGTCGGCTTCCTCCACCCGGGCCATATTGGCAAGCGCCGGCACCCATGTTGCCTCATCACCGGGGATAGTGCGGTCTTCACGCGCATCACCGTCCCATGCAACCGTTGGCCCCGATAGAGTGACGCCGGCAAGGGTTTGTTGCATGGTGGTACACAGCTCGCCCGAGCCGGCATTGAAGAGTTTATGGGCAATGGTGGGCCTGGCACCGGCATCGATCAGTGCGGTTTCAACCCTGTAGATATCCCGGTTGCGCAGCTCCGCCTTGTAGTGGGTTAGGGCCGCCGTCGTCCGCGCTGCATTTGGATTGACCCCTTGTTGATGCAGGAAGCGCCAGGCCGCGCCCTCGAACTTCTCGTAATAATAGGCGACGGTAAAATGCTCGGTCGCATCGACCTCCCACGGGGCAACGTCGCCCCGAAATGTCTCGCTGTATCCCGTTGCTGTATCCATCTCGGCCATTCTAATTTCCTGCCGCCTCTTCCTGTTGCAAAGCAAATATCGAGCTATAGCCCTTGGACCAGTCAGGCGGGATCAGGCAGGGTTCGGGGTCGAAGTGGATCCATTTGGCGGGTTCGCCGCGGATCAGGCTATCGGCATGGGGCACGCCGGTGACCACACTGCCCGGAAACGTCAGCGCATCGGCAGAGGCATAGGTGTGCAGCAGCAGGGGGCGGCTGCGCGGTGAATTATTCGCCATGGAGCCATGCAGCATGCGGCAATTGTGGATGGTGATGGAGCCCTTGCCGCCGCGCATCCAGACCGCTCTGTCCCGCTCAACCCCTGCCAAGTCTTCGTCGCTCAACGCACCGACCCAATTGCCGTCGTCGCCGTACAGGTCATAAATCTCGCCTTTGTGGCTGCCGGGAATCACCCCCATGGGCCCCATTTCATCATCCACATCGTCCATATACAGCCCGATGGTCAGGGGGGAATAGTTGGTATGGGGCCAGAATTGGATGTCCTGGTGCCATTTCACCTCTTCGCCGCCGCCCGACCATTTCATGTTCAGTTTCGAATGGTGGTACTTCACATTCGGGCCCACCAGATCCTCGGCCAGATCCACGATCGGCCCGCGCAAACCGAACTCCTCGTACACCGGGTCCAGGGCGACGGGTTGGGAAATGCGCCGCAGACGGGGTTCTTCGGCCGTATGGTTCGGCTCCAGATCAAAGACCTTGCCGGATTTCGTATGGCTCCGGCTGTCGTCGATAAAGCGGTTGGTTACCGCCCACAGACGGTCCAGCCAGTCATCACCAATGAAATTTTCCAACACCAGATAACCGGTTTCGAAATAGGCCTCGCGCTGTTCCTGGCTCAGCACCTTTGGCGCGTGGCTTAGAATTTCTTCCGGTTTCATGGCAATCTCCTCAAGGTTAGATATTTGACAGCCCGTCAAGGGTGGGTCATCACGTAGCTATGATTATACGAAATGAAACCGCTGATGATAAGGGTGCCGTCCGCCGGGTCGTGCTGGCTGCCTTTGGCCAGGTGACAGAGGCTGATCTGGTTGCGGCCCTGCAGGCATCAGGGGATGCCGAATTTTCTCTGGTGGCAGAGGCTGAGGACGGTAACATCGTTGGCCATATCCTGTTCTCAAAACTACAGGCACCAAACGGCTGCCTTGGCCTGGCACCTGTTTCTGTCCTGCCCGCACGGCAAAACCAGGCCATCGGCTCAAAGCTGATCCGCGCCGGCCTTGCCCAAGCAGAGCAACTAAGCTGGGGCGCGGTGTTCCTGCTGGGCGCGCCGGATTATTACAGCCGCTTCGGCTTCGAGGTCGCCCTGGCGGATAAGTTCGAGACGATCTATCCGAAAGAATATGTCATGGCGTTGGAGTTGCGGCCCGATTGGCTGTCAGACCAATCCGGTGACTTAACCTATGCCCAATCGTTTCTGGACTTGGAATAAGCCCGTGCCGGTTTTTTCCGCCTCTTCCCGTTGCCCGGAAAAATATTAGCTGGCGTTATGAAGGGTGGTTAAACAGGCCTTATTGCCCGACAATTCCATTGGCCCCAAGTTCAATCAGGAACGAAGGATCGGATGGGTTTCGACCGCCCCGCGTTTTGATCGGATAGTCTTCGTATATTTTTGCGGTCGCTGGATCGCGAAATTTAATGCCGGTATGATCACCGGCCAGTAATTTCGCCGGAAACTTCAAGGTCTTGAAGCGTTCGGAGGGGTAAAGCCAGGCGTTGGAATGAAACCGGCCATTCAGGCACCCCGTGACAAGCCAGTAATATTCATTAGACGGCAATTGCAGGCCAACCGGTCTGTAACCGCTAAACTGATCTTCCCTCAGGGCCGCGCGCAGAGCGGCGAAGGCTTTTCGATCCATTGTGCCTTCAACCCGATCACCATCCCAGGGCGACAGCAGGTTGGGGAATTTTACGCCATTGGCGAGATTGCCCGCGCTACGGACCCAGGCCGAGACCACCGCACCGGGCTTTTGTGACAGCGCCCGCAGATCGTAGGTTCTGATCTGCTCGTCATAATTGCCGTTGTAGACAAAGCGCAATCTATCCGATGCGCCCGCACCACACGCCTCCTTCAATCCACGCCCGCCGACGTAATCGAACCACGATAGGTTCCGCGATACCGGGTTATCGAAGCTTCCAGAATATTCGCAACCGGTCAGCATTACAAAAACTACCAGTACTGCCGCGATGAGCCTGTTCATCTCTAAAAGTCCCTATGTGCGTCCATTGCTCTAGACGCCGATCTTCTCCCGCTTCACGACGATACCTTCTGCTTCCCGGTCCCAGGTGTCAGGCGTGATGCCGTCCTCTTTCAGCAGATGTTTTTGCACTTTTTGCGTCGGGGTTTTGGGCAATTCATCCACCACGCGGATATAGCGGGGCAGCATAAAATGCGCCATGCGGGGTTCCAGAAACCGAAATAATTCCAGTGGGTCTATGGTTTTGCCGGCCAGGGGCGCGATGATGATCATGACATCGTCCTCCCCCAACTCGGACGGTACGGCGATGGCTGCGACCTCGCCCGCGTCCTCGTATGCGTTAACGTCTGACTCCACCTCGAACGACGAAATATTTTCGCCCCGGCGGCGGATGGCATCCTTGATCCGGTCGACGAAATAGAAATAGCCCTCCGTGTCATAGGTGAAGGCATCGCCTGTGTGGAACCAACCGTTCCGCCAGGCCTCTGCCGTGGCCTTGGGGTTTTTGTAGTATCCATGGTTCATGGCCCAGGGTTGGTCCGTCCGCAGGATCAACTCCCCCGCCACGCCGGGGCCGACCTCGCAATCATTGTCATCCACCACCCGGCCTTCGACGCCGTCGCGGATTTTGCCGCAGGTGCCGGCGACGGCCGGGAACGGATCAGACATCATGGGAGAGGAGATTTCCGTCATATTGAAGGTGGTCCACATCTCGATGCCATAGCGCCGGCCCATGGCCATGGTTTCCTCGTTCCAGGGAACACAAACCGCCTTGCGTAAAGTATGGTTCGTATCCTCGTCACTGGGGGGCAGTTTGGTCAGGAACGGTATCATGGCCCCCAACAGCACGGTCATGGTGGTCTTATGCTCGCGCACGGTTGTCCAGAATTCATCGGTCTTAAAATGGGTATCCAGAAAGCACGAGCCACCCCGCGCCAAGACCAGCACCACAAGGGCTGTCGCCCCGACATGGAACATGGGCAGGTTGACCAAACAGCGATCACTCTCATCCACATAAGTATAACCGATGGGGCCCATGGCATAGCCCTGCAAATAGGACGACAGCACCGCCTTGGACGGCCCCGTGGTGCCGGAGGTGAAGATGATATACATGGTATCCCACGGTGCCACCGTATCCGGCATCCCGGCTAAACCCGTTTCAGGTGCCAGGATGGCCTCCGCATGGGTTGCCAGATTATCCAGTTCAGCCGCGCCGTTGGTGATAATGACATCCACCAAAGCACCGCATTCGATTTCATTCAGACGGGGTGCCAGATCAGCATGGCAGACCATTAATTTCGCATCGGACAGTTGCACCACGTGCTGCAACAAGTTGCCTTTGTAGGCGATGTTCACGGGCACATAGACAGCGCCAAGATAATTCAGGGCGAACCATGTCAGGACGGATTGGCGATTATTTGGCTGCCAGGACAGCACGTGATCGCCCTTTTTGACGCCCATGTCCTGCAATCCCTTGGCGGCACGTTTGACCAGGGCAAGGGTTTGCCCCCAGGTCCAGGTCTCCCCACCATGGAATATGAAGAAGGTTTCATCGGGCTTTTTTGCCGCCCAATGTTCCAACTGATAACCAAGAACACAGACTTCGGGGGCGGGGATGCGGGGATCATGAAGCATGGGACTACCTATAAACGCTGAACGCCGGATACTGAACGCCGGATACTGAACGATTGAAGCCCTATTTTGCCACAGGAAATTGCGGTTATCGCGGAAAATTTCAGATAAACTAAAATGTATCGTACAGAAACTTGGGAATATGGCCATGCAACCCTTAAAACCCCTCGCCAATCTGCCCACCCACGATGTCACCAACATGCCGCCCCATATGGGGGATCAGGATTTGTGGGCCGGGGATCAAGCCTTGCAGGAGGGTATCGCCCGGGAGGGCGGTGCCTGGGCCAAAGACAAGTTGGCGGATTTCGGGAAGATCGCCGGCGCGGGGGCGACGTTCGAGAAGGCGGATCAGGCCAATAGGTTCCCGCCGGAATTAAAGGCCTTTGACCGCTATGGCATGCGCATCAACCAAGTGGAATTTCATCCCAGCTATCACGACCTGATGGCCATGGCGATTGAGAACGAGGTGCCCAGTTTTGCCTGGAACCACCCCCAACCAGGGGCCCAGGTGGTCCATGGTGCGCTGACCTATATGATGGCGCAACCCGAGGGCGGCGTGCTTTGCCCCATGGCCATGACCTATTCCGTGCTGCCCGCCCTGCGGGGCACCAGGGAGGTGGCGGATGTTTGGTTGCCGAAATTACTGGCGACATCTTATGACCGGCGCGATATCCCCATGACGGAAAAATCCGGCGCCACCATCGGTATGTTCATGACCGAAAAACAAGGCGGCTCGGACGTGCGCACCAACACCACCCGCGCCGTGCCCATTGGTGGTGTTGGTGGTGGTGTTGGTGGCGGCGCAGAGGGTGGCTATCTTTTGACTGGGCATAAGTTTTTCTGCTCCGCGCCCATGTGCGATGCGTTTTTGACACTGGCCTATACGGATGTGGGATTGTCCTGTTTCCTGGTGCCCCGCTGGCGACCGGATGGGGAGCGGAACAATCTGTCCATCCAACGTCTGAAGGACAAGCTGGGGAACCGCTCCAACGCCTCAACGGAGATGGAATTGCACGATACCTGGGGGCTGATGGTGGGCGATGACGGCCGCGGCGTTCGCACCATTATCGATATGGTCCAGGGCAACCGCTATTACTGCTGTTTCTCCTCAGCGGGCATGATGCGACAAGGCCTGGTGCAGGCCCTGCATCACACCTCCCACCGGGTAACCTTTCAGAAAAAGCTGATCGACCAACCCCTGATGCAGAATGTCCTGGCGGATCTGGCCCTGGAGGCGGAGGCCGCCCTGGCCCTGGCCCTGCGCATTGGCCGCGCCATGGATGAGGCCATGAATGGGACCGGGGATGATGAAGCCGCCGCCGCCCTGGCCCGTATTGGTACCGCCGTGGGCAAATATTGGATCTGCAAGCGCGCGCCGGGGCATGCCTACGAGGCCATGGAATGCCATGGTGGTCCCGGTTATATCGAAGAATCCATTATGCCCCGCATCTACCGGGAGGCACCTGTGAACAGCATCTGGGAAGGGTCCGGCAATGTCATGTGCCTGGATGTCCTGCGCGCCATGGGTCGGGAGAAAGCCGCAGCACCCAGCCTGTTGGCGGAGTTGGACGCAGCCCGTGGCGGTAATGCCGCCCTGGATGCCGCCGCTGACAGCCTGCGGGACGAGTTGGCGGCTCCGGAGCATCTGGAACATCGCGCCAGGGCGATCACGGAATTGATGGCCATTACGTTACAGGGGGCGTTGTTGGTGCGGCATGCACCAAACGCGGTGGCGGATGCCTTTTGTGCGTCCCGCCTGGGGCAGCGATGGACCGGGGCCTATGGCGCGCTGCCCGCCAGCACTGATTTTGCCGCAATTATAGAACGGGCGCTGCCAAAACCGGCGGCGCCAAAACCGGCGGTGCTGGGCGCATGAGTTATCGCATCGGCGTTGATATAGGCCGCGACATGCTCTTCATCAAGCTGCTACCGCTGCGCCCCAATAATTGAAGCTATGGGTGCGGGGGCCGGGTATGTACATGGTATCCATTTGTGTGATGTGAAAGCCGGCATTGCGGATCAGACCGTCAATGGGCCGGTTGATATGGCAGCCGCCGGTGAATTTGCTCCACACCGGATCAATCCGGGCCTGCCAGCGCCTGACGTCCGCATCCGGTGCCAGGCCATGTTCGCAAAACAGCAACTCTGCACCGGGTTTTAGAACTCGATGGATCTGCGCCAAGGCGCGGGCAGTATCGGGGATGGTACAAAGGGTATAGGTGATCAACACCGTATCGATGCTGTTGTCAGCAAGGGGAATTTCCTCACCAGGCAGGTCGATGAAATCAACCGCCAAGTCAGTCTCTCCTGCGACTTTTTCAGCCATGCGCCGTAATTCCACGGAGGGCTCCAAGCCCCAAACCTTTTCTACCTGTGCCCTGTCATAGAACGGTAGGTTCAGGCCGGACCCGATGCCGACCTCAAGCACCATGCCCTTTGCTTGCGGGACAATCTTGGCCCGTTGTTTGGCGACGGGTTTGCCACCGCAGGCAGCGTTAATGCCCCAGGGCAGAATGTACTTGCTGTAAATTGACATCTGATATTTTGCCTCCGACAACCTGGCTATCGCTGTCATATGGGAACGATCGCGCATTCATCCAGGGCGATTATTTGATATGCCTAAACAAGGGCGCTATGATGGGTCTTCCGGATCAATGCCCTAGTGGTGCGAGCGAAAAAGAAGAGACCTTCTGTTTCGTGTCCCGCGCACCACGATTCTTAAGAGTCTAATGGTCTTTCGATCCTCACGGATGGGAACCATCCGTTAGAATCGAACCACTAGGGCTATATAATTCGGTTGGACCGCGCTGCGGGTCGCTCATACACCATGACCCGCGCTCACGCCCCAGGAACCGCCATATGTGCGGCACCTGTCGTGGCAATCCATTGGTCCTCCAACGAACGATAAATATGAACGCGACCTACCAATAGGAGCTATTTGTGCAAACCGCCGTGGCTGAAACAGCCGAAGACATTTCGAAAATTGCATTTGGTTTTATGGCATCAAAATCACTCTTTGCCGCCCTCCATGTAGACCTTTTTTCCCACCTCTCATGCGCTGCGAAGACCGAGAGGGAATTGGCCGATGCCGCCGATGTGCCGATCAATCGCATCACCACTTTGTCGACGGCCATGCGCAGCCTGGGCCTTATGACACGTGAAAATGGCAAGCTTGCCAACTCCCCCGCCGCAGAGGCCTTTTTGGTCAAGGGCGCGAAATATGATTTTGGCGATTACCTGCGCTATCAGATTAATGGCCAGATGTATCCTGTGATGGGGCAGCTCAACGCCTCTATGGATGGTACGTTGGACCCCGATGACATCGCTTCTTACGCCACCTGGATGTCCGATCCGGTCCAGGCGCGGATTTATTCCAAGGCGCAACATGCAGGCTCCCTGGGGCCTGGGGGTACCATTGCCCGCCTGGTTGATCTGTCCGATGCCAAGACATTGCTGGATGTGGGCGGCGGCACCGGGGCCATGACCATCAGCCTGTGCAAGGCGAACCCGGATTTGAACGCCACCATCATTGATTTCCCGAACGTCTCTGAAATCGGTTGGGAGTATATCTCCGATGCCGGCTTGGTGGATCGGGTCAGCTATATCCCTGCCAATGCCCTGGAATGCCAATGGCCCACGGGGCGTTGTGCCGTGTTGATGTCCTATCTGTTCTCCGGCGTGCCGGAAAGTTCGTTGGCCGGATTGTTGTCTGATGCCTTCAATACCCTGCGACCGGGCGGCATTTTGATGGTGCATGATTTCATGGTCAACGAGGATGCAGAACCTCCCCTGGCGGCCCTGTGGCATGTCCAGCACATGGCATTTACGCCGGAAGCCTCGTCAATGACCGCCGCGCGGATCATGGCCGATATGGAAGCCGCCGGTTTCGAAAACCCAGCTGAGGCCGAAGTGATCGCCGATATGACCCGGATCGTCTACGCCCGCAAGCCGGGCTAGTCCCCCGGCGAGTCCTTGGTCGCACACGCATGTGCGCAAGAGCGCACTGCTCCACAGAAGAGAATGGGGCGGCGGCGCATAAGCGCCGGGCCGCCGTCGCGACCTTAAACGAGAAGCTCTACTCGGCAACTGTGGCAGACAGCCTCTCGACTGCGGTGGCATAGTCTTCCATGAAGTCATAGACGACGGAGCGGGCGGATTGTTCGACGTTCATCAGGCCCACGGCTTGTCCGACGAAATATGTCGCCAGGTCCTGGGCACCTTGATGGCCACCCTCCGCCAGTTTATCGATCTTTGCCATGGCGGGCCGGGTCACCAGGCCCTGCAAGGGCATGGGCAAGGGATCGGGTGCGCCGTCGGCGTGCCAGGCGTCGGTCCAGGTGGATTGCAGCTGCCGGGTCGGCTTGCCGGTGCGACTGCGGGAGCGGACGGTGTTGCGCGAACCTGCCGCCAGCATCTTTGCCTTCACCGTCGGGATCGTCTCCGCCTCCGCCGTGGTCAGCCAGACCGATCCGGTCCAGGCCCCCGCCGCACCCATGGCCATACAGGCCGCCATTTGACGGCCCGTGGCGATGCCGCCCGCTGCCAGAACTGAGACGTTTGGATAGGCCTCCATCGCCTCGACGACTTCCGGGATCAACACCATGGTGGATACCTCGCCGCAATGGCCGCCCGCTTCCGTGCCGGATGTCACCAGCACGTCGACGCCGGCCTCGGCATGTTTGATGGCATGTTCCTTGGCTCCGGTCAGGGCACCGACCAGGATGTCTCTCGCATGGGCCTGGCTCAGCATATATTCGGGCGGTACGCCAAGGGCGTTGACCATCATCTTGATCGGGTGCGCGAAGGCGACGTCCATCACCTCCGTCAAGCTGTCGGCGCGGTAGTTATCGCCGTATTTGGCATCGGCCGTGTTATCCCAAAGATCGGAAGCATCGATGCCGTTTTTTTCCAACAGATCTTTGACATAGTTTCGATGTTCGGGGGGCACGCGGGCCTCAAAGTCCGCCGCTGTCAGCTCATCATCCTTGCCGACCAACTTATTCGGGATCAAAAGATCGACGCCATAGGGCTTGCCATTCACGTGTTCGTCAATCCAGTTCAGCTCAATCTCCAGGCTTTCCGGCGTGTGATTAACAGCCCCCAGAATACCCATACCGCCCGCGTTGGTAACGGCGGCCACCACGTCGCGGCAATGGGTAAAGGCAAACAGCGGGAATTCGATACCAAGGCGGTCACAAAGTGCGGATTTCATGGGACGTCTCCTGCGGTCTCTTTTCTAGGTCATTTAACCCAAAGCCTACGGCTTGACCGGGTGAGGCGTCAATCGGATCTAAGCACCACGCCGCCGCAATAACAAAGTCACCGCATAGCCAAACGCCAAACCCCAAAACGGTGCGCCGACGTTCAGGATCGCCACGCCGGAGAGGGTAACCAGGAAGCTGACCAGGGCACCGAGGGCATGGGCCGGGTTGTCGAAGGCTGTGGTGAAGGCGCCTTGCAGAACGCCTAACATGGCCAAGCCGCCGAGTAGATTGATGAAGACCGCCGGCAGGACCAAACCCAGGCCTGTGGTGAAAGGCGAAAAAATTCCGAACATGATTGCCAGCAGGCCAAAGATAACGCCTGCCATATAGCGCCGCTCCTTCGCGCCGGAGGTGTTCAGGATGGCATTGGCGGGCCCGGTGACGCAGGTCGGGACAGAGCCGAAGATGCCGAACAACAGGCTGCCCAGACCGCAGGTCACGGTCAGGTCGTTCTCCGGCGGCTCAAACCCGGCTTGACGCAGGATGACAAAGCCCTGGGCGTTTTGCGCCGCGATCACGGTAACGGCCAGGGGAATGACCAATTCTCCCAGGGCGCGCAGGGTGAAAACGGGGGTGTAGAGGATCGGCTCGGCAATAGCCAAGCTGGGGATTTCCACGCCGGACATTTGCCCGGAATAAATGATGCTGGCGGTGCCAGCCGCCAGGGCGCATAGGACAGGCGGCAGTACCCGGCCAATACTGGGAATGGCGGTGGGAATGGCGAAGGCGGCGACCATGGCCACCGCCATCATGGTCGCTTCTTCAAACGCCGTGATGATGTTCAGGCCGAAGGGCAGGAAAACGCCTGCCACCATGGCCATGACGATGGGCATGGGGATCGCCGCCATGATCTTGGCGACCAGACCGGTGACACCCAAAAACGTCATGAAGACGCCGCAAACCAGATAGGCCCCGATCACTTCGGCAAAGCTGAGATGCTGCAACGCCCCGCCGATCAGAACCGCACCGGGAATGGTCCACATAATGGCGATAGGTTGGCGGAATATGTAGCTGAAGATCATGGTCAGAACGCCGCCGAAGACAAAGGCGGCAAAGACCCAGGATGAAATGTCTTCTGGTCGTAAACCGCCCTGGCGACCGACGGCCAGGATGATCACCACGGGGCCGGAAATTGCGAATAGCCAAGCCACCAGGGCGTTGACCAGATTATGCCGGTCAACGCCCGATAGGCTCTCCCTCAGGCCGGGCAGGGGCCGGGGCGGTGTCTCTAATACAGCCAGGGCTAACCCCAGTTCAGGCGGGCGCTATTCAGCGACGATGGGGTTGGAGAGGATGCCGATGCCTTCGATCTCGATCTCGCAGACATCACCGTCCTTCATCCAGACATTAGGTGTGCGGGCGGAACCGACACCGGGCGGTGTGCCCATGATGATCACATCGCCGGGGTTCAGGGTCATCGCCTCGGACACGGTTTCGATCACCGTTTCGACATCAAAGATGTGCTGAATGGTGGATGAATCCTGCAAGGTCTCGCCATTGATGCGGCACTGAATGCGCAGATCGCCGACGCCATTGGGCAGCTCATCCGGTGTTACCATGTCGGGGCCGAAACCACCCGTGGCATCGAAATTCTTGCCCATGCCCCATTGTGGTGACTTGAACTGATAGCTGCGGATGGAACCATCATTGAAGCAGGAATAACCGGCCACACAATCAAGGGCATTGGCTTTCGAAATATGCTTGCCGCCCTTGCCGATGATTACAGCCAGTTCAGCTTCGTAATCATAGTCGGACGCTGCCTTGGGCAGGATCATGGGCGCGTTATGGGCCGCCATGGAGGTGATCATGCGGAAAAAGATGATCGGGTATTCGGGAATTGGATTGTTGGTCTCAATCGCGTGGTCGCGATAGTTCAGACCACAGCAGATAATTTTCGAAGGGTTCTCAACCACCGGCAGATATTTTGCATCCGCCAACGCGATCATGGCGTCGTCACCCGCCGCACCGGCGGCAGCCTCGGCCTTGCCCAGTCCGTTGGCGGCGATCAATGCCGCCATGTCGTTGGGCAGATCCGGCGCGGCCTTGGACAGGTTCACATATTTGTCGCCCTTGCGGACTGCCAGGGTGGGGGTGCCGTTAACGTCTAGGGTGGTGATGCGCATGATGTGGTTCCGTCCTGTGTGAGAAACAATTCTATAAGCGAAATTTGAGCGCAACTTACGCCCTCGGAACCCTTCTGCCTAGTGCCTGCGGATGGGTTGTGGACAGAGCCGTCTTCCTTGTCTCTAATGGCACATCACATATTTGGGGATAGGAGACTTTGCCATGGACGTTGGCGTGCTGATTTTTGCCACTGATTACACCATCCGGACAGACGAATTGGCCATTGCGTTGGAGGAGCGCGGCTTTGAGAGCCTGTTCCTGCCGGAGCACACGCATATCCCGGCTTCACGGGAATCTGCCTGGCCCGGCGGCGCGGATTTGCCGCCTGATTATTGGCATACCCACGACCCCTTCGTGGCCTTGGCCTATGCGGGTGCCGTGACCAAGAATTTGAAGCTGGGCACGGGAATTTGTCTCCTCGCCCAACGGGAATCCATCGTCACCGCCAAGAACGTCGCCAGCCTGGATATGATGTCCAACGGGCGCTTTTTGTTCGGCATCGGCGGTGGCTGGAATGTAGAGGAAATGAACCATCACGGCGTGGAATACAAAACCCGCTTTGCCCAGATAAAGGACCAAGTCCTGGCCATGAAGGCTTTGTGGACCGAGGAAGACGCTGCCTATCACGGTGATTTCGTCAACTTCGATGCCTCCTGGGCCCATCCGAAGCCAGTGCAAAAGCCTCATCCTCCCGTGATCATGGGGGGGGAGACGGATTATACCCTGGCCCGTGTGGTGGATTATTGTGACGGCTGGCTGCCGCGCGCCCGCCACGGTTTTGACGCCGCCGCAAATATGGCGCGGCTGAAGACGTTCGCGGATAAGGCCGGGCGTGATGTTTCGGAAATTTCCGTCAGTGTATTTGGCGCGCCCGGCGATCAGGCTACTTTGGACAGCTATGCCGAGGCGGGCGTGGACCGCGCCATTCTGGGCCTACCATCCGCGCCACGGGATGAAGTCATGGCGTTGTTGGATAAATACGCGCCGCTGGCCGGCTGAAATTAGCGAGGGAGAAGACAATGGCTTTATATGAGATGCGGACCTACCAGGCCTATGTGGGGCATATGGGTGATATCGTTAAGGTCTATGCGGAGTTCGGCTGGCCGGCTATTGAAAAGGGCGGTTTTGATGCCAAGCTGGTGGGCTATTTCACCTCTGACACTGGTGGGTTGAGCCAGCTGGTGCATCTGTGGAAGTTCGATGATGACGCCGACCGTCGGGCCCATTGGGCCGGATTGTTCGCAGATGCGGATTTCATGAAATTTGCAGGCATGATCCGCCCGCATTTGATGACCCAGCAGATCCAGTTGTTGAACGAAGCCCCTTGGGGACCGCATCCCTGAGGGCGAATACCTCATGTCGCGTGAAATATTTGATCTGACGGGTCGGGTCGCCTTGATCACTGGATCGACTATGGGTTTGGGGCGGGCCACGGCACAGGTTTTGGCCGAGCATGGCGCCCATGTGGTGATCTCATCACGCAAGCAGGATGCCTGTGATGAAGTGGCGGCCGAGTTCCGCGAGCTTGGTTTAAGTGCCGAGGGCCGCGCCTGCCATATTGGCAACGAAGATACGGTTGCCGCCATGTATGCCCATCTGGGCGAACGGCATGGCCGCCTGGATATTCTGATCAACAATGCCGTGCTAAGCCCCTGGCGGACCATTCTGGATACGGACCATGGGCTGGTCAAAAAGGCCCTCGACGTCAATATCGGCGGCTATTGGCAGATGTCCGTCGGCGCAGTTGAGTTGATGCGCAAAAACAGCCCGAATATTGGCGGCAGCATCATCAATATATCCTCAACCGCGGCCCGGCACGCCTCGCCCAATTTGGCCCTGTATTCCACTTTCAAAGCTGCCTTGGACGGCATGACACGTTCGTTTGCCCTGGAATTCGGCCCGGACCAGATCCGTGTAAATACCATCCTGCCCGGCCTGTTTGAAACCTCGTTGGCGGATGCTTACACACCGGAGGTCAAGGCAAAGATGCTGGCCCAGACGCCGTTGGGCCGCTTGGGTGATCCGGTAGAGGTCGGCTATGCGGTGCTGTATCTCGCCTCTGATGCGGCCCGCTACACCACCGGGACTTCCCTGGTGATTGATGGCGGGCGCACGGTCTCCATCGGATAGTCCCATGAACGCGCGGGGGGACATATTGGACTGCGTAACGTTCCTGCTGGTAGACGGCGACCGCTTTCTGGTCGAGAGGCGGCGTTTGGACAAGGTGGTAGACCCCGGTGCCGTGTCCATTCCCGGTGGCCATTTGGAGCCGGGGGAAAGTGTGGAAGACGCCCTGCATAGGGAATTGGCCGAAGAACTGGGCCTGACGACGACGGAACCGCAATATTTTTGCACCTTGTTGAACCCATCCGAGGAACTGCGAAGGCTGCATTACTATGCGCTACACAATTGGTCTGGCGAGATGCAGAATAACGAGGCGGAAGAGCTGTTGTGGCTGCCATTGGATGATCTTCAAGGCTTGGATCTGGCGGTAGATCACGTTGCCATCGGCGAATATTTGCGCGTTGTAAAATCTTTCTAGCTTGCGAAATCCTGGGCGGTGACATCGAAACTATACAGCCACAAATGCGCTTCCCGATGGCTGGCCATGCGCTCAAGGAGGTTGGGCAGGTCCGCGTTGTGGAAAAACTGAATATTGTCCCGGGACATTTTCTGCACTGTCGCCGTGCGTTCCCGGCGCAGGTCTTCATATTGTTTCAGGGCAGTTTCGGGCCCTGCCGTACCCGCTTTCAGGCATTCGGCTAAGGTATAGGCATCCTCTATTGCCATGACCGCGCCCTGGGCCATGAAGGGCAGCATGGGATGGCAGGCATCGCCCAGCAGGGTCACACGTCCCTCGCTCCACTTTTTCATGGGCTCCCGGTCAAACAGGCCCCAGCGAAAACAGCTTTCCGCCTTGTGGATCAGCAGCTTCAAATCATCGTGCCAATCCTCGAAATCAGCCAGAAACTGTTCGATGGCACCTTCATTGGACCAGGATTCGGCCTGCCATTCATCCTGTTCCATAATCCCGACGCAATTCACCAACTCGCCCCGGCGCACATAGTAGTGCACGAAGTGGCCACCCCGGCCGATCCAATTGGAACCCACCGGGCGCACGTGGCCTTTGGGCAGGGCCTCCACCGGCACCGTGGCGCGCCAGGCAACACAACCCGTAAAGCGCGGGGCATCGGGGCCAAACAGCTGTCCGCGAATTATCGAATGAATACCGTCGCAGCCGACCAGGATGTCACCTTGAAACATCTCACCATCCTCTGTCGTGACGGTGACGCCGTCCCCTGCTTGGCTAAAGCCGGTAACGTTGCATCCCAGATGAACCGCATCAGGAACTTCCCTGGCCAAAGCCTCCGCCAAAACGTTGTGGAAATCCGCGCGGTGAAGGTGGAAATAGGGAAAGCCATAAGTTTCCTCGCTGGCCTTGCCCAAGGGGCGGGAGCTTAAGGTCTCGCCGGTCTGCCAATGGCGCATCTCGCCGCGCTCCGGCGTGAAGGCGACGGCCTTCAACGCATCGGCCAGGCCAAGGTGGTACAGCACCCGGGCACCATTGGCGCTGATTTGAACGCCTGCCCCCACTTCGCCCAAAACCTTTGCCTGTTCCAGCACCGTGACGCCGAACCCGGCCCGGGCCAGACACAGGGCCAATGTCAGCCCGCCAAGGCCGGCACCAACGACGATTACATTACCTTGATTTTTACTCATGACACTAGGTTACGGGGCTCGGCTAAAAAGCGCACGAAAAAACCGCAAATCTGCTAGCATAATTCTTTTCCAACAGTTCTATTTTTTTGGGGAGGCTTTGATGACCAATATCCCGACCGAAGCCGGCGTGCCGCCCGTCACGGGTGCCCACCACGCGGCTTTCCGTTGCCGAAATGCAGAAGAAACCCGGGCTTTCTACGAAGACCTGTTGGGTTTTCCCATGACCCAGGCCCTGGATATTGATGCCCATCCCACGACGGGGGAGGCGGTACGCTACATGCATATCTTCTTTGACATCGGCGGCCATAACGGCGCTGCATCGAATTATATCGCCTTTTTTGAGGTGGCCGGACAGGGCGAAGCTGCGCCGCCATTCGAATTCAAACGGCAATGGGGCATGGACTTGCATTTCGCTATGGGCCTGGCGGATCATGACGCCCTGTCGATTTGGCGAAAGCGATTATTGGACAAGGGGTTGGAAGTTGAAGGCCCTATTGATCATGGTGTCATTTCCTCAATCTATTTTCATGATCCGAACGGCTACCGCCTGGAGTTCGCGGCCCAAAACGGCCCCCAAATCGAACAATTTACCAATGACAGCCAGCGCTCTCACGCCATATTACGCAGTTGGGTCGAACGGGGTTTGTAAGGCCCAACAGGCTTGCACGCAGACCCGGCAATCCTGGCAATCAGCTTATAAATAGCAAGATAGTTTCAACAGCCGTCCACTTCAGTTATCGTTACTGAAATTCAAGCACATTGTTTAAGCCTGCCGAGCCACTGGCATATTATAAAAGGATCCCAGCAGAATGGATTTCACACATATCAAATTCGACGTTTCGGATGAAATTGCGACCATCACACTGTTTCGTCCCGATGCCCGCAACGCCTTGAGCGCGGAAATGCGTGACGACCTGCGCGCGGCCCTAAAGGTGGTGAAGGATCAGGCCGGCGAAGAGATCAAGGCGCTGATCCTGACAGGCGCTGGTGGCGCATTTTGTGCCGGTGGCGATATCAAGGGCATGGGCAGCGATGAACGTACGTCTTTGATGACCCGCAAAGGCCTGCGCTCCGATCATGCTCTGATTTATGACATTGCCAATATTGAGTTGCCGGTGGTCAGTTTGGTCGATGGCCCGGCAGCCGGTGCCGGTTGCAACCTGGCGCTGGCGGCGGATTTTGTTTTTGCCACACCCAAGGGTATGTTCATGCAGGCCTTTGGCCGTATCGGTGCGGTGCCCGATTGGGGCGGGTTCTATATCCTGCCACGCCTGGTTGGCCTGCAACGTGCCAAGGAACTGGTGTACAGCGCCCGTAAGGTCGGTGCTGAAGAGGCGAAGGAGATCGGCTTGATCCTGGATGTGGTATCCCAGGAAAATGCCATGGATGAGGTGCGGGAGTTCGCGGGTCGGTTCCGCCATGCTTCAACAGCGGCCATCGGGATGTCGAAGAATATCCTCAACCAATCGCATAATCTGGATCATCGCACTTTGTTGGAACTGGAAGCTGATGCCCAGGGCATGGCCCTGGTCACGCCCTATCACAAGGCTGCCGTGCAACGCTTCAAGGACAAAGAGCCCTCGCAGTATGATTGGGAAAAACTACGCGGCGGGAAGACTGTCTAGAATTCGTTAGCCAAACAATCGAGCGGAGGCGATTTTTGCGCCTTCGGACAAGGCTGCCAGTTTGGCCCAAACTACGTCTTCGGCAACTTTGCCCATGCCGGCAGAGGTGTCGAAACCGCAATCGGTGCCGGCCAGGATACGTGTCGGATCACCCAACGCCTGGGCGATCCGTTCTATCCTATCGGCAACGGTTTCGGGATGTTCCACATAGTTCGTCGTGGTGTCGATGACGCCTGCGACCAGAATTTGATCGTCAGCGAGTGGGCCGTTTTCAAAGATCTTGTATTCATGGGCATGGCGGGGGTTGGCAAAAGGCAAGACGATGCCGCCCACATCCGCCTGCAGGACAGTCGGCAGGATATCCGCCAAGGGGACGTCCAGATCATGGGGGCCTTCGTAATTGCCCCAACAAACATGCAGGCGCACCTGATCCCGTGGGATATTGACCAAAGAGCGGTTGATGGCATCGATCACCCCTTCAACGAACTCTATAAAATCTGAAACAGGCCGGTCCGCATAGGTGACATGACGCTCCAGCGCCAGGTCAGGGCAATCCAGTTGCAGGGTAAAGCCATGCTTTACAATGGCCTCGTACTCAATCTGCAAAGCCTTGGCCAGGGCATCGAGATATCTGTCCGCGCTGTCGTAATATTCGTTCGGCACCGCCGCTGCGATAATGCCCGGTGATGGCGCGGTAATAAACGCCTCCCTCTGCGCCGGTGCTATGTCGGTGAGAATACGCCGAAAGTCACCGCATTCCGTGGCCACGAACGCGGGGTCAATATAGCGCACTTCATCGACAACCTTGGGCACCTCGAAATTGGTCACGGCGACCTTGTTGGTGGCAAGGCTTTGCCGCATGGCCAGGAATTGCGGATAGCGGGCCACATCCGCCGGGCCCTGCCGGGTGCCAAGGCCGGTGAAACCGGTCATACGGTGGCGGACATATAAAAAGAACGCATCCCGCGGCTGTTCGCCATTATTGGGAATGTCGATGCCTGCATCCAATTGTTTGGGCAGAACCCAGTTCGTGGCGTCTTCGATCGCCGTTGCCATTGCCGCCATATCGACGCCGCGGCCCTGTACCCGATCAGCGAACATGGCGGTCAGGGCCGGCGGGCGTGGCAGGCTGCCCGCGTGGGTCGTGAGGATACGTTCGTCGCTGCGTTGCATTATTGGATCCCTTCTATTGGACGCCTTCTAGGGGTATGCCGGCAATGGTGACCCGATGCATCTCCCGCCGCTGGCCGTCATAGTCATCGACGGCGTAGTGCATGGTGGTGCGATTGTCCCATAGGGCAAGAGAACCAGGTTGCCAATCCAAACGGCAGAGGTTTTCCGGGCGGCGAGCCTGCTCACACAGGAAATTCAACAGCGGCGCGCTTTCCGCCTCTGTCATGCCGTCGAACCGAATTGCATAGATGTCATTGATGAATAGGCTGCGCTTGCCGCTTTCCGGGATCACGACGACGGCGGGGTGGAGAACCTCCGCATCACCCTCTTCACTGGCCGTAACATTGACGGAATTCAGCTGTGTCTTGGCAAAAGTGCCAACCGGACCATAGGACCGCCGCCCCGAATGCACCACTTTCATATCCTTTAACAGCGCCTTCATGCCGGGCGACAGGGCCTCATAGGCTTTGGTCATGGAGGCAAACAGGGTATCGCCGCCAAAGCTGGGGATCTCGCGCGCGTAAAGGCAGGAAGCTTTGGGTGGCGCGGCGAGGAAGCTGAAATCCGTATGCCAGGTGCCGCCGAAAACCATTCTCGTGCGCTCATCCGCCTCCTTGATGACGGCGATGATCTCGGGATGGTCGTCCAGGGTTTTCACGAACGGCACCGGCAGCGGATCGCCGATGCGCTGGCAAAAGGCCTTGTGCTGGGCCGGCGTGATGTCTTGCTCCCGGATCACCACCATGCCGTATTCCATCAACGCGGCAAAAATTTTCTCAAACGTGCCGCCATCAATGTCTTGGGATAAATCCGCGCCCAGGATCTCTGCCCCCAAGGCACCTGCAAGTTGACGAATTTCCAGTTTGCTGTTCTTCAACATGGTTGCTCCCTTTCCAAAGCCTCAACGGGGCCAATTTTCCCGGATCGGGTCGCTGCCGTCCCAGCCGGCAGCCGCATCCCGGACGCCACCGAACATGCGTTGGCGGGTTTCGGTCAACTCTGCCATTTCGATGATCGTACCCATATGGCCTTCCTGTTGGAAATAGACAAAGGAGCCACGGGGGCTGGAGGATTCCTGTCCGACGGTGTAGCCGGCGGCCAGGGCCTTGTCATAGATCTCGTGATAATTTTCCGGCCAGGTCGAAAAATGCTGCAGGCCTTCGCGGCCCGCATTCAGAAAATCCTGGTACATGGTCGGGGCGCTGTCGCGCTGTTGGATCAGCTCTATCTGCATATCACCGGAATTCGCCAGGGCGATGGAGATATGGGGCGCGCTGGGTTCTCCTTTATAACGAAAACCATCAACGGCCAGCTTATCCACATAGAACCAGGGCCCGATCTGGCACACATCGATCCAGTGGCGCATGGCGGCATCAATATCTTTGACCACATATCCCATCTGGCGCAGGGGTCCGAAAAGGCGACTCATGATCATATCCTCCTGTTCATCACTTCAGCCGGTTGCGAGAGGTGAAGCGGGACCCTATTCTGCCCCTCACCCGTCCAATGTTGCAATGGTACATAATCATGAGTGGAAATATCGTCATTTTCGGTCCTTCGGGTCTGGTCGGCGGCGCCGCACTGCGCCACTTCGATGCCCAGCCCGGGTGGAAGGTCACTGCCCTGTCACGCCGGCCACCCGCCTTCGAACATGGGGGGCGTTTTATTCCCCTCGATTTGATGGACCGTGCGGGCTGCGAAAAAATTCTGGGGGAACTGTCGGATACCACCCACGTTATCTATACCGCCCTATACGAAGAAGAAGACGTAATCCGGGGCTGGCGGGCCAAGGCGCAAATGGAAACCAACACGACGATGTTGAAAAATGCCCTCGAACCCCTCGATAGGGTGGCGAAGGACCTCAGCCAGATCTCTCTTTTTCAGGGCACCAAGGCCTATGGGGCCCATTTGCGTCCACCCCCCGTGCCGGCGCGGGAGAGATGGGCCCGCAACGAGCATGAGAACTTCTATTGGTATCAGGAAGACTTTGTCCGCGATCTGCAAAAAGGTAAGGGCTGGAACTGGATGATCCTACGGCCGCAGACCATTTTTGGTTTCGCCCTGGACGCGCCCCTGAACATTCTCCTTGCCATGGCAGTCTATGCGGTGATCCGCCGGGCCGAGGGCCTGCCCCTTTGTCATCCAGGTGGCGGCCCTTATGTGACAGAGGCCATCGACACCCGCCTGATCGCCAAATGCCTGGACTGGGCCACAGATGCGGATGGCGCGCGGGACGAGATTTTCAATATTACCAACGGCGACAATATTACTTTCCCCGGCCTTTGGCCCACCCTGGCCAAACATTTCGGCATGGTGATGGGAGAGCCCGAACCCCAGCGTCTGCAGGACGTGATGCCGACAAAGGCGCACATTTGGGAAGAAATCGCCAAGACGCATAGTCTGCGCGATATTCCCTATGACAAGCTGGTGGGGCAATCCTGGCAGTTTGCGGATTTCAACTTTGCCGCCGGCAAGAACCCGGCCCCCGTGGTGGTCAGTACCATCAAGCTGCGCCAGCACGGCTTTCAGGATTGTATCGATACAGAGGATATGTTGATCGAGCTGTTGCAGCAGTATCAGGACGAAGGCATTTTGCCCCGATAGGTGTGTTCCCTGGATGACTTGATGATTGCGGCAACATGGATTGCCGGGTCATGCCCGGCAATGACGAATATTCTGTCGTGCCCGGACCTGATCCGGGCATCCACGTGCAAGGCCCCTTCAGGGTTTAATGCGCCAGCCACGGGCGACGGTACGATGACAGAGCCAGAAGACCGCCAAATTGGCAGCCAACATGACGGTGACGGCGATAATCGGTTCAACCTGTCCCTGGCCGATGAAGCCGTGGCGAAAACCGTCGATCATGTGAAAGAACGGGTTTAAGGTCAGCAGCCCTTGCAGGGCCGGGGGCAGGTCCGTGGCGCTGAAGAATGTGCCGGACAGAAAGGTCAGCGGGGCGATGGCGAAATTGGTCACGGCAGCCAGGTTATCCATCCGCTCCGCCCACAGGCCCGCCAAAATACCCAGCAGGGCTAGCAATGCGCTTGCTGCAAGGGCGTGAAACAACAGCAAACCCATATGGTTGATTGTCATAGAAACAAACGGTGTCATGGCAACGGCGACCACCAGGGCCACCAACAGGCCCCGTGTCATGGCGGCAAAGACAAATGCCAATATCAATTCCAGGGGGCGCAATGGTGCCATCAACAGATCGACGATGGTGCCTTGGGTCTTGGCGATCAACAATGATGATGAGGCATTGGCGAAGGCGTTCTGGGTGATTGCCATCATGACCAGTCCGGGGGCCAGGAACGATGTGTAGGCCACACCGTCTATTTCACCACGGCGACTGCCCAGGGCAACGGCGAATATGGCCAGGAACAACAGGCTCATAACCAGGGGGCCAATCACCGTTTGTGCTGTGACCTTTAGAAACCGCCGGACTTCTTTTTGATACAGGGTCCACAGGCCCAGCCAGTTGATTGCCCCGAGTATCCGTGGTCGGTTCAGAGCAGGATCGGACATCTCAAATCCCGCGCATGTCCCGTGCGACCTTGATAATACGGTGAGTCTCGGCCCACATGTCCAGGCTTTCCGCCCGATGTAACGGCATGAATTCCGCATGCATGGCGTCATCGCCCCCCACCGCTTCACCGCCCTGCCAATCGGCCACCACATCAACCAAGGTGTAGTGAAACTGCACACGGCCTTCATCATCGGGCGTGATGGAGTCGATGACATCAATCAGGGCAATGTTCCGGATCACAATACTGGTTTCTTCCAGGACCTCACGGGCAGCGGCGGCAAAGACGGTTTCACCCAGTTCCTGCATTCCGCCCGGCAGGCTCCAATGGCCCTTGCGCGGCGCCTTGCCCCGGCGGATCATCAGGATCTCGCTGTCTTTGAAGACCACGGCACCCACACCCACCATGGGCCGGTCAGGATAGGATCGGGGCATGTCCTACGATCCCCTATGCAAAGTTTGGCTTGCGCCGGGCCTGGAAGGCGGCCAGGCCTTCTTCGGCATCCGGGTCCATCAGGCAGGCGACCACGGCGTCCTCCTCCAAACTTAAGCCATCGGACGGGGCCATTTCCAAGCCCTGGCGCGAGAGGCGTTTCATAGCAGCCAGCCCGGCCCGGCTTTTCGCTGCCAGGCCCTTGCAGTAATCCAGCGCGGCATCGGCCAGGGCATCATCAGCTACAACATAATTGACCAGGCCCCAGCGTTCCGCCTCGGCCGCCGTCAGCCAGCGGTTGGTATATTGCAGGTCCAGGGCCCGGCGCAAACCAACCAGGCGGGGCAGGCGTTGGGTTCCGCCGCCACCTGGCACCAGGCCGTATTGGGCATGTTGATCACCGATCTGGGCGCTTTCGGCGGCGAAGGCCACATCGCATGACATCATCATTTCAATGCCGCCTGCCAAAGCCAGGCCGTTGACGGAGACCACCACGGGCAGGGGGGAGGTTTCCAAACGGCGGAAAACCTTATGAATATGGCCAATGAATGTGGCCAAGGTATCGCGGCTTTTGCGTGCCACCGTGACTTCATCCAAATCGGCTCCGGTGCAGAAAGTCTTGCCGACGGCATTCAGCAGAATGACACGCACGGCCTTGTCTGCCTCAAAGGCTTCGATGGCCGCACCCATCCCATCCATCAGGGCGGTGGAGATGCAATTGAATTTGTCCGGCCGGTTCAGGGTCATGATCCCGACACCATCGACAACCTGTCGTAGGATTTCCGCTTCGCAGCCACTCATAATATCTCTCCTACAATTCTCTTCGTTTAGTAAGGTAGTGCCACCCGCCCGACGGTTTCCCGGGCAATGATCATTTTTTGAATTTGCGCCGTGCCGTCACCGATTTGCAGGCCCAGAACATCACGCATACGCTGTTCGAACGGCAACTCTTTGGTATAGCCGAAATGGCCATGTGTCAGCAGGCATTGGTGAATAATTTCAAAGGCAACCTTTGGGGCCCACCATTTCACCATGGCCGCTTCCTTGGTGTGGGACAGGTTTTGATCTCGCAGCCATAGGGTTTTGTAACAAAGCAAGCGGGCGGCCTCAAAATAGGTCTCGAATTCCGCCAATGGCTGGGTCACGCCCTGAAAGGCTGCAATGGGCTTGCCGAATGCTTCCCGCTCGGTGCTGTATTGCCAGGCTTCCTCCAGCGAGGCCCGGGCCGGGCCCAGGACCTGCAGGCCGATCAGGGCGCGGGAAAAATCAAAACCGTTCATCACCTGGCGAAAGCCCGCGCCCTCTTCCCCCATCAGACAGCTGGCGGGAATGCGCGCATCGTCAAAAAACAGCGATCCCCGCCCCACGGCACCATGGCCCATGTCATCGAATTCCGTGCGCGTGATGCCGGGGCCATTCAAAGGGGCATAGAACGTACTGACGCCACGGCCGCGCTCTTCCTCTGTGCCGGTGCGTGCGAATAACATGACTTCATCAGCCTGGGTGCTTAACGAGATCGAGGTTTTTTCCCCATTCAGGACATAGTCGTCACCGTCCCGGCGGGCACTGACAATCAGCCCGGCAGCATCCGAGCCGCCCCGAGGTTCCGTCAATCCCAGGGAGGTGATGGATTTGCCGGTACAGATATCGCCGATGGCCCGGGCGGCGATTTCCGGCGTTGCGTGATCTGCCAACAGGTGGCCATTTAAAGATCCGATTAGCTGGATATAAGACACGCTTAGATCTGCGGCGGCGATTTCCTCGATGATGATCCCGGCCGTGACGCAATCAAGGCCCAGACCACCGAATTCAGCCGGCAGGTCGGCGCCGATCAGGCCCAGTTCAGCCATTTCCGAAATGATGTCCCGGCCAATCTTACGGTCTTGTTCGCGCTGACGAAAATGCGGGGCCAGGCGGTCTTTGGCGAAACGACGCGCCGTATCGCGAATTGCCATCTGTTCTTCGGTAAAGGAAAATTCCACTCGCGCCACCCTGTAAAAAAATTGATTGGAACTGCAAAATTCCCACACTAGCTTAACTGTCAGGCCTGATTGCCAAGCCTAACTGTTGCTATCAGGCGGCACAATGATCATTGGTGCGGGCGGCAATGAACCATGAAACTGGGCGCGCGGGACCATAGGTGCATTGACGGCCTTATCGCAACAGGCCACAATCAAACTTCGAACGTGAAGGCAAATGAATTTCCGTCATTATTGAACGGGTCGTATGTTGTTTTCCGTGTTTGGATCGCACCTAATGTGTGGTCTGGGGGTGGGGCAACGTCTTAGGGAGAAATCAAGAAATGAACAGTAAAATATTCCGTACGGCAGCGGCAATCGCTGTCGCGGCCAGTTTCGGCATGGCCAGCAGCGCCATGGCGGGCGATGTGATGTTACCGAAAAAAGTGTCTTGGACGGCCTATGGCACCACCGCCTCGGGCTATGCGCAATCAGTCGCTATCGGTAACGCTATTAAGAAAGCCTATGGTACGACGCTGCGGATTATTCCGGGCAAGAACGATGTTTCACGCATGGCCCCGCTGCGGGACAAGCGGGCCGATTTCTGCGCCTGTGGTATCGCGGCTTATTTCGGCCAGGAAGGCGTTCTGCTGTTTGCCTCCAAAGAATGGGGCCCGCAGGATTTCCAAGTGGTTATGACAGCCATTGGCACGCATAATCTGGCGTTGGCAACCGCCAAGGACGCCGGTATCAATACTGTTGCCGACATTAAAGGCAAGCGCGTCTCTTGGGTACGTGCGGGCGATGCCTTGAACTGGAACGTTGCGGCCAACCTGGCATTTGCCGGTTTGTCCTGGGATGACGTGACGAAGGTTGAAGTCTCCGGCTTTAAGGCCTCTGTCGATGCCATCATCAACGGCCAGTCCGATGCCGCTTTTATGAGCACGATTACACCTCACGCAAAGCGTTTGGCAGCTTCCCCGCGTGGCATTCATTGGCCGCAGCTGATGCATGACGACAAAGAAGGCTGGGCCCGCATGGCGAATGCCCATCCGGTGAACCAAATGCACGTGGCGACCTCGGGTGCCAACATTTCCAAGGATGCGCCGCACCAAGGCGCGACCTATGCTTATCCGGCCCTGATCACCAACACCGATAAAGACGCTGGTGTGGTCTATTCAATGGTTAAAGGCGTGGTTTCTCAATTCGACAACTACAAAGGTGCCGCACCAGGTGCCGCTGGTTGGTCGATCAAGAACCAGAACATGACCTGGGCCCTGCCATACCACAAAGGTGCGATCCAATATTGGAAGGAAGTCGGCATCTGGTCCGATGCAGCACAAGCCCACAATGACAAGCTGAACAAGCGTCAGAACATGCTGATGGCCGCTTGGAAGGCGCTGCCCGGTAAGGACAGCATGTCAAAAGAAGACTTGAAAATGAAATGGATGGCAGCACGCGCCATGACATTGAAAAAGGCTGGTCTGCCTTTGGTTTTCAATTGAGTTCATAGGAAAATATGTCTCAATCGTCTGTACAGGAACAACCGGCGACAGCGGATCACCGCTATCGCCGGTTGACTCCGTTTTGGAAGTGGGTCCTCGTATCGGGGACGGTGCTCTCCCTCGTCATATCTGTCTATCAGCTGTTTAATCTGGGTCGGTTTGGTGGCTTCGTTGCCATCGATACCCAGTATTTTTACGCCTTGTTGGCGGTTTTACTGCCCATGGTGTTTTTGATTTTTCCGGCCAACAGCAAGACCGGTGCCACGGTGCCGATTTATGATATCGCATTGGCATTGATTGCTTTCGGGGTGAATATCTATTTCTTGGTTTATGCCAGGGATATTGTCGATCTGGGTTGGGAATATGCCGCCCCTGATCACATCAAATATGCCGCTATCGTTCTCTGGCTGCTGGCATTGGAAGCTGTGCGCCGGGCCGGTGGCCCGCCGGTTTTTTTGGTGGTGTTCGTCGTTTCCCTTTATCCGGTATATGCAGATTATCTGCCGGTGCCCTTTGATGCCTCGAATGAGGATTTCACGGTTGCCCTGGCCTATCATGCGGTCTCCTCGGAAGGTATTTTCGGTATTCCGTTCCGGGCCTTCGCCAATCTGGTGATCGGCTTTTTGATGTTCGGGGTGGCGTTGCAATACACCGGCGGTGGCACATTCTTCCTGAACCTGGCGTTTGCCTTGTTAGGACATGTCCGCGGTGGTCCGGCCAAGGTGGCCATTTTCGCTTCCGGCCTGATGGGTTCCATGAGCGGCAGTGTCATCACCAACGTTTTGACCACTGGCGCATTGTCCATTCCCGCCATGAAACGCACGGGCTTTTCCCCTCATTATGCTGGTGGGGTTGAGGCCTGTGCTTCTACGGGTGGGGTTTTGATGCCGCCCATCATGGGCTCCACCGCCTTTGTCATGGCGACCTATTTGGAAGTGCCTTATTCCGATATCGTCATCGCTGCCGTAATCCCCTCGGTGTTGTATTTCTTCGGCCTGTTTATACAGATCGACAGTTATGCCGCGCGCATGAAGCTGGAAGGTCTGCCGAAGGAGGAAATGCCCTCCGTTCGCAAGACCCTGTTTGAAGGCTGGCATTACGTTACCGTGTTTGCCTTGCTGATCTGGATGTTGATGTTTCTGCAACGAGAAGCATTGGCACCTTACTACGCCACCGTCTTGTTGATTGTGATCAACCAGTTCATCAAAGCCAGTCGCTGGGATTTCAATGGCTTCATTGACTTTATTGTTGGTGTCGGCCGTTTGTTTGTCGAGCTGGCGGCGATTTTGGCGGGTATTGGGATGATTGTCGGTGCTTTGTCCCTGACCGGTAAAATCTCCACCCTGGCGAATGAGTTGTTGTCCATGGCCGGGGACTCGGTGGTCGTCTTGTTGATGATGGGGGCTTTGGCTTCGTTCATCATGGGCATCGGGGTGACGGTGACTGTGGCCTATATTATTCTGGCCATTACATTGGCACCTGCGTTGACCGAATCCGGCTTGAACCCCATGGCAGTGCATTTGTTCATGTTGTACTGGGGCATGCTGTCGTTCATCACGCCACCAGTGGCATTGGGTGCTTTTGCGGCGGCCTCTCTGGCTCAGGCTAAACCGATGCGAACCGGGTTCGAGGCCATGCGATTAGGATCGGTGATCTATTTCATACCGTTCTTCTTTGTCTTGAACCCAGCCCTGATTATGCAGGGGGAGTGGGGGGAGATCATTAATGTCTTCAGCACTGCTGTCATCGGCATCATCCTGTTAGCAGGTGCCTTGCAAGGTTATCTGCTGGGTGTCGGCAATGTCGCGACCCACAGTGTTTTGCAATGGCCGATCAGGGGGGTTTTGTTGCTTGCCGCCCTGTTGTTCGCCGTGCCCGGTGGGGAGTTCACCGGCTATGCGAACCTTGAATTGGCGCTCGCCGGTGCGGTGGTACTGGCGCCTGCGGTTGCTCTGACCTGGTTCCTGAACCGGGGTGTGGCCGCAACGGCATAGTTGTGTACGGGCTAGAGCAATTTTCAATCAATTGGAATCACTCTTGTGATCCAAGTGATTGGTTCAATTGCTCTATTCTTAAGAGTCAGAGCATTTCCTAGTTGGAAATGCTCTAAACGGCGCGGGGCAATTTCTGCTCCGCGCCGTAGCTTTTGCATAGGGATATTTTAAGGAAAAGGTGCGGCCATTCCGCTTCTTCCTGGCCGCCAATGGATGGAGCTACGACAGTGTCAAGCCAAGCAAGTTCCCTTCTCCCCCTGTTCGATCCGAAGACCATCGCCATTATCGGCGCCTCGGACAATATCCAGAAATTCGGCGGCCGCCCCATCCGTTTTATGAAAGAGGCGGGTTTCACAGGCACGATTTATCCCATCAATCCTCGTGGCGGCGTGATCCAGGGCCTGCAGGCCTACAAGGATATCCGCGATCTTCCCGAGGCCGTGGATATGTGCATCGTCACGGTGCCCGCGCCCCTGGTGGTGGATGCGGTGCGAAATTGCGCCGAGGCCGGGGTGCGTTCAGTGGTAATCTTTTCCTCCGGTTTTTCCGAAGTCAGCGAGGAAGGCGTAGCCTGGCAGGCAGAGCTGGCCGAAATTGCCGCCCAGCATGATATCCGCATGGTCGGGCCGAACTGTATGGGAACGCTCAACCCGGCATCTTTTGCCATTGGCACCTTCGCGTCATTTTTTGAACACGGCTGGCCCAAACCTGGCAATATCTCGATCATCAGCCAGTCCGGTGCCGTGGGCGGTCATACCCTGGTGCTGGCGCGGGAGCGGGGCCTGGGCGTGCGCAATTGGATCACCACCGGCAACGAGGTTGATGTGGATGTGGCCGATTGTATCGCCCATTGCGCGACAGACCCCGGTACCACTGTCATCGCCGCCTATATCGAAGGTACCCGTAAGCCTGAACGTCTGATGCAGGCCTTTGCCGCCGCCCGCGCCAATGGCAAGGCGGTGGTCATGATGAAAGTTGGTGCATCCGAGGTGGGCGCAGTGGCTGCCAACAGCCATACCGCGTCCCTGGCAGGCGCAGATGCCATCTATGACGCCATGTTCCGGCAATATGGGGTGGTCAGGGTTTATTCCCTGGACGAGTTGCTGGATGTATCAGGTGCCGCCGCGGCGGGGCAATTTCCCGCCCGCAACCGCCTTGGCATCGTGACCATTTCGGGCGGCATTGGCGTTCTGACATCCGATATCGCGGCAATGTATGACTTGGAGGTGCCGGAGCTGCCTGAAAAGGCGCAAAAGAAACTGAAGGCGTTGATGCCGCTGGCCGCCGTGCGCAACCCGGTGGATACAACGGCACAGATGTTGAACGACATGCCGGTGTTTGAAGGCAGCCTGCGCACCATGTTGAGCGAGGGCGACTGCGATGCCACCCTGGTGTTTTTGTCTACGGTGGGTTTCTCACCCCGGATGATGGCTCAGATCCGCGAAGTGTTGGAGAATGTGCGTGCGGATTACCCCGACGATTTGATGATCCTGTCCATGGTCTGCCACGGCCCGGAACGGGAGTATCTGGAAGGCCTGAAATATCTTGTAATCGAAGATCCGAACCGGGCTATCCGTGCCATTGCCGCCCTGGTGGATTTCGGCAAAAGCTTCGCCCGCGCGGCACCTGGGTCCACCGCCGATAGCCCGCCCGCCCTGCCCAACGAGGCTGTCGCTCCGCCCAGGCGTGCGTTGAGCGAGATTGAGGCCGGCGATATCCTGGCCAAGGCAGGTCTTCCCATGACACCGGGACGCTTGGCCAATTCCGCTGATGATGCGGCGCAGGCGGCGATGGAGGTGGGGTATCCGGTGGTGATGAAAATCGTCTCGCCGGATATTCAGCATAAATCGGACATTGGCGGGGTGAAGTTGAACCTGCAAACCGTGGATGAAGTGCGGGCCGGGTATCAGGCAATCATGGCCGCCGTTGGACAGCACGCCAGGGATGCGGCCATCGACGGGATCTTGGTGGCACCCATGGTCTCAGGCGGGGTTGAAACCATTATCGGCGTACACCGGGATCCGGTGTTTGGCCCCGTGGTGCTGTTCGGACTAGGTGGGATATTTGTCGAAGTCCTGAAAGACGTCACCTTCCGCATCGCGCCCTTTGGGGTGGATGAGGCGCACCGGATGATCAATGAAGTACGCGGCCGGGCCATGCTCGACGGCGTGCGCGGCCAGGCCCCGGCGGACGTGGATGCCCTGGCCATGGCGCTGGCCCAACTTTCGGTCTACGCTGCGGCGAATGGTGATGTTATCGAAAGCATCGATATTAATCCTCTGCTGGTGAGGGCAAAAGGCGAGGGTGCCGTCGCCGTCGATGCCCTGATCATTACTCAATCGGATTGAATAATCATGTGGCCAAACCGCACATTCCTTGACTTGATCGATGTGGAACTGCCTATCATTCAGGCCCCCATGGCGGGTGCCGGTGGCGCGGCCTTGGCGATTGCAGCGGCCAAAGGCGGGGGTGTGGGTTCATTGCCTTGTGCCATGCTGGGGGCTGACAAGATGCGGGCCGAAGTTGGCGTTATCCGACAACAAACAGACCGTCCTATCAACCTGAATTTCTTTTGCCACGATCCTATTCCAGCTGATCCCGGTCGTGCAAAGGCCTGGAAGGATCATCTGGGCGGTTACTATGACGAATTTGGTCTGGATAAATCAGCCACTGCACCAGCTGCGAGCCGATCGCCATTTGATGCTGCCATGTGCGAGATTGTCGAAGATATCTCGCCGGAAGTGATCAGCTTCCATTTCGGCCTGCCGGCCCCAGATTTGTTGGACCGCGTGAAGGCGGTCGGTTGCCGGATCATCAGTTCCGCCACGTCGGTGGCAGAGGCCCGCTGGCTGGAAGAACGCGGGTGCGATGCCATCATTGCCCAAGGCTACGAAGCGGGTGGTCATCGCGGCATGTTTCTAAGCGATGATATCTCGACCCAGGCGGGCACCTTTGCGCTGGTGCCGCAAGTCGTCGATGCGGTGTCGGTGCCGGTTATTGCGGCGGGCGGAATTGCTGATGGCCGTGGCATGGCTGCGGCCTTTGCCTTGGGGGCTGCCGCTGTGCAAATCGGCACGGCCTATCTGTTCACGCCGGAAAGTTTGGTGAGTGACCTGCATCGCGCCGCGTTGATGGCCACGGATGAAGGCCAAACCGCGCTGACGAATGTGTTCTCCGGCAGGCCGGCACGTGGAATAATGAACCGCATTATGCGGGACGTTGGACCGATGTCTGATATGGCCCCGGCCTTTCCTACAGCTGGTGGCGCATTGGCACCCCTAAAGGCGGCGGCGGAAGCCAAGGACAGCGGCGATTTCTCGTCGTTGTGGTCGGGTCAGGCGGCTGGCCTAGCCCAGGTCATTGGGGCAGAGGATCTAACCCGGCAGCTGGCGCGGGACGCCGGCGAACGAATGGCCGCACTTACCCCTTGAGCAATTTTCAATCAAATAGAGTCACTTTTGTGATCCAAGTGGTTGGTTCAATTGCTCTTTTCTTAACAGTCCGATCATGTTTAAAATAAACTTGATAGAGGGAGGCATGATATGAGCGCGAATAAATGGAACATCAGTGGCGAGTACATGGAAAGCTGCAATTGCGACTATCTATGTCCGTGTATCTATACCAACCCCCAGGGGGAGGCGACGTTTGACCATTGCACGGCTCTTATGATTTTTCGTATCGATCAGGGGCAATGTGGTGATGTGGATCTGGGGGGATTGAAATTTGCCCTCGTGATCCGCTCAGGCAGGGTGATGTCCCACGGCAACTGGATTTTCGCCAATGTGGTGGATGACAGCGCGGACGAGGCTCAACGTACCGCCCTGGGCGGCATTGTCAGTGGGGAGGCCGGCGGCGTGCCCGGCATGATCCGGGACAATCTGGTCAGTGACTATCGCGGCCTGCAATTCAAACCCATTAATTTCGTCATGGACGGCCTATCCCGGTCGGTGGAAATCCCCGGTGTATTGACCTACGAGATTGAGGGGGTGCCCTCGCGCAACGGTAACGGACAGCCGTTCTATATTGATAACACGGGGCATCCCGCCAACACGCGACTGGCCCTGGCCCGGTCAAAGTTCACGCGTATACAGGCTTTCGATCTTGATCTGGAGATGCAGGGCAAAGGTAACAACGGCCATTTTGCCCCGTTTAGCTGGGCCGCTTGAGTTCGCCCAGAGTTCGCTGGGAGGCCACCGTTGAGCCCGGCAACCGGTAAGAAGTTTGAGATTGCCGGCTGGCTTCTTTTCATTGTCTCGGCGTTGTTCTTTATTGCCTCTGCCATCAAAGGCGGCGATTGGCTGTCGGGACTTGGCGGTTTGTTTTTCCTGATCGCCTGTCTCGTGTTCCTGGTCCCCGTGTTCCGCCGCACTTCGGATTAGGGAATGGCACCATCCGGGGCCCGTGCTGCTTCCAAGGCACGCATCAGGGCAACCAGACAGCGGTCCCGATGTTCTGTCAGTTCAGCAACGGATCTGCCACCTGCGGCATCATCACAGCCGGTGATTAAGGCCTGTTCCAATTCCGGCGTCATCTCGGGTGCTGCCAGGCGGGTCCAGGGAGCGCCGGTCGCCGCGTCAAAATGTTCCAGAAAATGCGCCATGCCGCCTTCACCTCCTGCCAGATGAAAGGTCAGGCAATGGCCCATGATGGCCCAACGCAGGCCGGGTCCTGCCGCGATGGCCTTGTCGATTTCGGCCACGGTCGCCTCCCCCGCCTCTATCATATGCAGGGCCTCGTGCCAGATCGCCTGTTGCAGACGGTCGGCGATGAAGCCTGGGACTTCACGGGCCATGGGGATTACGGTCTTTCCGGCCGCTTCGTAAAAGGCCGTGGCCCGATCAACCACGCCTGGGGCGGTCTTTTTGCCACCGACGACTTCGACCAAGGGCAACAGATAGGGCGGATTGAAAGGATGCCCCACGACCATCCGTTCGGGATGCGCAGCGCCGGCCTGCATATCATTCATCAGGAACCCGGAGGTAGATGAGGCGATGATAGTGGTGGGCGGCGTGGCCCGGTCGATCTCTGCCAAAAGTTCAATCTTTAGATCCAAACGCTCCGGCGCGCTTTCCTGGACGAATTCAGCTGCCGCGCAGGCCGCTGCCAGAGTGGGCGCATATGTCAGTTGTCCTGCCTCTGGGTCTAGACCAAGGTCTATCAATGCGGGGCGGGCAGCTGTGATAATATGACGAAGGGTAGCCTCCCCCTCAGGTGACGGGTCCCAGGCAGTAACAGCAAATCCCCGGGCCAAAAAATGCGCCACCCAACCGGCCCCGATAACACCGCAGCCAATACAAGTAACATTACGCACGGCATTTGGATCAACCTGGGGCGTCATATCAAATCACCAATTTGCTAGTTAACGACGGTCTCCAAAACCTCGCCCAACTCAACCACGGACAGGGTTTGCCCGTCTGTTTCCAGTACCGTGACAGAGCAATTATTGGGCCGGAACAAGGTCAGGCGTTCATCATTTTGCGCCGCGCCGACAGCCACATTGATGGCGACGAAATGGCTGACAATCACCGTGTCCTGGCGTAACTCCAATAAAGTATCAATCATGCCCTGACGCCAGGGATGCAACCAGCTGTCCGCCTCTGCCCAGGTGCCGGCCATAACATTTTTCAGCCAGGTTCGCCGCTGGCTCAGATCTTCGGTGGGAGATGGAATTTCCCGGACGGCATCGACAACGTCCGCCGTGGTGTTCCACGCGGCCTCCAGCGGCAGGGCTGTTTCTCTGGTCCGTTGCAGCGGCGAGACGATCATCGCCAAAGGACCAAGAGGTGCCATCCGTGCCGCCAGTTCCGCTGCCTGTTGATGGCCTAGATCATTCAGGCCCGGGTCAGGGTCTTCGTCCCAGGAGGCTGCGGCCTGCCCGTGGCGGACCAGATACAATGTCGCCATCAGTACATGCGTTCCTTCACGCTTTTCTGAACATAGGCTTCCAGTTCCTCACCGGATTGCTCGGCCCCAATTTGATCCTTGATCATCTGGCCCAGGGACGGCATGGCGGTTTTGCGTTCAACCTTATAATCCTCCTGCCACAGTTTCGAACGGACCAGCGCCTTGGAACATTGAAACAGCACCTCTTCAATCTGTACCAGGATGCCGGTTTTCGGGATTTTGCCCCGTACTTCAAATTCCGCCAGAACTTCGGCGTCCGTACAAATGCGCGCCTGGCCATTGACGCGCAGGGTTTCCGTCACACCGGGGATCAGAAACAGCAGGCCAATATGGGCGTTGTTGGCAATGTTGGCAGAAGTGTCCAGGCGGTTGTTGCCAATCCGGTCCGGGATCAACAGGGTCTGATCATCCAGCACTTTGACAAAGCCCGGCGCATCGCCCCGTGGCGAAACATCCGCCGGTCCCGCCGGGTCCGATGATGCTATGCACAAAAACGGCGATAGCGCGATAAAGTGGCGGCTGTGTTTTTCCAATCGGGGGATGGCCTTGTTCGCGGCCAGTGGATGTACCGCATCATACAGGCTGCGCAGGCCTGTTTCGTCGGCGACAAATTCTGTTGGTGTCTCGTCTGCCATCTCTAGCTCCCATTCCCGTATTTAGGCCTACGCATTTCCAACTAGGAAATGCTTCTAATCTTAAGAATAAAGCAATTTTTCCAATCCCCTAAGACCGCTCAAGGTGTTTTAGGGCAATTCTCTTTGGACCGGAATTGCTTTAGGATATAGCACCCCTATCGACCTGTAGAGAAGTATCCCATATGACCCGTCCCGTCCTGCGCAGTGAACTTTGCGACCTTTTGAAGATTGAGTACCCGATCATGCTGGCCGGCATGGGGGTTTGGGGCATGGGCACCCCGCCCGAATTAGTCGCGGCAGTATCAGACGCGGGGGGCTGCGGTGTGCTGGGTGGCTCGGCTCTTTCACCGGAGGAAGTCCGCCGACGTATCCAACGGGTGCGTCAGTTGACGGACAAACCCTTTGGCGTCGATCTGCTGCTGCCCGCATCCCTGGCGGCGGCCTCCACCACCAGAACCGGCGTGCGCGAGGAACTGCGTAATAATCACCCCGAACATGTCGCCTTTATGCATAGTCTGTTGGAACGGTTCGAACTAACGCCGTCGCCGGTGGAAAACGATATCGTCAATTCCGACAAATATGCCGAGGCGCAAATCGAAGTGGTGTTGGAAGAAAAAGTGCCGATTTTTGCCGCCGGTCTGGGCGACCCTGCCCGTATTGTTCCCCGCGCCAGGGATCAGGGCATGGTGGTGATCGGTCTGGCTGGTACCGTGCGCAATGCCGAACGCCATAAAGAGGCCGGCGTTGACCTGATCGTCTGCCAAGGCACGGAAGGCGGCGGTCATACGGGCCGCGTATCCACCCTGCCCCTGGTGGCAGAGGCGGTGACGTCCGTGGCCCCTGTGCCCATCGTTGCCGCCGGCGGTATCTCGGACGGGCGGGGCATTGCCGCTGCTTTGACCTTGGGGGCCATCGGGGTCTGGATGGGATCTGCCTTTCTGGTGGCGGAGGAATGCGGCCTGCCCGATGTGGTGAAGGACGAACTGGTTGAGGGCAAGGCGTCGGACTTTCGCATTTCGGAATCCTGGACCGGCAAGTCCCTGCGCGCCAAACATAACGTGGTCTCCGATGCCTGGGCGCAATCGGGCCTGCCGTCACTGCCGACGCCGTATCAACGTGTCTTGATGGAAGATTTTCTAAGTGCGGCGCAAAAGGCCGGACGTTGGGATTTGTATATGAATGCTGCCGGGCAGGGGACGGGTATGTTAAAACAACGACGTCCCGCCGCCGATATTATGGCTGATCTGGTCTCCGGCACGGTTCAGGCCCTGACCGATACGCCAAACCGGGTTGAGTTTGCACAGTAGGACTTAAATAGAATGGCACATACGCTTACAGCGACAGAACATGCGGCGACCATGGCCGATTACATTGCAGAAGGTAACCGCTTGGCCCATGCCTTAGGCAATCGCGGCCCCATCAAACTTGATGATGACGGCAATCTAACCAGCGATATTCTGGAGGCTTATTGGCAACACGGCTTTTATGTTTTCGAGGCTGTGATTGGGCCAGATGAGCTTGCGGAACTGCGTGCCGATGTGCAGAACGTTTTGGACCGCGCACCGGTGGCAGAGGGCGGCAGCCATGATCATCAAGGCCGGGCTGCCATGGGGTTGGAGTTTGAGTTGCCGTCCTATCGCTTTGCCAAACCGTTGAGCGATCCTTTGGGCGGTACCGCAAAAAACAAGGGCCGGCATCCGGTTAAACTGGTGGAACCCACACCCGCAGCCGATGCACCTGGGTCCATTGTGCAGAACCTGTTGGGCAATCTGCAATTGATGGACAGTTGCCTCCGCCTCTATGCCCATCCGGGTCTGTTGGCGGCGGCGGCCTCCATCCTTGGCGCGGATTTTGTGCCCTATAACGAAGTTACTTTTGTAAAGGAGCCTGGTCTCGGACCCGCCGTCGCCTGGCATCGGGACGGTACCACCCATTGGGACGCTGCCGATTGGAACCACGGTGCACATGGTTTCAATTTTATGTCTCAGCTATATCCATCCACGGCTGGCAATTGCGTCTGGGTCTTGCCTGGCAGTCACAAACTAAAACATGTTGATATTAAGCAACACATGGCGGAAAGCGGATCCGAACGATTGAAGGGTGCCGTGCCCATGCTGTGTGAGGCCGGCGATGTCTTCATGACGAACAGGCAGCTGGTGCATGGGTCGTTCGCCAATACCTCTCCCGACCGTCGCATTACCTTGAACGCCGGCTTTTTTCCGCGGGCGCGCATCCTTGATGTGACGACCGCGCGATTACACGGCACGGTCGAGACCTTTGACGCTGATCGGATCTTTGAACGCAGCCGGATGATTGCGGTTGCCGCCGACGCGCGGCAGCAGCGTTTCCCCGAGGAAGAACGTTATCCCTACCAACCCATGCTGGGCCACGAGGATGACAACCGCTGGAACGAAGACACCCGCCGTTCTGTCGTCCAGAATTATAACCTGCGGGATATGTATATTTAGGCACGCCACATTGGCTTGGCGATTTCGGCTTCAATGGCGCTATGGGGCACGTTCATATCCGCCGCCTCACGCCAGTGCATCTGCGCCAGATAGCGCCGTTCGCGAACCCGTTGTCGCCAAACCGCCCCTGTCGTCTTGAGCTGCGATATCAAGTCAAAAATGCTATAGCGGGCTTGATGGTAGGATGATGTCAATTCAGTCATGGTGCTCTCCTGTTGATGATCGTCTTTGTCTGGACTTGTAAATGTGGCTGAAAGCAACATATTTCAAAGGACAAGATCTCATTCGATAGATGAGATTAGTTCATCCATGAGGTTCGCGATGCGATTGCCATCATTAAGTGGGCTGCGGGCTTTTGAAGCGGCGGCGCGGCATCTTAGTTTCAAGCTCGCGGCGGCAGAGTTGGCCGTCACACCGACGGCGATCAGCCACCGTATTCGCCGTCTGGAGGAGGAGTTGGGGTGCGAGTTGTTTCATCGCCAAACCAGATCCGTTGGCTTGAGCACGGCAGGCAAGGTGCTTTTGCCCGATGTCCGCGATGCCTTCCAGCGCCTGGAAAGTGCGGCGGCCAAGCTACGGGATGTGGAAGGGCAGGGTACCCTGACGGTCAGCAGTTCGGCCTCGTTCGCGGTGAAATGGCTGGTGCCGCGCCTGGGCGATTTTCAACGGCAATATCCTGATATCGACATCCGCATATCCACGGGCATGGCGTTGAGCAATTTTCGTGAAGACGGTGTTGATATTGCCGTTCGTTACGGCCTTGGTACATGGCCTGGTCTGCATTCAGACCTGTTGTTACATGAAGACAGTATCCCCATTGCAGCGCCCGCGTTGGTGACAGGTGATCGCGCCTTGAACTGCCCCGTTGATTTGTCCAAGCATACCCTGTTGCATTTTTCCGCCTATCCAGATGACTGGCAGGCGTGGCTGACCATGGCGGGCGTCCCTAACCTGAAACCACTGGGTAATCTGACTTTTGATGACACGACGGCCGTAATGCAGGCCGCTATCAATGGTCTTGGTGTTGCGTTGAGCATGCACGCCATTGCCGCTGCTGATATTGCCAATGGTTCTGTCGTCTCGCCCTTTGGTCTGTCCCTGCCAAAAGAAACCGGCTACTACCTTGTCACGCCAATAGGATCACGGGAACAACCCAAAATCACAGCCTTCCATGACTGGGTGTTGGCCCAGGTAGCGGCATAGGTAGCGGCGTAGGTGCAGGCTTAGATGAGGTGGGGCAATGGAACAATCCGCTAGGCGCGCCCAGGGCCTTATGCTGCTTTCCACCGTTCTGGTGGCGACGTCGTTTCCCGTCGGCGCGGCGATTACCCACGATATGGATAGTGTCGTCCTAACCTTGTTGCGCTTTACTTTGGCCGCGTTGTTGTTCGGACCCATCGTCGCCTGGCGTTATGGTTTGCCTCTGCCAAGTTTATCCGATCTGGCCCGATATGGTGCCATCAGCGCCTGCCTGGTGATATTTTTCTGGGGTATGTTTTCGGCCCTGCGCCTAACCTCCGCCCTGAATACTGCAACCATTTTCACCCTGGCACCTGCTGTTGCAGCTGTCGCATCGGCAATATTGTTGCGCGAAAAGCTGGGGCGCGCGGCGCGTCTGGCCCTGCCCGTTGGTATGCTTGGTGCGGTCTGGGTGATCTTCCGGGGTGATTTGGATGCCTTACTGGCGATGCAGCTGGGGAAGGGTGATGCTATATTTTTTGGGGCGACCATCGCCATGAGCTGTTTTACCCCGATGGTAAAATTATTGCACCGTGGTGAACCCATGGCCCGGATGACGTTTTGGACCTTGGTAACTGGTGCCGGCTGGTTATTTCTGCTGTCCTTGGGCCGCCTGGGCGATGTTAGTTGGGGGTTGGTGCCAGGCTATGTTTACGGCGGGATCGCTTATTTGGCCGTCTTCACGACCATTCTTACCTTCTTCATAACCCAGGCCAGCGCCACGGTGATCGGGCCGACAAAGGTGATGTCATTCACTTATCTGAACCCGCCCCTGGTCTTGCTGATCGGCCTTGGCTTTGGCGACCACCTGCCGCCCATGGCAACCTATCCCGGTCTAATCCTGATCATCGGTGCCACCATTATCCTGCAGCGGGCCACTAGAGTTTCTGGCGTAAGGCCTGCTGAATAACTGTATCGAGGGATTGCAGAAATTTGGATCGATCCTGTTTCGAGAACGGAGCCGGGCCGCCCGTAATCTCCCCCGTTTCCCGCAGGCTGCTCATCAGGTTCCGGGTCGCCACGGCCCCGCCGATGGAGGCGTCCGTAAAAATTTTACCGTTGGGCTGCAAGGCGCTGCCGCCCGCCTTCAGACAGCGATCCGCCAGCAGGATATCGTTGGTGATGGCAACATCGCCTGGACCCATATTCTCGGCAATCCAGTCATCCGCCGCATCGGGCCCCTGGGCCACGAAGACCAGGCGTACCAGGGGGCTTGGATAGGGGCGGATACCACCGTCGCTGACCATGTGAACGATCAGATTATGGCGCTCCGCCACGCGGATTACCTCGTCCTTGACCGGGCAGGCATCGGCATCAACATAGATCTCGGTCATTGGATTTCTGTCCTCTACGCGATTACCGGGCGATGATAATAGACGTCCCAGGCCTCTTCGTGGGTTTTTGCAAAGCCGTGGCGTTCATAAAACACCGCGGCCGGGCTATTTTGCAACACGCCCAGCCTTATGGGCAGGGCCTGTTCATCTGCCTCTCTAATCAGACGCGCCAGGACAGCGCCGCCCAGACCACCGTTTTGCCGATCGGGATGCAGATAGAAATGCTCCAACTCCAAATGATCTCCCATGGTTTTTAGGGATACAACGCCGGCCATGCGTCCCTGTACAATGATTTTACGCATGAATTGCGGATCGAAACCTGCGGCAAACCGTTGCCGGGCTCGATCAGGTTCAAATCGTCCGATCCGTTCCAGATGCTCCTGCATAACCAGGATGCGCAGCGCCAGCAACTCTTCAAAGTCAGCCGCTTTAACTTGGCGAAATGAAAATTCGATCACGGGTATCGCCTCAATTTGTCTACCTCTTCCCTCAATGCGGCGTTAGGTTGGCCATAGATGATGACCCTGCCCAACAAAAATCCCTGCCCTCTGTGCCATGGCGTAGACACTGTACCCTACCATTCGGATAGGGCGCGGGATTACCTAAATTGCCTGGTTTGTGCGCTGGTCTTCGTGCCTGCAGTCCAGCATTTGTCCCAGGCGGAGGAGAAAGCCGAATACGACCGACATGACAACCAACCCGAAGACCCCGGCTATCGGCGCTTTCTCAACCGGCTCTATGAACCGCTCAATCAGTGCCTGGCACCTGGCTCAAGGGGCCTTGACGTTGGCTGTGGTCCCGGCCCGACCCTATCCGTGATGTTTGCGGAGGCGGGCCATAGTGTCGCCCTTTATGATCCCTATTATGCCCCGGATCGATCCGTGCTGGACCACCCCTACGATTTTATCAGCTTAAGCGAGGTGGTTGAACATATGGCCGCCCCTGGCCGCGACCTGGACTGCCTTTGGGACAGTTTGGTGCCGGGCGGCTATCTCGGCATCATGACCAAGCGGGTTCGGGATAGGCAGGCCTTCGCCACCTGGCACTACATCACCGACCCAACCCACATCAGCTTCTTCTCAGAAAAGACCTTCCAATGGTTGGTTGGGCGCTGGTCCGTGGCAAAAGAGGCGACAAGTTTGATGATTGTTGGCGATGACGTTGTCATTATTTGCAAAGGCGCAGCGCCCATTTAGCCACCCAATTAGGCCGTGCAAATATGGTTAACCTATGTTAATACAAATGGGTAATTTACCATAATGCAGCATCGGCGGGGCGTGATGAATGGACTCCTGGATACAGTGCGGCGCGGTCTGCGCCTGCCTTTGCTCGTGTCAATCGGGCTTGTTTCCTGGTCAATAGCAGGTGAGGTTCGGGCCGATGGCCATGATTTGGGTGTTTCAGCACCCCGGCTGGAAGTTAAGCCGGATGGAGGTTGGTCGTACGATCCCAATGCGCGGATGACGGGAAAGGAATTGGGCACGATCATTGAGGATGCGATCGGCAAGGATAATTATCAATCCATCAACGTGATCTTGAATACCTGCCATTCCGCTGCTGGGATCGGTACCGTGCAAAGCGGGTTATCAGGTTCAAACCAAGTCATTGCCACCTGTGGGGCAGGGCAGACAACCAGGATTACCAGACAAAAAAGCGACGACAGCCTGACCGGCTTCCTGCCGAGCTTTTTTGACTCCATTGACAAAGACCCCGAGAAACCGGTGGATGATCATATTGATGAGGGCAATAAGGGTGAATCACGCCTGCCAAAAACGCCCGAGGAAGAAGAGGCGAAGAAGAAAAAGCATGAACGTTATCGACAACGCGTCATCGAGTACAACAAGAAACGGGTTGCGGAGGGTAAAAAACCAAGGAAAGTACCCTTGCCCTGGGACAGCGGGGGCCGGGACGAAAGTATTCAGGAGCCTGAGACAGCGGAAACCGCTGACGATCCCAGCAGCAAGAAAATTGCTTCGGGCACCAACAGCAACCACGCTATCATCTTTCGCACCATCGCCGGCAAGACCAGCGAGATTGAGGTGGAGCAGGCCAAAAATGCGCTTAAAAAGGCGGGTTATGATACCGTTAGTGTCATGACGCCTGTGAACGCTGCGGATGTTGCCAAAATTGACAGCGATGCAGCGGCGGGTAAAACGCCGTCTATCCGTGATGACGCTTCAACACCGCAGAATTTGAAAAAGGCCCTGGAAGACCTGCATGACACAATGGGTGATGACGAAACGTTGACCGTTGTTGTCATTGGCCATGGCACCGAAATTCGCCAATCTGTCAAGACTTCCAGCAACAGTGGGATGGACGGGGGCGCGAGCTTTTCCCAGCTAGCCGCCACGGATCACATTGGCGCTCATGAAATTGGTAGTCTTTTGGGCGAAGAAGTCGTTCTCGCCGATGGCAGTTTTCTGTTTGACGATTACAGACGGACGCGCTGGGACGCCCCCGCTTTAGCGATCCAGACCGTTGATGAATTCAGTGATAACGATGCCGGGGTCGGTGTCTATGTCAACGGCGTTTTCATCGGTGACATGACCTTGGGGCAGGCAGAGCTTGGCGATCCCATTGGCTATCATTTTTTGACGTTCAGTGACGCTGTCATTGAGCAGATCATAGATACGACCGACTTCACCTCCGGCCTGGATGTGTCTTTCCAATTCGCCTCCGCCAATGATTTTTTCAAGCTGGCCACGGAGGAGGATCTGTCCGGCATTGCCAATGGCTGGGGCCATGGCTATGCGGGGATGAATATGGTCTTCGGTCTGGATGGTGATGATGCCGCCGTCGTACCTCTGCCGGGAGGCCTCGTTCTCCTGCTCACGGGACTTGCTGGCCTGGGTGGTATTGGTGCCGCGCGGCGACAAATCAATAAATCATAGTCAGTTCCAACTTCGACGTTTTCCCGGCTTTCAGGGCCCGGGATTCGTGCTATGAAACGGGCAAGCAATCATTCAATAAATGCGCTGTCCGGACTGTTGGGCGTGGCGCGATCACAGGAGTATTTTGGTATGTCAGACGCCGTCGATTATGCAAAACGGGGCGAAATTGCCGTCATTACTGTCAACAGCCCGCCGGTAAACGCTTTAAGCGCTGCCGTTCGCGATGGTTTGGGCGCGGCCTTTGACAAAGGCCAGGCGGACAATGATGTTAAGGGCATGGTTCTTTTGGGCGGCGGGCGCACCTTTATTGCCGGTGCTGATATCCGCGAATTCGGCAAGCCACCGCAAGGAAAACCGTTCCACGACGTTCTGGTGCAGATGGAAAACAGCTCCAAGCTGATCGTTGCCGCCATTCATGGCACGGCGTTGGGCGGCGGTTTGGAAACCGCACTTTGCTGCCATTACCGTTTTGCCGTGCCGTCCGCCCTTGTGGGTTTGCCGGAAGTGAAATTGGGTCTGTTGCCGGGTGCCGGTGGTACGCAACGTCTGCCCCGCCTGGTTGGTGTGCAAAAGGCTTTGGATCTGGTCACCTCCGGTGATTTTGTGCCCGCGCCACAGGCGAAGGAGCTAGGTATCATCGACGAGGTTGGTGACGATCTGTTGGAAGGGGCGGTTGCCTTTGCCGAAAAACTTGTCGCCGAAGGCGCCCCGTTGAAGAAAATTCGTGATCTGCCGTGTGAGGCGGAGGCCGGCGTGTTTGAGGCCTATCGCAAAGCCAATGCCAGGAAATTCCGTGGCTTCCTCGCCCCTTGGAAAAATATCGATTGCATTGAGGCGGCAGCAACCTTGCCTTTCGATGAAGGTATCGCGCGGGAGCGGGCCTTGTTTACGGATTGTGTGACATCGCCTGAATCCGCCGCCCAGCGCCATGTTTTCTTTGCCGAGCGTGAAGTGGCGAAGATCCCCGATGTGCCAAAAGACACGCCTATGAAGGATATCAAAAAGATCGCCATGGTCGGTGCCGGCACCATGGGTGGTGGTATCGCAATGAATTTTGCCAATGCAGGCATTCCCGTAATGATGCTGGAAGTGGCCCAGGATGCCCTGGATCGCGGCATGGCGATTATTGAACGGAACTATGCCAACACCGTGAAAAAAGGTCGGTTGAGCCAGGAAAAGATGGATCAACGTATGGCCATGTTCTCCACCACGACTGATTTTGCCGACATTGGTGATGCCGACCTGGTGATCGAGGCGGTGTTCGAAAAGATGGAATTGAAAAAGGAAATCTTTGCCAAGTTGGATGCGGTGATGAAGCCCGGCGCGATCATGGCGTCGAACACCTCGACCTTAAGCATTGACGAGATTGCCTCTGCTACCAAACGGCCCGAAAGCGTCATCGGCATGCATTTCTTCTCACCCGCCAATGTCATGCGCCTGTTGGAAGTGGTGCGTGGTGAAGCCACCTCGCCCGAGACGATTGCCACCGCCATGGGGATTGGCCGCAAGGTCGGTAAGATCTCTGTTCTGGTCGGCAACTGCTTTGGCTTTGTCGGCAATCGTATGCTGCACGGCTACACCGGTGAAGGCACCTTCGTGCTTGAAGGAGGGGCCTTGCCCCAGCAGGTTGATGGCGCGATCTATGACTTCGGCCTGGCCATGGGGCCCTTCGCCATGGGTGATATGGCAGGCCTGGATGTGGGTTGGCTTGTGCGCAAGGCTAAGGCCGCTGATCGCCCATCGAATGAGGAGTATGGCGGCACTATTCCCGACCGTATTTGTGAGCTGGACCGCTTTGGCCAGAAAACCGGTGGCGGCTATTACGATTACAAGGAAGGTGACCGCACACCTATTCCAAATGCAGAGGTCCAGGCGATCATCGAACAGGTCTCGAAAGATAAAAATATTGCGCGGCGGGATTTTGATAACGATGAAATCGTCAAACGTTGCCTCTACCCCCTGATCAACATCGGCGCGCAGATCCTGGATGAAGGCATGGCCATGCGTCCTTCCGATATCGATATCATCTATATCAACGGCTATGGCTTCCCAGCCTACAAGGGTGGTCCGATGCATTGGGCAGATGCCATCGGCCTGGACAAGGTTCTGGCGGATATGAAACGCTTCCACGCCGAATTCGGAGAACGCTGGCGCCCAGCTCCGTTGCTGGAAAAACTGGTCGCCGAAGGCAAAAGCTTCGCAGACCTGCAAGCCGCGTAAATCCGCCGACAAAAAAGAAAAGCCTCTCTGTCGTCTGGCAGGGAGGCTTTTTTGTTTGGAGACGTAGCGGATAAAACAATATCTATTGTAACTCCAACCTTAGTCTGCGCCCTAAAACAGATGCAGCACGCTGCATGGTATGTAAGGTTACGCTTGTGTTTGATGGATCAAGCAGGCGATCCAACGCCTGACGGCTGGTTTTCATGCGGCGCGCCATGGCAACCTTATTCAGGCCTTCATTGTTCATAGCATCCCTAATCTGATCGGCGAGAATTTCCTTTATTGCCTGTTCCTCGGTGCTCTCGAGCAGGCCGTCTTCAGCAAGGAATTCGTCAAACGAAGATCCGATGTTTTTCTTCTTGATCATCTGGCTAGGCACCTTTCATTCTATTGCGGGCGACGGTTTTCTCCTTAACCGGTGTCGCTTGGGTCTTTTTGATAAAGCCATGCAACAAAATCATCTGGTTTCGTTGTATGCAGAACAAAACTCGTGCAATGCGACCGTTTGATATGTTGCTGCGAACTTCATAAAGGCCTTTTTCTATATTACGGCAGTAAGGCATACCAATTGGCCAACCAAATTCGACCTTCTGGATGTCTTTCCCGATGGTTTGACGATCTTCGCGATCCAAGCGCAACAGCCAATCTCGTACAGGCTCGCGTCCGCTGTCGAGCCTATAAAAGTCAGCGGATATCTTTTTGCTCTTATCGAACATCAACGGAATAGTACCAAAAAAGGTACAGTTTTGTCAACTTCAATTCATGAGCGGAAGGCTCTCTCTAATGAATCTCGTCGGAATCCGCCAAGGCGCGGCCCAGGACTTCTACGTCGAAGTCCGGCTGCCGGCAGGCTTCCAGGATTACGGCTTCCCGGCGTTCCAACAGCTTGCAGGCTTCTGCCACGTCGCGCGCGATGTCGTGGGGGATGACCACGGCACCGTGGCGGTCGGCGTGGACCAGATCGCCAGAGCTGACCAGCATGCCGGATACATTAACGTCCAGATCAAAATCTTCCAGATGCACATGGGCGTGTGACGGCCCGATCCGATCTGCGATGAACTGGAAGCCGGGTGCCACCGCGTCGATATCACGGACGGAGCCGTCAGTGACGACGCCCAAACAACCTAGGGAATCGTGGATAGTGGATTGCACCTCACCCCAAAAGGCACCATAGCCCCGGCGCGGCCCGTCCAGGTCCTGGATGATGGCGATGGTGGGGCTGTTGCCATTTGCGACATAGCGATAATAATTCAGGCGCTGCTCCCGCATCTCCGCCCCTGGGCGGGTGCTGGGCTGAAAGGCGCGGATGGTGGCGGTGCGGGCATAGCCGACCATGGGGGCGAGGTCGGGGAAGGCACATACCAGCGGCTCAACCGTGAAGCCAATGGCCCGGCGCTCGGGCGACGTCAGTTCCAGTGCGTTGCAGATCGTGGGCGTGTCCCAGGCACGCAAGGCGGCCAGTTCGGTTTCGTTCAGTTGTTCGGTCATAGTTTGGTGACTTCCTAAATCTAAATTCCAAGGTATTGATGTTGAATATCCGGGTTGGCGCGCAATTCCGTTGAATTACCGCTCCAGACCAGATGGCCTTTTTCGACAATGAAGTGGCGGTCGCAGATCGCCGTCAAGGCATCGACATTTTTATCGATCACCAGGATAGCCTGACCCACAGCCTTCAGGCCTGTCAAACAAGACCAAATTTCCGTTCGGATCAAGGGGGCAAGCCCTTCCGTTGCCTCATCCAGCAATAAAAGTTTTGGGTTGGTCATCAAGGCCCGGCCAATGGCCAGCATCTGTTGTTCGCCGCCCGAAAGCTGATCGCCCATACTGTTCTGGCGCTCGGAAAGGCGGGGGAACAGATCATAGACCCGTTGCAGATCCCAATGGCCGCCAGGCGTGGTCTTCTGCGTGCTCTTGCGCGCGGTCGCTACCAGGTTCTCGCGCACGGTCAGGTTCGGGAATATCTGCCGCCCCTCGGGCACCAGACCCAGGCCCATCTGGGCAATGCGATAAGGGGGCAGACCGGTCAGGCTTTGCCCGTTAAAGCGTATCTCGCCCGCACGTGCATCGATCAAGCCCATGATGGAACGGATGGTGGTGGTCTTGCCCATACCGTTGCGCCCCATCAGGCTGACCACCTGGCCTGCCTCGACAGATAAGCTCATCCCGAATAGGGCCTGACTGCGCCCATAAAAGGCATCTATGCCCGATAGCTCAAGCATCGCCAATATCCGTGCTGGATTCCGTTCCCAGATATGCTGCACGCACCGCCCTATCGGCGCGGATTTGCGCGGGTGCCCCGGTGGCAATGGCCCGACCATAAACCAGGACAGTGATACGATCGGCCAGGGCAAAGACCGCATCCATGTCATGTTCGATCAGGACAATCGTATGGTCCCCCTTCAGGCCCTGCAACAGATCCACCATATGGCGGGATTCATCCCGGCCCATTCCGGCCATGGGTTCATCCAGCAATAACAAGGACGGCCTGGTGGCCAGCGCCATGGCGATTTCAAGCTGGCGCTGTTCCCCATGGCTTAAATTCGCAGCCGGAACATCTCCACGATCGCCCAGGCCAATACGCGCCAACGCTTCCCGCGCCGGGTCCTGCAATCTGGGGTCCTTTTGCGCCGGACGCCAGAAATGGAACGAATGGCCCGCCTGGGCCTGCACTGCCAAGGCAACGTTGTCCAATGCCGAAAAGTCCTGAAAGATGGAGGTAACCTGGAAGGATCGCGCCAATCCCAGGGCGGAACGCGCGGGCATGGACATGGACGTGATATCCCGCCCGGCAAAGCTGACCCGCCCCCGGTCAGAGCGCAATTCCCCCGACAGCTGGGCAATCAACGTGGTTTTGCCCGCACCGTTGGGACCGATAATGGCGTGAATTTCCCCTGGTGCGATGTCCAGATGCAGATCATCCGTGGCGACCAAGCTGCCAAAGCTTTTGCACAGGCCTTCAATACGCAGGGCGGCTTCAGTCATTCTGCTTCACCCCAATTTTGCCACGGGAGGCGAAAAGGGCATGAATACCCCCCCGGCCAAACAGCACGATGGCGATCAGAATGGGGCCCATGACAATGGCCCAATGCTCACCGCCATTGGTCATGACCATCTCCATCCACTCAGGCAGATATTCTTCCAACAACAGAAAGGCACTGGCACCCAGCACCGGCCCGATCAAGGTGCCGATACCGCCCATGATGACCATGACCATAATCTCGCCCGAATGGGTCCAATGCATCACGTCGGGCGAGACGAATTCGTTCAGGTTGGCGAACAGGGCGCCGGCCAGGCCACAGATGGTCCCGGCAATGGTAAATGCGGCCAGCTTATAGCGGTAGGTGGGATAGCCGATGGCATGCATGCGCTTTTCGTTGCTGCGGGAGGCCCGGATCACCATGCCAAAACGGGACAGCACGAGGCGGTGCAACAGATAAAGCACCAGGGCCAGGCACGCGAATATCAAATAATAGAACTGGACGCCGTCATACATATCAATCAGACCGGCGAACTCGCTCCGCGCTGCGGACATGCCGTCGTCGCCGCCGAACTCCTCCAGACTGATGGCCAGAAAAAACAGCATTTGGGCGAAGGCCAAGGTGATCATGATAAAATAGACGCCCGATGTCCGCAGGCTCATGGCACCGAATATCAGTCCGATCAGGGCGGAGGCGAGCATCGCCAAGGGAAACTGAATAAAGCCGTTGTCGATGCCGTAGTAGCTGAGGATACCAACCGCATAGGCCCCAATGCCCATATAGACGGCGTGGCCGAAGCTGACCATGCCGCCATGGCCCAGGATTAAATCCAGGCTGACGGCGGCGATGGCCAGGATCATGATGCGGGCAAACATATCGAGATAGAACGGCTGATCGAATAGAACCGTCAGAGGCGGGACCACGGCAAACAGCGTCAGGGTGATCAGGCTTATCCAGATTTGTTGCCTATTCATAGCGGGCCATCCTAATCGGCCTAGCCGGTTCTGGCCGGGAACAGGCCCCGGGGCCGGACCACTAAAATTGCGGCCATTAGGATATAGATCAACATGGAGGCGAGTGCCGGCCCGGCTGTATCGGCGGCGGCATCGGAAACAAAGATGCGTAACAGTACGGGCAGGAACACCCGGCCAACCGTATCCGCCATCCCGATCAGAATGGCGGCAATAAATGCCCCGCGAATGGACCCGATACCGCCAATGATGATGACCACAAAAGCCAGGATCAACAACGGCTCACCAATCCCGGGTTCCACACTGGTCAGCGGACCCAGCATCATGCCCGCCAATCCGGCGAAGACCGCGCCCAGGGCAAAGACAAAGGTGAACAGGGATTTGATGTTGATGCCCAGGGCACCGACCATTTCGTTGTTGGAGGCCCCGGCCCGGATCAACATGCCCAGACGGGTATGGGCCACGATGGTATAGATAAGGGCCGCGACGATCAGGCCAACGGCGATGATGACCAGGCGGAACACCGGATAGGGGGCGCCTGGAATAATTTCAACCTGCCCCGACAGATAATCGGGCAAGCCGGAATAAATCGATTGTGCCCCCCAGATAATGCGCACCACTTCATTGAAAAACAGGATCAGACCAAACGTTGCCAGAACCTGATCAAGATGGTTGCGGCGATACAAAGTGCGCAGTGCGACGACCTCTACCAAGACGCCGACGGCAAAGGTGGCGGGCAGGGCCAGGGCGATGCCAAAAATGAACGAGTCCGTCCAGGCGATAAGTGTGGTGGCCAGGTAAGCCCCGATCATCACTAAACTGCCGTGGGCCAGATTGACCAGATCCATGATGCCGAACACCAGGGTCAGCCCGGCGGCGATCAGGAACAACATCACCCCAAACTGCAGCCCGTTGAAGGCCTGTTCTAACAGCAGCAGTGGATCCATCTTCTATCCTATAGCCTACGGCTTTGCCACAGACGCAAACAGGGGTGCCAATGGCACCCCTGCTGCTGTCAATGTTTTAGCCTACCACTTCATGGGGCAGGATTTGGCATAGCTGTCGCCATGGGCGGAAATGATCACGCGACGGGTCTTTGTTACGTAATTGCCATTGTCGTTAACCGCTTCCCGCAGATAGATGTTCTGAATGGGGAAGTGATTGTTGTTGAACTTAAAGGTTCCCCGTGTGGTCGGGAAATCGCCGGCCCGCATGGCGGCCCGCAGTTTCGCCCGATCAGAGATACCACCCGCCTTGCGGATCGCGTTATCCAGGAACATTACCGTGTCATAGGCCTGGGCCGCATAAAAGGGCGGTGTCTTGCCGTATTTCTTGCGGTAGCCCTCAACAAAGCGACGATTGACGGAGTTCCCTAGGTCCGGGCTCCAATGCTGTACGCCAAAGGTACCTACGGCGGCTTCTTTCAATGCGGGCAATGAAATCGCGTCAACTGTATAGGCGGAATACAGCGGAATTTTGTCGGAAAGACCTGCTTGGGCATATTGCTTGATGAAGTTGATGCCCATGCCGCCTGGCAAAAAGACGAAGACCGCAGTTGGTTTGGCCGCGCGTAGAGCTGAAATTTCCGCCTGATAGTCCTTTTGGCCAAGTTTGGTATAGACCTCGCCGGCGATCTTGCCATTGAACGTCCGCTTGAAGCCTTTCATCATGTCCTTACCGGCCTGATAATTCGGTGCCATGATATAGACGTTATCGATTTTCTTGGCGGACATATGTTGGCCCATACCTTCGGGCATCATGTCATTCTGGAAGGCGACATTAAAGAAATCTTCAGAGCACTTTTTGCCCGCCACCGCAGATGGCCCCGCGTTGGAGCTGATCAGGAAGGTCTTGGACCGGGTCACCGGGCCATGAATGGCAATCAACAAATTTGACCAGATGATGCCGGTGACGAAATCCACCCGATCCTTTTTGACCATCTTGTTGGCCAATTGTTTGGCCACATCCGGTTTGCGCTTGTCGTCGCCAAAGATGATCTCCGTATCCATGCCGCCTAATTTGCCGCCCACATGTTCCATGCCCAACTCAAAGGCATTCTTCATGGGCTTGCCAATAATGGCGGCCCCGCCGGACAAGGTGGTGATAAAGCCGACCTTGACTGTTTCCGCCGCCACGGGCGTCGTCGCCATGGCCAGCGCGATTGTCATTCCTAGAATTCGTTTTGACATTTCCCTAATTCTCCCAAGACGTTAGGTGTTGATCGTCATTTTTGTTGCCCGGCTTGTTCTTAGTTTCCAGCCAGGGTATTGCCCTGATTGTAGCGAAATTCGCGCCGGGGCCAAAGCGTCTAGTTTGGCTTTTGTATATATTCAATTGTTACCCCATCGGGGTCGCGCAGGTAGACCACTTTGCCACCTGCGTTGGGGCCTTTGTCGATGCTGGTGATTGGCCCCAAAGGTAATACCTGATGCGGGGCAGAGGCGGCGACGGCGGCTTCTGCATCATCCACATCATAGGCGACATGGGCAAAGCCCGTGTCGCACGGCCGGCATTCGATCCGGCTGCGTTCAGCGGGGCTGTGATACTGGATCAATTCCAATCGATGGCCGGGACCTTGGATATAAGCCACCTCGATATCCGCGCCCGGCACGCCGGTGATGGTTTGAATCAAGTCCGGGTTGCGTGGTGCCCGGCTGATCATCTCAAAGCCCAGGGCCTCTACGAAGAAAGCCACGCTCCGATCCAGGTCGGAGACAGTGAAGGATGTGTGATTGGTGGAAAGTACGCGAAAGTTGCTCATGCCGGATCTCCATATTGTCCCCTATTATTTTGCAATGCATAGGTGCCATGCGCCATCCACACTTGTCCAGGGGACAGGCGAGGTTTAGGTTGGCGCCATCATGACATCCTTAAGCGCCGCCATCGAAGGCACGTTGGGGCGCTTGCCACCGCATATTCGCGCCATCGTGCTGATTCTGTTTGCCACCCTGTGTTTTACATCCATGCACACGGTGATCCGCTATGCCACGACGACAGGACAAATCCACCCGTTCGAGGTGGCTTTTTTCCGTAATTTATTTGGCCTGTTGGCGGTGCTGCCCTTTGCCTTGCGCAATGGCGGGGCGACCTTTCGCACCCGGCGGATAAAGCTGCATGCCTTGCGTGGCATCATGCAGGTGTTTGCGATGTTGATGTTTTTCTATGCCCTGTCCATTACGCCCCTGGCCAAGATCTCCGCCGTCAGCTTTACAGCCCCTCTGTTTGCAACCCTTGGTGCGATCATATTCCTGGGCGAAAAGGTGCGGATGCGCCGTATTGTTGCGCTGATTTTGGGTTTTACCGGTGCCATGATTATTGTCCGCCCCGGCTTTATTGAACTGGATTTTGGCGCCGTACTGGTCATGACCTCGTCCTCTATCTGGGCCTGCGCAATTTTGATCATTAAGTCCCTGGGGCGAACAGAATCTTCCCTGACCATCACCACCTATCAGAACATATTCCTGATCCCCTTTACCCTTGTGGCCGCGATGTTTTTCTGGACCTGGCCCAGTTGGCAGCTCCTGGGCATGTTTGCGGTCATGGGGATATTTGGCAGCCTGGCCCATGTGGCCATGGCGGAATCCCTTAAACTGGCTGACGCAACGGCGATCCTGCCCTTTGATTTCGTCCGTCTTATATGGGCCTCGGCCATCGGTTTCATGGTTTTTGGCGAAATACCCGAGATTTGGACCTGGGTCGGCGGCACGGTGATTTTCGCCTCCACCACCTATATCGCCTTCCGGGAAGCGCGATTGAGGCGGCTTCAATCTGCCGAGAAATAGCCTATCATCGGGTTCGAAACGTTGTGACGGACTGATGTAGTGAGGCTGTTGAATTATGCAGGCAATTGAATTCGATGTTGTGGTGGTCGGCTGCGGCATAGCGGGGCTATCGGCGGCCATTACGGCCCAGCAGAATGGCGCGCGGGTCGCCGTGTTGGAACGTGCACCCCAGGATGAACGCGGCGGCAATACCCGCTATACGGAAAGCTTCTGGCGCATGAAGTCTGAGGACGCGGTGTCGGATGATTTCGAGGATCGCTTTGCCGCCAATGCGGGCGGCTGGCCGGACCCAGGCGTTTTGCGCGATGCGGTGCGGGATCGGGAGAACCAGCCGCGGGTGCTGCGGGCTTTGGGCCTGGCAGACCCCCATCTGATCGCCACCATTGCCGAGGAAGCACCGAAGGCATTGAAATGGTTGAAGGAATTTGGCGTCAAATTTGATTTCCTGCCGCTCTATTTCCTCAGCCAGTCAACCACGCGCATGGGGCCCATCGGCGGCGGCCTGGCATTAATTGAGGCCCTGGGTGCCTACGCAGATGATCGGCCGGATGACATCGCAATATTTTACGAGACCGCGGCGCGGGGTTTGATCCATAACGATGAGGGGGCCATCATAGGTATCCGTGCCGTGGGCCCCGGTAATAAGCCGATGGAAATTCGCGGGCGCAGTGTGATCCTGGCCAGTGGCGGGTTCGAGGGCAATCAGGAAATGCTGAGCCATTATATGGGCCCGCAGGCGCAATTCATCCGTCCCGTGGCCCGTGGGGGCCATTACAATCGGGGCGAAGGCGTGGCGATGGCCCTGGAGGCCGGGGCGGCATCCTGTGGTGACTACGGCAGTTTTCATGCCCAGCCCGTTGATCCGCGATCAACCGATATTGAACCGGTGGTGTTGAACTATTCCTACGGCATTCTGGTCAATGATGCGGGTCAGCGTTTTACGGACGAGGCGCCGGGCATGGTCGATGCGACGTACGAGGCGGTTGCCCGCATCATCATGGGGCAGCGTCATGGCATCGCCTATGCGGTGTTTGACGCCGGATTGGATGATGTTGAAAACTGGCCGGTGACCGTACGCTCCCGTATTCCGCCGCTTGAAGCGGGCTCCTTAGATGAACTGGCCGGGTTGATGGAAGTTGATGCCCGGGATTTCAGCGCCACGGTCGAGGCCTACAATCAGGCCTGTCCGGTCGAAGAGAAATTTGATCCCCTGCGCACTGATGGTTTGGCCACCACCGGCTTGGCACTGCGCAAATCACATTGGGCCAGACCCATCGTCCGACCGCCCTTTAAGGCCTGGCCGATGATTTGCGCCAACTGCTTCACCTTTGGCGGCGTTAAGATCGATGAGCGCGCCCGTGTCATCAATGCGGAAGGCGATGCCATACCAGGCCTGTATGCCGCCGGTGAGGTCGCGGGCATCTACTATCGGGTCTATACCGGCGCTACGTCCGTTATGCGCGGCGCGGTGACCGGGCGTCTGGCGGGTGAGGATGCGGCCCGTCGAAGAAATTCCAGGGAGGAACAGCGATGATCGAACATGCGGACGGCAAGGTCCTGGTCTCACAAGATGGGCCGGTCACTATTGTCACCATCAACCGGCCACAGGTTAAAAACGCCTGCGATGTGGAAACCGTACAAACCCTGCACGATGTCTTTGCTGCATTTGAGGTTGACGAGGCGGCAAGGGTGGCCGTTCTGACAGGATCGGACGGTGCATTCTGTGCCGGCGCGGATTTGGCTGAATTGGCCTCCGGTGCATCTCTCGGATACTGCTGGGCGGGGACGGATCGTGGGGCCACGCGGCGTCGGCTGTCAAAACCGGTTATTGCCGCCGTCGAAGGCCACGCGGTCGCAGCGGGCTTGGCCTTGGCTGTCTGGTGTGATCTGCGCGTGGCCTCCGAAACGGCTGTGTTCGGCGTGTTTTGCCGGCGATTTGGTGGCCCCATGCCCAACGGCTGTACTGTGCGCCTGCCCCGCATTGTGGGCGAAAGCCGGGCCTTGGATATGATGATGACGGGTCGGGGCGTAGATGCCGAGGAGGCCAAGGCCATGGGACTGGCGGATCGGCTTGTTCCCGCCGGTAAGGCGTTGGATGCCGCGACGGCATTAGCACAGCAATTGGCCAGCTTCCCGCAAGTGGCCATGTTGTCCGATCGTGCCTCAATCATCAGCCAATGGGACTATGAGGAGGCGGAGGCGATTGATCGCGAGATCGCTGGTTCCAAAGCGGCCTTTGAAGATCAGTTCCAATCGGGGGCAGGGCGTTTCGTGGCCGGCGCAGGCCGCCATGGGGCGTTAGAGTAGGATCATGGCGCAAAAACAAATCGATTTTTATTGGGAAGTCGGCTCCACCAATTCCTATTTTGCCTGGCATTTGATCAAACCCATCGTGGCCCGCCATGGGGCCCAGCTGATTTTGCATCCCGTCAACTTGGGCTTTGTCTTTCGCCATCACAATTATGTCCTGATGGAGGAACCCAGCGCCAAAATATCCAACCGTTTGCGTGATCTGGATCGTTGGGCAGAGCGCCACAATCTAGCCTTTCGGATGCCGGACATCTTTCCCATCAAAACCTCCCGCGCCCTGCGCGCCAGCCTGGCCATGCGGCAATGGGGCAAGGAGGTTGCGTTCATTGATGCCCTGATGGCGGCTTATTGGGAAGGCAATGATGCCACCATCGCCGATTTCTCCGGCTTACGCCCTTTGGCCGAGGCCTTGGGTGTTACCGGTGACGATTTGGAGCAGGCAGCGGAAAGCGAAACCGTGCGTCAAATGTTGATCGACAGCACCAATAATGCCCTGGATCGAGGCGTCTTCGGCGTCCCCAGCTTTGTCATCGATGGGGAGCTGTATTGGGGCAAGGACCGCATGGAATTTATCGACGATGCTTTGGACCCGGATAACTAAGATGCCTGCGCCCTCGGGTATGTAAACGACGAGATGTTTTTCGTAATTGTAGATGCGCACAGGCGGCACGAATTCCCATCGTTCTGGTGAGAGTTCCGGGTTTTTGGCGAGCTGTGAAAATTTCAACTCTAAGCCGGACAGATATAGACGTCGTTGCGCCGCGCCCCATTGCCTTTGTGTGTATCGACCGATGCTGCGGATATCAACCTGGGCGGCGTTGCTGACATGAAAGCCCGGCACTATTCTGCGTCCAACTCCTGCTGGATCTTATCCATGCTAAAATCGTCCGTCACACCACTATCTAAGCCGGTAGTTACAGCATTCTGTAAGGCCTGATATTTGGCTTCATGCTCTTCGAGAATGCGCAGACCCGCTCTGACGACCTCGCTGGCCGAGCCGTATCGACCGGTGGATAGCTGTTGGCTGACAAACCCTGTAAAATGGTCCCCAAGTGCGATGCTGGTTGTTTTCGCCATCAAATTACCTTTCTGTATCACTGCTAATATTTAGTAATTATTGGTAAAATTCAATGATCTAAAAATCAACTATTGTTATGCTAATTGTAACTATCAGAAAAGGCCGTGCCATGAATAGCCCCACCCAGGCGAACATCCGTGATGAGGATATCCAGGCCTACAATGAAGATGGTGTCGTGGTTTTGCGCGGGGCGGTATCGCCTGAATGGCTGGAACGGATCGCGGGCGCAATCGAACGTGATATCGCAGAGCCTGCCCCTTTTGTACACGGCTATCCGGCGACGGGCGGCAAGGGACGGTTTCATGGCAATTTGCGGATATGGGAGCATGATCCGGATTTTCGGGCCTTTTGCCGGGACTCTTCCATGCCGGCCCTGGCCGCGCGCTTTCTGAACAGTGATAGTGTCAATTTGTTGTACGATCAGTTGTTCGTGAAGGAAGCCGGCACACCGAACCCGACCCGCTGGCATAATGATCAACCTTATTGGCCGATCCGGGGCTGGCAGATCGTGTCCTTCTGGATGTCACCAGACCCGGTGACCAAGGATAGCGGAGCCCTGGAATTCATCCGCGGTTCTCACAAATGGAATACCTTTTATCAACCGGAACGCTTTGGCGATACCAAGGCCCACGACGATTACGAACGAAATCCCGACTATGTGGAAATCCCGGATATTGAGGCCGCGCGCCGCGACTATGATATCGTCACTTGGGATTTAGAGCCCGGCGATATCTATGTTTTCCATGCCCTGACCGTGCATGGTGCGGGCGGCAATCTGCGCGACGATGTGCGCCGGCGCGGCTATACGGTGCGCTATACGGGCGATGATATTCAATATGACACCCGCCCCGGAACGAATGAACATCTGCGCAGTGCCAAATTCAATGACGGTGATCGCTTGCGCGCGCCTCACTACCCTCAGGTTTGGCCGGGCGCTTAACTTCGTCCAACTATGGCGCTTTTCTCCGCTTCAAAGGGCCGGAGCCGGGTCGCGGCGCGCCTTTGATTTTCGGTATGTTGATGGCCTTTGCAGCTTTGATGGCCAACTTGGACTTTTTCGACATTCTTTTCTTGGCCTTTAAGACAGGTCTCTTGGCGGGCCGCTTCTCTGATTTCTCTGACTTTTCCGGCTTATCGAACTTTTCCGTCTTTTCAGGCTTTTCAGGCTTTTCAGACTTGTCCCAGGGTTGGATATCCCGGCGCTTTTTGCCCTGATACTTTTCGTCTTTGGCTTTCGGGGCGGGGTGAATTACGGCATCGAATTTTTCTGTCTTTATCTCTTCGCGTGCCGGCTTGCTGACCTCGTGCCGTTTATCTTCCGCACGCTGGCCCGGCGCTCTGTCCGGTTCCAAGGCAACCGTGCGTTCGTCATTCTTGCGCTCATACCCAGCCTTTTTGCGCGCGGCAAAGGGTTTGTTTTTCGTATACGGCCTTTCGGAACGTTCCGAACGTTCTGGGCGTTCGGAACGCCCCGGCCGCTCGGAGCGTGGCTTGAAGTTTTGCGGCGCATTGTCCATGCGGGACACGGTGACGCCTTTCTCCACCGTCGCCTCCGGGCCAATGGCGGCGAGGAAACGATCAACACAGCCCGGTGCCAGTTCCACATAGGTTTGGGCCTGATCAATTCTGATGGCACCAATATCACGCTTGGTGATATCGCCTGCCTTGCACAACATGGGCAACAACCAACGGGGTTCGGCCTGTTTATTGCGGCCAACGCTTAAGGAGAACCAGACGCCATCCTTGAAATCGTCCCGGCGTTTGTCTTTTTGTTCGGGTGGTCCCGTATCCAATAGCTCCTCAGGCGCTGAACGATCGCCATGAAAACGCCGGACAAAAGCGGCAGCCACCTGCTCAGCACTATGTTGGGATAGCAGCTCCGCCACGAAGGTCTGTTCTTCCTCCGTCAATGGCTCGGACAGGCTGGGATCGGTCAGCAGGCGTTCATTGTCCCGGCGCATGATCTCCAGCACCGTCGGCGGCCTGGCCCATGTGGCATCAATCCGCGCCCCGCCCAGCAGCCGTTCCGTCCGTTTGCGCCAATTGTGCGGCACCATCAGAACGGAAACGCCCTTGCGTCCGGCCCGGCCCGTACGGCCACTCCGATGCAGCAGGCTTTCCTTGGTTTTAGGCATATCCGCATGGATAACCAGTCCGCAATTCGGCAGATCAATGCCGCGGGCGGCCACATCCGTGGCGATACAGACCCTGGCTCTGCCGTTGCGCATGGCTTGTAGGGCCAGGGTGCGCTCATTCTGGCTTAACTCGCCGGACAGGGCGACAACGGAAAAGCCACGATTGTTGAAACGGGCCGTCATGTGATTGACTGCCGCCCGCGTGCCGCAAAAGACCAATGCGCTTTCCGCCTCGTAATAGCGCAGGACGTTGATAATAGCGTTTTCCCGGTCATTGCTGGCAATGGTCAGGGCGCGGTATTCGATATCCAGATGCTGGCTTTGTTCGGCTTGGGTGGAGATGCGCACCGCATCGCGCTGATAACGTTTGGCCAGGGCGGCAATTGTGCGCGGTACCGTCGCCGAAAACATCAGGGTCCGGCGGGTTTCGGGTGCGGCACCGAGTATGAATTCAAGATCCTCGCGAAAGCCCAGATCCAGCATCTCGTCCGCTTCGTCCAGGACCACGGCGCGCAGGCCTGTCATATCCAACGATCCGCGTTCTATATGATCGCGCAACCGGCCGGGCGTTCCGACCACGATATGTGCGCCCCGTTGCAGGTTCCGCCGTTCGGTTCGCATATCCATGCCGCCCACACAGCTGGCCAGGGTGGCACCGGTTTCCTTATACAACCATTCCAGCTCCCGCTTCACCTGCAGAGCCAATTCCCGTGTTGGTGCCACGGCAAGGGCCAGGGGCGGATGGTTGCCTTGCTCATGACCAGAGAAACGATCTGCCCCATCCAACAGGGCGGGGGCGAGAGTCAGGCCAAAGGCAACGGTTTTGCCCGACCCGGTCTGGGCCGAGACTAAAACGTCCGTGTCCTGCAGTTTCGGGTCCAGCACAGCCTCCTGCACCGGGGTCAGGGCAGTATAGCCACGTTGGTTCAATGCCTGGCCAAGTGCCGGGAGGACATTTTCGAATTCTGTCATGATCTCTTCATCCGGAATGCGGGTTTCGTGCGCCAGCTTTCGGATCATCCAAACCGGCGGCGTGCAATCGCCACCATAAAGGCGCTGTGGAGCATTTCCTGTAGCGCCTTTTAATGCCTTGCGCGGGCGTTGTACAGGACATAAAGGCCGGTTGTCGCAGGTTGGATGCCGTGCTGATGATAGGCATGGGGGAGTGAAATCTGGTATGCCTAGGGTCAGCGGGATTCGAATTTGCCGAGGGATTGGTGTGAACGGGCAGCAGGACAAAGAACCTATATTTCTGGGTATAGACGGCGGCGGCTCCGGCTGCCGCGTGCGTTTGTCTGATCGCACCGGAACTATCCTGGGTGAAGGGACTGCGGGCCCGGCAAATACATTATTGGGTCTGCCCCAGGTTTTCGATCAGATCACCATAGCCACCCAAGTTGCATTGTCACAGGCCGGGCTGGTCCCCGACGTCATGGGGACATTACACGCGGGTGCCGGTCTGGCGGGTCTTTCCCTGGCGCGGGAGCGGGCGAAGCTGGCTACGTTTGGCCATCCATTCGCAACATTCGTGGCCGAGACCGATGCCCATATAGCCTGTCTGGGTGCCCATGCTGGGGGCAATGGTGGTATCGTTATTGCAGGCACGGGCAGTTGCGGGTTGGCCCTGGTGGATGGCCGGGAACATACGGTAAGTGGTTGGGGCTTCGCCCTTTCAGATCAGGGCAGTGGTGCCGCCCTGGGCCGGGCAGCCTTGCGCCGGGCCTTGTCCGAGCAAGATGGGATCAAGCCATCCAGCCCTCTGGGGCGCAGAATTCTGCAATGTTTCGATCACAGCCCCGAGGCGATGTTCCTGTGGGCGGAAGGGGCGAGCCCCGGCGATTATGCCCGTCATGCACCTTTGGTATTTGAACAAGCCCAGGCACAGGACGATACCGCCATTGCATTGGTCCGGCAGACCGCAATCGAGGTCGCCGAATTGATCGAAGCCCTGGCCGCCAAGGGCGCACCGGAAATTACCCTGGTCGGTGGTTTGGCCGGATCTATCGATCCTTGGCTGCCGGATCGCGTTCGCCCCCTGCTGGCCCCGGCCAAGTTCGATGCCTTACACGGTGCCTTGGTATTGGCCCGATCCGGTAACATTACATGATGCAGGATATGACGCAGACATTGACCAATTGCCGTATTTTTACGGGCGATGAGATTCTCTCCGACCATAGCGTGCGTGTGGCCAATGGCTGTGTTCAGGACATCACGCCGTCGGGTGCTGGACAAGACGGTGCGATCGATCTGGGGGGCGGGCTTTTGGCCCCCGGTTTTATCGACTGTCAGGTCAATGGCGGTGGTGGTGTTCTATTCAACGACCGCCCGGACATGGCGGCAATTGAGAAGATCATCGCTGCCCATCGGCGCTTTGGCACCACGGGGCTGTTGCCAACCTTGATCAGCGATGATTGGGATACGATGGCCGCCGCCCGCGATGGGGTGCGGGCTGGCTTGCAGCAGGGTTTGCCTGGGTTGCTGGGCCTGCATTTCGAAGGTCCCTATTTGAATCCGGCAAAAAAGGGGGCTCACGATAATGCCCTGATCCGGCCCGTGGATTGCGGAATATCGGATCTTTTTAGCCTGAATGATCTGGGCGCCGTCGTCGTGACTTTGGCCCCTGAAATGGTGCCGCCCGGCACCATTGCCCAATTAGTTGCGACAGGCGTGCGCGTCTGTGCAGGCCATAGTGCGGCCGATCAAGGTCAAATCGATGCCGCCATTGCTGAAGGCCTGGCAGGCTTCACCCATTTATTCAATGCCATGCCGCCTATGGAAAGTCGGCAGCCGGGCATTGTCGGTGCGGCCCTGGCTGATCCTGGGACGTGGTGCGGCATTATTGTCGATGGCCATCATGTTCACCCCACCACCCTGCGCGTTGCCGTGGCGGCCAAGGCAACGGGGCGCATGATGTTGGTGACTGACGCCATGCCCAGTGTTGGGGTGGACGCGGAAAGTTTTCGATTGTCCGGACAAACCGTAACTGTCGAAGGTGGCCGTTGCGTGCTGGCGGATGGCACCTTGGCCGGCTCCAACCTCGATATGGCCGGCGCGGTGCGCAATACTGTTGCATTGTTAGGTTTGCCGCTTGAGGAGGCGCTGCGTATGGCTTCGCTTTATCCGGCGGAATTTCTGGGCATGGATGATCGTCGCGGGTGCATTGCCCCAGGATACCTGGCCGACCTTGTCCTGCTGGACGATGAATTGAATGTACAGCGAACCTGGATCGCTGGACGTTAGGTCCGATTGCTCAACCAGATACCGCCGCAGATCAATGCGATTGCGATGAAAGCTTCCGGTCTGGGTTGTTCGCTCAGGAAGACCACGCCCAGGGTCATGGCGACAAGGGGCAATAGATAGTTGGCGGAGATAACAAAGTTCGCGCCACGTTCCTGCACCAGAATGAAAAACAGCCATGCGGCCGCCCCGGTGCAATAGGCGCCCAAAATAAAGACCGCACCGATGGCAAGCCAACCAGGACTTGTGCCCAGTCCGGGGTCCGTGGCTATGGCGATAGGGAACAGCATCACCGTGGCCAGCAGCGATACGGCACAGGCGGCCACGGCGGGGGGCAGGGGTGTCATGCGCCGGGCGATGAGAGCGTTGGCTGCGAAGCTGAGACCGACCAATAACAACGATCCCTGGGCCAGTAAATCATCATCCAGGCCGGTGAGCGCACCCCGGGTACCCCATGCGCCCCATGCACTGGGACCCAGCAGGACCACGATGCCCAAGAAGCCTGCGGCAACGCCCATGATACGGGTCTTGGTCATCTTCTCGTCGCGGGTGCCGAAATGCACGACAACCAACGTCACCAAGGGCGTTGCGCCAATAAAGATGCCGGCCAGGTTGCTATCCAGATGGGTTTGGGCGTTGGCGATCAGAAAGAACGGCAGGGCATACCCAACGACAGCCAGGATGGCCAAAATGAACCATTGCCCACCATTGCCACCGGGACTGGGGGGACCGGGCAGATCATGTCCCTGGCGTTTGGCGACCAAATACAATACCCCGGCGGCAATGGCTGTCCGGCCCATGGCAACCATCACGGCGGGCAGGTCGGCCAACGCCAGTTCGATAAACAGAAACGAAGAGCCCCAGGCGGAAGCGAGCGCGAGCAATAAAAGGTAATGGCGGACTGTTGGCCGCGAAGGGGCTGTCATGTCGGTGGCTTATTTTGCCTTGTCGTCAGTCTTGTCGTCTGGCCTGTCGCCCGGCCCGCCACCCAGCTTGTCCGCTCGTCCGGCCTGATCCTCCGCTTCAGATTGCGCCCGCTGGCTTTCCAGGAAGGCTTCACTGGGGGCTACATAAGGCGTCCTGAGGGTGATCGGCTTCACATAGATATCTTTGACATGGGAGAAATCATAGGCCTGCCGGCGCAGCTTATCAGCCCGGTCATCGGCCCATTCATTGTTTGCGCCGAGGCTGCGCAACAGCAAAAAATGCAGGGAAAAAATTAGATACCAGATCAACAATATCCAGAAAATCGGCATTTCCGGTGCCCAGGTCAGGCGGGACCCGATAATAATGGCCGCGCAGACGCCAAACAACGCCCCGTGATGGTACAGCAAAATCACCGGCGGGCGGGCCCGGTAATAGGCGATGATGCTTTTGAAAAAATTCATACGTCGCAGGGTCCTTAGAAATCGGGGCTTTTAGAAATTCTCCAGCCAGGGCCGCACTTCGACGCTGTGGGACCAGGCACTGCGATGCTGTATATGGGTTTGATAATAGGTTTCGGCAATGGCGGCAGGGCGCAGGCTGCTATCCTCGCCATTTTCGCCAATACCGCCATCGATATTGAAATGGGCCACGTGCACCCCTTGGGGCTGCAGCTCCCTGGCCATGGACTCTGCCAAGCCCCGCAAGGCGAATTTCCCGGCGGCAAAGGTCGCTGAGTTGGAGAAGCCTTTCATGGATGCGGTGGCACCCGTAAACAGAATACTGCCCGCGCCTTTGGGTCCTAAACGGCGCGCCCCTTCACGCCCGACAATAAATCCGCCCAGGCAGGACCGTTCCCAACTCTCGGTAAATTCAGCCACGGTAATTTCCCCCACGGGCTTTCTCACCCGGCCGGAGGCGTTATAGATGGTCACATCCATGGCACCCAGATCAGCTTCCGCCGCCTCGAACAGGGCCATGACATCAGCTTCCGAAGTGGTGTCGCAAGCATAGGCTTTCGCCGTGCCGCCTGCGGTTCCAATTTCCTCCACCAGCCCGGCCAGTTTATCCGCATTCCGTGCTGCCACGGCCACGTTGTGCCCCGCCGCCGCAAACCGCCGCGCCAACGCCGCACCAAGGCCAGGGCCCACGCCGACGATGATACAAGTGCCACATTCCTTAGGATTATTGTCTGTCATGGGTTCACTCCGCTGCTGTTGGTTGGGATTGGGGGTTGCGCCAGGCTTCCAGCAGGGCTGTTTGTTCGGCTGCTGCTGCTTTTTGGTTGCGTTCCTTGATATGGCCATAGCCGCGAATTCGTGCCGGGATATTGGCGATGGCCAGGGCCAGGGCGTGGTTGTCCGGGTTTAGGCTCGCGATGACTTCCTCCATCACCCCCCGATAGGCAGGGATGGCGGCGCGTTCGGCGCGCCGCTCGTCAGTGCGGCCAAAGATATCAAATGTGCCGCCACGCAGACCTTTCATTTTCGCCAGATATTTAAAGGCGGTCATGATCCAGGGGCCGTATTCCCGCTTAATCAACTCACCGCTGTCCGGATCGCGACGGGACAACAGGGGCGGGGCCAGGTGGAAGGTCAGTTTCAGGTCGCCTTCAAACTGTTTCTCCAACGAGGTCTGAAAGGCAGTGTCCGTGTACAGCCGGGCCACTTCATATTCATCCTTGTAGGCCATCAACTTGAACAGGTTTTGCGCCACGGCCTCTGTCAGACCCGACATACCCTTGCCCTTGGTCTGTTCCGCTGCCTCCACCTGCCTAACGAAGCTTTCATACTGGTTGGCGTAGCCTTCATCTTGATAATCGGTCAGGATTTCGCGCCGCCGCGCGATCATATCGTCGAGCGTTTCAACAACCGCCGGCTCTACAGGATCGCTGGGATAGGCCATTTTCGTGACTTGATCCAGATCCTCCGCTGCCAGGCGGCCCAGGGCAAAGGCACGGCGGTTCATGGCTACGGCGACGCCATTCAATTCAATGGCCCGGTCGATGGCCGCGCCGCTGACCGGCAGTGCGCCGCGCTGATGGGCATGGCCCAACAGGAACAGATTGGCCGCGATGGCATCCCCCATCAGGTTGGTGGCCAGCCCGGTGGCATCAAGGAATTCCGTGCGGTTGTCGCCGGCGCTGTCGCGGATCAGGTTGCGCAGGTCCTGGTCATGGAAATCCATGTCCGGGTCCATGGTGAACTGGGCCGTGGGGGCGAGGTGGCTGTTCACAATCGCCTGGGTGCCGCCGCGGCTGTATTTGCGCAGAGCATCCGGCGAGGCGGCGGTGACCATGTCGGCGCCCAACAACAAATCCGTACCACCGGCTGCAATGCGGACTGCGTGCAGGTCCTCTGGCTTTGGCGCGATACGAATATGGCTCATCACCGCGCCGTTCTTCTGGGCAATGCCGGTGAAATCCAGCACGGTAACGCCCTTGCCCTCAATATGGGCGGCCATGCCCAGCAGGGCCCCAACGGTGATGACACCGGTGCCGCCGATGCCTGCGACCAATATGTTGTAACCGCCTTCCGCACTTGATTGGTTGGGTTCTGGCAGGGCGGCGACGGCGGCATCCAGGGCATCCGTATCCGCGCCTTTTGCCCGCCTGGGCACAGCGCCCGACACGGTGACAAAGCTGGGACAAAAACCTTTGATGCAGGAAAAATCCTTGTTGCAACTGGATTGATTGATCTGGCGCTTGCGGCCCAGGAAGGTTTCCAACGGTTCAACGGAAACACAGTTGGATTGCACGGAACAATCGCCGCAGCCTTCGCAAACCGCTTCGTTGATAAAGGCCCGGCGGTCGGGATCGGGAAATGTACCCCGCTTGCGACGACGGCGTTTTTCCGCCGCGCAGGTCTGATCATAGATCATGACAGAGCAACCAGAGGTCTTGCGCAATTCCTTTTGTACCTGGTCCAATTCGTCCCGATGGCGGATGGTGACGCCCGGGGCCCAGGACGTGCCGATGGCATATTTGTCCGGTTCGTCCGTGACCACGATGATTTTTGTGACGCCCTCGTGGTGGACCTGCTGGCTGATCTGCCAAGGGCTCAACGGGCCGTCATGGGGCTGGCCGCCGGTCATGGCGACGGCATCGTTGAATAGGATTTTGTAGGTGATGTTGACGCCGGAGGCGACAGCGGCGCGAACGGCGGTGATGCCCGAATGGTAGTAGGTGCCATCGCCCAAGTTGGCAAAGATATGTTCTTCCCCCGTGAAGGCGGATTGCCCCAACCAGGCCACCCCTTCGCCGCCCATTTGCGAGAATGTCTCGGTCGAACGATCCATGGACAGGGCCATGAAGTGACAGCCGATCCCGGCCATGGCGCGACTGCCGTCCGGCACTTTGGTGGAGGTGTTATGCGGGCAGCCGGAACAGAAATAGGGCGCGCGTTGCACCGGTGCCGTGGTCCGCTTGGCGGCGGCTTCCTTGCGATCCAGCTGGGCCATGCGCTCTTCAATAGTGGGGGAGGTGACGTAAGAGCCGATGCGGGAGACGATGATGCGGGCAATCTGGCCCGGCGATAGTTCCCCGTCCGAGGGGCAAAGCATCTTGCCGTCCTCATCGAATTTTCCAACCACCCGTGGCCGCACGTCCGCGCGCCAATTATACAGCTGTTCTTTCAGTTGGTTTTCGATGACCGCGCGCTTTTCCTCGATTACCAGGACTTCATCCAGGCCTTCGGCGAAGGCGCGGATGCCTTCACGCTCCAGAGGCCAGGGCATGCCCACCTTGTACAGGCGCAGGCCGATGGATGCCGCCATCTCCTCATCTATGCCCATATCTTCCAGGGCCTGACGGGTATCGAGATAAGACTTGCCGGCTGCGACGATGCCAATGCGCGGTTGCGGGGCGTCCCAGACCACGCGGTCAATGCCGTTGGCGCGGGCAAAAGCCAGGGCGGCGTAGACTTTATGCCGTTGCAGACGTTCTTCCTGGCTCCACCGATCATCGGGCCAGCGGATATTCAGGCCGCCGGGGGGCATTTCGAAATCGGGATACTGGATATCCAGCCGCGCCGGGTCCACATCGACCGAAGCCGAGCTTTCCACCACTTCCGAAACGCACTTGAAACCTACCCAGACGCCGGCATACCGCGACATGGCAATGCCCAGCAGGCCATAGTCAAGATATTCCTGGACCCCCGCCGGGTACAGTATGGGTACCATCCAGGATGCCAGGTTATGTTCGCTTTGCCCCGGTACGGTGGAGGATACGGCGGCATGATCATCGCCGCACATCATCAAGACGCCGCCATTGGGATCCGTGCCCGCGTGGTTGGCGTGGCGCACCACATCGCCGCAGCGATCAACGCCCGGCGCTTTGCCGTACCAAATGCCAAAGACGCCGTCGTATTCCGAATCCGGGCCGAGGTTTAGTTGCTGGCTGCCCCAGACCGCAGTGGCGGCCATATCTTCGTTGACGCCCGGCTGAAACTGGATGTGGTTCTTTTCCAGGAATGGCTTGGCCAGCCACAGCTGTTGATCAAACGCCCCAAGGGGGGAGCCGCGATAGCCCGAGATATAACAACCCGTGTTAAGGCCTGCGGCCAGATCCCTTTGCCGCTGCATCATGGGCAGGCGGACCATGGCCTGGGTCCCGGTCAGGAAGACCCGTCCACTCTCCAAGGCGTACTTATCGTCCAATGAAACATTGCTTAATGCCGTGCTGGCCGTCGTCATGCCAAATCCCCAATAAATTACGTCGTGCTAAGTAAAACTTAGCGCCCGGCTTCGATGCCGAATTCCGCGACTTTACGATACAGTGTCGACCGGCCAATCCCCAGACGGCGGGCGACCTCCGTCATTTGGCCGGCGTACTTGTCAATGGCCAGGCGGATCATATCGGCTTCCATGGCATCCAGGGTGCGGACGTCACCGCTATCGTTCAGGGCCGGTAAAGCACCTGCGCCACCAGCGCCACCGCCGTCACCGCCATTTATCAGTGCCGGTGCCGTCATGCCCATGCTTTTGGCGATCTGTGGAAAATCCCCGATATCCAGTTCATCGCCATCGCACAAAACAACTGCCCGGAAAATCGCATTCTCCAACTGACGTACATTGCCCGGCCAATCAAACCCCATCAATAATTCGAGAGCATCCGAGGACAGGCCGCGCACCGCCTTCCGTTCCGTGGCCGACAATTTATCGATGAAATGCTGCGCCAGGGCGGCAATATCATCCAGGCGCTGGCGCAGGGGCGGAATATGGATCGGGAACACGTTCAGGCGATAATACAGATCCTCACGGAAATTTCCTTCGTTCACCTGTTGTTGCAGATCCCGGTTGGTGGCGGATATCAACCGAATATCCACCTTCACCGGTTTGCGGGCACCGACCGGGTCGACCTCCCCCTCCTGCAGGGCACGCAGCAATTTTACCTGCATGTCCTGGCGCAGTTCGCCAATCTCGTCCAAGAATAATGTACCGCCGTCAGCTTCCTGAAATTTACCGGCATGACGCTCATTGGCACCGGTGAAGGCACCTTTTTCATGGCCGAACAAAATGCTTTCCACAAGGTTTTCAGGAATGGCACCACAGTTCACGGTCACGATAGCTTTACCGGCACGTTCTGACGAACCCTGCACAGCGCGGGCGATCATTTCCTTGCCGACGCCGCTTTCGCCCTCGATCAGGATCGGAATATTTGACGATGCGGCCCTTTGCGCCAAACTCAACGCATCCGTCATGGCATCGCTGCCGGCGATCAGATCATCGAACTGCATGCGGCCATCGACCTGCCGGCTCAGACGCGAGACCTGGCCCGACAGCACGTTCATCTTCAGGGCGTTTTCCATGGAGACCAGCAAACGTTCCGGGCTAGCTGGTTTTGGAATGAAGTCAGCGGCACCCGATTGCATCACCTTGACGATGACATCAATGCCGCTTTGCGCCGTCAAAATGATGACGGGAAGTTCCGCCCGCCGCGATTTAACCTGTTGCAGCACGGCGAAACCATCCAGATCCGGCATCACCAGATCCAGCAGGATCAAGTCTATGGCGTTGCCTTTTTCCGTTTGCATGAAGGCCACAGCGTCTTCGCCGCCCTTCGCAATCGCGACATCGTATCCGTGGCGACTGACCACGGCCTCCAACAGCCGTCTTTGAGTGGGATCGTCATCGACGATCAACACGGTCTGCGCCATTGCCCTCAACCTCGTCTCTCATTACTTATTAAACGACAGTCTAGCGCTTGTGCCATTTCGGGACAAGCGGCGATTAAGCAGATAGGTGGATTATGAAACTGGGGAATTTGCCGCGCTGGGATTTGAGCGATCTTTATAGCGGCCCGGATGCTGCGGATTTGGCAGCGGATTTGGACAAGGCTGCCACGGCGGCAGAGCAATTTAACGGGGATTTCGCGGGCAAAGTTGGGACTTTATCTGCGGCGGATCTTGCCCGGGCCATTCAGCGCTACGAGCGGGATGAGGATTTCCTGGGCCGGATCGCCAGCTATGCCCAATTGTATCACGCGGCCAATATAGCTGATCGTGAGGTGGGCCGGTTTTATCAAACCACCATGGAACGGTTGAGCGAGATCACCACAAAATTGATTTTTTTCACGTTGGAGTTGAACCGAATTGAGGATGCGGCGTTCGCGGCCTTGTTGGCGGCAGAACCCTCCCTGGCGCACTTTTCTCCCTGGTTGCGGGATGTGCGTGCCGCCCGCCCGCATCAGTTGGCTGATGAGCAGGAGCAATTGCTGCACGAAAAACAGGTCACGGGGCGGGCAGCATGGAATCGTCTATTTGATGAGACCATGGCTGATATGCGGTTTTCACCTGAGGGCGCGGATGCCGATCTGTCATTGGAGCAGACCCTGCATCTGTTGTCTGAAGCTGATGGGGCACAACGCAAGGCGGCGGCCAAGGCATTGGGTGCCGGATTTGATCAGCAAAAGGGCTTGTTCGCCCTGATCACCAATACACTGGCCAAGGACAAGGAGATTGAGGATAAGTGGCGCAAGTTTGCCAGGCCGGACAGTGCCCGGCATTTATCCAATCTTGTGGAAGACGAGGTTGTGGATGCCCTGGCAGAGGCGGTTACAGCAGCCTACCCGCGCCTCTCCCACCGCTATTATGCCCTGAAAGCGAAGTGGTTCGGGGTCGAGGCTTTGGATTACTGGGACCGTAATGCACCGCTGCCTAACGAGGACCAGCAGACCATAAGTTTTCAAGTGGCCCAGGATCAGGTGCTCGATGCCTATGGCCGCTTCTCACCCGTCTTGCGGGAGGTAGGTCAGCGCTTTTTTGATAATGACTGGATTGATGCGCCGTCAGTGCCCGGCAAATCCGGTGGTGCCTTTGCCCACCCGACGGTGCCATCGGCGCATCCCTATCTATTGTTGAACTACCAGGGCCGGACCCGGGATGTGATGACGCTGGCGCACGAGCTGGGCCATGGCGTGCACCAGGTTCTGGCTGCCGGGCAGGGTGCCCTGATGGCCGATACGCCCCTGACCCTGGCCGAGACGGCGAGCGTGTTTGGCGAGCAATTGACCTTTCGCGCCATGCTGGACAGCGAAGCTGATCCTACCCGGCGCAAGGCCATGTTGGCGGGCAAGACAGAGGATATGTTGAACACTGTCGTGCGCCAGATCGCTTTCTATGATTTCGAAAGACGCTTGCATAATGAACGGCGGCAGGGGGAGCTGTCGGTTGAACGAATAGGCGAGATCTGGATGGCCGTGCAGGGCGAGAGCCTGGGCCCGGCCATTCGCCTGCATCCCGAATATGCCAACTATTGGTGCTATATCCCGCATTTCATTCATTCGCCGTTTTATGTTTATGCATATGCTTTTGGCGATTGCCTCGTGAACTCTCTATATGCTGTTTATCAGGATGCACATGAGGGTTTCGCCGAAAAGTATCTTGATATGTTGCGCGCGGGCGGCAGTTTGCGGCATCGTGAACTTCTGGCACCATTCGGATTGGATGCCGCCGACCCTGAATTCTGGCAGCAGGGCCTAGGCGTCATCGAACGCTTCATTGATGAATTGGAAGAGCTATCGTGAAGGCAAAACAATGAGCAGTGATAATTCCTGCGATGGAGAGCGGGACAGCATGGGTGGCCGCGTCCGCCGCTATGCCAAGGTCGGCACGGCGGTCGGTGGCTTGGCCGCGCGCCTGGCCGGCGACAAAGTCTTTGGTTTTGCCCTGGATAAACCGGCCCATGCCAAGGATTTGAAAAATGCCCTGGGCGGCCTGAAAGGCCCGTTGATGAAAGTGGCGCAGATCCTGGCAACCATCCCTGAGGCCTTGCCCCAGGAATATGTGCAGGAGCTGATCCAGCTGCAGGCCAATGCGCCGGCAATGGGTTGGCTGTTCGTCAAACGACGCATGGCGGCGGAGCTGGGCCCCGATTGGCAGGATCGTTTCGACAGCTTTGAACACGAGGCCGCCGCAGCCGCCTCTCTGGGTCAGGTGCACAGGGCCAGTCTGGGGGCCGAGCTCGACGGCAACGCCCTGGCCTGCAAGTTGCAATATCCTGATATGAGCTCAGCGGTAGAGGCGGATTTATCGCAACTAAAATTGATATTTTCCATTTATGGCCGCTATGACCGAACCATCGATACCTCCAACGTGCACAAGGAAATCAGCGAGCGCCTGCGCGAGGAATTGGATTACGAACAAGAGGCCCGCCATATGGCCCTGTTTGCCGAGGCCTTAAAGGCGGAAAAACAGATCCATATCCCCCGGGTTGTGCCGGAACTGTCAACAAGGCGGCTGTTGACCATGAACTGGTTGGAGGGCCAGCCGTTGTTGGATTTCCGCGAGGCTGACCTGGAAACCCGTAACACAATAGCCTTGAATATGTTCCGCACCTGGTATGTGCCGTTCTATAGCGCCGGGGTGATCCACGGCGACCCTCATTTGGGCAACTATTCCGTTCGCCCCGATCTGGGGATCAATCTGCTGGATTTCGGCTGCGTTCGGGTGTTCGAGGCGAAATTCGTTCAAGGTGTGATCGATCTATATCGGGCCATTCGTGATGGTGACCGAGACCTGGCGGTACATGCCTACGAGACCTGGGGCTTCACCGGGCTGAGTTCAGAAGTGATCGAGACCCTGAACCTGTGGGCCAATTTCGTTTATGGCCCCCTGCTGGAAGATCGCAGCAGGCGCATTCGTGAAGATGATGCCGCCGGGGTCTATGGCCGCGATGTAGCCGAAAAGGTGCATCGCAGCCTGCGCGAATTAGGCGGCGTGCGCCCGCCCCAGGAATTCGTCTTTATGGATCGTGCCGCCATCGGCCTGGGCGGGGTCTTTATGCATTTGAATGCGGAGGTGAACTGGTACCGTCATTTCCATGAATTGATCGAAGACTTTGACGCCGCCAAAATGGCGCGTAAGCAGGCGCGTTTGTTGAAAAAATTTGACCTGGGTTTGACCTAAGGCAAGGCGTTAGCCCGCCATTAAGTAAATATGGCGCACAAATAACATGCAAATGGCACTATTGGCGGAAACCTTCCATTGATTGAAGCGCGGGCTTTGTTATTATCCGCCGATACCAATGCGCGTTAGGTATTCCCATTCAGGATAGGATTTATGAAGATTGCCGTGTTGAAAGAACGGCGGGCCGACGAACGACGGGTGGCGGCAACGCCGGAGACCGTGAAAAAGTTTGTCGGACTGGGCGTTGATGTTGTGGTGGAGGCTGAGGCCGGTGCCGGGGCTTTTATGGCCGACAGTGATTTTCAGGATGCTGGTGCGACCATCGCAGGCGACGCCACCGCGGCCCTGGCCGATGCAGACGTGGTCTTGAAAGTGCGCCGGCCCCTTATGGCCGACGAAAATGCCGGGGATGCCGAAAATGCCGGGGACGACGGTGGGGACGAATTGGCGCAAATGCGCAAAGGGCAGATCCTCATTGCGATGTTGAACCCTCTTGTCCGGCGATCCGACTGTGACGCGTATGCGGCCGCGGGGATTGATGCCTTTGCCATGGAATTGATGCCCCGGATCTCGCGGGCGCAAAGCATGGATGTCCTTTCCAGCCAGGCCAACCTGGCTGGCTACAAGTCGGTTCTGGATGCGACGGAAGAATTCAATCGGGCCCTGCCCATGATGATGACGGCAGCGGGCACCATTGCGCCTGCCAAGATATTTGTCATGGGGGCCGGTGTTGCCGGATTGCAGGCCATCGCCACGGCCCGGCGTTTGGGCGCGGTCGTCTCTGCCACGGATGTGCGGCCCGTCGCCAAGGAGCAGGTGGAAAGCCTGGGTGCGAATTTCGTCATGGTGGAGGACGAGGAAACGGCGCAGGCCGAGACCGAGGCCGGTTACGCCAAGGAAATGAGCGCCGCGTATCAAAAGAAACAGGCCGCTTTAATCGCCGAAACCATTGCCAAGCAGGATATTGTGATCTGCACAGCGCTGATCCCGGGCCGTGCGGCGCCAACCTTGGTGGACGACGCTATGGTGGCATCCATGAAGCCCGGTTCCGTCATCGTTGATCTGGCGGTTGAAAACGGCGGCAACTGCACGTTGTCGAAAATGGGCGAAGTGGTGGTCGTCAACGGCGTCACAATTGTTGGCCATTCAAACTTTCCGGCCCGTCTGGCGGTGGATGCCTCCAACCTGTATGCCCGGAACCTGTTTAATTTTCTATCGCCTCATATTGATGGTGAAAGCGGCAACCTCTCGTTTGACTTTGAGGATGAAACCGTGTCCGGCGTCTGTCTGACCAGGGACGGTGCCGTCATTCATCCAATGTTGAGTGCGCCGACAAAGCCTGAGGGGGAGTAAGCAATAATGGATGTGGCCAATAGTATCGATCCATTCATCTATCGACTGGCGATTTTCGTGCTGGCGATCTTCGTTGGTTACTACGTGGTCTGGTCAGTGACCGCCGCCTTGCATACGCCCTTGATGTCCGTGACCAACGCCATCTCCTCGGTCATTATTGTCGGGGCCTTAATCGCTGCCGGCCCGGTTGAGATGTCCTTGTCCAAAGTGCTTGGCGCGGTGGCCATCGGCCTGGCGGCGGTGAATATATTCGGCGGCTTCCTCGTCACCCAGCGCATGCTGGCCATGTACAAGAAAAAGCAATAGGGGCAGCGGAATAATGTCGGCAAATCTGACGGCCCTGGCCTACCTGATCGCCTCGGTTCTTTTCATCATGGCCCTGCGCGGCCTGTCCTCTCCCGAAACCGCGCGCAGCGGTAATGTTTACGGCATGATCGGCATGGCCATTGCGGTCATCACCACGGTGATCAACCCCGAAGTGGTCTCTTATACCTGGATCCTGACGGCCCTGGTCATTGGCGGTGCCATCGGTACGATTATCGCCCGGCGCATCGCCATGACGGAAATGCCCGAATTGGTCGCGGCTTTTCACTCTTTAGTGGGCCTGGCCGCGGTTTTGGTTGCGGCTGCCGCCTTTTATAATCCCGGCGCCTACGGCATTGCCGATGCCGAAGGGTTGTTGAAACTAGCCAGCCGCATCGAGATGGGCATCGGCGTCGTCGTGGGTGCCATTACATTCTCGGGCTCCATCATCGCATTTGGCAAGCTGAAGGGCCTGGTCACGGGCAACCCGATTACCTTCCCCGGCCAGCATGCCGTGAATGCTTCGATGGGCGTGGTGATCATAGCCCTGGTGGTGTTGTTTGCCATTGAGCCCCAGGTTGAATGGTTCTGGGCCATGACGCTGTTGGCATTTGTCCTGGGTTTCTTGTTGATCATTCCCATTGGCGGTGCGGATATGCCCGTCGTCGTCTCCATGTTGAACAGCTATTCCGGCTGGGCAGCAGCCGGCATTGGCTTCACCCTGGAAAATACAGCCCTGATTATTACCGGTGCTCTGGTTGGGTCTTCGGGTGCCATTCTGTCCTACATCATGTGCAAGGCCATGAACCGAAGCTTTATCTCTGTGCTGCTGGGCGGCTTTGGCGGCGATACGGCGGTGGACAGCACGCGCAGCGATAAACCTGTGAAAGCGGGTAGCGCCGAGGATGCCGCCTTTATCATGAAGAATGCGTCTTCGGTCATTATTGTACCCGGATATGGTATGGCCGTGGCCCAGGCCCAGCACGCGGTGCGGGAAATGGGCGATATGTTGAAAGGCCATGGAGTTAAGGTCACCTATGCCATTCACCCGGTGGCAGGCCGTATGCCGGGTCATATGAATGTGCTGTTGGCGGAAGCCAATGTGTCATATGACGAAGTGTTCGAGTTGGAGGAGATTAATTCCGATTTCTCCAACACCGATGTGGCCTTCGTCATCGGTGCCAATGACGTCACCAACCCTGCCGCGCACGAGCCGGGCAGCCCCATTGCGGGCATGCCAATTTTGGATGTGGACCGGGCCCGCACCTGCCTCTTTGTTAAGCGTAGCCTGTCTCCCGGCTATGCGGGTATTGATAACGATCTGTTCTATGCGGACAACACCATGATGCTGTTCGCAGATGCCAAAAAAATGGTTGAGGATATCGTCAAGGCGCTATAACAGGCAGATATGTCGTATCGATTTCGCATCGTCCAAACCTTTATCCTGAGAGCTTTTTGCCTCGGCGGGCTATTACTTGCCGCGCATTCCCCCGCGTGGGCCGGTCCATCAAAAGATCTCGATTTCGCGATGGAGCTGTTTGACGAGGGCGAATTTGCTGCCGCTATGAATATCTTCGGCCTGGCCATCTCCGATGGTGGGCTGACCACCAAGCAATTGGCCATCGCACACCATTTTCGCGGTGTCGCGCGCAGCAAGCTGGAAAAGCATTCTTTGTCACTACGAGACCATAAGAAGGCGGTTGAGTGGAATCCGAACTATGTGGATGGTTGGTCCGCTATCTGTTTTGAAAACGCGACCCATTTCAAGGCATTGGACGAGGCGATGGCGGCCTGCAACCGCGCCCTAAGCCTTGATCCCAAACATGGCCTCAGCTATGCGCGCCGGGCCGGTGTTTGGACGCAAATGGGTGAGGTCGCCAAGGCCGAGGCTGATTACACCCAGGCCGTTCAACTGGATCCGGACAGCTGGGAAATTCACTACGACTGGGGTCGGTTTTTACACCTACAAAACCGTGCGGCAGAAGCAAAAAAAGCCCTATTCCGGGCCTACAAACTTGCGCCGACCTGGATGCACAGCTATCTGGCGACTTTGCCGATCATTCAGGAATATCGCGTTTCAAAGTAGCCTGCCCGGTAAATTCCCATAGATAATCTTACTTTGCGCGGAGAGCCGCCGCTGCTTTTTCCGCGATCATGATTGTTGGTGCGTTGGTGTTGCCGCCGATCAGTGTGGGCATGATGGAGGCATCGATAACGCGCAGGCCATCCATGCCATGAACACGTAGCTGGCTATCCACCACGGCCATGGCGTCCGGGCCCATTTTGGCGGTGCCCACGGGGTGATAGATGGTGTCGGCGCGATTGCGAATGTCTTCGATGATCTGGTCGTCGGTCTGCACATCTGTGGTCAGAAGTTCCCGGCCGCGATATGGCGCAAGGGCAGGGGCTTCCAGAATGCGGCGGGTCAGTTTATAGCCCGCCACCAGGCCGTCCAGGTCCTCGCGCTCGCCTAGGAAATTCGGATCAATCCGGGGCGGGGCCTTTGGGTCGGAGTTGTTCAGGCAGATGGTGCCACGGCTTTTCGGGCGCAGGACACAGACATGGGCACAATAGCCGCGATGATAATGACGCTTGCGGGTATGATCGTCGACGATGGCTGCATTAAAATGCAGTTGTAGATCGGGGATGGCCAGATCGGCCCGGCTTTTCACGAAGCCGCCGGTTTCCGTGGAGTTGGAAGTGATGATGCCGGTGCGCGTCCGCCGCCATTCAAAGATCCCCTTGATCAACCTGGCGATCCCCCCCGGCGTCAGGCCCATGGCATAGGGCGAGGGTGAGAGATAGGGCAGTACGATATCAATATGGTCTTGCAGGTTCTGTCCCACACCGGGCAATTCATGGGCTATGGCGATGCCATGCCGTTGCAGCTCCGCGCCGGGCCCGATGCCCGACAGCAGTAATAACTGCGGCGACTGAAAGGCGCCTGCCGAAAGAATGACGTCGCGCCCGGCCCGGACCTCCCCCATCCGGCTATTCTGTTCATAGGTCACGCCGACGGCGCGTTTGCCCTCCAGTATGATTTTCGTGGCATAGGCACCGGTCAGGATTGATAAATTGTCCCGTTGCCGGGCAGGGTCCAGGTAGGCCCGGGCAGCGGAGCAGCGCTCGCCACCAATTTGGGTGACCTGATACGAGCCCACACCCTCCTGCTCCGGCCCGTTGAAATCGTCATTTCGGGGTAGCTGTATTTCCGCACCCGCATCGACGAAGGCCTGGGCCAGGGGGTTGGGACTGCGCAGATCGGCGACGTTCAGTGGACCGCCAATACCGTGGTAATCGTCCCCGCCCAGATCTCGGTTTCTTTCCTGATTTTGGGATGCCTTGAAATAGGGCAGCACGTCGGCAAAGGACCAGCCGGGATTGCCCAACGCTGCCCAATGATCATAGTCCCAGGCGTGACCGCGGGTATAAATCATGGCGTTGATGGCGGATGACCCACCCAGGACCTTGCCCCGAGGTTGATAGCCCCGCCGCCCGTTCAGCCCGGTTTGCGGTGTTGTCTGAAAGGCCCAATTTAAGTATTTGCCGGGCACCGTTGCCCCAATTCCCAAAGGTGCCTTAATGAAGGGGGAGGTGTCCTGTGGCCCGGCCTCCAACAAGCAGACCCGTAGATTGGGATCTTCCGTCAGGCGACCGGCCAATACACAACCGGCGGAGCCGCCGCCAACGATGATGTAATCAAACAGGGTCATGACGACATCATAGCCGTAGCGGATTGCCACTCGCGACCATATTTATGGCGTCGGCGTTAAAGCCCTCAACTGCGCGCTAGGCTAGGCCCGTGGTCAGGGCATTTTCCGTCCGCTCGCGCATTTTGTCGGCGATCAATTTCTCAATCTTGGCCCGTTCTTCCGGCGGCAGGTTTGCCAGTTCTTCCTCCGTCAAACCCAGATCTTTCAGAATATCTTTGTAAAATCGCTGGGCCGGTGTCAGGGCGGCATATTCCATAAATGTGTCTTTGGCGTCGCTGCCGTAGCTGGGTGTTGCCGGTGCCGGCTGCCTGTTATTACTGCCGCGTGCTTCCTGTGCCGCCAACAAGGTGGCGCTCACGTCTGTGGACATGAGAGAGGCGGCAGGACCCCCCGGTTTCACAGGGTTGGGTGCCTGTGGCTGAGCGGTTGTAGCAATTGCGGCAGGATTTATGGGGCCGGTGACAAATTCCAGTTCGGAACGGGCACTTCGCTGCAGGGCGGCGGAACTATGTGCCGCCTTTTGCGCGGTCAGCTCGGCAATTTTTTCCGCCATGATCTGGGCATAGCCGGGCTCGCCAGCTATCGCTTTAGGCTCAACCTGTCTAAAAAACAGCAGATTTGCGGGAATACCTGGGCTGATCGTCGTCATGGCGCGGTTCTATCCAATTGCCGGAAAAAAGTTATTCCCCCTATTTCATGCAATGAATATGCCAATAATTCCAATGGCTTCTGATTTGGCTCAGTTCAGATCCGGATAACCAGCCTCTGCCGCCGCCTTTTCCATTTCCAGCATCACCTGGTAGTCCCGCAGGGCCAGATCGGCGAAGCCCTTGATCATCAATGCGTCCCGCGCTTCGGCCAGATCCGGGTCTGCCATGGCGCGGTCCAGGGCGGCACGCAGGCGTTTGCGTTCTCGCCCGATCGTTTGCTTGCCCGTGACATAGGGCAGGGCGGGGGCGGCCTGGGTTTGGGCCAGGACCCGCGTGCCCTCGACGGAGCTTGGATCGTGGCGGGCCATCAGGCCGTGGGTGACGCAATCAATTGCGGCCACGTCCGCTTCCCCCCGGGCAATCATGGCAACGGAAAATTGATGCTTTCCCGCCACCTTTACCTCGGCAAAGAACCGCCCGTCTTTGGCCAACGGCGCGATGGTATGGCGCAGGACGTTCATGCCCGATTGGGAATCCCAATCGTTGATGGCGCAGATGCCACCGCGCAGATCGTCCAATGTCCGGGCCGGGTTGTCTGCGTTGACGACGATCAGGGAGCAATAGTTCGGGCCATAGCAGCCGTCCGCACCATAGATAGGCGTGGCCAGCAAGGTCAGATGAGAGGTGAAATGCTTCAACAATGGATAGCCGCAGGTTTGGGAGATCATCAGATCCGGGGATTGCCATAGATCTTCCCGGGGCCCGCCGCGCCACAATGTATCGGGTACCTCCCGGATCCCCTCCGCCCGGCAGGCCCTGGCCAAACCGGCCCACCAGGCATCCGTCGCCGCCCGCACCGGGTCCAGGTCATACATGGTCAGTCCTGCTAGTCGCATGGAGCACATGGCGCTAAATCACCTCTGTTACAGCACGGGTATTCCCGAACGAAGGTATGATGGCGGAATGCCGCCCCGCCCCGCCCGCCACCACCAGTTGGATATCAGCATGGGTTGTGGCAATGCGCGCGCCCTGATCACCATTTGCCAAAAGGCGTTCGGGAACATACTGGCGCATGATGACCCGTTGTGGTTCCGACAGTACGTGGGCCGGAATAACCGCATTCTCGATCAGCCAATTCTTGATATCCGCCTTGGAGAAGCCGTCTTTATGAATGATCTCCGCATGTTCCGGGCCCAGGACCAACATGATCTCTCCGCCCAGATAACTGTTGTTCAGGCCCGGTGAGCACATGGTACCGCCAATTGTTTGCAGGATTTCTTCCGCCCCTTTGCCATAGTGGTCATTGACGTTATGCGGGCCTTCAACCCCACAAAGGGTAATGGTGCTTTGATCGGCGGCGAAGCCTCTTTCCATGGCCAATGTTTCGCCCCAGGGATTTTCGTCCTGGTTCTCGCCAAAGCAAAAACTGAATTTCGCAGGCGTGCCCATGGTGGCCCTATCCAGAATGCCCGGCGTGCCACCGCCGACATTCAGCAATATGGAGCGAATGGCCCGGCCAATGGCGGCGTTTGCCAGACTGCCCTGGCCCATAGTGTTGTAGGTGGTGTTGACGTCGATCTCGTCATTGACCGGCCCGCTGATCAAGGCCAGCACCGTGCAGGGATGGGTCGTGGTATTCAGGGCCTTGAGGTTCAGGGCGGATTGACCCAAGGCTTTCGCTGCCGCTAACAGAACCGGCAGATGCTCCGGCAAACAGCCGGCCATAACTGCGTTGATGACAATTTTGGCGACGGTTGCCTGGCCTTGGCGCGGTTCAATCAGCGCCAACAATTGCTCCGGATCAAGACCGCTGTCGCCCAGCATAGCCTCATAGCGTTCCGGTGTTGGCGGGATGACGGGCAGGCCGTCGGTCCAGCCCCGGCTGTAGAACAGGCGGTTAACCCCCTCCAGATCATCGGGGCCTTTGATCAGCTTTGGTGCATCGGGGGCGGAAAAATTACCCTCGAACAAGGACTTATAGCGCAGGCGTTTTTTGACCGGGGGTTCCTTGTCCTTGAACTCCGCCCGCAGATCCTCCGCATCTGTTTGCCAAAGGCGGATGATTTCATCCACCACATTTGCCGCCAGGGCCGCGACCTCATCCGGCAGCAGCTTGGCCACGGGATGGGGCACAATGGCGATGGGAAGGCCAGGCATACCCAGACATTGGGTTTCGGCCTTGCCCAGGGAATAGAATTCATCGCTACAGACCGTCGCTGTCGCGATGCCGTGATTTTCAAGTTTTATGCTGTCATGGATACACCACGACGTGCACGAGCCTCAATCGCCAAAGCCTGCGGCAACGAAGTCACAACGGTCCAGGAATTCGTCGGAAAAATTTGCGGGCACCGAGGCTGCCTTGTAGCCGCGCAAAAACTCCACATTATCAAAGCGCGCGCCCAGCAGATTTTCCAGGTTATCCATGAATAAATCCGCATTGGCCTTTTGGTTGGAAAACAGCCCGATGACGACCTTGTCATCGCCGCCGATCATTTTTCCACGTACAGCCAGGGGGGCATCTTCATTGGCAAAGATGCCGCAGGGGTTCATAAGGTCTTGGGCCATGGGGGCAATTCCTCTCTATTCAATTACTGCGATTACATCAGGGCAATTGGTTCCGCACAAGTGCCTAAACCGTGCCATTATGGGCCCAACTATAGGAGGATGACACGCAATGAAATTCGGCATTCATATTCCACAGATCGGACGCAAGGCCGGGCCGGAGGCGGTGCGCCGTGGTGCCCGCCAGGCGGAGGATTTGGGCTTTGACAGCATCTGGGTCAATGATCATCTGGCGATCCCCCATGACGCCCCTTATCCGCCATCGGCCAGTTTTTATGAACCGCTGATCACGCTGACCTGGGCCGCAGCGGCGACCTCCCGGGTTGAGCTGGGCACTTCTGTGTTGGTATTGCCCTTGCGCACACCGGCCCATCTGGCCAAGGAACTTGCGACCTTGGATCTGTTGAGCGAGGGGCGGGTGATCCTGGGCACCGGTGTCGGCTGGATGGAGGGGGAGTTTGACGCCATGGGCGTGCCCTTTGGCGATCGTGGCGCGCGGACCGACGATATCATCAATATCCTGCGGGCCTGCTGGACCGAAGACCCCATAACCTATCAGCCTAAGGTGGTGACGGCGGCTTTGGAAGGTATCCGCACCTTGCCCCAGCCGGGCCGAAAGATCCCAATTTGGGTGGGCGGCAATTCCGCCCCCGCCCTGCGCCGGGCCAAGGCTATGGGTGACGGTTGGCACGGCACCCGCGTCCCGGTGGAGGATATTGCCGCCATAACGGCCGATTTGCGTGCGGCACGTGGCTCGGATTTCCCCCTCTCCATGCGGGTTTTTTGGGATCCGTTGGAGGATGACCATGACAGCCTGAAAGCCATGGCGGAGGCCTATAGCGCTGCTGGCATAGACGCCTTGATCATGGAACCGCGGCAGCGCGGGCTGGAAGATTGGTTGCGCGCGGTGGAAGGTTTGTGGACCGTGCTGCAGCCCTGGCACAACTAGTTTGAGCGAGGAGTCATTGATGTCTGATATTACTATTTATTCCGCCCGCAAGATTATCACCATGAACAACTACCAGGCAGAGGCCAGTCATGTGGCTGTGCGTGATGGCCGGATTCTGGGTGTGGGATCTTTGGAGGACGTGCAGGGCTGGGGTGAGCATAGCCTGGACGACCAATTTGCCGAAAAGATCTTGATGCCCGGCTTTGTCGAAGGCCATTGCCATCTGATGGAAGGTAGTATCTGGCGCTATCACTATGTCGGCTTCCACGCCCGCACCGGGCCCGATGGCAAGATCCACGAGGGCTTGGGCAGTATTGATGCAGTGGCCGACAAACTTGCCCGGATAGAGGCGGCGATGCCGGACAAGGATACGCCGTTAATTGCCTGGGGATTCGATCCGATCTATTTCGATGGTGGCCGTATGGATTTGGGCCATATGGATCGAATATCGACGACCCGCCCGGTGGTCATCCTGCATTCCAACTTGCATTTGTTGAATGCCTCGCGCGCAGTTTTGCAGGCTGCCAATATAACCGCCGCAACGAATGTCGAGGGCATTGCCAAGGATGCCAAGGGTGAGCCCACGGGCGAATTGCAGGAAATAGCAGCCAAATTCATGGCGTTGGACACCATCGGGCTGGATTATTCTACCGAGGCCTCCGAGAAGCTTGCCCTGGATAATTTTGGCCAGATCGCCTGTCAGACCGGCGTCACCACGGCGACGGATCTGTTCAATTCCGCGCCGGATGAAGCCGTGCAAAACCTGGCGGCCTGGACCGCGCGGGAGGATTTTCGCTTTCGCATTGCACCCGCCTTTGGTGGTGCCAGTGTACCCAGCGCCCAAGGCGTCGAACGTATGGCCGAACTGGTGAAGTTGAATAACGACAAGCTGCATTTTGGCCTGGTAAAACTGGTCACCGATGGCTCGATCCAGGGCATGACGGGCCGGATGAAATGGCCCGGCTATTACAACGGGCTGCCCAATGGTGTGTGGAATACAGGGCCCGATGAACTGCAAGGCATGGTTCAGGCTTATCACGATGCGGGTTTGCAGGTTTATATTCATACCAATGCGGATGAGGCATCGGAAGTCGCCATCAATGCCATAGAGGCGACGTTGACCAAATCGCCGCGCCGGGACCATCGCCATACCCTGCAACATTGCCAGATGGCGGATGAAAGCCAGTATCGCCGCATGGCTGCCCTGGGTATTGGTGTGAACCTGTTTTCCAATCATCTCTATTATTGGGGCGATGAACATCGGGCCACGACCATGGGGCCTGACCGGGCCAAACGCTCCAACGCCGCGGCGACGGCGGAACGACTGGGCGTGCCGTTCGCCATTCATTCCGATGCGCCGGTGACGCCGTTGGGGCCGTTGTTTACCGCCTGGTGTGCGGTCAACCGACTGACGTCGTCTGGCTATTTGCTAGGCCCGAATGAACGTATTTCCGCTGCCTCGGCGTTGCGCGCCATCACCCTTGGTGCGGCCTATGCCATGAAGATGGATCACGAGGTTGGCAGCATCGAAGTTGGCAAGCGTGCTGATTTTGCGGTCCTGGAGGATGACCCGACGACCATCGCGCCAGAGGCACTGCGCGATGTCGGAGTTTGGGGGACGGTGTTGGGGGGTAGAGTTTTTCCCGCGCACAAGCCCGCGCACACGCCCGTGCACAATGGTGAATAGATGCCCATACCTTTGACGGTCATTGGCGGCTTTTTGGGTGCAGGCAAGACGACCTTGTTAAATAACCTACTCGCCCAGGATACCGGCTTACGTTTTGCGGTGCTGGTTAATGACTTCGGTGATCTGGCAGTGGATGGTGATCTGTTGTCCAGCCATGGCGGCGATACGGTGACCCTGGCTAATGGCTGTATTTGCTGCACCATGGGGGATGACCTGATGCTGGCGTTGATGCAGATGGTACGCCGGGATGATCCACCGGAACATATTCTGGTAGAGGCGAGCGGCGTCGCCGACCCCCGGCCCATTGCCGATATCGCCGTGTTGCATCCCGGTTTAAGCCGGGATGCCGTGGTCGTTCTGGCGGATGCGGAATTGGTTGAGGAAAAGGCCGAGGATCAATATGTCGGCGATACCATTCGCCGACAACTGGCCGCCGCCGATTTGGTGATCTTGAACAAATGCGATCTGTTGGATGACTATGATCAGAACGAGGTCCAGCTTTGGCTGGCATCGCAAGCGCCCAATGCCGCCATTGTCAAAGCCAGCCGGGGCGAGGTGCCCGCCGCGCTGTTGTTAGGTGGTGCCAACAATGCGGTTGTGACGGCGGCGGGCCACAATAACAATCACGGGCACAAGGACGGACACGGGCACGGGCACGAGGACGCCTTCCGCTCCGTCTCTCTTAATCTGACCCGGCCCTTAAATAGAGCGGCATTCCTGGCCTTGATGGACGATCTGCCTCTATCTGTCCTGCGGGCAAAGGGGATATTCGAACTGCGGGATGAACCCGGCCATTGGCTGTTTCAGTTGGTCGGCCGTCGTCATGAGCTTACCCCGGCGGACAGCGCCCCCGATGGCGACCGCCTGGTCTTTCTCGGTACGCCGGAAATGCCCGATGAAGCGGAAATTCAGGGCTGGCTGGACAAGATTTAGAATAGTTCCCCGGCAATCATATAAGCGGCCAGAGCCAAGATGACGCCGCCGCCGAACTTGCCGAATAGATCCCCACGCGGCAGAACCTTTTCCCCCAGAACCAGAATGGCGATCACGGCGACCCACAGCAGGTTCATGACACCGCCCACGAACAACAGACCCATTAACAGCCAGCAACAGCCCAGGCAATAGGCACCATGGGACAGCCCCATTTTTAAGGCACCGAGATCGCCCGGCAGCCAACCGGTCATGAGGAAGGCCAATGGTGAGCGGCATTTGCCCAGGCAGGCTTGCTTTAACGGTGTCAGTTGATAGATGCCGCAGGCGGCCAACAAAACTATGGTCAACCATTTTGAGGTGCCGACCATCATGGGAGAGACCAGGGCCGCCTCGGTCAACGCCCATTGGCCTATCGTGGCGGCTATGCTGAACAGGGCCCAGATAAAAAGATAAGTGCCGGTGAAGATCGCGATGCGCAGGCCGGGGTTTTCGTCCCACGACTGCTTTCGGGTTACGGTGGCGAACAACAAGATCATGGGGGCAGCGGACGGTACCATCATGCCCACCATCATGACGAACCACATCACCGCCATCAGGGCAAAGGTGGTGGTGGTCCATTGGCTCATGGTTGCTTGCATGGATCCTGTTGCCATCGCAGCCATGCCCATCAGGCTCATGTCGCCCTGGGCCATGTCCCTGGCCAGGACAGCCAGATAGGACCATGACAGGATGCTCAGCACTGCCAAAGCAATGATGACCAGGGCCCGATCCCGTATCAAAACGCGTTCCATAACCGTTATCTTTTATTTGCAAAGCCGGCAGCGCCCCAAATATGGGAGCGCTGCCTTATTCTTCGCGATTTAGCGCATGGCGTCCAGGCCATACAGTTCCTTTGCCTCTTCATAAGAATGGGCCATGCCATTGTTGTTGAAGGCAAAGGTGGCAAGCGAGCTGTGCCGTTGGCTGTAGTCGAACTTAATATCGCCCGTTCCCTTGGCAGTGCCCGAGGCGACCTGGGCCTCGTAAAAGACCCAGCCACTGGGCAGAACCGTGCGAACTTCCACCTCCTCATCCGTTACCGGATTGCGGATGGGGGCTGTGGTTGCCGTTACAATATCGGGAACATGGATCCGGGCCAGTCGCTTGTTGATGTCCCATTCAAACTCAATGGGCGCGAATTGCGGTTCATGGATGGTTTCTACAATCACCGAAAAGATCTGAAACATGGAGCCCACAGGCTGACCTTCACCGCCCATGATGGCGAATACGGCAGCGATTTGTTCTTCTGTCGTTTCCGGCCGAAGAATGGGCTGCATGTGGCCGCCGCCGTGGTGAATAGCGCGGGGGAAGAAGTAGGTCGCGGCGACCATGACGCCATCCATGTTGACATCGCCGTAATGGCCTTCGTCAATTTGAAAGCCGATGACACCATCGCAATGCCCCTGTGTCGGGGGTGCCATATTTTCGCAGGGACAGCCCACATCACAGCTGCAATATTCGATATAACGTCCTTTCCAGTACCATTTCGTATCAGTCATTGTTCTTGTTCTCCTGTTGTGTGTTCGTTGTTTTGATTGGCACAAACTCGAACTCGAACGCTTACAATTCGTTTTGAGAACCCCTGCATATATTTGTCATAATATTGTAGATTTGGGAAGGCTTCATGCAAGTACAGCCATAATTTTGATATAGTTCGGTCGACCGACCAATAATAATGCCAATACCATCATCTGTGCAAGGATGAAGGTCATGATTTAGATCTTGCTTCAGGCCTTGCGGCGTTCGGCCATCAAGTTGGTGTAGTTGCCCAGGAGGACCAGGACACCACCGGCCAGGACCCAGAGTTCGATGGGTTCGTTGTACAATAGTATGCCAACTGCCGTGATCAAGGGCAGGCGCAGAAAATCCATTGGTGCCACGACGATGGCATCGGCCAGGCGCATGGCGCGGACGATGCAAAAATGCGCGGTGAAGCCCAGGATTGCCACCAGGATCAGCCACAACGACGTGATCAGCCCCGGCCAGTGTAATTGCGTGAAGGCGAGCATTAGGCCCACCGGGGTTTGCACCAGGGCCATGTAAAACAGAATAGTTATCGGCTTTTCCGTCGGTGTCAGTCGCTTGGTCACCATCATGGAGCAGGCGAAGCCGATAGAACCGATCAGCATTGCGATCGAACCGATGTTGATGGTTTCCAGGCCTGGGCGGAGGACCACCATGACACCGCAAAACCCCAGGATGACAGCAAGCAGGCGGGTCTTCGTTAACCTCTCCCCCAATAGGAACGGTGCCAGAACGGCAATCCACAATGGCGTCGTGAACTCCAACGCGAACAATTGCGCCAGAGGGATCAGGCCCAGGGCAAGGAACCAGCCGAACTGGCCTACAAGATGGATCATATTGCGGACGAAATGCAGTTTTAGGCGCTTGGTCCTGAAATGGCGAAAACCGTTTTTAGTAAGGCTGGCGTAGATCAGCACCATGACGAGGCCGATGCCGCTGCGATAGAACATCAATTGATAGACGTCCAGTTCCTTGAAAACCTCACGTCCGGCCACAGCCATGGTGGAAAATGACACCACCGCCCCCAGCATCCACAAGGCCGCACCGAACAAATGAGGCGCAGGCGTTTCCGGGTCGGCGCTATCCTGGTTCAAGGCATAGCTTCTATCGTGGCAGGACGGAGCTACCCATCAGGGCCTGGTCCACGGCGCGGGCGCATTGCCGGCCTTCACGAATGGCCCAGACCACAAGGGATTGGCCCCGGCGCATATCACCGGCAGAGAACACACCATCGATGGAGGTCTTGTAATCTTCCATGTTGGCTTGCACATTGCCGCGCCCGTCCAGATCAACGCCAAGGTTCTCCAGCATGCCCTCTTTGGAGGGGTGCATGAAGCCCATGGCGAGGAGGACCAGATTCGCCTTTAATTCAAACTCGCTGTTGGGGATCTCGTTCATATTCATGCTGCCGCCCGATTGATCCCAACTGACCCGGACCAGTTCCAATGCCTCGATATTGCCGTTGGCATCGGCCCGGACTTTCTTGGTCAAGACGGCCCAATCCCGTTCGCACCCTTCATCATGAGAGCTCGATGTGCGCAGTTTCATGGGCCAATCAGGCCAGGTCAGGGCCTTATCTTCAATTTCAGGCGGTTTTGGCATGATTTCCAACTGCGTGACAGAGGCTGCGTTCTGCCGATTGGAGGTCCCGACGCAATCAGACCCTGTATCGCCACCGCCGATGACGACCACATGCTTGCCTGTCGCCAGGATTTCCTTCGCCTCGCCCAAAGGCTCCTCGCTCAGGCGGCGGTTCTGCTGGGTCAGGAATTCCATCGCGTAATGCACGCCATCCAGCTCCCGCCCGGGTACGGGCATGTCGCGGGGGTGCTCCGCACCGCCGGCCAAAACCACAGCGTCGAATTTTTCCTGAATTTCTTCGATAGAAATGGTGACGCCGATATGGCTGTTGGGGCGAAATTCCACGCCCTCGGCCCGCATTTGCGCCATGCGCCGGTCGATAAATTTCTTCTCCAGCTTGAAATCCGGAATGCCATAACGCATCAGACCGCCGATCCGGGCGTTCTTTTCATACAGCACAACGGAATGCCCGGCACGGGCCAGCTGTTGCGCGCAGGCCATGCCAGCGGGACCGGAACCGACAACGGCGACGGTCTTGCCGGTTTTGTGCTTGGCGATACGGGGGACGATCCAACCTTCAGCCCAACCTTTTTCGATGATCGATACTTCAATGGTTTTGATGGTGACCGGTTCGTCCGTGATGTTCAGGGTGCAGGCGGCCTCACACGGGGCCGGGCAAATGCGGCCCGTGAATTCCGGAAAATTGTTGGTGGATTGCAGGTTACGCAGTGCCGCATGCCAATCGCCCTGGTAGACCAGATCGTTCCATTCGGGAATGATATTGTTGACCGGGCAACCATTGTGGCAATAGGGAATGCCGCAATCCATACAGCGGGCCCCCTGCTGGCGGGCCTCGGGCTCGGTCAGGGGCACGGTGAATTCATCATAATGGCGCAGACGGTCAGCCGCCGGTGCGTAGGAGCGGTCGCGGCGTGCGATCTCCATGAAGCCTGTTGGTTTACCCATACTGTTTACTCACCCCCCACAGCAACGGATTCGCCAACATGCTGGTCATCCGCGCCGGACTGTCCCCGGGATGTTATCTGAGCCTGAGCCTGCATTTCCTGCAACGCGCGGCGGTAATCCACCGGCATCACCTTGACGAAACGCGGCAGGTATTCATCCCAATTATCCAGAACCATGGCCGCCCGTTCACTGCCCGTATAGCGCAGATGGTTCTCTATCAAGTTATGCAGACGTTGGGCGTCATAGCGGGTCATGTCATGCACCAGATCGACCCGGCCATGGGTTTCCAGATCACCGCCCTGATGGTCCAAATCTTCCAAAACCTGATCCTCATCCGCAATGGGCTCCAGCGCCACCATGGCCATGTTGCAACGCAGGTGGAAATCACTGCTTTCGTCCAGGACATAGGCGATGCCGCCGCTCATCCCAGCCGCGAAGTTCCGCCCCGTATTGCCAAGGACGACCACTACGCCGCCGGTCATATATTCGCAGCCATGATCACCAACGCCTTCGACCACCGCCGTGACACCGGAATTTCGTACCGCGAACCTTTCGCCCGCGACACCGCGGAAATAGCATTCGCCCGAGATGGCACCGTACAACACCGTGTTGCCGATCAGGATATTCTCCTCCGGCGTGATAGTGGAGATCTTGGGCGGATAGATCACCACCCGACCCCCCGATAGCCCCTTGCCCACATAGTCATTGGCGTCGCCTTCCAATTCAAAGGTGACGCCGTGGCTTAGGAATGCGGCGAAGCTTTGCCCCGCACTGCCCGTGAACTTGGCATGGATGGTGTCATCTTCAAGGCCGGCACCACCATACTTCTTGGCAATGCGCCCGGACAACATAGCCCCGATGGTGCGATTGATGTTCCTGACCGGCAGGTTGATCCTAACCGCTTCTCCGCGTTCTATGGCGGGTTCGGATAATTCGATCAACCGGTTGTCCAGCGCCTTATCAAGGCCATGGTCCTGGGTCTCGCAATTACGGATTGCAACACCTGGGCCCGGTTGCGGCATATGCAGCAGGGGCCCAAGGTTTAGGCCCTTGGCTTTCCAATGTTCCACGGCATCGCGCATTTCCAGACGATCACGTTGGCCGATCATCTCATCAAAAGTACGGAACCCTAATTTGGCCATCAGCTCGCGGACTTCCTCAGCCAGATAGGTGAAGAAATTGATCACGTGTTCCGGTTGGCCCGGGAACAGCTTGCGCAATTCCGGGTCCTGCGTTGCCACGCCCACCGGGCAGGTATTCAGATGGCACTTGCGCATCATGATACAGCCCTGTGAGATCAAGGCAGCGGTCGCGATGCCGAATTCATCGGCGCCCAACAAGGCACCGACAACCACATCCCGTCCGGTGCGCAGACCGCCATCAACCTGTACGGCGATGCGGCCACGCAGGCCGTTCATGACCAAGGTCTGATGGGTTTCGGCCAGGCCGATTTCCCACGGACTGCCCGCACTTTGGATGGACGTTATCGGGGAAGCGCCCGTGCCGCCATCGTAGCCGGAAATCGTGACATGATCGGCATGCGCCTTGGAAACGCCGGCAGCGACCGTGCCGACCCCCAGCTCCGATACCAGTTTCACTGATACGCGGGCCTCAGGATTGACGTTTTTCAGATCATGGATCAGCTGGGCCAGATCCTCGATGGAATAAATATCGTGATGCGGCGGTGGCGAGATAAGGCCAACGCCCGGTGTCGAATGACGCACCCGGGCAATCCATTCATCCACCTTATGGCCGGGCAACTGCCCGCCTTCACCAGGCTTGGCACCCTGGGCCATTTTGATCTGAATATCGGCGGCATTGACCAGATATTCCGCCATCACGCCAAAGCGGCCGGAGGCCACCTGTTTGATGGCCGACCGCATGTCGTCGCCGTTTTTCAAGGGGCGATAACGTTCCGCCTCTTCGCCGCCCTCGCCGGAGTTGGACTTGCCACCGATGCGGTTCATGGCGATGGCCAGATTGGTATGCGCCTCCCAACTGATCGAACCAAAGGACATGGCGCCTGTGGCAAACCGCTTAAAGATCTCCGTAACCGGTTCCACTTCGTCCAGGGGGATCGGCTGGTCGGCGAATTTGAATTCGAACAGGCCGCGAATATAGCGCAGCTTTTTATCCTGCGCGTTCATGCGTTTGGCATAGGCCTTGTATTTGCTCCGATCACCGGCGCGGACCGCATGCTGCAGCAGGGCCACGGTTTCCGGTGTCCAGGCATGTTCCTCACCACGCAGGCGATAGGCCAACTCGCCGCCGGCCTCCAAACTATCCCGATAGGGCAGGATATCGCGATAGGCAAGGGTGTGCCGGCGCACTGTCTCCTCGGCAATTTCAGCCAGGCCGACGCCGTCGATGGCGCACCGGGTACCGGTGAAATGCTGATCCAGGAAGCTTTGCCTTAAGCCAACGGCATCGAAAACCTGCGCCCCGCAATAGGATTGATAGGTGGAGATGCCCATCTTCGACATCACCTTCAAAATCCCCTTGTCCACCGCCTTGATATAGCGGTGGTGCAATTCGCTTTCTTCCAGGTCTTCGGGCAATTTCGGGCGCAGCGCCGATAAAGTGTCAAAGGCGAGATAAGGATTGATCGCCTCTGCGCCATAGCCGGCCAGCAGACAGAAATCGTGGACCCGACGGGCCTCGCCGGTTTCCACCACAAGGCCCACTTCGGTGCGTTGTCCCGTGCGGATCAAATGATGATGCACGCCTGCGGTGGCGAGCAGAATGGGAATGGCCACACGGTCCGTATCCACACCCCGGTCTGACAGGATCAGAATATTGTAGGGGCGTTCCACCACGTCCTCGGCATGCTGGCACAGCTCTTCAAGCGCCTTGGCCATGCCCGCCCCGCCTTCCGAAGCGGGATAGGTGATGTCTAAAGTATAGGTACGAAAGACCTGATCGACCTGGTTTTCGATCCGCCGGACCCGCTCCAAATCCATGTTGGTCAGGATCGGTTGGCGGACTTCAAGGCGTTTTTTGGTGCCGGCGTCATCGGGGTCCAGCAAATTGGGCCGGGGCCCGATAAGGGAGACCAGAGACATCACCAATTCTTCGCGGATCGGATCAATGGGTGGATTTGTAACCTGGGCAAAACATTGCTTAAAGTAATCCGACATCCGCTTCGGCTGATCCGACAGCACAGCTAAAGGTATATCTATGCCCATGGATCCGATGGGATCCTGGCCGGTTAACGCCATGGGGGTGAGGAAGAATTTCGTGTCTTCCTGGGTATAGCCAAAGGCCTGCTGCCGATCCAGCAAGGTGCGGGCATCCGGCGTCATGGGGCCGATTTCGTCCGGCAGATCCTCAAGCTGGATTTGCGTGTCATCCAGCCATTTTTGGTACGGCTTGGCCTGGGCCAGGGACGCCTTGATCTCCTCATCCCCAATGATGCGGCCTTCTTCCAGGTCGATCAGAAACATCTTGCCCGGCTGCAAACGCCATTTTTGGACGATTTTTTCTTCCGGTATATCCAGGACGCCAACTTCCGAACCCATGATGACCAGATCATCATCCGTGACCACATAACGGGCCGGGCGCAGGCCATTGCGGTCCAGGGTGGCACCAATTTGCCGGCCATCGGTGAAGGGAATGGCGGCTGGGCCATCCCATGGTTCCATCAACGCGGCGTGATATTCGTAGAAGGCGCGGCGGTCCGCGTCCATCAAGGCGTTGTCGTTCCACGCCTCGGGGATCATCATCATCATGGCGTGGGACAGGGAATAGCCGCCCGCTACCAGCAATTCAAAGGCGTTGTCAGCCGTCGCGGAGTCCGATGCACCATCGCCGATCAAGGGCCATAGTTTGTCCAGATCATCGCCCAGCACCGATGAGCTCATGGCGTGCCGACGTGCCGCCATCCAATTGATGTTGCCGCGAACTGTATTGATTTCGCCATTGTGGCACAGATAGCGGAAGGGCTGGGCCAGTCGCCACGATGGAAATGTGTTTGTCGAAAACCTCTGATGGACCAGGGCCAGGGCGGATTCCGCGCGCTCATCCTGGAGGTCCAGATAATAGTTTGACAAATTGCCCGACAGAACCATGCCCTTATAGACAATGGTGCGGGTGGACATGGAGGTTATATAAAAGGCTTTGGGTGCCTCGTCCGCAGATTTCCAGACCGCGCGATGGGTCGTTTTGCGAATGACGAACAGTTTCCGTTCAAACGCCTGTTGATCCGGGGTCTTGGGGCCACGGGCGACAAAGACCTGCCGGATCCTCGGCTCGTCCGGCTTAACACTTTCCCCAAGGCAGCTGTTGTCCACGGGCACATCCCGCCAGCCCAGGCAGATTTGCCCTTCATTGCGAATAACCTGTTCCATTGCCTCTATGCATTGTGCGGTCGTTTCCGCATCCTGAGGCAGGAAAATCATGCCGACCGCATAATCGCCGACGGCAGGCAGGGTAATGCCTTTATCCGCACAGTCCTCGCGAAACAGTCGATCCGGAATTTGCAGCAGGATACCTGCGCCATCACCGGCCAACGGGTCAGCGCCAACCGCGCCCCGATGGTCCAGATTAACCAGAATTTGTAGCCCCTGACGAATTATCTCGTGGCTTTTCCGGTTCTTAATGTTCGCCAAGAACCCAACGCCGCAATTATCGTGCTCGTTTTCTGGGGTGTATAAGCCTTGCGGCTCTGGCAAGCCCCTTACATTCATATCGTACTTCCCAATTCCAATTGATCCCGTCACGCCGTCGTTTTTGTCCCGATGATTAGTCTGTCGCGCTGGCTCTGGGCGAGCCATTCCCTGCGCTTCATCGTTAATTTTGCCGCCCCGGTCAAGTCCCCGATCAGTGCGACGATTACAGCGTTCAGGCCTCTATAACACACAAATTCGAAAACCGTGAATCGCTCCGTCGCAAACAGCGCCGATTTCCCTTAAAAATAGGGTTAATAATTATAAATACAAATATTGAGGGAGTAAACACAATATTAAGAGGATAATAACCAAGAAAATTCGTATTTTCAGAGTGCCCGGTATGCCTGTCAGATGGATTTATTCAAAAATTTGGAATTTTGCGCTTATCGACAGGCAAAAACCATGCCTGACCCTCTCATATCCTCTGTTGTTCCCCTCGATATGGGGTTGGTTTAAAAGCAATCTGAGGCGCGATGATATGACAGGGAATGACAGCGGGAACGCCATGACAGAGATTGCCCTGGCCTTGGCCATGGCGTTTTTTGCCATCATGATTTTGACCATGGTCTCCATGGGCGGGCAGGCAGGTGCCACAACACCGACAAAAGCCAAATTGCCGGCGGATGATCTGCATCTTGTGCCTTCATCCGAACATCAGACGGGCACCCAAGTTGCCAATGACGCCCGCGCCGTCGCCCCCCGGCAGTTGATCATCTTCAGTGAGGGGCGGTTTCTCGACGAACAGCTGCAACCCCTGGAGACAGCCGTCATGGCGGCTATGGCGCAGCCGGTTCTGGCCGTGCCGCCCAATCTTTCCCTGGCAGAGGTTATGGCGGTCAAGGGTCGCCTGGCCTTAGCCAATTTGACCATCACAACACTGACCCAAGCCTGGCTGGATGCCATAAAGGAGCATGCAAAATGATACATCAAAAAATGATACGGCGGAACTTGATGAAAGCGACTGTATTGGGGCTGGCCCTGGCTGCGACCACATTCTTTCACAGCGCAGATGCCCGGCCTGCTAACGGCGCGTTCGATCGCAATGGGGTAAAGCGCCTGATCGTGGCGGAGGCGGAGGCGACATCCCTGCCGCCGTCCCTTGCCCTGGCCCTGGCAAAAGTGGAATCTGATTTTCAAGTCGCCGCATTGTCCGAACGCGGGGCCCGGGGGGTGATGCAGATCATGCCGCGAACAGCGCGCGATGAATTTGGCGTTGGCGAGGATGAGTTGTGGGACCCACGCCTGAATATTCAACTGGGCCTGAGTTTTTTGGAGCAATTGATTGATCGATATGGCGGACGCTGGGATTTGGCTCTGTCGCATTATAACGGCGGCAGTCTGCATGGCCGTGGCGCGGGTGCCAAGGCCCATGGCTTCACCCGGCGCTATGTGCAATCCGTTCTGAAATGGGAAAAGCGCTATGCCGCGCAGGCTGCGGTCTGGGATACGCCCGCCCCGCCGTCAAAGGAAAGCTGGAAACCCGCCCGCACTGTTGCCAATAAGGTTGAGCGGCACCCTGAATACCTTGGTGATGCGTCGACAGAAATGAACGTCGAAGCGGTTGCAGAAGCTGATTGGCGTCACCTTCGCAGGCTGGATATGGTACGCAAAGCGCGCGCCGCCCGTCGCGCTGCCCGTGCGGAACATACCCGCAGGCGTCTGGCACAGCGTCATCTGCGCCATACCCACCAGCATCATGACCACGCTGATTTGGATGATTTCTCTCCCTATCGCGGCCGCCGGCACGGTGGGAGGGGTTAAGTCATGCCGGGCAAATTGTTATTGCTGACGGTGATTTTGGCAACCGGTCTGTTTGGCGAAGTTCATGCTGCGGGGCAAGCTGGGTCGCGGGCTGAAATTCAACGTCTTGTGGTGGCCGAGGCGCGAAATATTGGGGTCGCGGCGGATCTGGCCCTGGCAGTGGCGCAGGCGGAAAGCAATTTCAAGCCGAATGTGGTCAGTCACAAGGGCGCGCGCGGGGTGATGCAGATCATGCCCCGCACCGCGTGGGAGGAATACGGCATCACCCCGGATCAGCTATGGCAACCGCGTATTAATGTGCGTCTGGGGCTGCATTTTTTAAAGCGTCTGCTGCGGCGCTATCGCGGGCGGGTGGATCTGGCGTTATCATTCTACAACGGTGGTTCGGCGGTCGGCGATTTGCCTGCCGCACGAATTATTCCCGCCACCCATTCCTATGTACGCAAGGTGCAGGGACTTAGGTTAGACTATCAACGACAGGTTCGTCTGGGATCCTACAAATGAGCGGTTGGGCGATTTGCGGAACGAGGAGACGGCGATGATCGAGATCAAATTGCCTGAGGGGGCTGAACGGGAGGCGGCGCGGCAGCGCTTCGCCGAGAATGTTACCAGTCAGGATTTGGCTGATGGCAGTGTGATGGAGAACCAGCCGGCGTCCATATCCGCCAGCCGCCTGTATGCCCATGCAATGGCCCTTGATCCGGCACCCGATGGGGCGTTGGAGGCGGCATTATCCTCCAACTTGGCTCTGCGCCGAACCTATAGGGAATTTCAACGGGTGGCGTCGATGTATCAGTTGGCCGACGTCATTGCCGCCAGTTCGGAGGCGATCCCCGTACGGCGCGGCGTTGGCTGTCAAATTTCGGTTGAGGCGAGCCAGGCGGAGGCGGATCAGTTCATTATCGTGGTGGAATTGGATGGCGGTGCTGACGCGCCCGCGCCGGAGCTGTTGTTGCTGTGTGACGAGGCGGATCATTGCCACCGTTTCCCACTACCTAAAGCCCATCGTGGTGTCGTCCAATTTATCGTCCAGGCGGACAACCCCATCATGACCCTGTTGCGGGATCCCCGGACCCAGGCTCTACTGCGGTGAAAGACGTTGCCATATTCGCCCTGACGACCGGCGGCCTGGTACAGATCCAGCGGATCACCCACGAACGCGCGCCATTATCCATGATGGTCGTGGGGCGCGGCTCTGAGCGGCTGTCGATCAGTGACCGCTACGACGATTTTGTCTATCCCGGCGGCGGCCCGGTGGAGCGGTTTTTCGGCCCATTTCCCAAAGGCGGCTTTCGCCTGGAAGTCTCCGACCCCATCAACAGCGGTGACAGTTGGCAATTGGCGGCTTTCATGGCCCACGCGGTTCTGGCCGATGAAGCCTGCCATTTGTGCCGGGACGTGGACGAGGCGGACACAATCCTATGTCTGACCGGCCTGGTTGATTTCGACGGCTTGGTGGGAGGCGTCGGCCACATTCCGGAAAAGCTGCATGCTGCCCGGTCCAAGTTGAACGAATGGCAGGCGGCGGGCAGATCGCCCATCATCGTCGTACCATCGGGACCTGATCATGAACGTGCCTTGGCGGCAGATATAACAGAGGGCATTTCTGTTCTGGCGGGCATAAATGTTGCGGATCTGGGCCGGGATTTTGGTATTCCTTTCGGGCAGGGCGAGATCGCGGCTGTAGAGGCCGTGCAACCGCAACCCAAGCGGCGGCGGCCATGGGAGCTGGTGCTCATGGCCCTGGTATTGGCGGTCGGCGCTTATGTATTCCTGTCTCAGCCGGAGCCGGCCCCGCCGCCTGTTAAAGTCGCCCGTGAAACACCGCCCCCAGAGAAGCCACCTGAAATAAAACCAACTGTCGTAAAACCACCTGTGGCGAAACCGCCCCCGGTGAAATCATCTACTGTAATACCAGCCGTGGAGAAACCAGCTATTCCGCTGGCCCCGGCAATCAAGTTGCCGGAACCAAATATCCAGGTTTCTGCGCCGCCCAAACCAAATCCTCCAATTCCAAAAGCGAGAAGAACGCCGCCGGTTCAGGAACTGTTCACGCCAAAACCGACCATTCCGAAGCCAACGAGGCCAAAGGCCGTGGCGGCCCCGCCAACGACACAACCGCCTCCGCCCCCTAATCCTGTATCCCTTGCCGTTTTGGAACGTCACGCCCCGCATGGCTATCAATGTGAGCATGTCTATTTCGGCAAGGCGCAGGCGGATGTGCTTGCCGTACCATTGCTTGGCCCGCAACAGGCCAAACCTTCGGAAGGGTTAAGCCTTTGCGGTTTGTTGCTGCGCATGGAATTGGGTGAAATGCCCGTTTATGCGATGGTGAAGGTGGAAATGTTGCAGGGCCGCATGGTTGGCACCCGGCACCCGCCCTCGGATTTAAGTGGCCGGCGTCTGGTCAAGGGCCGCCGGGATTGGTCCATCGATCTGCCATTTCTCGGCACTGGTCCCGTACGCTATCGCCTGACATTGGTGACCTCAACCAAACCCATTCGTGATGACCGACCAGCAGACGGTGGAGAGCTGAAAACTGCCAGTTTGTTGCATGAAATTTCGCGCTAAGCCAAAAATTTCCTGAAAATTTCGTCCCAATCGAAAAAAACCCGGCCTGACCCCTGCATAGGTTCCCATGAACCTGAATTGCACACCGAAACCAGGGAAAGGGTCGGATCATGCGGCAGATTAAACAGCCGAACAGCGGACAGACGGCGAGGCAGAGGCAAAAGACCGCCCGCTTAAGCGTATTGGCAATTGGATTTGGATTACTGGCTGCGGCCTGCAATCCCATGACCACGTCACAACAGCATGAAGGCATCGGCTTTCGCCAGGCGCGCTTTGCGGAGATTTCGGCCATGCGGGACTATCGCCAGTGTCGGGATGATGCTTTGGCGCTGGATGGTCAGGCCAAGGCGGAGGGATCGCCCGCCCGCTATCTGGCATCTGCCAGATTGATCGAGAAATGCGAGGCGGAGGTCGGCCCCGAGGCTGCAGGCGTCGCCGTGGATGAACGTATGCGGACTTATGCTGTCGGCATCCAGAACCATTTCAAAGGCGGTGATGTGGCACGCGCCCGGGGCAACCTTGAGACATTCAAGAAGACCTTTGCGGGCTCCGATCTGTATTTCGCCGATGGCTCCTCTTTCACGGAAAGTATGGAGATGTTGTTGGGTCTACGTGACCGTACGGCAGTGGGCGAATTTTCCGTTGCGAATGTCTCGACCCATATGAAATCCGAATTGCGCCGGGTGCGTTATTGGACCCGGAACTAGGGGAGGGGCACGTTATGAACATCAAGCGGTATCTATTCATTGGGCCCTCATTGGCACTGGCATTGGCCATGACGGCACCAAACACTGCCCTGGCTAAAGCTGCGGACCTACCTAGTTGGCGGCCTGTGGCGAGTGAAAAGTTGATCAAGCTGCCGGCCAATTATCTGAAAAAGTCGCTCGACCATGACTTCGCGCAAAGCCCGTTGTCAGGCGCCATTCAGGATGCTGATAGCGAGATCGGCCTGAAGGGGCAGACCCTGGAAGACCTGGCCAGCGCCATTCAACAGGCGGATGGGGAATTGGCGGTGGAACTGCGCCATCAATTCCTGGCCCAGAAGCGGGAATTCATAACCTTGATGAAACGCAAGGCTGATCTTCGCCAACGGCACATGCTGACAAAGCAGCGCACATTGGAAAAACTGCTCAAAAAACTCGGTCGGGAAAAAGGTGCCATGACCCCTGCCAGGGTACAATTGGTCTCACAGCAGGAAAAGGCCCGGTCGCGCTTTCAGGGTTCCCTGGCAAAGGTCGATCTTACCGTATTGTCGGCACCCACCGTGCCCGAAAGCAGATACGCCCAGGAATACGCCGGCAATATGTCTGCGGTGGAAGCCCTGGTCGCGGCCATCTCCTCCCATCCCATGAACGTCCGGGCACAAATGGCGGGGCAACCGGCCACCAAGGCGGATTTCATCCGGCAGATGTTGGCTGACACGCAAGCAGGCGTCGCGATCCTGGAGCAGGAACAGAACATCATTGGCTACATGGCCAAATTGGTCGCCCTCGACGCCATGGCTTTATCGGAAAGCGTCATGGATGCGGAACTGGGCGATAGCGACCTGCCCAGCGTTTCCTCTCCCGCATCGGCGGTCAAATACTTCGTCAACTAGCACTGAAATTGAAAGGCGTAGAACGATGAAAAAGATATTCAAAATGGCCTTGCCCGCCGCGGCTCTGATGGCCGTTACCGCGATCGCGGTACCTGTAAAGGCCGACACTCTGGCTAATATGGAGCGCGAACGCGCTTTGTTGATCGAAACCCTGCTGGATGGGGAGATTACGCCGGCTGAACGCCAGGTACGGATCGAGGCGGCCCAGCGCCGCCTGTTGGATCTGGAGCGAATGGTCCTGCGCGATGACAAGCTGGTGGGCCGCAACACACCGCAAGTGCGCCGGGCCTTTGCCAATTATGATCTGACGTTTCTGGTGCATGCCTCGGCCGAAAAAAATCGTGCAATTGGTGACACCTGGTTAAGTCAGTTGGGTATTTCGACGCAAAGTCTGATGTCCGCCAAGCAAGGGCGGCGGTAGGATGACCGGCGCCATCGCTTTAATGAACGGCGGCTCCCGCGCGCTGAGTTATTTTTTGGGCGCCGTGGTTCTTGTCCTGGCCATCGCACTGGCCATGGGCGCACCGGAGCCTGGCGATATTCTGGCCTGGGCCACCCGCGTGTTGGGCGGCATCTTCCTCGGTCTGTTATCCGTACTGATCCTGGGCACTTTGTATTGCTGGCAGCGTCTGTTGGATCGCGGCATAAGTCCCGAACAGCGTCAGGCCTGGCACGAAGCGGGGCTGCATGCCGCCAACGGTATCGCCACCCTGGCCCTCACCTATACGCTGTTCGGAATCTCACTGGGCATCGGCGAATTGGCGGGGCAAGCCCTGACCCCTGATACGGTGCAAGAGGTGATCCGCGGTCTGACGGAACGTTTCAGCCTGGCCTTTATGACCACGGTGATCGGCTTGCCCATCTCGGCCCTGTTGCGGGCGTTGCTGTCAATTAGCGCGGCCTGGGTTGAGGCAAAAACAACCACAACCACTTTGGGAGGTATCAACTCATGCGATTCCTAATCTTCAATCTCGTCGTCGTTGGTTCACTGTTCTATTTGTTTAATGGCGGTCAGCTTCCCGAGACAGGCGATGGCGTCCTGCACAAAACCTCTATCGCGGCGCAAAACACCCTGCAGGCGGGACGCAAGGCCACTGCCGCGATCATGGATAAGGTCATGCAGACGGAAGCGGCGAAACCGGTTGCCTCGGTTCCGGTTGCGCCAGTGCCGGTTAAGTTAGCGCCGGTTAAGGCCGCGCCCATCGAAGTGGCCGTGCGGCAGACCGTGCCGCCCATTCCGGTTACCGAGAAAATTTCAGCGCCAAGGGCACCAGCCATCAAGCCGGCAGCCCAGCGCACGGCGGCACCGAACCTGATCCCACCCGCCATTCATGACCCGGCAGTGCAAAAGCGCCGGGCCGAAGTAATGGCAACCGGTCCCACGAAATATGCCACGGAACAGACCGCTTTCATGAGCCCGCAACAACGTCGCAAGGAATTGCATGCCCTCTCGGAAGAAATGGAATTGCTGTTCGCCTCAAGCCGGATACGATAATCCATGGCGCGTAGATACATCATTGCCGGTGCATCGGTGGGGCTGAGTGCCTTGTTGGCGGCAATGCTGTTGGGCGCGCCGCAGCCAGCCTTGCAACCGCAAAACCAAGCAACCAAACCGATGGCGGTGCCGAAACAGACGGCGGTTGAGAAAACTGAACCCAAGACCGTTTCGCTGCCCGCCCCGCCTCGGCCCAGGGTTACAGCGCCCACAGTGCCAGCAGTGTCGCCAGTGCCGTCTGCACCACCCATACAACCAATGACGGCACTAAAGCCTACGGTCATCGAGAAACCCGCACCGGCGATTGTTCAGCCTTTGAAGCCCGTTGCGGCAAAGTCGGCGGAACAGATACCACAACCGATTGAACCTGTTGCCGCGGTGGCAAAGCCAGTCCTGGTAACACCGGCAAAAACCGATACAGCCCATGGCCGGGTGCTATTGCGCTTGTTGGAGCATGGCCGCGGTCCGGCAATCGAATTGGCCTGGCCTGGTGACGCGGCGGAGCGCGCCCGCCTTTATCGCCGGTTCAGGGAATGCTTTGGTATGCGGGTGGCTTTGCGGGACCGGACGGGGGATTTATTCGTGGCCGGCAACCCGGCCGGGCAAGCCTGGCACCCAAACAATGATCTTTATAGCGGCTTCGCCAGGCAACCAACGGGGCGGTTGGTTCCGGCAGAGCGTGATGACCTGAATACCATCGCGCGGCGTCACGGCATCTCATCCTACAGTCCCGCCATGCGAATTTTTCCGCGCGCCGTGGATGCGCAATTGCTGGACGGTCTGCAACAGATATTGGCCGACGGTTACAAAAAAGCTGGGGCGATCAGGGCCCGCTATTACCTGGCCAAGGGCGCGATCCAAGTGCGGGATATTCAAGTCGATGGCCACAACGTCGCGGGCAGCATATTGTTGGGCAACCGGTGCCGGCGGAGTTAAAAGATGATCCGACACTTGGTAATAATTTTCCTTTTGAGCCTGATTTCAGACATCGCAACGGCTGCATCGAACAACGCCCTGCGCGCCTATTATGAAACCGCACCGAATTGTATTGTTGTCCTCGATGGCCCGATGGATGCCGGTATAGCAGGGGGGCAACGGATTGCCGCCGCCCTGGCCCGGCAATTGAGCGGGCGGGTGGATCGGGTTATCCACCCCCTTGAACGCCGCCGTCTGGTGCGCGCCATGGCGGTGGATCTGGAGCATCCGGGCGATGCCCGCCATTTCGCAGCAGCGACCCGCTGCCCGGCATTCCTGCGCTGGCAGGTTCTGGGCGCAGGCCATGATAATGCTCTGATCTGGTCGCAGAAATATATCAGTATTGGGGCGGAGATTATTCGCGCCCGTGATGGCACCTTGTTATGGCAATCACACGCAAATGCCTCGCGTAATTCCGGTGACGTGCCTTTGTCTCTATTCTCTCTTCCCATCGCCTTGTTCCGGGCGGCGGAATTTCAAAACGATGACGATGCGGTGGCGTCTATGCTGGATGATCTGGCCCGCCGTATGCTGGCCAGTCTGCCGGACCTGCGCTAGCTGATTATTCCACGTTGAGATGGGGAAACGCGCTCAGGACATCGGGGGCATCAACAGCGGGTGCCGTGGTCAGATCGTCAGGGGATAAATCTGCCAGACGGGTCTGCCCCAACAGGCCCATGGCGATCTGCATCTCCTCGGCCAGTAAATCCATGGCCCGGACCAAGCCTTCCTCGCCGCCTGCGCCCAGTCCCATTGCGGTCAACCGCCCCAACGCCACCAAATCGGCACCCAGGGCCATGGCCTTGATGATATCCGTGCCACGCAAAAAGCCGCCATCGACAATGATCGCCGCCCGGCCCGCGACAATATCCACGATCTCTGGCAGGACGGCCATGGCACCCTGGGCCTGGTCCAATTGCCTACCGCCATGATTGGAAACCCAGACGCCATCGACGCCATGGTCGCAAGCTATCGCCGCATCCTCCGCCGTCATGATGCCTTTGAGCAACAAAGGTATGTTGTGGGTTGCCTTGAAGCGTTCGACGTCTTTCCAATTCAGGGCGGCTTGGAAATCCTGACCCTCAGCGTCCCGGCGCCAGGGCTTGACGAAGCGGTTGACGATATCCCGCTCCCGCCGGCTGTAGACGGCCACGTCAACAGTCAGGCAAAACGCGGTGTAACCTGCGGCAACGGCCCGGTGGACATGATCATCAACCCAGGCCGTATCGCCGCGCACATATAGCTGAAAGATTTTGGGGCCTTCCGCCGCCGCTGCCGTCGCCTCCAACCCCGGGGCGGAGACGGAACTTAACGTGGTCATCATGCCGTGGCGCGCAGCGGCCCGTGCGGCGGCCGCACCACCTTCGGGATCAAACGATTCCAACGATCCAATGGGGGCAAACGTCAGGGGCAGATCCAGATCAGCGCCCAGGAATGTGCTGGATAGATCGATGTCCTGTACATCCCGCAGTACGCGGGCGCGCAGGGCCAGGGTATCCAGGGCCAGACGGTTACGCTTGGCGGTTGTCTCGGTCTCCGTCGCGCCGCGCATATAGTCCCAAATATTGCGGGGCAGGCGGGCGTGGGCCTCAGCCGCAATTTCATGCAGGGCCTGAAAGCGCCGTTGGAAGGCTGGATTACTGCGATCATCTCGAAACACGTTTTAACTCTCCACAAATCTATTCTGGTTTATTTAGATCTGGTCAGATCAGTTCAGCCCTATCCTGGGGCAGGTACCAGTTGCAGGACCTTGGCCTTGGCATAGGTGCGCTTAATGATGATTTTGCCCTGTTCATTGAAATGCAGGATATCCAGGCCGCGCCAGCCCGTGCGTCCACGCTTGGTATCGAAACTGCAAAGCCAGCTGACCATGGTCTTGCCCTGTTCAGGGTCTACGAACAAATCTTCCATGACAAATTGCATCGTGCCGAATTCACCATCGAACTGTGGTTGAAAGGCGGCCCGGATCGCCGCGTCGCCTTGTGCCTGGGCACCGTCATGTTGGTCATAGAGACTACCGTCAGCGGCGAAATAGCTCATCATGGCGTCAATGTCGGTGCCGTTGAAGGTTTCCGTGAAGTCTTGGGTCAATCTCTCCAATGTCTCACGGTCCAATTTGTTCATTGTCATCTGCTGATCCCTCAATCGTAGCCGTACAGCCAACGCGATATGCCGTCGTGAATATTGCAGACCGAGTGCGTGGCATTGGCTGGAATAAAAACCTCATCACCCGGGCCCATTTCAATCCGCACATCACCCACGGTCATGTCCAGGCGACCCTCGACGACGGTGACCAGTTCATTAGTGCTGTGGGTAAAATCCAGCCATTGCTGGCCGGGCGGGTCAACGAACAGGCCGCAGGAATAGCCGCGTGCGCGCCAATCCGCCGTGACCAGGTTTTGCTCCACCGGGGTGCTGAATTTGTCGCGCTGTAAAAGATCGCTCATGAAAGGCTCCAAAACTTGACCCTGACTGTAATCAGGGGTTTCCCGCCATGCCAGTTTTTTTCCCGCTTGACCGTTTCGAAATTGTCGCGAAAGCTAACCGCAATATTATATGGAGAGTACAATGACCCTGACGGTGCTGCACAACGCCTTGCTTTTCGATGGGCAATCCCCCGACCTTGTGGACGATACCTATGTTGTGATTGAGGATGATCGCATCAAGGAGGTCGGCCAGGGGGGTGTCGTACCCAAGGGTGATCAGGTGATTGACCTGGGCGGCCAGGTGTTGATGCCGGGGTTGATCGATGCCCATGTGCATTTGATCGCGACCACCGCTGATTTGGGCAGTATCGGCAATGATCCCGCTTCGTTGACCGCCATGCGGGGTGGGCGCATCGCCGAGGGGATGTTGCAGCGGGGCTTTACCGCAGTGCGGGATGCGGGCGGCGCTGATTGGGGCATGGCCATGGCGATTGAGGAAGGCCTGATCGCCGGGCCCAGACTGTTTTATTCCGGGCGGGTGCTTAGCCAGACAGGCGGCCATGGTGACAGCCGTCCCCGGGTCTATGATTGGGAAGGCTGCCAATGCTGCCTGCCCAGCGCGCAATTTACCGCCATTGCTGATGGCGTCGACGAAGTGCGAAAGGCCGCGCGTACGGAATTGCGCCGGGGTGCCACCCAGATCAAGATCATGGCTTCGGGCGGGGTGGCCTCCCCCACCGATCCCATCTGGAATTTGCAATATTCCGAGGAGGAGATTGCAGCTGCCGTGTGGGAGGCGACATCCTGGCGTACTTATGTCATGGCGCATGCCTACACCCCGGAAGCTATTTCCCGCTGTGTACGCCTGGGCGTGCGCTCCATCGAACATGGCAATCTGATCGATCGTGCCAGCTTGGAGTTGATGCGGGAAAAGGATGCCTGGCTGGTGCCGACCCTGGTGACCTACAACTCACTGCATAAATATGGGGCCGACTATGGCCTGCCGCCCGTCAGCGTGGCCAAGGTGGATGATGTCAGGATCCAGGGGCTGGAAGCTTTGGCCTTGGCCCACGAAATGGGGGTCAATATCGGCCTTGGCACGGATTTGCTGGGCGGTATGCACAAAGATCAATCGAACGAGTTCGTCATCCGCGCCCAGGTCATGCCGGAGGTGGATGTATTACGCTCCGCCACCTCTCAAAATGCCAAATTGCTAAATATGGAGGGTGAGCTGGGCGTCGTTGCATCTGGTGCCTATGCCGATTTGATCGCCGTGCGCGGCAATCCCCTGGAGGACATTTCCTGCCTGGACGGCCAAGGCGAAGCTTTGTCCTTGATTTTGAAAGGCGGCGTGATCTTGAAAAATGATATGGCGTAAGGATTTAAATTGTTCGAAATTTCGGAGCGGGGTAGCGTTTGTCCGCTATAGTCGGGGCAAAATATCCTTCATAAATTCCGAGGAAATGCCACCTTATGTCCGCCCCCAAATCTGACCCCAAATCTAACGACGAGGGCCAACTGCGCCGTAAAACCATAACCGGTTACTGCAATCCCATATCGGCAAGGCCCGGCCAGCGCCTGGATTTCAAAGTCTGTAGTTATGAAGACGGCCCCTACGAAGCAGACCTTGTTCGGGTCACGGGTGGGGACAGCAGCCCAGACGGCGTCGGGGTGTTGGAGGCGGTGGTTAAAGCCCCCTTTGCACAATCTTATGCAGGGCGGTCTTATGAAGGTCGGTTTCAGGCCATTCATCGGGGTTCCCATGGCAGCGTCGATGCTCAGGTGGCCTTGGCAGAGCTACACAGCTTTACCCTACAGGCTATGATTTGTCCGACACTGCCAGGTGCGCGGCGGCAGGTCATCATGGGGCGCGGTTGGGATGATCCAGGCGCGGGGTTTGCCCTTCTGCTGGACGAAACCGGTGCCTTGGCCCTAAGGGTCGGTGAAGATCAGGGGCGGCAGCTAATGCTCAGCACCAATGTGCCTCTACGCCGGGGACAATGGGCATTCGTCGCGGCCAGTTATGATAGTGCAAGCGGCCAGGCGCGGTTGGTGCAACGGCCGTTGGCGACCGGCCCTGGCGATCAGGTCATATCAGACCCCGTTGAAAGATCGGAAACCCTGGTATCGGGTCTAGGGTTAGGCGCAGCGGCGGCACCATTTCAATTCGCAGCGGGGGGCGGTGAAAGGGCCACAGCGCATTTCAACGGCAAGATTGATCGCCCGCGCCTTGCGAACCGTGCCCTGACCGATGCTGAAATGGCAGCGGCTTCCGGGCCCGGCATCGCCGAAACCTTAACGAACGACATCTTAGGCTGTTGGGATTTTGCCGCTGATATTTCCACGGACCGGATTACGGACCTGTCCCGCCATGGCCTGCACGGCGAGGTGATTAATCTGCCCACACGCGGGGTCACCGGCCATAATTGGGATGGCAGCGAACATAATTGGCGTCACGCGCCGGAGCAATATGGCGCCATCCATTTTCATCACGATGATCTGTATGATGCAGGCTGGGAGACGGATTTTACCTATACCGTGCCGGATGATCTGCCCAGTGGTGTCTATGCCGCCCGTTTGCATCATGGCGATGATGTCGACCGCATTCCCTTCTTTGTGCTGCCGCCAAAGGGCGAGGCCAGAGCGGATGTAGCCTGGTTGGTGCCGACCGCATCCTATATGGCCTATGCCAATACCCGGCAACGTTTGCAGCCTAATCTGATATTTGGTGCCGGCCATCCGGAATGGGTCAACGACGCATTTCTGGCCCGGCATGAGGAGGTCGGCGGCTCCCTTTACGACAATCACGATGACCGCAGCGGTATTCACTATTCTTCCCGCCTGCGCCCGGTGATGAATATGAAGCCGGGCGATAACCGGCCCTGGGGTCTGCCGGCGGATCTGAACATTCTGGCCTGGCTGGATCATATTGACCAACCGGTCGATATCATCACGGATGAGGAACTGCACACGGAGGGCGCTGGGTTACTGCAGCCCTATCGTTGCGTCATGACCGGCAGCCATCCGGAATATCATTCCACGGCTATGCTGGATGGTATCGAACGCTATCTAAGCCAGGGCGGCCGCCTGATGTACCTGGGCGGCAATGGATTTTACTGGCGGATTGCATTTCACGATGACAAGCCGGGCGTGATCGAGGTGCGCCGGGCCGAGGACGGAACCCGGGCCTGGATGTCGCCGGTGGGGGAATATTACCAATCCTTCAATGGCGAATATGGTGGTTTGTGGCGGCGCAACGGTCGGCCACCGAACCAGTTGGTGGGCATTGGATTTGCCGCCCAGGGGTTCGAATACAGCAGCCCCTACGAGCGTCAGGCCGGTGCCGATGACCCCCGTGCCGCCTTTGCCTTGGCAGGTATTGGGGCCGGGCCTATCGGCAATTTCGGCTCCATCGGCAATGGTGCCGCTGGCGAAGAGATTGACCGTTGGGATACCCGCGACGGCACCCCGGCGCATGCATTGGTTTTGGCGCGGGCGGATGATTTTGGCGATGACATGCTGCGTACTAAAGAAGATTTTCTTTCCACCATGCCGCATTTCAATGACCCCAATGTGCGCGCGGATATGGTGTTTTTTGAATGCCCACACGGCGGCGGGGTTTTCGCTACGGGCTCCATCGCCTGGATTTCCAGCCTGGCTCACAATGGCTATGAAAACAATGTGGCACAGATCACAGGCAATGTACTGACGCGCTTTTTGGATCCCGCGCCCTTCCCGCCGCCGCCCAAAAGCATCTAAATCGTGATCGTGCCGGCCTTGCTATTTTGGGTTGCCCTGGCTTAACCTAGTTCTTGAAGGGAGATCCAACATGCGAATTGTCAATCCATCCTTTGGCGAAGAAGCCCCAAGCAACGAACAGGTTGCCGCCAACTCCGTCGATTGGAGCAAGGATCCTATCATTCTGTTTTCTAATTCCAAGCCTAATGCGAAAGAATTGCTCGAAGGCATGCGTTCGAAGATGAGCGCCTATCGCAATACGGACAATATTGATTATACCCTGAAGGACAGCCCGGCCCAGCCGGCGGCTGATGGGATGTATGACGAATTGGCCGGCAAGTACAGGGCCGCGATCCTCGCTATAGCGGATTGAGGGGCATGTTCGTCGTGGAGTTTCCATGACAGCATCGAACTTGAAAAACGCGGCGTTACCAATTTTATCCTGACCACCGATACTTTCCTGCCTTTGGTACAGGCCCAGGCCAAGGCGCGCAAAATGGACCCTCACGTCATTGTCGTGAAGCATCCCATTGGCGGCCTGAATGCTGAGGAGCTGGCAGAGCGCATTGATACTGCAAGCAACGGGCTAAAGGCTGCTATCGAGCTGTAGGGCAATTTTCAATTATTTGGAATTGCTTGCGCGACCTAAGTGATTGGTTCAATCGCTCGGTTCTTAAGAGTCCCAAGGTCGTGGGCATGTCTAAATGAAACATGCTCTGGATCCTTCATGGAGTGTAAAGACTAAATCTATGGAAACTGCTGCAGAGACGGAAACCCTTGATCTTGATGATATGGATCAAGCGCAATGGAATGAGTATGCGTTCGATCAGGGATGGGGCGATGGCTTTCCCCTGGTTATGCCCACGGAAGAGCTGGTTGAGCGGTTTGTTGCCACCTGCCATGGCGATAACGAACCCCTGCCATCGATGTCGCCACGAAGGGTGATCCCGACGATGCAGGCCATGGCGGCCAACGCCGTCATGGCCGGTGCCCGGCCGGAATATTTCCCCGCCGTGTTGGCTGCGGCCCGGGCTGTGCTGGACCCGGAGTATAATCTGCACGGCAGTCTGGCCACCACGCATTCCTGTGCACCGATGATCCTGCTCAACGGACCCATCCGCAATCAGCTTAACGTCAACTGCTCCTCCAACTGTTTTGGTCAGGGCCGTCAGGCCAATGCCACGATTGGCCGGGCCTTGCAATTGATCCTGATGAATGTGGGCGGGGCCAAGCCCGGCATCATGGACCGCTCCACCCAGGGGACACCTGCCAAATACGCTTTTTGCTTCGGCGAGAATGAGGAGGAAAGCCCGTGGGAGCCGTTCCATGTGCGCCGGGGCTTTGCCGCAGACGACAGTGTGGTGACGGCCATTCCCGCCGAGGCACCCCATAACATCAACGATCATGCCTCCACCACCGGGGTTGGCATTCTGACCACTGTTGCCGGTACCATCAGCCAACCTGGTGCCAATGCCATCTATTGCAATGCGCCGATATTCCTGATCCTGGGCCCCGAACATGCCCAGACCCTGCACCGGGATGGCTGGAGCATTGCGGACATCCAGGCGGATTTATTCACGCGCTCCGCCCTGCATATCTCCAAAGTCTCGGAAGAAAACCAGGTCAGCTATGACGAAATGGATCGCCCGCTCGTGGATGATCACTACCCTATGGTCAAGACGCCGGAGGATTTTCATATTCTGGTCGCCGGTGGGCCCGGTAAGCATTCCGCCTATATCCCGCCCTTTGGTTTCACTGCCGCCTGCTCTGTGCGGGTGGCGCACGTTTGACCAGACAAGTGTCCTGGTTCAGAAATACGCCGTATTTAGGACGGTCTAAGAGGCCCCTCGGCTAGGCGTGTGGCCCGTCGTGATGTTGTTGCATCATGAGGGCTGCACAACGACGTCCGAGGGGCCTCTTAGACCGCCAAATTGGTCGGTTTTCCGGAGCTCCGGATGGCGTCGGCATCCCTTGACGATGGGCCGCATCGCCGGCGGAATGCCTCCTACCCGGAGGTCCGGAGAACCGATCCTAAACATGACGTATTTCTGAACCAGGACACTAGATGGAAGCCTTGGCCGACTTACCGATCTTTGACGAGGCTGTCCCTTGGGAAGAGGCTCAGGCCATTCTTGCAGAGCAAAACCTTGGCGATGGTCTGCCCTTGGTGTCACCGACCAAGGCACGCCTCGCAGCCATGCTGGATGGGGTGGCCGCGCCGAATAAATCATATGGCCAGATGGTGCCCCTGTTCGGGGACCTGACCACAGCCGCCGTTGCTTACAATTGTGTGCTGGCGGGCTGTGCGCCGGCTGCCCTGCCCATAGTATTGACCGCGGCGGAGGCTTGTCTGGAGCCCGACTTTAATCTGCTTGGTATCCTGACGACCACAGGCACCCCGGCCGTGGTCACCATCGTGCACGGCCCCGTCGTGGAAAGTCTGGGCATGAACGCCGGCACCAATCTTTTGGGTCCAGGCAACCGGGCCAACGCCACCTTGGGTCGGGCCATGGCCCTGGTCATGCTGAATATCGCCGGTGCGCGGGCGGGTATTGGCGACATGGCAACAATGGGTCAGCCGGGCAAATACGGTTTCTGTTTTCCCGAGGGCGGGGATGGAACTCTCCCGACCCTGCCGATGCGGCGTGGCCTGGATGCTGGGGCAAGCGCTGTCACCGTGCTGGGCGTCTCGGGCACTGTCGAGGTATTGCCTGCGGGCGGCGGCGATACGCCTGAGGCCATCCTGGAACCCATGGCGACTACCATGGCCGCGACCCGCGCGGTGGCCTCTGCCGGGCGTCTGCGGGCGTTGGGGGAGCAGTTCTTTCTATTGCCGCCCGAATTGGCACATCAAATCGCCAAGAACGGCTGGGACCTGGGGCGTATTCAGACCTATTTGTCGGGCTTTCCCGATCTGGTGCGGGATGCAGAGGATGTGCACCCTATTGTCACCGGGGGGCCAGGCGTTAAAATGACCCACCTGCCAATTTGGGCCGGTGGTTCCCAATCTGTGACCAGGCCTGTGCGTAATCTGCGGAGTTAGTTTGCATGCCGTTGTCCCGTCTTGAGATTTTGTCCCGTGAACCCTATGAAAATGGCCAATCGTTTGGCGCTGTCGGCCCGTATGAGCGGATAGAGGCTATCGCTCACTACACGGCAGATCCGTTGCATGCGGCCAACGCCGGTGTGGTGGATCTGGATCTTGCACCCCGCGACAATGACGGCCTGGTTCACTACAGCGGCGATGTGACCATCCTGCGGCCTTTGCTGGTGAGGCAGGGTAACAGGGCCTTGTTGATGCAGGTGCCGAACCGGGGCAAGCGGGTGCTGGCGCGGTTCAATCAATCCCCCATGACCACGGATAATTCCGCCGATATCGCTGCCGGTGACGGTTTCCTTTTCGAACATGGCTGGACTGTGGCCTGGGCCGGCTGGCAGTGGGATGTGCCCCGTACGCCCGAACGTATGCGCATCGGCCTGATGCCGCCACAGGTGCCAATAGAGGCACGCCGACCCGCGAGCCAAATGCAGTTGCGCCTGCAAGTAAATGCGGCCTGCGACAGCCTGCCATTGACGGATCAGCATGTGGGCGATCTGGGACGCCACCAACTGATTATTGCCGCTGATAACAACGAGCCTGATGCCGCCCTGATGGTGCGCGACGGTGTATATGGTGCGGCGGAGGTTATTGACAGGGCCACATGGCACTTTGATGCGGCAGGCCATGTCTGGCTGGACGGCGGATTTGCGACCGGGCGCATCTATGACCTGCTATATACGCCGCGCGATTGCCCCGTGGTTGGTACCGGCATGTTGGCGACCCGGGATCTGGCCTCCTACCTGCGCTATGACGCCGACGCGCCCACGGCCGGCGAAATCGATCATGCGGTGGGGGAGGGGCAGTCCCAGTGCGGGCGCTTTCTACGCACCTATCTCTATTTCGGCCTGAACCTGGATGAGGCGGGACGGCCTGCCTTTGACGGCATGTTGGCGCACATTGCCGGTGGCCGGCGCGGCGAGTTCAACCACCGTTATGCCCAGCCTTCGGTCCAGCCGACGCCGTCGTTTGGCCATCAGTTTCCGTTCGCCGATCTGCCCCAGACCGATCCTTTGAGTGAGAAGATCGAGGGTCTGTTTGATCGTCAGATCGCCAAGGGCGGCATGCCTAAGATCATCTATACCGACACCTCTTCGGAATATTGGCGCGGTGATGCGGGGTTAAGCCATTGCGATCTGGATACAGGTGGGGATGCGGAGCTGCCCGACAATGTGCGCCGCTATCTATTCGCCTCAACCCAGCACGGGCCAGGTGTCGCCGTACTGGCCCGGCGCACCATGTTTGGCAGTCATGGCCAGAATTATATGAATATAGTCGACTATCGCCCCCTGTACCGCGCAGCCCTGGCGAACCTGCTGATCTGGGTAAGGGACGATGTCGCCCCGCCCGGTAGTTCATATCCCAACAAAGATCGTCGCGGCTCACGCGCGGACGTGATGGCCGCATTGTCCGGTACGCCAGGATTGGCCCTGCCGGATGGGGAGGCCATGACCTGGATTTATCCAATGGACCTCGGACCAGATGCGGACCGGGGCATCGGGCTGTTCCCGGCGACTTTGGGCGCAGCACCCTATCCTGATTGGGTTTCGACCGTGAACGAGAACGGCTGTGAGGCCGCCGGTATACCGATGCCTGATGTGGCCGTGCCCGTCGCCTCCCATACAGGTTTCAACCCTCGCCATGGTGATACGGGCGGGGCGGGGCAGCTGCTGGAATATATTGGTTCCACAATACCGTTTGCCAAGGATAAGGCCGGGCGCGATGCCACGGGCGATCCCCGCCCCTCGATCGGCGAACGCTATGGCGACCGGGATGACTATTTGCGGCAGGTCGAGGCCGCTGCTGCTGCCCTGGTCTCGTTACGGTATCTTTTGAATGAAGATATCCCCCTGTGCGTGGGTATCGCTGCAGCGCGTTATGACGCCGTCATGGCAAACTAGAATTTTAGGAGTACACAATAATGGCAGATGATCCCTCAAACCCGGATGGCCGCGTCAATGTAGAGCGCCGTGGCCCGTTGCTGTTGATGGGTGTTGACCGGCCCCACAAATTCAACGGCTACACACCGAAAATGGGCCAGGAACTGGGCGATGCCTATACCTTGCTTGAAAATGACGATGACCTGCTATGCGGCGTTCTTTATGCGGTTGGGCCTCATACCACAGCGGGCCTGGATATGCCGGCGATGACACCGCACCGGGCCAAGGGTGGCTCCATCTATGGCGAGGGCAATATCGATTGTTTCGGTCTTACCGGCCCGCACCGTAGCAAGCCCATTGTCGCCGCTGTTCAGGGTATCACTTACACCATTGGGGTCGAGCTGATGCTGGCCTGCGATATCGTTATCGCGGCTGAGGACTGCCGTTTTTCTCAACTGGAAGTACAGCGCAACCTGATGGCCACGGGGGGTGCGACCATCCGTATGGTCCAGCGCGCCGGTTACGGCAATGCCATGCGGTATTTGTTGACGGACGATGAGTTCGATGCGGCAACGGCGCTGCGCTTCAACTATATCCAGGAAGTGGTGCCCACGGGCCAGCAGCTGGACCGGGCGATTGAACTGGCGGAAAAAATCTGCGCCCAGGCACCCTTGGCGGTGAAGGCGACCATTGCCAATTCCCGCAAGTATATCGAAAAGGGCTTTGATACTGCGGTGGCGGATTTTAAGACGGTGAATGTGGAACTGGGCAAGACCAACGACGCCAAGGAGGGCCTGGCGGCCTTCGTCGAAAAACGTCCCGCGAAGTTTACCGGAACCTAGAGCGTTCGGAGGTATTGTGACCCAATGCCGTCTTGAAGCCGGAGTATTTTGGTTGATCTATGGCGATCTGGTTGACCACGGTCTGGCGTAGATGATGTGCCAGGCCGGGATGATCAAGGGCCATTTCGCCCAGGCGTAGTCCATTGACCAGGCGCCAGCGTAAATTTTCCAGGCTGTCGTCTGCGACGAACAATGCGTTCAGGCGTTGCCGTTCCAGGTGGCGATGCGCCGGCCCCAGGGCTTGATCGCGCAGGACGATATCCAGGGAATTACCGGCCACCCGGGCCATGAAATTTGTCCGCCCTTCTGTCTCTGCCATCACGTCGCCATGCAGAAAATTACGCACGCTGATCAACAGTTCATCGTTCCGGGGCATCTCGTCGTTCGTACTGTCAGGCTCCGAGACCAATTCGACCGGCCCTGGGATCAGCAGATTGACGCAATCCACTTGACATTCGGAACTGCGCCGACCAATGGCCGGACGCTCGACCGAGGCATCGGGACCCGTGCGGTAATGGTCCGCCATGCCTAGACAACCAATGGCCCACCAGAAAGACCCGAACACTTCCCAAAATTTCACCCGCTGGGGATCTACTACCTGTCCCGACACGGATTGATAGCCGGCAAACAAATCATCGTAAGTACCGAACCCGCCCACGGCTAGGTCGGTACGGCCAAAGCGCCAGGAATTGGTGCAAATCCAGCCCAGATCCCGCATCGGATCGCCAATATGGGCCACCTCCCAATCCAACACGGCGACCACGCCTTTTGGGGAAATCATTAAATTGCCGTTGCGAAAATCGTTGTGCACCAACGCTTCCGCACCCACATCGGGCAAATGATCCAACAACCACCGTCCCGTATAATCGATCATGGGTTGCGGCGTGTTAAATGCCTTGTAGCGATCCCAGGTATTGTGCACGTATTCTTCCGGGCTTAACCGGGACAGGCACTGATCAAGGCCGGTGGCCTTTAGGTCAATGGCATGAATACGGGCCAGGATCTGGCCGCATTCGTAGGCCAGTTTTGGCCGTATCTCCGCCAAGTCGGGGGAGCGGACGATCCGCGCGCCCAGCGCCTCCCCCTCTAACCAGGACATGATGAAACCGTTGCCCAGGCCGTCGCGGTCTTTCAGAACATAAAAAACCTCAGGCTCAGGCACGCCTGCGGCTTTGGCGGACTGCATCAACAATGCTTCCGCTGCCAGGCCCGGATAGTAGGAGACCCGGCCCTCATCGTGTCCACCAGGCGCTCTACGCAGGGCCAACAGCCTATCGCCGCCATCCGACTCCCGAATGGTTAAACGATAGGTTTCCTGACTGGCCCCGCCTGAGAGGCGTTCAGCTGATATCAGTGCCTGACACCTGGGAATTTCCCGCTTCAGGACGGCTTCCAATTCGGCTTGCATACGCTGTACTCGAATTATTTATACGTCGATATCCTCAAACAGGATGGACGAAATATAACGTTCCGCGAAGCCGGGCGCTATGGTGACCACAGTTTTGTCGTTCGCTATGACCTGGGGCTTCGTTTGGTTACAAAGAAAAAGGCCAAGGGTGCCGCTATGGATGAAGCAATGGTCAGCAAATAGAAGGCGTTGATATAGCCGATCATGGAGGCTTGCTGTCTGACCTCCGCCAACAGACGTAGGCGCATGGCGGGCTGGTCAGTTTCCCCCAGTGTCGTAATCCAGACGCTGAGGTTCCGTAGATCAAAGGCATCGATCAGGCTGTTCAGATTTATGCCCGCCTCGGCGCTGGAGCGGAAAAACACCACCAAGGTGAGCGAGATGAAGATACTGCTGCCCAACAGGCGTAACAGGGCAAAAATGGCATTTCCCTGAGTTAAAAGTCGTGGCGACAATGTTGAAAAAGCTAAAACCGCCATGGGGGTATAAGCCGTGCCAAAGCCGATGCCGTGGAGAATATTGGTCCAGAAAACATCCGACGTCGTCATATTGATATCAAGGGATGCCATCCATAACGCCGCGATGGATTGCAGGGCCAGGCCGAAAAATAAACAAAGCCGGGGGTTGAAGCGGGTGAACTGGACGACAAAGAAAAAGCTCAAAAAATTGCCCATGCCCCGGGCCGAGATCAGATAGCCGACAATGGCATCAGGATAGCCGCGTAATTCCTGCAGCAACGGCGGAAACAGAACCATGGGGGTAAATTGCAGCGCCCCCATAATGGTCGCCAGAATGACGCCGATGGTGAAATTTCGGTCCTTGAACGTGGCCGGGTCAAACAGGGCGTGGCGGGAGGTGAGGATATGCACCATGAATAGATAAAAGAACACCACGGCCAACAGCAGTTCCAGCTGAATTTCGTAGGATTCCAGCCAATCAAGACGTTGTCCGCGGTCAAACATCAATTGTGTCGCGCCGATGGCAATTGCGATTAGGCCAAAGCCCAGATAATCAAACTTATGGGCGCTGCCCTTCTCTTCATTAGACAGGGCGGCAAAGGCAAAAAGGGCGGCGATAATCCCCATGGGCAGGATCATGTAAAAAGCCCAACGCCAATTGAACAATTCTGCAACCAAGCCGCCGAATAACGGACCCAGAATTGGCCCCATAACCCCGCCCACGCCCCAAGCCATCAAGACGAAGGGATGCTGGGACCGGGAAAAACTGGCCAGGATGATGGCCTGACCGAGGGGAAAAATCGGCGCCCCCACAAAACCCTGGGCCACCCGCGTGATCAACATGATCTCCAGGGAGTCGGCGGTACCTGCCAGGACCGAGAAAGTGGTGAAGCCGATGATGGAGCCCACCATCAAATTGCGCCAGCCGAATTTGGACGCCAGCCAGCCGGTCAATGGCGTGGCGATGGCGGTGGCGACCAAATTGAAAGTGATGATCCAGGAAACCTGATCCTGGGTTGCCGACAGTGCGCCCTTCATTTGCGGCAATATGACCGCCACGGATGTCATGGTGGCCCCAAACAACAGGGTTGCGAACTGCACCGTGAGCAGGATCAGCCATTGCCGGAAGGTGAACGATCGCATAATTCAGGAACCTGTCAAAACTCGGCTTCGAAACTGAGCCAAAGCTTGTCAGTATCTTGCGAAAAGTTTCCGGCCACATAACGGGCCCCCTGCAATGTAATGCGGGTCGCGTTCTCAAAACCCAGCTCTGCCGTCAGTCCATATTCCCGGCCCAGGTGGCGACCGCCATCAGCGCTGCGGAACTCATGTGCCGTGCCTGAAAAACGGACATGGGATATTGTTGCAACGTCGAATGGGCTGCCACCGATCTTGTAGGCAACCTGCAAATACCCATCCGTTACGCCATTCCGGGGCGTTGTGAGGAATTGATCCGTAGCACCCTGGAATTTGTGCAGGGTCGCAAAGGGTGTTTGAAATGCCCCCGTGGCATCGCCCGATAGTTGTTCCAGGCCAAGGCCCAACATCCAGGGGCCGTGGCGGGCCTGTGCATCGAGCAGGCCGTAATGATAGGATCCGGGCACCGGTTGTTCTCTATGGGGCCGTTGATAGGCAGCTTCACCGCGAACTGCAAACTTTACCATTCCCTGTTGCCAGGTATGCCGGGCCCAGCCGCCATATGTGGCCAGGTCGAAGGCATCGTTCTCGACGTCAAACAGGTAGGCATAGGCAGTAAATTGCCAGCTATTGATGCCTCGATAGCTGCCATGAATTAGGTGGCTGTCGCTATCAAGGGCACCGGCCCCATTGCCCGCACGACGACCGACAACACGACGAACCTGCCAAAGGTAATCATAGTCGAGGAACCAATCCTTATAATCCGCAAGGGAGAAAGATGCTGCGTCGAACGTCTGCTGGGTCTGGCGGAAGCCCACGGGCCCAATGAAACGCTGGTTATCGCGGGCAATGCGCTGTCGGCCAAGGCGCAGGGCAATCGGCTCCACGGGTCGGTAGCGGATTGCCGCCTGGGTCAGGTCCAGGTTCTGTGGATCGTTTATGGTTGGATAACGGCTATCCGGGCGGGCGGCATTGCTGGATCGGCGCGGGCCGATTTCGGCAACCCCCGTACCTTCAAGCAAAGCGCTAAAACCGGCCATGGGGTGTGTGACCAGACCGGCCCGTAGGCGCAATGTATTGGCGACGCCGGTTCGCGATTGGGTCTGTTGATCGACCACTTCCGTGCGATAGCGCACGGACCCATAGGCATTGAATGCCTGCGCAAGATTGGGCGAGAGCATCAGTACACAGACCAATATTGCAGAGACGCGAGGTATCGACATCCAGAAGAGCCATTTTTGTTATGTTGAATTATTTGAGTTCGCGCGTCATGTTACGTTGAAATTGGAAAAGCTGGAACCGTTATGAACCGAGCCGCTGTCACAATTGTTATGCTGTTGCTCTGCCTGAACTTCCCCGCGTATGCGGAAAATAAGGCGATTGGCAAAGTTGCGCGTGTCCAATCTCATGTAGCCGGCGAGCTGGCCGGTGCACGCCGGGATTTGCAAAAGAATTTGCCCGTATTTGCGGGTGAGGCAGTTCTGACCGGAGAAAACGCCCGCGCAGGACTGTTGTTCAAGGATGGCAGCGAATTGACCATTGGGGCCGCGGCAAAGGTTGTCTTGGACGAATTCATTTATGACGGTCGTGGCGGTGGCGTCATAAATTTGCTGAAAGGCGGCATGCGATTTGCCTCCGGTCGCCTGGGCCACCGCAGCCTGCGCATTGTGACGCCGGTGGCAACCATTGGTATCCGCGGCACGGATTTCTGGGTTGGCCAGATCGACGGTGTCTATGGCGTCCTGCTCCTCAACGGCGTGGTGGAGGTTTCCAACGACGGCGGTCAGGTTACCTTGGATGAACCCCTACAGGGCACAGTAATTTTCTCGCAAACAGTGGCACCGGATAGTCCTGGTATTTGGCCGGGAGACCGACGGGCCAGGGCCCTGGCGGGGGTGACCTTTAACTAGAATTTCTAACCGCCGCGCCTGCCGTGCGCAAAGACTGCCAGACCTTTTCCGGCGTTGCCGGCATGTCGACGGCCGCAGCCCCGACGCTTTGTAATGCATTGGCCAGGGCATTCATCACGGCGGCTGGTGCCCCGGTGGTGGCACTTTCCCCCGCACCTTTGGCACCGATGGGGTTGTCCAGTTCCGCCACCTCATTGCATTCGATATTAAAGTTCGGCAGATTGTCGGCTCTGGGCAGGCAATAATCCATCAGGCTGCCGGTCAGGGTTTGGCCATTGTCGGGATCGTAGACCACCCGCTCCCATAACGCCTGGCCGATACCCTGGGTGACCCCGCCGTGCAACTGGCCATGGACAATCATGGGATTTACCATCCGCCCGACGTCGGCGACGACTGAATAGTTCTCCAAACGAATGGAACCGTCATCGGGATCAACGGTCAGCTCGCAGATATGCACGCCGTTGCTGATCGTTTCCCCGGCAACGTCGAAATCAGCATCTCCCGCCAGTTTTTCGCCCGCCGCCTCTATTTTGGCGGCAACCTCAAACAGGGTTACCGTGCGGTCCGTCCCGGCGATGGTAAAGCTGCCGTCTTCAAAAGTAATGTCATCGGCGGCCGCTTCCAGCATATCGGCCGCCGTTTCACGGGCCGTGGCAATGACCTTGTCCGCCCCCATCGCCGCCGCCGTGCCGCCCATGCGGGCGGAACGGGAACCGTGAGAGCCCGCACCCCGTTTGACAAGGTCGCTATCGCCAAAGACCACGTCGATAGCGTCGAAATCCACACCTAGTTTTTCCGACAGGATTTGCGAATACATGGTGGCATGCCCCATGCCGAAATCCTGGGTGCCAAGATATGCGGTAACCCGGCCCGCTGCGCCGACGGCAATCTCGGCGAACTCCGTTGGGGTGCTGCCATCGTTCTCCGCATACATGCCCATGCCGATGCCGTGCAGTCGGCCCTGGGCTTGTGCAGCCTTGGCCCGCGCGGGGGCACCATGCCAATCAGCCAGTTCCACCGCGCGGGCCAGATTGGCGGTAAATTCTCCGGTCGTGACCACTGCGCCACCGGGCATGGTCCAGGGCAGGTCCCCATCGTTCAGTAAATTCCGCTGCCGCAGGGTCAGGGGGTCTATGTTCATCTCATGGCCGGCCTGGTCGATCAACCGTTCCAGGACATAGTTTATTTCCAACCGGCCAATGCCCCGATAGGCACCCATCGGTGCGGTATTTGTGACGACGCCCCGTTGGTTCAAATAGGCCGTCGGCATGCGATAACCGCCGCCCATGACCTGGGCCAGAAAATGCGCCATGACCCAGACACTGCGGGAGGCGATATAGGCCCCATGACGCCAATCGGCCCGGACCCGCAGGCCCAGAAAATGACCTTCCTTGTCCAGGGCCAGTTCACCATGGAATATGTGATCGCGGGCCTGAAAGTCGGTCAAAAAGGCCTCGCTGCGGGTGGCCGTCCATTTAACGTCGCGGCCCAGACGGCGGGCCGCGACCAGGGTCAGCACAAACTCCGGATAGACGCCGTTGCGGGCACCGAATCCGCCGCCCGTGTCCGGCACAATCACATGCAGGCGGTCCTGTTCGATATCCAATATGGAGGTTAGGGCCGCACGCAGGTTGTGGGCGGCCTGGCAGCCCGCCTGCAATGTCAGCCGTTCACTCGCGGCGTCATAAGAGGCAATGGCAGATCGCGGCTCCATAAAGGCGATGACGACGCGGTTGTTGATCAGGGGCAGGCGGGCCACATGATGGGCCTTGGCAAAGGCGGCTTCTGTTGCGGCTTCGTCGCCAACATCATGGTCAAAGGATATGTTGCCCGGGGCATCGGCCCAGATCTGTTCGGCTTTCGGAGCGAGGGCGTCCTCAAACTCCATGACAGAGGGCAACGGCGTGTAATCGACGATGATCCGCTCAGCAGCGTCCTGGGCCTGGGCCAAAGTCTCGGCGACCACGAAGGCCACCGGTTCGCCCAGAAAGCGTACCCGGTCCTGGGCCAGGGGATATTGCGAAGCATCCGCGCCGGGGCGACCATCGCGGTGGCCAATATCGAATGGCGGCACATTGGACAGAGAGAGCATGGGCCCGGCAATCTCGTCCGCCAGATCGGCCGCCGTCAAGACCAGGACAACCCCTGGTGCGGCCCGCGCCGCGCTTACATCGATGGTGGTTATCTCACCATGCGGCAGGGGTGACCGCAGAACCACCGAGGCAAGGGTCCTGGGTTGTTTGATGTCATCACTGAACCGACCGGTTCCCGTTAGGAAGCGGTGGTCCTCTTTACGCTGTACGGCAGCGCCAATACCGATAATGTTCTTTGTCATAGGGTAATGCTGCCCGGAAATGCGGCATTAGTCTATTGCGATATCACACCAATGCCGCACAGGCTTCCTGGATCAAATCACCGCCGCGGATCAGATCTTCCTCCGGCGCGACAAAGCTGGCCCTAAAATAAGGCGATAAGCCATAGGCCACGCCCTGAACGACGGCGACGCCGACGGAATCGAGTAGATACATCGTGAAATCCGTGTCCGTTTCGATAACACGCCCGTCCGGCCCCCGTTTGCCGATGGCCCCTGCGCAGGAGCAGAAGATGTACATGGCACCGTCGGGCAGATCACAACTTAACCCTTTGGCGGCATTCAGTTTTTCAAACAGGATGCCGCGCCGCCGTTGTAAATTCGCGGCCCGCTCCGCCAACAGATCCTGGGGGCCGTTCAGGGCGGCGACGGCTGCGGCCTGACCCAGGGCAGAGACGCCGGCGGTGCTTTGGGATTGCATATTCGACATTTTGGCGATGATATCTTTCGGCCCGCCCGCATAACCGACGCGAAACCCGGTCATTGAAAATGCCTTGGAGACGGAATTGCAGGTTACCGTGCGATCGTAAAGCCGAGGTTCGACCTGGGCCAGGGTGGCAAATTTATGGTCATCGAAAATCAGATGCTCGTAGACATCGTCGGTCAGGATATGCACATGGGGGTGGGCCAACAGAACATCCGCCAGGGCCTGCAATTCGTCCCAGGAATAGGCCGCCCCCGTGGGGTTGGAGGGGGAGCAGAACATGAACCATTTGGTCTGTGGTGTGATCGCCGCCGCCAGCTCCGACGGGCGCATCTTGAATTTCTCGTTCTGCCCTGCCGATACGAAAACCGGTGTACCGCCCGCCAGCTTGACCATATCGGGGTAGGAGGCCCAATAGGGTCCGGGAATGATGACCTCATCCCCCGCTGATACGGTCGCCATCAGCGTATTGAACAGCACCTGTTTGGCACCTGATCCCACGGCGATTTGATCCAGGGCATAATCCAGATCGTTGTCGCGCTTGAACTTCGCCTGTACCGCCTGGCGCATGGCCAGGGTGCCGTTGATGGGCGTGTACTGAATGTCATTCCGCTCCATCAAATCCAGGACCGCCCTTTTGGCATGGTCGGGGGCCGGAAAGTCAGGCTCCCCCGCGGTCAGCTTGATGATGGTCCGACCCTCCGCCTGGAGGTCCCGCACCCGGGCGGAGGCGATCTGGCTGGGCGAGGGCTTAAAGCGGCTCATACGAGGGGCGAATTCCACGGCAGTCTCCCTAAAGTTTTACGGTAACCAACTTACTTTAGCCTTGGCAGCGGCCCTGGCGTCAGCTTCATTCTGATAGATGGTATCGCGATGGTGGGCGATAGGGAACCAGCCACGGGGATCTTCCAGATCACGGCGATATTCTTCGAAGCCATAGGTATTATCTGCCCGGCGAAAGACGTCCACGCAACGGTCGCCATCAGGGGTTTCGATAGATTCAATGACCAGATGCCGGACCGCCATCGTGTAGGCAGGCTTAGATAGGTTGCCTGGAAATTCGGCTAGAAGGGAATTTCATCGTCCAAATCGCCGCCACCACCACCACCGCTGCCATAACCGCCGCCGCCGCCGCCGCCACTGCCGCCGCCGCTGTCGCCATCGTTGAAGCTGCCACCACCGCCGCCACCACCGCCACCGTAGTTTCCGCCGCCACCACCGCCGCCACCGTCATTGCGGCCATCCAACATGGTCAACTCACCACGGAAACGTTGCAGCACCACCTCGGTGGTATATTTTTCAACGCCGCTTTGATCCTGCCATTTGCGGGTCTGCAATTGCCCTTCAATATAAACCTTGGAGCCTTTGCGCAGATATTGCTGGGCGATTCGACCCAGATTTTCGTTAAAAATGACCACCCGGTGCCATTCAGTCTTTTCCCGCCGTTCGCCGGAATTTTTATCCTTCCACGATTCAGAGGTGGCAAGATTGAGATGAACGATGGGGTCGCCGTTCTGCATATTGCGCACTTCCGGGTCGCGGCCCAGATTTCCCACCAAAATGACCTTGTTGACGCTGCCTGCCATGGTTATATCCGACCCTTAAATATAGCTTGCGAATCCGTATAGTGACTATAGCCACATCGGCCCTGTTCTCGCCACCGTGAATCGACGCATAATGGTCAGTCCAGGGCATCGCACAGAAATTAGTAGGCGATTTTATGACCGATTTTGCGGTCACGTAATGTTCATGTTATGTTCTTTTTTAGAGATTCGAAACAATAAAGTCGAACCATGCAAAAATTCATCTCCGTCCACGGCGCCCGCGAACATAACCTGAAGAACATTGACGTCCAGATCCCCCGGGACCAATTGGTCGTGATCACCGGCCTGTCGGGCAGCGGTAAATCCTCACTGGCCTTCGATACCATTTATGCCGAAGGGCAGCGCCGTTACGTGGAAAGCCTGTCGGCCTATGCCCGGCAGTTCCTGCAGTTAATGAACAAGCCCGATATGGATCATATTGACGGTTTGTCCCCGGCAATTTCTATTGAGCAGAAGACCACCTCGCGCAACCCGCGTTCCACTGTTGGCACGGTGACGGAAATTTATGACTATATGCGTCTGTTGTGGGCCCGCATTGGCATTCCCTATTCGCCCGCCACCGGCCTGCCCATCGAAAGCCAGACCATCAGTCAGATGGTCGACCGGATCATGGAGATGGAAACCGGCAGCCGACTGTATCTGCTGGCCCCCATCGCCCGTGGCCGCAAAGGCGAATACCGCAAGGAATTCGCCGACCTGATGAAGCGCGGCTTTCAGCGGATTAAAGTTGACGGCGAATTGTATGAACTTGACCAGGTGCCGGCCCTGGAAAAGAACATCAAGCACGATATCTCCGTTGTGGTGGACCGTGTCGTGCTGCGGGATGATCTACAGACCCGCCTGGCGGACAGTTTGGAAATCGCCCTGGACCTGGCCGACGGTCTGGCGGTGGTGGAAACGGCTGATGGCGAGACGCAGACGACATTCTCGGCCCGCTTTGCCTGCCCTGTTTCAGGCTTCACAATTGCCGAGATAGAGCCGCGACTGTTTTCCTTCAACAATCCCTTTGGTGCCTGTCCCTCCTGCGACGGCCTGGGCAATCAACTCTATTTTGATCCCGAACTGTCCATACCGGATGAGAATTTGAGCCTGCGTGACGGGGCCGTGGCACCCTGGTCCAAGACGACCTCACCCTACTATACCCAAACCCTGGACAGCCTGGCCCGGCACTTCAAAATCTCCACCACCTATCCCTGGCATGAACTGCCTGAAAAGGTCCGCAAGGCCATCCTGTATGGCACCGGCAAGACCAAGGTTGAGATGACCTACGACGATGGTCTGCGCAGCTATAAGACATCGAAACCGTTCGAAGGCGTCATTCCCAATATGGAACGGCGTTATCGGGAAACAGACTCCGCCTGGGTGCGGGAGGAGTTGGAGCGGTACCAGAATATCACCACGTGCGAGACCTGCGACGGCCATCGTCTGAAGGAAGAGGCATTGGTGGTCCGGATCGCGGACAAAAACATCGGCAAGGCGACGGCTTTGTCAATTTTGGATGCGCGGAATTGGTTCGCCACCCTTGAAAATTCATTGACCCCGCGACAGATGGAGATCGGCGGCCGGGTTCTCAAGGAGATCAATGACCGCCTGGGCTTTCTGGTCAACGTGGGGCTGGAATACCTCACGTTATCCAGGGCATCGGGCACTTTGTCGGGGGGTGAAAGTCAACGCATTCGCCTGGCCTCGCAAATCGGCTCGGGCCTGACGGGTGTTCTCTACGTGCTGGATGAACCTTCCATCGGGCTGCATCAGCGGGACAATGCGCGATTGTTGGAAACCCTGGTGAACCTGCGGGATCTGGGCAATTCCGTGATCGTGGTGGAGCATGATGAGGAGGCGATCCGCAGCGCGGACTATGTCTTTGATCTGGGCCCGGCGGCGGGTGAACATGGCGGCTATCTGGTGGCCCACGGCACGCCGGAAGAAATCATGGCCGCACCGGACAGTTTGACCGGGCAATATCTGACCGGCATGAAACAGATCCCGCTGCCGCAAAAGCGGCGGCAGGCCACGAAAGGGCAGCAGCTGGCTGTCATCGGGGCATCGTCCAACAATCTGCAAAACGTCGATGCCCATATTCCCTTGGGGACATTCACCTGTTTCACCGGGGTTTCGGGCAGTGGTAAATCAACCCTGTTGATAGAGACGCTGTACAAAGCCCTGGCCAAATTCCTGAACGGGGCGCGGGATCATCCGGGCGCATTCAGAAAAATTGAAGGTCTGCATTTTCTCGACAAGGTGGTGGACATTGATCAATCCCCCATTGGTCGGACGCCGCGCTCCAACCCGGCGACCTACACGGGGGCCTTTACCCCCATCAGGGATTGGTTCGCCGCCCTGCCGGAGGCGGTGCTGCGGGGTTATAAACCGGGGCGCTTTTCCTTCAACGTCAAGGGCGGGCGGTGCGAGGCCTGTCAGGGCGATGGCCTGGTCAAGATCGAGATGCATTTTCTGCCCGACATTTATGTGCAATGTGATGTCTGTCTGGGCCGGCGTTATAATCGGGAAACCCTGGAAATTAAGTTCCGGGGCAAATCCATCGCCGATGTGCTGGACATGACCGTGGATGAAGGGGCGGAGTTCTTTAAGGCCGTGCCCGTGGTGCGGGACAAGATGGTCACCCTGCAAAAGGTCGGTCTGGGTTATATCCATGTTGGCCAGCAGGCCACGACATTGTCAGGGGGTGAGGCGCAACGGGTCAAGCTGGCCAAGGAGCTGTCCCGCCGTGCCACAGGGCGGACCCTGTATATCCTGGACGAACCAACCACGGGCCTGCATTTTGATGATGTGCGCAAGTTGCTGGATGTCCTGCATGCCCTGGTCGATGCGGGCAACACCATCGTGGTCATCGAACATAACCTGGAAGTTATCAAGACCGCCGATTGGGTCATCGATCTGGGTCCCGAGGGGGGCAGTGGCGGCGGTCGTATTGTTGCCGAAGGCACGCCGGAGGACGTGGCGACCGTGGCGGAAAGTTACACCGGGCATTATCTGAAGGATCTGCTGCGGCGGCAACCGGCACTTCCCGCGCCCGCCAAAACGAAAACCATAACGAAAACCAAAGTGAAGCCAAAGGCAACGCCAAAATCTAAGGCGAAGCCGAAATCCAAATCCAAATCCAAATCTAGTTCCAAATCTAGTTCTGGGGCGAAGCGGAAATCTGCGGCATGAATAAGACGCCGCCGTCGCATCATCCCAGGCTGCGCTTGGGCATCGATGTTGGCGGCACCAATACGGATGCGGTTTTGATGGACGGCGATCGGGTTGTCGCCTGGCACAAGGTATCGACCGGCGCGCGCATCACGGATGCCATCGTTGCCGCCGCCGGCGCGGTGTTGGAACAGGGCGGGGCCGTGGCGGGTGATATCTTCGCGGTCATGCTGGGCACCACGCAATTCACCAATGCGGTCATTGAACGCCGGCGTCTGAACCGGGTTGCCGTTCTGCGTCTGGCTGCACCCGCCACCACGGCGGTGCCGCCGATGACGGATTGGCCGGAAGACCTCCGCGCCGTGGTAGGCGGGGATTACTATTTTCTTCACGGCGGATTGGAGTTTGACGGTCGGGAAATCTCTCCCCTGGACGAGGCCGAACTGTCAGCGGCTGCCAGGAAAATTCGCGATCAGGGCATTGATGCCGTCGCGATCACCTCTGTGTTTTCACCCCTGGATGCGGAGATGGAACATCGGGCCGAGGCCATATTGCGTCGGGAATTGCCCGCTGCCGCAATCACCCTGTCCCACCGCATTGGCCGCATTGGCTTGTTGGAGCGGGAAAACGCCGCCATTCTGAATGCCGCCCTGTCCGGTCTGGCGGGCGTGGTCCTGGGCGCTTTCAGCCAGGCCATTGATGATCTTGGCCTCGCGGCACCACTGTATATCAGCCAGAACGACGGCACCTTGATGACGGCGGCGCATGCGGCCCGATACCCGGTCCTAACCTTTGCCTCTGGCCCGACCAATTCCATGCGCGGGGCGGCGGTGTTGTCCGGCTTGAATGATGCCCTGGTCGTGGATGTCGGCGGCACCACGACGGACATCGGCTTGTTACTGGATGGCTTTCCACGGGAAGCCGCCATGACCGTGGAAGTCGGCGGGGTACGGACAAATTTCCGCATGCCGGACCTCCTCGCCCTTGGCCTCGGCGGCGGCAGTCTGGTGCGCGATGGCGGTGCCCGGATCGGGCCAGACTCGGTCGGCTTTGAACTGCAACAGCGTGCTCTGGTCTTTGGCGGCGATACCTTGACCATGAGCGATATTGCCGTCGCCGGTGGACAGATGAATTTGGGTGATGGCGAAGAAGTTGCCGGTCTTGAAAATGTAGACGCGGCACTGAACCAGGCGGTCGAAATGGTCGCCCGGGCGTTGGAGCGGGTCCGCCCAAGTGCTGCCAGCCTGCCGGTGATCCTGGTCGGTGGCGGCGCGCCGGTTCTGGGCGGCAGCCATATTGCGGGTGGTGAAATTGTCCGGCCCGGCCACGGTCAGGTGGCCAATGCCATTGGTGCCTCCATCGCCATGGTGGGCGGGGAATGCGACCGGATTTTTTCCCTGGACGGCATCAGCCGGGACCAGGCGGTGGCGGCAGCCAGGGAGGAGGCCAGGGCGCAGGCCGTTGAAGCCGGTGCCGATGCCGCGACGGTACGTGTTGTGGAGATGGATGAAATACCCCTTAGCTATCTGCCGGGCAATGCCACCCGCCTGCGGGTCAAGGTTGTCGGTGATCTGGACGGGGGTGGGCAATGATCAAAATCGGTCTTGAAGATCTGGACGATATTGCCTTAGGCGCCACCTTCCTGGGTACGGGCGGCGGTGGTGATCCCTATATCGCCACTTTGATGACCCGCCGGGCCATGATAGAAAACGGCCCCGTCACCCTGCTGTCCCTGGATGAGCTGGAAGACGACGCCCTGGTCGTCTCCTGCGGTAATCTGGGCGCGCCTACGGTGGCCATCGAAAAGATCATGGGGGCCGATCAACCCGCCGCCGCCGTCCTGGCCCTGGAAAAGCATCTGGGCCGGTCCATCGATGCACTGCTGGCCTTCGAAGCGGGGGGCTCCAACTCAATGATGCCGATCTATATTGCTGCCATGCTGGGCAAGCCGGTGATTGATGCGGACGGTATGGGGCGGGCCTTTCCCGAATTGCAGATGGTCACATTCTCGGTTTATGGGGTTTCCTCCGCACCATTTGCTCTCGCCTCGGAACACGGCGATACCACGATTTTGGATATCGACGATGACACCAGGGCGGAATATATCGCCCGGGGCATCGCCATTCGCATGGGCGCACGCGCAGCCATGGCATCCTATCCCATGGACGGGAGGACGGCCCGACGGGTCGCAATTCCCGGCACGACGTCCCTATGCCAGGCGATTGGGGCCAATCTACGGGAGTCCCGGGCTGAAAACCGGGAGCCTTTCGCGGCCTTGGTGGAGATGTTGGCTGGGACCCACTATGGCCATGCAAAGGTTCTGTATCAGGGTAAGGTTATGGATCTGACGCGGGAGACGCGGCAGGGCTGGGCCATTGGCAAGGTCAGCATTGTTGATGAGGAGGCTGCTGGTTTGCCTCTGACCATCGAGTTTCAGAACGAGTTTCTGGTGGCCCGTCAGGGCGATGTTTTGCGTGCCATGGTGCCGGATTTAGTCTGCATTCTGGATACGGAGATGGCCCAGCCGATCACGACAGAGCGGTTACGCTATGGCCAACGGGTCACGGTCATGGCTGTTTCCGCCCCAGCCATCATGCGCACCGAGGCGGCCCTGGCGGCGTTTGGCCCGGCAGCGTTCGGTTTGGCGGACGCATTTGTGCCGGTTGAAGATTTGGATTAGAGCAATTCCGATCAAAAGAGAATCGCCCAAATTCCCTGGGCGATTCTAAGTGATTGGAAAAATTGCTCGATTCTTAAGAGTCGGAGCATTTCCTTGTCGGAAATGCTTCAGGGAGTATAGGGCGATGGGTAAACAGTTGAAAAACAGCATTAAGGCGGTTGTTGCCTTGGCCGCTCTGTTGGTGGTGGTCTTCGTTGTTCTGGGGGCGGAAAAATCCCTCACCGTTGTTTTTGGTCCAATGGAGGCGTTGGTGGTGGATTTCAAAACATTGCAGCTGACCCCAAAGCCGAACCAGTTTCTGGTTTGTCCCGAGGGGCACTGCCAAGCCAAGCCCCATATGATCAGCCCGGTCTTTGCCATTTCTGCCATTGCCTTGAAAGACCGTTGGATGACGATGCTGGCTGATCAGCCGCGCATCACGGCGGGCGCAAAAGATGGCCCTGGTCTGCAGTATGACTTTGTCCAGCGCAGCAAATTGATGCGGTTTCCCGACAGCATTACCGTGCGTTTCATACCCTTGGATGAAAGCCGTTCAACCTTGGCCATCTACAGCCGCTCCCACTATGGACGCAGTGATTTCGGGGTCAATGAAGCCCGCATTCAAGTCTGGTTGGCGGCTCTAGAATAAATCTCGGCTACATCGGTTCCGAAACAGCAAAGGACGATGCGGCGCAGACTGCCAGGGTCCGCTTGATAGGCTCTCGCTGCGCCCACGGCGATCTCTGTCGCTGCCACCAAAGGATAGCCGAATATGCCAGTGGAGATGGCGGGAAAAGCGATGGACGTCAGGTTCGCCAGGTCGGCCAATTGATAGCAATGGCGATAGCAACTGGCCAACAGCGTCGCTTCGTCGTGATCTCCACCATACCAGACAGGTCCCACGGCGTGGATCACATGGCGTGCGACGAGGTCATGGCCCCCGGTCATGCGCGCCTGGCCAGTGGGGCAGCCGCCCAATGTCAGGCATTCCTGCTCCAACCCAGGTCCGGCTGCTGCGTGGATGGCGCCACAGACACCACCGCCCCGGCGCAGTTGTTCGTTCGCTGCATTGACGATGGCGTCCACATCCAAGGTCGTAATGTCCGCCTCGACTATTTCAATGCTCAAGGTCATGGTTCCATGATCTTATCACCGCAACTTGGTATTAAGCTCGGAACGGGGCACGATACCCCGTCGCATCAACCACCATAGCAATAATAGACCAGGGATCGCTGCAACCGTCGTCACCAGGAAGAAACTGACCCAACTGGTGCTTTCCGCCAACATACCCGACGGTGCCGACAGGGCGGTGCGGGCCAGCGCCATAAGGGATGACAGCAAGGCGTACTGCGTCGCCGTATAGGCTATATTGCACAGGGCGGATAGGTAGGCCACGAAGGCCGCAGTGCCCATACCGCCCGCCACATTCTCCACCGCAATGGTCAGGGCCAGCATGGATGTGTCATGGCCGACAACGGCCTGAACCGCAAACATCAGGTTGGAGAGCATTTGCAATAGGCCGCACCACAACAGGCTTTGCATGATGCCTCGTCGGACCACCAGCATGCCGCCCAGGAAACCGCCGATCAAGGTTGCCGCCAGGCCGAATATTTTCGAGACGGAGGCGATCTCTGATTTAGAGAAACCGATTTCCACATAGAACGGCCCGGCCATGATGCCCGCCAGGCTGTCGCCAAATTTGTAGAACACGACAAACAACAGGATCGGCAGCCAGCCGCCCCGGCCGAGAAATTCGGCGAACGGTTCCACAACAGCCTCACGCAACCACTGTATTGGATTGCTGCGCCCTACGCTTGTGCCGGGGCTGGTGCCGGCACCGGTGGCGTGGCCGGTGGCGTGATTGGGTTCCGGGTTCAACAAGATCGCCAACATGCCGATACCCATCAATGCCGCCATGGCCACATAGACCCAGAACCAGCTGAATGCTTCCGCCAAAAACAATGCACCCGCGCCTGATGCCAGCATGCCAATACGATAGCCGGCGACGATCATGGCCGCACCGGCGCCGTATTGCCGTTCCTCCAAAATCTCCACCCTGTAGGCATCGATCACGACATCCTGGCTGGCGGAAGAAAAGGTCACGAACAAGGCCCAGGCGGCCATGCTCCAGGCGCCATTGGCAGGGTCATTACTGCCCAGTCCGACGATGCCGATCATCAGGGCCAGTTGTGTCAGGATCGCCCAACCGCGGCGGCGACCCAGCCATGGGGTCAAAAGCGGGAGATGCAGGCGGTCTATCAATGGTGCCCAGACGAATTTCAGGGAATAGGGCATGCCCACCAGGGCGAACAGGCCGATGGCGGTTTTCGAAATACCTTCCTCTGCCAGCCAGATGGACAGGGTTGAAAAGGTCAACAGCAACGGCATGCCGGAGGAAAAACCAAGAAACAAGATGGCGATGACCCGACGGTCTGTATAGACCCGGACAGCGGAAAGCCAGCCTTTGTCTATGCTGCCGGTGTTGTCGTCGGAAGGCTCGTTCACGCGGTCATGACGCCTTAGTTTCGACGGTTGGGACATCTGTCCATTGGCCGATCATTCGTTCCAACTCGTCCACCTCAATCGGCTTTGAGATATAGTCATTCATCCCGGCGGCGGCGCAGCGCTGGCGATCTTCATCCATGGCCGAGGCTGTCATGGCAATGATCGGAATGGACGCCTTGTTACCATCCATGGCCCGGATCTCGCGCGTTGCCTGCAGGCCGTCCATCTGGGGCATGTTAACATCCATCAGTACCAGGGAATAATCGCCCCGCTGCACGGCCTCTACCGCCAGGCGGCCATTCTCCACACATTCCGTTTCCAGACCCAGTTTGCCCAAGATCGCCTCTGCCAGCATCTGGTTGATGCGGTTGTCTTCGGCCAGCAATATACGGGGCGGGGCCTTGGCTTCGACCTCGGCCGGTGTCACGATTGCCTGGGACAGACGACTGTCCAGCCATTCGCCATCGTCGGTACGGACCTCGGTCAATATCTGAACCAGGGTGCGGCGGCGAATGGGCCGAACCAGATAATATTCGAAGCCATTTTGGCGATAGGGTTCCAGGCGCAGGTGCTGGTCGACCTGCAACAACAAGACAAGGCGGCATTCCTGGCCGGCTGAAATCTTCTGTACTGCCTCGCCCAGGCTTGTGATGGTCTGCTGGGGCAAAACGCCATCTATCAGTGCGGCGTCAAAAGCCTTGCCTGCGGCCTCAGCCTCCGCCACGGCGTGCAGGGCTTGATCCGAATCGTTGTGGGCGCTGACGATGGCGCCCAGGGCGGATAGGCTGCGGGCGATAATTTCGCACGAGACTTTGTTGCGATCGCAAAGCAATATCCGCTGGCCCCGTAGGGCATTGCCGTCAAGGGGGGGGTCTGTGGCGGTGGAATCTATGGCCAGGTCGATCATGAACCAAAAGACGCTACCGCCGCCTTTCGTGCTTTCAACGCCAATCTGCCCCTTCATACGTTGTACGATCCGTTGGGAAATGGCTAAGCCCAGGCCCGTGCCGCCGTAGCGACGGGTGCTGCCCGAATCTACCTGGCTGAACTCTTCGAACAGGCTGTCTTGCACATCCTCTTCGATGCCGATGCCCGAATCCGTAACTTCGAACAACACCACGACCCCAGCCTCACTTTCAAAGGTCACGGATACCGCGACCATGACCCCACCCTGGTCGGTGAATTTGATGGCATTGCCGCCCAGGTTCAAGATCACCTGACGCAGGCGCCCGGCGTCACCATATAAGAATTCCGGTACATTCGCGGCAAAGGTCGCGCCGATGGCAATGTCCCGTTCTACAGCCCGTGCTGCCAACAGCTCGCAGGCCTGTTCGACCGTATTGACCAGATTAAAAGGCCGTTCCTGGAGGGCCAGTTTGCCTGCCTCGATTTTGGAATAGTCAAGGATGTCATTGATGATGGCCAGTAGCGCCTCACCGGAATCCCGAACCGCGCCCGCATAGCCGTATTGCTGTTCCGTCAATTCGGTTTCCAACAACAGCCGGGTCATACCCAGAATGCCATTCATGGGCGTGCGGATTTCGTGGCTCACGGTTGCCAGGAAACTGGATTTGGCACGATTTGCCGCTTCCGCTTCATCCCGGGCACTTTTCAATTGTTCTTCCGCCAGTTTGCGTGCCGTGACATCACGGCCGATAGACTGAATTTCCCGGGTCTGCTCCCGGTCATCGCGAATGGCATAATCGACCCAGGCGATCCAACGCCAGCCCTCGCGCGTCAAAACCCGTTGGTCATAGCGGATATTATAGGGGGGGACCCCCAGTCCGGGCAGCAGCTGTTCGGCAACGCCGCTGTCTTCAGGATGAACGTCCGGGGTGAAATGGCTGCCTTCCAATTCCAACGCCGTCATGGCGAATTGATCGCAAAAGGCGCTGTTTACGAAGGTAAGGCGGCCCTCTTCTGTGCGGCGCACGATCAAGGCATCTTGGGTTTCCACCAAGCCACGGTAGCGCTCTTCGGATTGGCGCAAATCCGCGTTGGCATCGTTCAATGCCTCCATCGCCACCGTCAGACGATCCGCCATTTCGGCAACCCGTTCGGCTTGATTATTCAGACGGGTGAATTTTCGCCGGGTATCGTAAACCATGATCGCAAGTACTGCCGCAATCAGGATGGCGGCGGCAGTTACTGACTTGGGGCCAAGTGCTTTTGTAGGAGCGCCGCGAATTTCGTCGATATTGTACAAAAGCACAATTACCGCGATGCCGATGCAGGCCATCAACGGACCTAAATATCGGTTCTGAGCCAGAATTCGAAATAGCTTCATGGGCTACCAATTCATCGATTATCGCCGGACTTGGTTTCGCATATGTATGGTGGCGTCCAAAAGGCTGGGCGACGACACATCGACATCATGGCATTTTGCGATCACGACGGCAACGCGGCACCAATAGGCTGTTTTACAACCTTGGGGTAGTGTCCAGGAAGTCGATTATCAAAGGATTTACGACATCCGGGTGTTCATGATGCAGATTATGACTGGCACCGGCGATCGTGATCAGCTCAATGTCCGGCCGGTGGCGGGACCAGGCGGCCGCGATCAAGGCCTCAAAGTCAAAGGATGCGCCGCCATAGAACAGCAAAGTGGGTGCCGCCAGGGCGATCAGGTCGGCCGGTGAAACTTCAATTTCAAGTAGACCTTTGAGGTGCGGTACAACGATGGATGCCATGGGTACAAGTTTGGTAAGCCGTTTCGTCTTCGCATCGTCGTCCAGGGCCCTCCATGCATCACCGGCAATAGTATCCATACAGGCGCGCATGGTGGCCTCGTCGCTACCGGTTTCGCGGGCGCGCTTAATGGCCTCGAAATCTGATACCACAGGTGCCAAACCCTCGGGCGGGAGGAGATTGTGCAGGGTCGGCTCTATCAGGACCAATCGGTCAACCCGCTGGGGGTGCTGCCTCGCTAATAGAAACGCCGTGGCTCCGCCCGATGAATGGGCGATCACATGCGTGCGCTCAACCTTTTCCGCATCCATCACCGTGACAACGTCCCTGACCTCGCTGGTGGCAAAGCCGTAGTCTTCCGGCAGAGTGGCATCGCTGCCGTCATGGGCCCGTTCGCTGACCAGGATCAGGCGATATTTTTCCGCCAGTACCTTGCGTTGGCGGGAAAACGCCGCCCGTCCAACCAGGGCACCGTGCAATAAGACGATGGCTGGCCCATCGCCAAGCACTTCATATTGAAGTTCGATGCCGTCGTCTGCGTAGACGGATCGGATGTCACGTTCATCATCGTTGTTCGATCCCATTCCCCCAACCCCTTGGATGTCGTACGACGCGATTTGATACTAGTCATAATATATCTGGTTGGCAAAGCGGGATCAGTTCGGCAGCGGTTGTTCAGGCCACCGTGCGGAGGCGGCGATAGCTCAACGCTTCGGCGACGTGGACGCGATGCACCGATGCGCTGTTTTCCAGATCGGCCAGGGTACGGGCGACGCGCAGGACCCGATGATAGCCTCTGGCTGATAGGTGCATGCGTTCACTTGCCTGCCGCAACAGGGCGCGGCCCTCAGCATCGGGCGTTGCCACGGCCTCCAGCAATTTGCCATCCGCCTGGGCGTTCAGGCGCACAACTTCCGAACCCGGGTTTTTCTCCGCGGCGGCTTGATAGCGTTCCTTTTGCTGTGTCCTGGCGCGGGCAATACGGATGGCGACCTCTGCCGAACCTTCTGAGGCGGGCGGTAAATCCAGATCGGAAACAGAGACGTTGGGTACCTGGATATGCATGTCGATGCGGTCCAGCAACGGCCCGGACAATTTTCGCTGATAGTCTTCCGCACAGCGGGGCGCACGGCTGCAACCCAGCTCCGGATCGCCCAAATGACCGCAGCGGCAGGGGTTCATGGCAGAGATGAATTGAAAGCGGGCGGGATAGGTGACGTGGGCGTTGGCGCGGGCCACCACGGCGCGACCGGATTCGATGGGTTGACGCAGACTTTCCAGAACCTGGCGGTTGCATTCCGGCAGTTCATCCAGAAACAAAACCCCGCCATGTGCCAGACTGACTTCGCCGGGACGGGCCTTGCTGCCGCCGCCCACCATCGCCGCCATGGAGGATGAATGGTGCGGATTGCGAAAGGGCCGCCGCCGGCGCAAACGACCGTCACTTAGCTGTCCGGCGATGGAGGCGATCATGGAAACTTCCAACGCCTCCGCTGGATCCAAGGGCGGCAGGATGCCCGGCAGACGCTCCGCCAACATGGATTTTCCGGCCCCCGGCGGGCCGATCAAAAGCATGTTGTGGCCACCCGCCGCCGCGACCTCCAACGCCCTTTTGGCGCTTTCCTGGCCCTTGATATCAATCAGGTCCAGCTGAACCCCGGTCTCTTCCGCCAGTTCGGGCTGTGGTTGGGGTAGGACCTGGCTGCCTTTAAAGTGATTGATCAAGGCCAGCAGGTTGCCAGGTGCCAGGACACGTAATTCGCCGGCCCAGGCCGCCTCACCCCCCTGTTCCCGAGGGCAGATCAGGCCGCGCCCCTGGGCCTGTGCCGCCATGGCGGCAGGCAGCACACCCGCCACCGGGGTCAGGGCCCCATCCAGGGATAATTCACCGACCGCGTTGTATTCCGACAGCTCATCGATGGGCAGCACATCCATGGCCAACAGCAATCCAATGGCGATGGGTAGATCGTAATGGCTGCCTTCCTTCGGCATGTCGGCCGGCGCAAGATTGACGGTGATACGTTTCGGCGGCAGGGCGAGACCGATCGCGCCCAAGGCACCGCGCACCCGCTCCCGGCTTTCCGCCACGGCCTTGTCGGGCAATCCAACGACGGTGAATGCCGGAAGGCCAGAGGCGAGTTGTACCTGCACATCCACTGCCAGAGCGTCAATACCCTGAAACGCCACTGTTCCCACATGGGCCACCATGCCCGAAACTCCCTGCTACCATCCGCTCGAATATTAGTTGTAGGAAACTATGGCAGAACGCCTAATTACAGTCGAGCAAAAAAGAACAAACAGAAAACATGTTCCTGATCGTCGGGAAACGCGAACCGTTGTGCTTTTGCCCCACGGCTTCTATGGGTTAAGCTTGGTTGTGGTTCTGGATGGGAGGTATTGCAATGAGTGAAGCAACACAAATCGAAGTTGGCAGCGGCGATGAGCTGGAGGTCAGCCTGACGGGAGGCATCGGGCGCATCACCATGAACCGGCCTGACAAGCGTAATCCGTTGAGCGCGACCTTTGCCGACGCCATGAACGCTGCCCTTGATCGATTGGAAGGTGATCCCGACTGCCGGGTGATCATTCTGACGGGCAGGGGGCCGGTTTTTTGTGGTGGAGCGGAGCTGGGTAGCATCGTATCGGCGGAAGAGATCGATATGGAATGGCAATATATGGTCATCCGCGGCGTCAACCGTATGATCAAGCGTCTGCGCGGCCTGGACCTGCCCGTTATCGCTGCCGTCAATGGCCCCGCCGTCGGTGGTGGTGCCTCCCTGGCCCTGGCTTGCGATATTGCCATTGCCGCACCTACTGCCAGCTACTATTTCGCCTTTGGCCGGATTGGTGCCTCGGGCGCGGATATGGGTTGTACTTATTTGTTGCCGCGTATGGTGGGCACCATGCGGGCGGCGCAATTGATCCTGACAGGTGCCAATGTCGAGGCGGAACAGGGCTGTGACCTGGGCCTGTTTACGGAAGTGGTGCCAGCGGACCAGCTGCAGGCGGTAGCGGAACGTACGGCCCAACAAATGATCGAGGCCTATCCCCGTCGCGCTGCGGCCCTGACCAAAATGGCGTTATTCCGGGGCGAAACCACGGATCTGGAAACCTGCCTGGAGTACGAGCTTTACGCCCAGAATTATCTGTTCAAGACCGATGGCCACATAGACCGCTTGGGCGCGTTTTTGAACCGTAAGAAATAGCCCAATTGGCCCTAACCGGTACGGTCAGGAAAATTACTGTCCAGTCGTTCCTGTAAATATTCGCCGTATCGAATTGGGCTGTGTTTGGCGGAACCGCCATTTTCGATAAATTGGTCCAGGCATTCTATGTCGGCATCAAAGTTCGGATCAAAAAACATAGCAACGGAATAGCGGCTGCGGTCGTTTGTTTTGTTGATCACCCGGTGCGGCGTCGAATTGAAAACACCGTTGGTCCACCGTGCCAGGGCATCCGCGATATTGACAATCAATGTACCCGGCAGGCTGGGCGCGGGCAGCCAAGTGCCGTCCACGGCCTGGATCTCAAGGCCGCCAACCTCATCCTGGGCCAATATAGTGATAAAGCCATAGTCCGTATGTGGATTGATGCCATAAAGATCAACATCCCCCGTTGCCGGGGTTTCTTTCATGGCCGGATAGTGAAGCAGGCGCAGGCAGGTTATGGGACCGTCAAAGTAGGGCAGGAAATAATCCTCCGCCTCGCCCACCGCCAAGGCAAAAATTCTCAACAGGCGCATCCCCAGGTCAACCACCGCCCCGTTATAACCGCCGACGGCATCGCGGAAATCAGGATCATCAGGCCATTGGTTCGGTCCCATCAACGCCTTTGCTTGATACGTTGGGTCATCGGTTGGAACTTCATGGCGCAGAAAATAGCTTTCCATCTGGTTGGCACCCACCGCCGCTTCAAACCGTTCGGATGATACCAGTTTGGAAGTGGCAAAGGCCTGATAGCCCCGATGCCAGGCGTTCAATTTGATCGATAGCTTTTCTTCCAAGGGCCGGGCATGAAATGATCGATTGGCAGCAAACGCGCCCGTCAGCAAATCAGGGTCGATCCCGTGCCCGGAAACATAAAAAAAGCCACTATTCATACAGGCGACCCGCACTTGCGCGGCAATGGCCTGATCGGCGCTATCACTGCTGTCAAGGCTGGCGATATCGATCACCGGAATATCGAACGTCTGATCTACCATAGCGATGCCTGACCTCCATTCGTCGCGTCTGAGTTTGAAAGTATAGTCTGAGGAAGCGGCAGGCTCAATCCTTGGCCGCAAGATCCCCCAGCCCTTTAAGGGCGACGGGAGGGCGGTTCGGAAATTCCGCAACAAGGTGCAAGCGGCCCCCCAAGGCGTTTACATAATTGCTGAGTGTCGACAGCAACAGATCACTCCGTTGTTCCAACTTTGACACGGCGTTTTGTTTGATGCCGAGGATCTTTGCCACGTCTTCCTGGGTGCGTTTATGCGCTTGTCGCAACGCGCGCAGGGTTAATTCCTCTGCGATCAACTCATCCGTCATTTTAGCGACGGCCTGCCGGCGTTTTGGCGGCAGCTCATTCATTAGATCATCAACTGTTCTCATTTGCCTTTTCCTTTATGCTCTTTAAGCCTTTCCAAAGGGGCATCGAAGCGTTTATCCGCCTTTCTGATCAGCGTTTTGTAAAAAGCCTTTTCATTCTTGCCTTGTTTATCACCGCAAATCAGCACAATGGCTTTACGTTTGGGATCAAAAGCGAAAGCCGCGCGCCAAACACCGTCATCGGCACTAAACCGCAGTTCTTTCATTTTGGCGTGCTTGGATCCGTTGAGCGTATCGACGTTGGGCCGGGCCAATTCGGGGCCGAACTGCTGCAATAAATTCATCATCGCGATAAGCTTATCCTGCACACCTTCAGGTAAGTCATCGAACTTCGGATCAAATTCATCCCCAAGGCTAACGTTCCAGTGCATATCAAAATATAACTTTCATGGAATAGTATGTCAAGGGTATAGTATGTTAAGGGAATAGTCCCTTTATGGAATGTTTAGGCCGACATCTTTTCTTTCCAATGGGCCCGGCAGACCGAGACATAGCGGTCATTGCCGCCGATCACCACTTGTTCACCGTCCCTGATCGCCTTACCTGCATCGTCAAGGCGGACGACCATGGTCGCCTTGCGCCCGCAATGGCAGATGGTTTTCACCTCTCTCATCTCATCGGCGATGGCGAGGAGGCGTTGGGAGCCGGGAAACAACTGCCCCTGAAAATCCGTCCGCAGGCCATAGGTGATAACGGGAATGGACAAAACATCGGCCACATCACTTAATTGATCGACCTGGGTGGTTGTCAGAAATTGCGCCTCGTCAACAAAAACGCAGGAAATCGCCTCAAGCCCGTGTTGGGCCTCCACCTGGGCCAGCAAATCATCATCCTGCCCATACAAGGTCGCAGCCGCCTCCAACCCAATGCGGGAGCCGATCTTGGGATCGCCGAAACGGTCGTCCAACGCTGCCGTAAACAGCATCGTCTTCATGCCCATCTCTTGATAGTTATAGCTCGATTGCAGCAAAAGCGTGCTCTTGCCCGCGTTCATGGACGAATAATAAAAATACAACTTAGCCATCAACGGCGGCTCCCTGATCTTGTGCCGGGACTATAATAACCGAGTTGATCCGGGAGCCCAATCCTACGCAAGGCCGCAAAGCTTGAATTTCTAGTTTATATTGAGGCATCGGCATGATGAAAGTCGGCGCATTTGAAGCGAAAACTCATTTGTCCGCTCTGCTCGAAAAGGTAAGCCGGGGGGAGGAGGTGCTTATTTTAAAGCACGGCAAAGACATCGCCCACTTGGATCTGCTCACCAGCCTATCCATTGTTCCCGGTGAAGAAACCGGGCCGCGTGCCTTCCGTGTAATAATAATTCTTGCTCGTGCGCAATCCCTGACAAACTATGATGCCGCCATTTTGGAACTTGCCATCAGACAAGGTGCCCCATTAGCCACGCAGGATAAGGCACTTGTTCGTGCAACCAAAGATGTCGGGGTGGATACATTGCCTGCCAAGACTTGAGTTTTCCGAATTCGAACACTATCAGCCTGTTGTTTATGATCTTGCAGCGTCTGATTTCTGTTGTTGTAAACATCAATTTTTCAGCGGTGGGTGGAATGAACAACCTCGTGCGAACTCTATAACCAGCGTAATAACCTGGTCAGCTTACGTGCGATGACTGAGACGACGCGCCTGGTAATCAAAGGCGTGGATTGGACAGATGCAGAATGCCGTCAGAGGTTTCGAAATCGCCCCATGGCGTGGTGTTGTGGGTGTCGGGTGGAAAATCGATTTCGCAGTTCCATTCATTGTCAAAAAACAGATCCCAAATCTCACTATGAATGCCAGCTCCATGGGTGCCGATATGGATACGCTTGACGCGCCGGTTCAGGGCTTCCATGGCCGGGGGCAGGACAATTTTCTCTGCCCCCTGAATATCAATATCAATCAAATCGACTATTGCTAGGGGGGCGAGAATATCCGCCAGAGGAAGGGCAGAGACAAATTTGTAGCGGAAAAGGTCGCTGCCAATGCTGCTGTTATAAGGGACCTGCACGCCTGTTTCACCCGTGGCCAAAAGGTTCAACAACAGCTGCCTCGTGTTGTCCAATGCGACCACTTGTTCTACCAACCTGTCAAGCGCACCGGGTTCGACAATGGAATTGTAATAGGTGCCCGCACCCTGCATGAACATGACGGGGTCATAATCGGGGCAAACGGCGGCATTGATCAGCCAATGATCGTCCGGGTCGATGCCGTTATTCCTTAGATGCCGCTTGGCCCATTGAAAATGTGTCGGCTCAGCTTCGACAATAACCAATTGCGCCGGCATGGGTTTTTGGCTTTGCAGGGCCTGGTATGCGTCGACGCAACGGGCTGCGTAGCCGCCGCCAAGTTCGACCATGACGAATTTGTCCTGGTCATTCTGATTGGCATTTTGAATGGCCTTGTGGATTGCGGCATATTCGAAAAACGGCTCACCATCACTGATCCGTGGCGGCTGTATTACCGTTTTCCCCTCGTCGTCAGTCTGGGTAACGTTTGAGGGGTGATGGCGCGCTACAAATTCCAGGTCCGTCACCACGCCCAGAAAATTCGCGAACTGCCCCTCAGCGCAATTGCCGCGCCAAGGTTCAAGCTTTGCAAATTGGTCGACTAACGGCGCTAGATCATTCATCAAAACCTCTATTTACAGATCTGCTGATCCTAGGCCTGAGTATCGACGTTGTGACCACCATTTGGCGCATCATCTGCCGGCTTTGGAGTTCCGGGGCCTTTGGCGACGCCGACCATGGCTGCGCGTAGCAGGCGGTCGTGGATCACATAGCCCGGCTGCATGACCTGGACCACGGTGCCTTGGGGGGCTTCGGGATCGTCCATTTGCACGACCGCCTGGTGCAGGTTGGGGTCCAGTTTTTCGCCCAGAGGATTTACCTCTTTGATGCCGTGTTTTTCGAAATGACCTTGCAACTCCCGCCGGGTCAGGTCGACGCCTTCCAGCAATTGCGCCAGTTCGGCGTTGCCTTCACGTGCGGCATCATCAACAGCGGAAAGGGCCCGTTGCAGGTTGTCGGAGACGGCCAGCATATCACGGGCAAAATCGGCCACGGCGTATTTGCGCAGGTCAGCCTTATCACGCTCGCCCCGGCGTTTGATATTTTCCGTCTCCGCCATGGCGCGCAGCAATTTGTCTTTCAGGTCGGCCACTTCGCTTAGGGCCGTTTCCAGTTCATTGGGTTCAGCCACATCTTCAGCGGCAGCCGCCTCCGCTGCTTCATCAGCGTCCGCCGCTGCGTCCGCCGGGTCAATCTCTACCGCTTCGGCGGTCGCTGCGATTTCCGCGTCCATTTGCGCTGCTTCGGGCTTATCTTGGTCCGAATTCTCGATATTTTCGGGTTCGTTCATCTTGTCCTCGGTTACAAGCGCTAGCTAGTGGAATGTTTGAGCTTGATATAGGGGGTCGGGGTTAAAATTTGTACCCGTGAATTGAGACTGCGACCTTTTGAACCGATTGGGTCTCCCGGTCAACTTAAATTGGTCAACTTAAATTGCGTCAACCTATAAGGCGTCCGATTACCCGCGCGGTGTAATCCACCATGGGTACGATACGGGCATAGTTCAGGTGCGTCGGCCCGACCACGCCAATGGCCCCGATCACCTCTTGATTGCTGTTTGTGTAGGGTGCAACGATCATGGATGACCCGGTCAACGAGAACAATTGACTTTCCGAACCGACAAAGACCCGCACGCCAGGCCCTTCGTTGGCCAACTCCAAGACATCTATCAGCGCCTGTTTGCTTTCCAGATCGGCAAATAGCTGGCGCACACGTTCCAAATCCGCCACCGCCGTAATATCCTCCAGCAAATTGGCCCGGCCACGTACGATCAAGGTCTGTTGCTGGTCATCGCCACCCCAGATCGCCAGACCGCTTTCCACCACCCGCGCTGTCACCGCATCCAACTCTGCGCGCTGGCCTTCAATCTCCGCCAGGATATTGCGTCGCGCTTCACCCAACGTGGCACCGCGCAGGCGGGCGTTGAGGTAGTTGGAGGCTTCAACCAGGGCAGATGGTGGCAGGCCCGCCGGCACTTCGATAATGCGGTTTTCCACCGCGCCGCTTTCCCCCACGATCACCACCAGGGCCCGGCCATCGCCCAACGAGACGAATTCCAGGTGCTTCAGGGGCGCTTCCAACTTTGGTGCCATGACCAGACCGGCCCAGCCGGACAGGCCGGACAGCATCTCGGATGCCTGGATCAACATATCCTCGAAACTGCGACCGGCGGCGGTGCAATTGGCCTCAATCTCGGCTCGTTCTTCGTTGCCCAGATCCCCCAACTCCAAAAAGCCGTCAATGAACATGCGCAAGCCCCGGTCCGTGGGCAATCGCCCGGCGGAGGTATGGGGGGCATGTAACAGGCCGGCGTCCTCTAAATCCGCCATGATGTTGCGCACGGAGGCGGGGGAGAGATTATGGCTCAACCGCCGGGACAGGGTGCGGGAGCCGACGGGAGAACCGGTTTCCAGGAACGATTCCACCACCTCGCGAAAGATTTCCCGGTTGCGTTGATCCAATGCGCCGATTTCCGGCAAATGTCGTGGTCTTATGGCCATAGGGACCAATGTAGTAACGGCCCGGCAAAGCGTCAATACGGCCCAGTCATTAGGGCACTAGACGCCGGCCCCCCAGGGGGCTAGATAGAGCGCCACAATTTATACCCGAATTTGAGGAGTCTATACAATGCGTCCATCAGGCCGTGCCGTTGATCAACTTCGTAACGTTACATTGGAACCGGGCTTTTCGAAATATGCCGAGGGTTCCTGCCTGATCCGTTTCGGTGATACCCATGTCCTTTGCGCCGCCTCTATTGATGATCGTGTACCACCGTTTTTGCGCAACAGCGGCCAGGGCTGGGTGACGGCGGAATATGGCATGCTGCCCCGTTCCACCCACACCCGTACGGGCCGTGAAGCAGCGCGCGGCAAGCAATCGGGCCGGACCCAGGAAATTCAACGCCTGATCGGCCGTTCCCTGCGCGCGGTGACGGATTTGAAGGCTATGGGAGAACGTCAAATCCGCCTGGACTGCGATGTCCTGCAAGCAGACGGCGGCACCCGTACCGCATCCATCACCGGGGCCTGGGTTGCGCTGCATATTGCGCTTTCTGGCATGTTGAAAGACGGTCTGATCGAAAAGATGCCTCTGACCGACCATGTGGCCGCCGTCAGCTGCGGTTTGTATAAAGATACCGCCGTGCTGGATCTGGACTATGCCGAGGATTCGAACGCCCAGGCAGACGCCAACTTTGTCCTGACAGGCAATGCGGGCATTGTTGAAATCCAGGGCACGGCGGAAGAAGACCCGTTCTCGCGCGATCAATTTAACGCCCTGATGGCCCTGGCTGAAAAAGGTATCGGGGAACTGGTGGTTCTGCAAAAACAGGCCATAGGAGGCCTTGGGGGCTAGATCCATGGCCCGCCGCTTCGCAGAGCCCCGTTTGGTCGTCGCATCCCATAACGAAGGTAAAGTGGTGGAAATCGCTGATCTGTTGGCGCCATTTTCAATGGAAGCGGTCTCTGCCGGGCAATTGGATTTGCCGGAGCCTGAAGAAACCGGCGATACATTCCTGGCCAATGCGATCCTGAAGGCGGAAACGGCTGTGCGGGGCTCCGGCCTGCCGTGCCTGGCCGATGATAGTGGTCTTGCCGTGGAAGGCTTGAACGGCGATCCCGGTCTTTATTCCGCCCGCTGGGCCGGGCCGGATCGGGATTTCAAGGTGGCTATGGACCTGGTGCAGGAAAAGCTGGGGGATAACCCCAATCGCCGGGCCTATTTCATATCTGTTCTGACCCTGGCCTGGCCTGATGGTCATTTGGAAAGTTTTGAGGGCCGGATCTATGGGGATCTGGTTTGGCCGCCGCGGGGCGACAAAGGCTTCGGCTATGATCCCATGTTCCTGCCCGACGGCTATGACGTCACCTTCGGCGAAATGGACTATGCCGAAAAACAGCGAATATCTCATCGCGCTGTAGCTTTTCAAAAGCTGATCGATGGCTGCTTCAAAGAGCCATAGCCCCCCAAACGGCCCTCATAATTCGGGCGGCTTTGCGATTTATCTGCATTGGCCGTTCTGCCTGGCCAAATGCCCCTACTGCGATTTCAACAGCCATGTGCGCGACAATGTAGACCAGGATGCCTGGCGGACTGCCTTGGTAGAGGAACTCGACCGTGCCGCAGCCCGTGTGCCGGGTCGTATCGTCAGCAGTATTTTCTTCGGCGGCGGCACACCGTCATTGATGCCGCCTGAAACCGTTGCCGCAGTACTGGACAATATTGCCGGCCATTGGGCCATGGATGGGGGGGCAGAGATTACCTTGGAGGCGAACCCGACTTCGGTGGAAGCGGCGCGTTTTAAGGGCTATCGATCCGCCGGGGTTAATCGTCTGTCTCTGGGCGTACAGGCCCTCAATAATCAAGATTTGCGCCGCCTGGGCCGCAATCACAATGCGGATGAGGCCTTGGCTGCCTTGGATCTGGCACGCAAGACTTTTTCCCGCTGCAATTTCGATCTGATTTATGCCCGGCCAGATCAGGGCGTTGAAGACTGGCAGGCCGAATTGGCGCAGGCCTTGAAATTCGCCCCCAGCCATCTGTCCCTCTATCAGTTGACCATTGAAAAAGGCACAGCTTTTGACGGCACCGTGCAGGCGGCGGACAGTGATCTGGCCGCCGATCTGTATGAGTTGACCCAGGAAATGTGCCTGCAAGTCGGCCTGCCCGCCTATGAGATTTCCAATCATGCTGCAGCCGGTCAGGAAAGCCGGCACAATCTGGCCTATTGGCGCTATGGCGAATATCTTGGCATCGGCCCCGGTGCCCATGGCCGGTTGTTGATTGACGGCCAGCGTCTGGCGACCTCTCAACGGACTTCGCCCGAAAAATGGCTGTCGGGGGCGGGGCGGACAAAAGAAACCGTCCTCAATGTCGAAGAACGGGCAACGGAAATGCTGATGATGGGCATGCGCCTGACCCAAGGTGTGAACGGTGCGGATTTCTTGGGCGAGACGGGGACATCTTTGCGGCAATGGCTGGCAGGGCCAGGCCTGGAGGGTTTGTTGGCGGGCGGTTTGCTGCAATGGCGGGGCGAAGACCTCATGGCCAGCAAAGACGGTCTACAGGTTTTGAACGCGGTTCTGGCGGAATTGTTGCCTTGAACGCGGCACTAAGGCAATAACGGGGCATGGCAAAACAGACTCCACAAAAAACGGTATTGATTACAGGCGGTGCAATCCGTGTCGGGGCGGCAATGGCCCAGGCGATGGCGGCGGACGGCTGGCATACGGCGATCCACTATCACGCCTCAAAGCAGGCGGCGGAGGCACTGTTAGGGTTGATCGAGGCGGACGGCGGCCAGGGCCATCTGGTGCAGGCGGATTTGCGGGATCAGGACGCGGTCGCTGCGTTGATCGACGCGGCAGCGATAGATGCCCCGCCCCTGGGCTGTTTAATCAATAATGCGTCGTTGTTCGAAAACGACGGGGCCCGGAGCATGACCACGGAAAGCTGGAATGATCATCAGGCGGTTAATTTGCGGGCACCGGTTTTCCTGGCCCGTGATTTTGCCCGCATTTTGAAAGACGATCAAACAGGCGTGGTGGTCAACATGCTGGACAACAAGATGTTCGCCCTGAACCCGGATTTCTTTTCCTACACCATCGCCAAGTACGGCTTGTTGGGCGCGACAAAGGTATTGGCTATGGAACTGGCCCCCCGGATCAGGGTTTGCGGCATTGCGCCGGGTATTACTTTGCCCAGCACCAATCAGACCGAGGAAAGATTTCGCCACGCCCATACCCTAAACCCACTAGGCCAAAGTGCGACTTTGGCACAATTGGTGGCGGCCTTGCGCTTTATCCTTGCAGCACCTTCCATGACCGGTGAGGTCATCACGATCGACGGCGGTCAGTCCCTGATGGGCATGCCCCGGGATGTTTCATTTATGGCGGAGGAATAGGCTATGCCCCCCCTCACAGGAACCTTGAGCGGTCACCGCATCAAATTTCGCCAGCTATCGTTCCCGGTTTCAATCGGTGTGCTGCCGCATGAGCGTGAGGGGCCGCAGCAGTTGCTGATCGACTTGGAAATAGAACTGCGCCCTGATCTGCCCGACCCACAGGAAGATGTTGCCCTGGTGTTGAACTATGACAACATCCGCACCCGGATCGTGGAGCTGGCCCAGGCACGCCATTACAACTTGCTGGAAAGCCTGGCGCGTGAATTACTGGGCATCTTCGATGGCGAAGAGACTATTTCCCGCGTCAGACTGTCCGTGCAGAAACCCGACGTCTATGCCGATTGCATCGCCGTCGGTTATGAAGTCGATTACGCTACCCGCAACTAGCGACCTTCCACTGTTCCGTGGCAGATTGATCCGGGCATGACGAATTCAGCAGAAATCAAGACTTTCTACTTTCATGGGGATCTCTTCTTCCAGGTTTAGATTTCGGGCAGGACGAGGCGTCCCTTGATAATTTTTCGTGTCGGCGTCATGGGCATCTCGTCCATCAGAACCAGGCGTTCCGGCAGCTTGGTCTTGGCAATGCCCTTTTCCAATAAATAGGCACAGACCTGATTAAGGTCCAGGTTCTTATCTGTTGCAACGGCAAAGCAGCAGGCACGCTCGCCCAAAACGTCATCGGGCATGGGCACGATGGCGGATTGTGCGATATCGGGATGGCCATCAAGCAGGTCTTCGATTTCGCGTGGATTATATTTCACCCCACCGCGGTTGATGATGTCCTTGATACGGCCCGTGATGGCGATATTGCCAATGGCGTCCCGGGCCGCCAAATCGCCGCTGCGAAACCAACCATCGTCTGTAAAGGCTGCCTCGTTGGCACCGGGATTATCGAAATAGCTGGGAAACAGCATGGAGCCGCGAACTTGCAATTCGCCCTCATCGCTGATCCGGGCTTCAACGCCCGGTGCAGGCCGCCCGGCGGAGCGGGAGGCGATATCGATGCCATCGCCGGGGCGGCAATATAATCCACCCTGGGTCTCCGTCATCCCCCACAGCTGGGTCATGGCGCAGTTGGGCATTTTTACGGCAACAGCGCGGGCCATGTCGCCGGGTACCGCGCTGCCCGATAGAACTGCCAGGGAGAGAGAGGACCAGTCATGCTTGTCGAACAGGCCCATGCCCAGACAAGCCGCCATATGGGCCGGCGCTGTGAACAGCGCTGTGGCTCTGCCGTCTTCGACCACCCTGGCCAAATCCGGTGGCGTAAAGGTGGCTAACAGCAAATTGGCGGCACCCGTATAAAGCGCCAGATGGAAAGAATACAAGGCGAAAAGATGGCCGAATGGGGGCGCTGAGAGGATTACATCGTCCGCCGTCAACAGGTGTTCCCCCGCGCCCAGGCGGGCATTGCCCAGCATGGTATGAGAATTATGGGGCACCGCTTTGGGGCTGGCCGTGGTGCCTGAGGTATAGAGCAGCAGAAACGGATCGGCAGCTACGGGAAGGGGTAGGTTCAACTTGTTTGCGCTGGCTGTGCCGTTTGCCAGGTCTTCGAAGGCGACCGCACCCGGCACCGCAGATGCCACCGGGCCAATGGCAATGACAGACTGAAGTTTCGGAAGCTTGAGGCCCAGGGCTGTTTCAGCGGCCGGGAACCCACCCGCATCGCTTAAACAAATCAAAGCTCTGGCCCGGCTATGGGTCAGCAGCGTTTCGAATTCCCGTTCCCGGTGGGGCATGTACAGGGTCGTCATCACCCCGCCCAGACGGGCAATGGCCAGATAGCTGATCAGATATTCCGCGATGTTCGGCAGTTGCACGGCGATCACATCGCCCTGGCCCAGTCCTAAACCATGCAGGCCGCCGGCCAAGCGATCCACCCGGTCCCCAAGGTCTGCGTAATTGATCACCAGATCGCCTTGAATAATGGCTGCCGCCTCAGGCCGCTGGCTCACATGGCGGGCCAGCCAGCCACTTAGGGTGTCATCGGCCCACCAGCCCTGTTCGCTATAATGACGTGCCCGGTCTGGGGCAAACGCCATGGCCTCCCGCAGGGCGATGGCATCGTCGTGATAGTGAAAGCGTTCTGTGTGGTCGGTGAAGCGTTCTTCGCGAAAGCGTTTACCCCCGCCCAATTCCAACAGGCGATGATAATGGCGGGAGTTGAAATTCCGCCGCTCCATCATATTGCGGATATACATCACCTGTGGTTCGCTGAGGCCAACACGGGCGGCAATCTGACCGTCGCTCATCCCCAACTCATCCCGGCTGGCCTCAATCCCTTCGAAATCGAGTGTTCTGATGGGATCGCCCCGGCGGGTCTGCATGTTGTGGCTCAACTGAAAAATCAGGTCGCCATAACTGTCGATCATCGCGCCGGTGACGCCGATCTGTTGCCTGCTAAATCCCCGCGCCATCTCAAACGCCCTCTTTGGCGATAGACCGGCGAATGGGGTCGGCCAGGGGCGCTTTCGTGGCGATGGGACAGACCCGCATACATTCGAAACATTGCGCCAACAGACCGCCAGACCCGACCGACATTTTGTACCACAACATCTTGTTGTCGGGATCGAACAGGGCGTCTTCCCGGCCCTGGGCGTCCTCTGCCGCCATCGCCTCGGACAACATGGCGGGAACGGCTTCGTATTGCTGGCTCATCTCGGCGCAGGCGGCCATGTCGTAATGCATTTCAGCCTGTTTGCCGTCTTCGTCGATGCTGCCCGACAGACATTGCACGGGGCAGAATTTCTGACATGGCGTGCGCCCAATCTGCCGGTACATGGCAACGCACGAAGGTGCGGGACAAGGGTTCGTTTCCATGGGCTGGTCGGGGGGCAATTCCAGCTCGGTGAAGATGGAGGCGAAGTACATATAACCGAATTCAGGATGCAACAGGATATCGCCCGCCAAAGAGCGCGCGCCGATGCCCGCGACTTCGGCATGCAGTTTCAGGCTTTGCAAAGGCACGCGGGGGCCTTTTTCGTTATCCATATCGGGGGGGCAATAAATCGCCGGAGTCTGATATCGACTTTCGATCAGGAAAGCTGCGCCATATGCGATGGTATAGGCCCGTGTTTCGGTAGATCCGAAATAGCCCATGGCCTTGGCGGGCACGGACCAGGCACCCTGGGTCTGGCCCCCGACACCAAGGGAGATCACGGATTTGATTTTCGGCATAAGATCGCTTGGCCGATGGCCGGGCGGGGCAATACGTTCCAATGCCGCCAGATCAGCGACCCCTGCCGCCAGCGCGCCCTTGCGCAGGCAATAATCCAGGATCGTCTTTTTCGCGTCTTCGGCGTCGATCTCCACTACATCCCTGCCTTTTGGATTAGTCTCCCCTTAGGCCCCTGATCCTACGGACCTTCAGCGCATTTTGAAAGATGAACCTAAGATGAATAAGATCCTCAGTCGTCATTCAGGCAGGGCATGACATCTTGTCCATACTGAAATTGCAGAACCGGAATTGGAGACTGTCATGAACACCTCAAATCGATTTACCAAGCGAACCGCCGCCCCCATCGCGGCGATCACCGCAGCCGCAGTATTATTGAGCGCCTGTATTACGACAGAGGCCCCAAAACAGGGTGCTGGTACATTGCTGGGTGCCGTCGGCGGCGCTTTGGCGGGCTCCAGCATTGGCAAGGGCCGCGGACGTGTCGTTGCCGTGGCTGCCGGCACTATTCTGGGGGCTTTCGTAGGGGCGGAAATTGGTCGCTCTTTGGACAGGGCTGACCGCATGGCCATGACAAATGCCCAGGTAGAGGCCTATGTCGCGCCAATGGGGGAAAGCATCGAATGGTCCAATCCCGATAGTGGTCATTATGGTGAAGTCCGCACCACCCGCGAGGGTCAGACGAATACCGGTCGCTATTGCCGGGAATATCAACATAGCGTCGTGATCAACGATCAAGTGCAACAAGCCTACGGCACAGCCTGTCGGCAACCGGATGGAAGTTGGCAGGTGATCAAAGGATCATGATGTGCTAGATAGATACTTGTAGACGTAGAGAATCGAGCCGATAGTAGATTTCGGCGCGTGATAGAGGAGCCTGTGGTGACGTGACGACGATTATGGTCGCAAAATTTCAGATCGGCGATGTCGTTAAACACCGCATTCACCCGTTTCGGGGCGTGGTTTTTGACGTTGATCCGGTTTTCGCAAATTCCGAAGAATGGCTGATGTCCATTCCGGAAAGTGTACGCCCCCGCCGTGAACAGCCGTTCTATCATCTGTTGGCGGAAAATGCCCAAACCACCTACGTGGCCTATGTGTCGGAGCAGAATTTACTAACGGACGACAACGATGCGCCGGTGCGCCACCCGGAAGTGGATGACTATTTTGCCGGCGTTGAAGACGGGCGTTACGTTAGGCGTGATATGCCGATCAACTAGCCGGCTCTGGAAAACAACGCTGCCGTGGCAAAGTCTAGTCAGCAAAAATTAGTTAGCGAAGTTCGGTCTTCGCCAATTCGTAATATGGCCGGGCCAACAGCAACGATTGTACGACCGCTGTGACGATATTGCTGCCATTTACGACGCTGTTCAGCGGGCGTTCCACGCAATGGCGAAAGCGGCGTTGTTCCGTTACCAGGAACTTGCCAATGGGCAGATCAACATTTGGGCCGCGCAGCAGCCTTAAATAGGAACGCCGGCCCTTATTCTCGATGCTGAACGGCATAGGGCCGAGATCCGCCGATAGTTTCAGGATGATGCCATCATTCTGTTCGATAATCTGGCAAAAAATAGCCATATTTTGCCAGTCGAAGCGGAATGCAATCGGCAATTCAGCGCTCATATCCCCAAGGACGGAACCGGCCTGCTCCAACGCTTCATTCAAATTGGAAAATGCTGCCTCGCCGCCATTATCTACAGAACCGGGCATGGCCTCCGCCATATCCCAATCTTCGGCTAAATCATCCTGGTAATCGACAGACATCCACACACTCCACTATTCAACAATGATTACACCTGTGCAGAGTTAAATTCAGGTAAACGAATTAGCTAATATCTTAGGCTCCGTGCCGCTTTTCCGGGCCTGACCTAGAGCAATTCCGATCCAACGTGAATCGCCCAAAGCACTGGGGCGATTCTAAATGATTGGAAAAATTGCTCTATTCTTAGGAGTCTGAGCATTTCCTGATTGGAAATGCTCTAGGTTTTTGGGTAAAAGTTTTGGGCTGTCATGCTATCCCCTGTTTCTTTTCGCTCAAACGTCTTACATATCGTGCAGGCGGCAGGGTCCGCTATGCAAAGCCTGTGGGGATGACGGTACATAATGCGCAGTAGTTTCAATCCGGCGGAGGACGGGCCAAGCCGCAGCCATTGGCATACCTTGGCGACCTTGATGCCGTATTTGTGGCCCCAAGGGCGGCCGGATTTACGGTTCCGGGTTGTGGTCGCCATGGTGTTGCTGGCCTTGGCGAAAGTCGCGATTGTTTTTATTCCCTTCGTCTACAAGGAAGTTATAGATACGCTCAATATTACGGGTGGCGATGAAACCACGGCTACGGTGATCGCGATCCCGGTGCTGATGATCCTGGCCTATGGTGCCGCCCGTGTTGCGGGACAGGCGTTTGGTGAGTTGCGCGACGCGGTCTTTGCCAAAGTGGGGCAAAACGCCCTTCGCATGGTCGCCTTGCAGGTTTTTCGCCATTTGCACAGGCTTTCTCTGGCGTTCCACCTGGATCGGCAAACCGGTGGATTAAGCCGGGTCATCGAACGGGGCACCAAGGGGATCGACTTTCTACTGCGATTTTCCCTGTTCAACATCCTGCCGACGTTGTTGGAGCTTTCTTTGGTCTGCGGCGTGTTGTTGATCAACTATGGACCGGGATATTCCACCATCACCCTGATATCCGTAGGGGTCTATATCCTTTTTACCCTGACCATCACGGAATGGCGTCTGAAGCATCGACGCGAGATGAATCGCACCGACAGCGAGGCCAGCACCCGGGCTATCGACAGTCTGTTGAACTTTGAAACCGTGAAGTATTTTGGCAACGAGGGTCACGAGGCGGATCGCTTCAACCAATCCATGGCGCGTTATGAAATTGCCGCCGTGCGCAGCCAAACCTCTCTGGCCCTGTTGAATATCGGTCAAGGGGTGATCATCGCCTTTGGTATGTGCACGGTCATGGTGCTGGCGGCAAAAGGTGTAATCGATAAGGAGCTGACCATCGGCGATTTCGTGCTGATCAACACCTTTATGATGCAGCTGTATCAGCCCCTGGGCTTTTTGGGCTTTGTCTATCGGGAGATCAAACAGAGCCTGGTGGATATGGACAAGATGTTTGAGTTGATCAATGTCCATGCGGAGGTGGCTGATGAGCCTGACGCCGTGCCTTTGCAGATCACGGACGGGGCGGTCACGTTTGAAGGCGTCGATTTCGGCTATGGACCGGACCGGCAAATCCTGCACGGGGTGGATTTCTCTGTGCCGGCGGGACATACGGTGGCCATCGTCGGCCCATCGGGCGCGGGTAAATCAACCATTTCCCGCATTCTGTTCCGCTTTTACGATGTGCAAGGCGGGCGCGTACTGATCGACGGTCAGGATGTCCGCGATGTTACCCAGGCCTCGTTGCGCGCCAATGTGGGTATTGTGCCCCAGGATACGGTGCTGTTTAACGATAGTATTCGCTACAACATTCGATATGGCCGGGTGGATGCCACGGATGAGGAAATTGAGGCGGCGGCCAAGCTGGCCCAGATCCATGATTTTATCACCGCTTTACCCGATGGATATGAATCAGCTGTCGGAGAGCGTGGCCTGAAACTTTCGGGCGGCGAAAAACAACGTGTAGCCATTGCCCGAACCATCCTGAAAGATCCGGCGATATTGCTGTTTGATGAGGCGACATCGGCCCTGGATTCCCAGACCGAGAAAGAGATCCAGGCTGCGTTGCGCCTGGTTTCCCGTGATCGCACCACATTGGTTATTGCCCATCGCCTGTCGACGATCGTCGATGCGGATGAAATCATCGTTCTCGAGGCCGGGCACATTGTCGAACGAGGCCGGCATGAGGCATTGTTGGCAGCATCCGGTGTCTATAGCGCCATGTGGCAACGGCAACAGGAACAAGCAGAGGCCTTGCAACAATTGCAGCGTCTGGATAAGGATGATTTATCGCTGAATAAAGTACCGGCGGAATAGTTATGCGATCGCCGAAATTGGGAATTTGACAACGTTATGGACGCATTGAAAGCAGTCATCGTGCCGATCAACCGGGAGGGCTATCGCTTCATCGCGATTTTTGCTGTTGCGACGATCATTCTGTTTTGGATCGCCGACCCCCTGGGCTGGCTTGGCGTATTGTTGACGTGTTGGTGCGTCTATTTTTTCCGCGATCCCGAACGCACCACGCCGAACCGTGACGGTTTGATCATTTCGCCCGCTGATGGCGTCGTCCAATCGATCGAGATGGCGGTGCCGCCTGGCGAACTGGGCATGGGCGATGAACCCCGCCAGCGCATTGCCGTCTTCATGAACGTATTCAATGTGCATGTGAACCGCATCCCCATTGATGGCGAAATCACCGCCGTGTCTTATCGACCGGGCAAGTTCCTCAATGCCTCCCTGGATAAGGCCTCCACCGACAATGAACGCCAGGCGATCCGCATGACAACTTCGATGGGCCAGGATATTGCCTTCGTCCAGATTGCGGGCCTTGTTGCGCGGCGCATTGTCTGCGGTTTGTTCGAGGGGCAGCGGGTCCGCGCCGGCGAACGCTTTGGCTTGATCCGCTTTGGCAGCCGGGTTGATGTTTATCTTGATGCAGCTACCGCGCCCTTGGTGGCGGTGGGGCAAACGGCGGTGGCGGGGGAAACCGTGCTGGCCGATTGCGATGGTGATGAAGAACAGCGGCGGGGAGATGTTCGATGAAGATTGGACGCAGGAATCGCCGGCTTCGGGATTTACCGGTCAACAGCCTGATTCCGAATATTCTAACGGTCCTGGCGCTGTGCGCCGGCATGTCGGCGATCCGTTTTGCGATGCAGGAAAAATGGGAACTCGCCGTCGCTGCGATCATTGTTGCCGGCATTCTCGATGGCCTGGACGGGCGCATGGCCCGGTTGCTAAAAGGTGCCACGAAATTCGGTGCCGAGTTGGACTCCCTCTCGGACTTCATTGCTTTTGGTGTCGCACCGGCGTTGGTAATCTATTTATGGAGCACGGAAGTCCTGGGCGGCATTGGCTGGATTGCGGGGCTCGCCTACTCAACCTGCTGCGCCCTGCGGCTGGCCCGCTTTAACACCGCGCTTGATAATCCGGACCAACCGGCCTGGACCAGTTATTTCTTTACCGGCATGGCAGCACCTGCCGGGGCCTGCATTGCCCTGTTGCCCATCGCGGTCAGTTTTCAGATCGGTGACAGCATCATGCGCCAGCCGGTGTTCATGGCGATTTGGCTTTTGTTGGTCGCCTTCATGATGATCAGCCAGATCCCCACTTATTCCTTCAAGCGGGTTCGCATCCGCCGTGAAATGGTGCTGCCGTTATTGGTGGTGGTCGGCATTGTCGCGGCCGTATTGGCCACCTATCCCTGGTTCGTACTCTCGGTTCTTGGCGCGCTGTATCTGATATCCATCCCGTTCAGCTTCCGCGCCCAGCAACGCCTTGCCGCCGCAACGCCTGATCCGGCCGTAGACGATGCAGATGGGGCCGAGGTCGAGGCGGAAATCAACGAAGACAAGACGCAATAGTCCTATTCGTCGCGTTTGCCGCTTGGGCCATATTCCGATTTGATCATGGTATAAAACCTCCAACCTGATAGGCTTCCCGGCGGGGCCCCGTTAAAGGCTTTCTGGCGGAGGCCAGGATGACGGATAATATTCGCGATTGGCTTACGACACTTGAACTCGAACATTGGGGTGATGTTTTCGAGGCAAATCATGTCGCGCTCCGTGATGTAGCCTTGCTTACGGATAATGATCTGAAGGACCTTGGCCTGCCTCTAGGACCGCGTCGGCGGATCGCCAACGCAGCAGCCATGCTGGGTGCAATCTCAGCGATAGAGCCAAAGGTTGGCGAATACCCAATCAGCAAAGTTGAAGAACGCCGATTGCTGACCATTATGTTCTGTGACCTGGTCGGCTCAACCGAATTGTCACAGCGGTTGGACCCTGAAATTCTGCGTAACGTCATGCGTCTTTATCAAGACGCAGTTGTCGGCGCGATCACACAATACGGCGGGCATGTTGCAAAATTCCTGGGCGATGGCGTGCTGGCCTATTTCGGCTGGCCACGGGCCTACGAGGATCAGGCAGAACGCGCAGTCAGGGCTGCCCTTGATGCCGCCCGTGCAGTCAGAACGATTGAGCAACCCGGTGGTGGGGTCCTGTCCGCCCGCCTTGGCATCGCGACCGGCCAGGTGGTCGTTGGCGACCTGGAAGGCGATGCGGCATTGGAAGAACAGGCTGTGACGGGGCAGACGCCAAATCTTGCAGCTCGCTTGCAGGGCGTTGCTGAACCCGGTCAGGTCGTCATCGGTGCCACCACACATCGGTTGGTCGGGGCCAATTTTGCCATGCAGGATCTTGGCCTGCATCTTTTAAAGGGCTTTGCTGAACCTGTTGCTGCCTGGCAGGTAACGGGTGAAGGCGGTGCGGAAAGCCGGTTTGAGGCTGCCCATGGACCTCACTTAGGCCCCATTTTTGGCCGTGGGCACGAATTGTCGGTGCTACAACAATCCTGGCAAGCGGCAAAAGAAGGCGCGGGTCAGGTTGTCTTATTGTCCGGGGAGGCGGGCATTGGAAAATCCCGCTTGGCCCTTGCCCTGCGGGAACATATTGCGGATCAGGCGCATTTCCATCTTGGTTTTCAATGCTCGGCCCATCACACCAACACCGGACTTTACCCGGTCATCCAAAGATTGGAGCGAACAGCACGGTTCGCCCCGGAGGATACAGATAGTCAAAAACGCGCCAAATTGGATAATCTTTTGCGCCTGGGAAGTGAGGATATCACAGAAACCGGGCCCCTATTGGCGGCGTTGATGTCGTTGCCGGAAGAGGGGCGGTCTCCTAGCCCTGGGCAGACCGCGCAGCAGCGCCGAAAAAATACAATCGCTGCCCTGAACCAACAGCTAATTGACCTCAGCCGACAGCAGCCGGTCCTGTTCTGTCTGGAGGACGCCCATTGGATTGATCCGACCACGGAGGCATTGTTGATCGAAACCATGGCCTTAATCCAAGCGGCACCGGTTCTGATGCTGATCACTCATCGTCCGTCCTATACCTTCCCTGTGCGGAATTTTCCGAATTTGATATCAATGGACCTAAACCGTTTGGACCGGGCGGAAAGCCTGGAAATTGCGGCTTCAATCGGCAGCGGGGTGCTCCCGCGCCAGATGATCGAAGGCATAGCGGAGCGGGCGGACGGCATTCCCCTTTACATTGAGGAGCTGACAAAATCGGTCCTGGAGGCCGAGACATCCGGCAATGACGGTGTTGATGGGGGCGCGATAGAGGCTATCCCCACCAGCCTTCAGGCCTCTCTTATCGCACGGTTGGACCGACTTGGCTCCGCACGAGAGGTGGTGCAAATCGGCGCAGTTATTGGGCGATCATTCCCCTATGATTTGGCGGCAGCGGTTCTGGGTGGCTCTCATGCGGCTTCACAGGCGGCTTTGGAACGGGCGGTCGATGCAGAACTGATCTCGTGCAGAGGCATTCCGCCCGAAGCCATATACAGCTTCAAACATTCCCTGGTCCAGGATACGGCATATGAGACGTTATTGCGCAGCACCTGCCAGCGGTATCATGGCCGGGTGGCGGATGTTTTGCTGCACGAATTCCCCGCTCGTGCGTTGGCGGAACCGGAAGTGGTCGCACGCCATTTTTCTGCTGGCAAACAACCGCGCAAGGCCGTCGATCATTGGTTTGAAGCAGGGCAACGCGCCAATGAAAGGTCTGAGTTGGTGGAGGCGGTATCGAACCTGCGGCAGGGCCTATCGGAACTGCTCCAACTAGAGGAGGGCCCGGTGCGTTCAGAGCAGGAACTGGATTTTCGCCTGGCCTTGGGCGCGTCTTTGCTGGCGGTTGAGGGTTGGTCGGCGGCAAGCGTGGAGGCGAATTACCAACGCGCCTATGTCCTGAGCCAGAGCAGCGATGACAGTGCTAAGAAGGTCAACGTCCTGCGTGGATTGGGGAATGTTTTCTTCCTGAAAGGCGAGGTGGGAAAATCTCGGGAGCTGGCCCAACGTCAACTCTCCATCGCCTTGGCAGAGGACAACCGCGACCTGGCGATGGGCGGGTATCGCTCTGTGGGGATGTGTTCGTTCTTTACGGGCGATTTCTCCGCCGCCCTGGCGGATCTGCAGCGCGCCAACGAAATCTACGATCCGGCAAGCCATGGTATGCAGAAGTTTTCGCAAGGCACAGATCCTGCGGTCATTGGTTTGAGCATGACGGCGTGGGTGCATTGGTTTTTGGGTGATGGGGCGGCAGCGCGGGACAATATTCACCAGGCGCTGGCCCATGGTGATGCCATCCAGCACCCTTTCAGTCAGGCCTATGCTCATGGCCTTGCCGCATCGATGTTTCAATTCTGCCGTGAACCGGATGCAACCCGCCAACATGCGGAGGCAGCCATCGCGTTGGCCCGTCAGAACGATTATCCCTATTGGTTCGGCTGGGCCAAGGTGATGCAGGGCTGGGCCATGGCGGCACTGGGGGACGGTGAAGAGGGGTTGGCGATATTGCAGGACGGCTTGAAAATTTATCAGGGTACGGGCGCACTACAAATTACACCCTATATCCAGACCCTGTTGGCGGAGATCTATGGCTGGTCGGGGCAGCCGGAATTGGGCATTGCCGCCGTGGAGGCGGCGCATGGTCAAGGCAACAAAACGGATGTAACTTTTTACGAGGCTGAGGCGCTGCGCATTCATGGCCAGCTGCTGCAGCAAAGCAGTACAGGCGATGGGTCAGTATTTTTCCAACAGGCCTTGGATTTGGCCGTCAGCCAGCGCGCGCCGGTTCTTCAACTGCGGGCCGCGATGGACCTGTTCACAGCCGCCGCTGCCGTCACCGGCCACGGCAATCTTGAGGCCGCCCGCTCGGTCCTTGAAACCATTTTCGCACAATTTCATTCGGTCGGCCAGGAACCGGATTTAGTCGAAGCCAAGCGTCTATTGGACCGCACCGATTAAGGGTCCGAACAATCGTCAATACCCCGTGTTCACCAGCAACGGTCGCGTGCACCGCCCAAGGCAATAGAAAGGCGGCTCCCGCAATGCCGTCAAATTCGGCGGCGGGGTATAAGGAAACAGCATATCAATGCAATTGCCCGCCAATCGATCATAGAGCCCGCTAAGGGGGTGCCCGTGCATGGGTATCGCCTGTCCCCAGCTGCCATTGAAATTGTTTTTATGCCAGACGTTGACGATCCTTATTTCTGTGCCTTTTGCCCAAAGTTTATGGGTGAAGCCTTTTTCCTGAACGCGTTGGATCATAGCTGGTGTAAACGGCAGCGTGCCAGGGAAGGGATTGTTCAGGGGATCACCGCCGATGCCGACAATCTTGAAGCCGTCGTTGTTGACCACAACCTCCCATTTAAAAGCTTCCAACTTTGTGGTGGAATGGCCGGAGTTTAAGTTCGTCCTGTTTCTTTTGATATAAGTCGCCGCAACAATTCGTCCGTTGCCTGCTTCCACGCCGGCCGATTTGGTAAATTCGTACTCCAAAATTTGCCCGGACAGTTCCACCGTAACCCGATTTTGGCGGTTGTAGTTATTGCTTATCAGTGCCGCATCTGCTGCATCCAGGAACACCTGCCCCGGTACCCCGCCGATACCCCTTAGCCCCGGTCTGTCGGCCGCCCTAATGGCGCTGATAAGCTGACCAAGATTGCCAGGGTAGGTATTGTTTGGTCGGTAATATTTCAAAACCCGCTTTAAAGTTGCCTCATTGGCAAGGGCGGCATTCGCCTCGGTCGGCGGGGGCGGTGGCGTCGTAGCGGGCGGCATGGTATCGGCAATAACCAGCTTGGTTGGCACGATGGCCTGCCAATTCGCTAGAGTGACACCGCCCGTTGGTTCTACGCGATCACCACATGCGGCTAATAATAGTATAACTGTGATTAAACTCAGTGGAACTGTAAGCGACATGCGTGCCATCTTTCGTCCTCCTAAAGTTCACTCAGCCCAAATAACTACTCGGCTATATATATCGTTACAGAAATACTTTCACACGCTCTGTGAATTAGTCAAGATTATGGTTAATTTTAATGCGATGTTGCTGTTCAGCCCGATGCGGTTGCAGCCCCCTTGGTGCCGCTCAGCCAGGCCAGGAAAATACCCGGCGCTGCGATTGCGACTGCGATTGCGCCCAGTTCCAAATGCCCCAGTCCGATCATGCCGCCGCCGGGGGCTGCCAAGGTCAGACCACCCGCGATCAGTGACAGACGTCCGATCCAGGACAGCAGGCCTTTGCCCAGACTACCCAGGCCGATCAACCAGCCTTGCAGACCTGCGGACACAAGCAGAATACCGATTAAGGCCGTGGTTATGACGATGACGATTTCTCCCGCCTCACCCTGTAGCAAAAGTGCCGGGTTGAAGACAAAGAAGAATGGGATGAAGTAAATTACCGTGCCGATGCGCATGGCCTCAAAGCCGGTTTCCATGGGGCCGCATTTCGCAACAGAGGCGGCGGCAAAGGCCGCCAGGGCAACGGGCGGTGTAATGAAACTCAACATCCCCCAATACAGCAGAAACATATGCACACTCATGGGGTCCAGGCCAACCTTGATCAAGGCGGGTGCCAGGATAATGGCCAGGAAGATATAGGCCGCCGTCACGGTCATGCCGATGCCAAGGACGAACGATGTTAGCGCGCCCATGATCAACAAGACCAACGGTGCACCGCCGGCCAGAAAAACCAGATCGTTGGTCAGGGTACCGGTCATGCCTGTGGCCTGTAGGGCGCCAACGATGAGGCCGACAGCCGCCAACAGTCCCGCCAGTTCAGCCAGCAGGCCACCTGTGGCATAGATATATTGCTTGAAGGTGGCCCAGCTTAATCGATGGTTCTTATTGAATTGATTGATGATCAGCAACAATGCTGTGGCGTAAAAAGGTGCATGGGCCTCCCGTTTCAAAAACACCAGCATGAAGACCAGCAGAGAAAAGACGGCAATGTAATACCAGCCATCCTTGAAGACCGCCCAAAGGGACGGCAATTCGTCCTTGGGCAGGCCCTGCAAACCATTTTGTGCCGAATAAGCATCAATCTGCATGAACAAGCCGATGTAGTACAGCAATGACGGCACAATCGCGGCCACGGCGACGGTGACGTAGGAGACTTCCAGGAAATCGGCCATGACAAATGCGGTCGCGCCCATAATGGGGGGCATCATAGTGCCGCCGGTGGAGGCGCAGGCCTCAATCGCGCCGGCGGTCTTGGCCCGGACGCCGATAGATTTCATCGCAGGAATGGTCAGGGCACCCGTTGTCAGCACATTTGTGATGGGGCCGCCCGACATGGAACCGAACAGGCCGGAGGAAAAAATCGCCACCTTGGCCGGTCCGCCGCGTACATGGCCCAAAAGAGCAAAGGCAAGGTTGATAAAGAACTGTCCACCGCCTGTATAAACCAGGGCGTTGCCGAACAATAAAAAGCCAAAAAACAACATCGCAAAGGCCTGCATGGGAATGCCCAGCAGACTTTCTTCGGAATAGACGTGATAGGCAGCGGTATCGAGGAAGGTTTGATTAACGCCTGAAATCACCTCCGGCATCAAATGCACATAAACCGGATAAAGCGAAACGATGGTGACAATGACCAACACGGCGATCCCGCCGGCGCGGCGGCCCGCCTCCAATATGACAGCCCAAAGGACGACGGCTATGTATTTGGCATAGTCGGGTGCGTTGTATTCCCAGCTTTCCTCCAGGATTTCCAGGCCATAGTAGGTGAAATACGACGTCAAACCCAAAGTCAGGCAGAACAATATCAGGTCATACCAGGGCACGCGGTCCCGTGGCGCGGATTTGTAGGCTGGCATGAAGACGAAAATCATCGATACCATGACGCCGACGAGCAGATAGATATATTGGTTCTGTACCAGCTTATGTTCCAGGAACAGGGTGAAAAACCCGATCTGGAACATCTCGTTAATGGCGAGGCAGGTCGCAATAATTGTCAGAACGAACGCAACTGTGGTCCAGAATTGCCCCGGCTTGCGATAGCGCGCTACCTCCACATCGTCGATTTCACCACTGGATGTGGTGATGGGACGATTGGCGTCATCGCCTTGATTGGGGCCTTGGCTGGGGGCTGAGGGCTCGCTCATCTCGGCAATCCTTAAACAAATACATGCAACCAAGCCGACTGCGGGTCGGGGCAGACGTAAGCCCCGACCCGCATCAGCGTAAGATCGTCAAGTTGGTGTCACAATTGTGACTACCAGGTTTCGAAGATAACCGGCATACCGGCTGCAGCCAGCGCAGTCGCCCGTGCTTTCATCCAACCTGTATTGAAGTCACTGCCGGGGTTTGCCTTGTGGGCATCCCAGGCGGTTTTCAGAACAGCCTGACGTTTCAGCATTTTGGCCTGGTTGGCCTCCGCCTTGTCGTTCCAGCGTCCGACTTCCTTCAGGAACTTCATGGACCCGGGATGGAAGGGTAGATAGAAATCATCCATCTGTTGTCCCAGGGCCCAGCCCTTGGCACCGGGGGCGCCGTCCTTGAAGTCGTCGAAGCCTTCAACCATCGCCTTGGTCATGCCATAGGCAATGTCGTCGGACGTTGCCGTGGTCGAGATCAGGATCGGATAGACACTGGCAACGGCTTCCGAACGGCCACCGGGAACGCCGGGACCATCGGTGCAGATACCTTGAACATACCAAGGCACCAGTTTCTGTGTCCGGGCCCAGCCGGCCTTGTCAGCGAAAGGCATGGGCGGGTGATAGACGCCCCTGGGGCTGGCTTCCATCTTCAGCATGAAGGTGGATTGAGAGGCGGTGATCGAAGCATCGATGTTGCCATTGATGATACCGTTGATCGAAGCGCCCCAACCGCCGACTTCCACTTTCTCGATCTCATCCAGGCCCACACCGCCATAGGCGAGGAGGGCTTCGGCCGCTTTTTGCAGGGCGGGTGAACCGCGTACCCAGCCGATCCGCTTGCCCTTCAAGTCCGCCATGGTTTTGACGCCGATGTCATTGGCCACGGCGAATGTGGTGCAACCGGCAGACCGGTTCAACAGCAGCAGGCGCACAGGCATGGGGCCCCAGGCCTTTTTACCGAAGGTGTAGACGGCTTCCTGGGCATAGACGCTGTCTGAACCCGTGGCGGTGAACTGGGCCACGCCCTTTTTTACCGGCGAGAGGCGCGAGACATCGTTCTTACCCGGCAGAACCCGTAGGTTGATGCCGTATTTGTTTTTCAGCATGGCGCCGACGGCAACCATCTGACTATAGCCCGAGGTGCCGGTGTTATAGGCCGTCGTGACTAACGTTTTCGGTAGCATGACATCGCCGGCCATCGCCGTTGTTGCCGTTGTCGCCGTCATGGCAACCGCGGCTGCACCCAGCAACATCGTATTTGATAGGGATAGCTTCATAATCGTACCTCCCGATTTTACCCTGTTGATTGCATTTGTTTTTCTCGGACGAAATGTTTGCACATGAAAACGCCTGCTGCCAAGCGTTATCGCACTATTCATCATTACGGACAGCTAATGTCCCGGCGAGTGTCCTATGGCCAACCGGCACCAGGGACCTTCACTGTGATGGTTTCGATGCGCCCTGAACGTAGCTCTGCCGTGCCGGGGCCCGATTGCAGGCATGTGCAGATAAACAATGTACGCCGGTCGGGGCCGCCCAACATACAGGCAAAGGACCCCATCTCGCCGGTGGAGATACGGTCAGTAACCTCGCCCCCTTCCAAAACCCGGATGGTTTCCTTGTTGCGCGGGTCAGCCACCCAAACCGCGCCTTCGGCGTCAAGGCAGATGCCGTCCGGGAAGCCACCGTTTAGATCGGCCCAGACCCGGCGGTTATGCAGGCTGCCGTCTGCATGGCGATCCCAGGCGCTGAGAATATTGCCCCGGGTTTCGCCAACGATCAGCGTGCTGCCGTCCGGCGTGATGACGGAACCATTGGGAAAGGCCAGACCCGTAGCCGCCACAGATGCGGTGCCATCCGGGTCGACGCGGATTAGATCGGCTTTTTCGAATGGCGAGCCGTCATGAGAGTTGTAGCCGAAGTTGCCCACATAGGCCCCGCCGTCCCCATCAACCACCATGTCGTTGCAATGGAAGCCGGCCAAATCCCACAAATTGGCGACCTCCACCAAGCCGTCGGGATCAAGCCGCAGCAAACGCCTGTCGGTCATGGAAACCACCAGCAATCGACCATCAGGGGTCCAGCCCAGGCCGGAAGGCTGGCCCGGAACTTCGACAATGGTTTCCCGCTCCCCCGTCATGCTCAGCGCGATGACTTCGTGGGCGTAGAAATCTGAAAACCACAAACGCCCCTCGTGCCAGCGTGGTCCTTCGGGGAATGTCAGGCCGTCCAACAATACTTTCGGTGTTTCGCGCATGGTAAATCCTTCCATAGTTCTATAGTGGTTGTTCTATAGTGATTGCCCAGAATGATAGTTGAAAGAAGCCGGGGAGGCGATGATGCGTTTACAGGATCGAGTTGCAATGGTGGTCGGTGCCGGGCAAAGCCCGGGCGAGACCATGGGTAATGGCCGGGCGACTGCAATCACTTTTGCCCGCCATGGTGCCAAGGTGGTCTCCGTCGATCGGGATTTGGCTTCGGCCGAGGATACGGCGGCAATGATCCGGGACGAGGGCGGGCAGGCCATGGCGCTGGCGGCTGACGTCAAGGATGAAGCCGCGGTGAAGGCTGCAGTTGATGAATGTCTGGGCCAGCATGGCCGTCTGGACATCCTGCACAACAACGTCGGCATTTCCATCGCCGGCAATGATGCGGAGATTACCGAGATCACGGTGGAGGCGTTTGATCATTGTGTCGCGGTCAACCTGCGCGGCATGGTCCTGACCTGCAAACATGCCTTGCCCAGCATGCGGGAACAGGGCAGCGGCGCGATCATCAACATCTCGTCTCTGGCCGCCTGGTCCGTCTATCCACTGGTCGCCTACAAGACCACGAAGGCCGCCGTCGTCGCCATGACGGAACAGTTGGCCATCATGAACGCCAGCTATGGCATTCGCGCCAATGTCATTCTGCCGGGCCTGATGGATACCCCCATGGCGGTTGACACCCGGGCCAAGACTTTGGGCAAATCCAGAGCGGATGTCGCTGCCATGCGTGATGCCCAGGTGCCTTTGGGCAAAAAGATGGGCACCGCCTGGGATGTGGCCAATGCCGCGTTGTTTCTGGCTTCCGACGAGGCTGGCTTTATCACCGGCGTGTCGTTGCCCGTCGATGGCGGTTCATCTGTTCGGGTCGGTTAGGCGAGATAATGAGTAAAATCCATATTCTGTTCGAGAACGATGAATGGACAGCGCCTCTGGTAGGGGAGCTGGCGCAACTGAAATTGCCCTATCAATTGTGGGATCTGTCTCTGGGTCATTTCGACCTGTCGGCAAGCCCGCCAAAGGGTGTGTACTATTCCCGGATGAGCGCCTCTGCCCATAGCAGGGATCATCGCTTTGCCCCGGAATATGCTGACGGGGTCATTCAATGGTTGGAAAGCCATGGCCGTCCCGTCATCAACGGCAGTCGGGCCATCCGCCTTGAACTATCCAAAATCGCCCAATATGCAGCGCTTCAGGCCGCGGGTATTGCGACCCCGCGCACTTGCCCGGCCCTGGGCCGGGTTGCCATGATTGAAGCAGCCAAAAGCTTCGACGGCCCCTTTATCTCGAAACATAATCGAGGCGGCAAAGGCCTTGGGGTTCACCTCCACGATGATGTTGAAGCTCTGAACCTGTGGTTTGATGGCCCGGATTATGAAGCACCGGTGGATGGCCTGTGGTTGATGCAGGAATATATTCAGGCGCCGTTGCCTTTCATAACTAGGGTGGAATTCGTCGGCGGCGAATTTCTCTACGCGGTGCGGGTCGATACCTCCGACGGCTTTCAGCTATGCCCGGCCGAGGCCTGCGCCATAAATTCTGACCAGGGGCCGATGTTCCAGATCATCGAGGGCTTTGCCTCGCCCCTGATCAAGGCTTATGAAGATTTCCTGGCCGCCAATCACATCCAGATTGCCGGGATCGAGTTTATCGTCGATGGATCCGACCGCGCGTTGACCTACGATATCAATACCAACACGAACTATAATCCCGAGGCGGAGGGGCGGATGGCGCCCGAGGCCCGCCGGGGTCTGTCCAGTGTCGCCGCATTCTTGGGGCGGGAATTGGCTGCTGCGGGCGATAGGGACGATATGACCAGCGCGGCCTGAAGCGCCAAGAATTTGCCGGAAACAGCCAGGTTTTGGCCTGAGTAAAAATATATTTGTCACGTACTCTTTACATTAATATATCGAATTGCTATATGTAGGTTTGATGTTAGTGAAGAGGTTGGTATGTGATGGATGTACGTACATTGTGTTTGGGTGTCTTGAGCTTGGGCGATGCCTCTGGCTACGAAATCAAGAAACGCCTCGAAGATGTTTTCAGCCATTTTTATGATGCCTCGTTCGGGTCGATTTATCCTGCCCTCAGCCGTTTGCAGGACGAAGGGCTGGTCCATTGCGAAACCGAAGCCCAGGCCAAACGTCCGGACAAGAAAGTTTACAGCCTCACCGTTGATGGCCGTCTGACCCTTGTTACCGAGCTGAACAATCTGCCGGGGCGGGACCGGGTGCGCTCTGAATTTCTGGTTGCCATGTGTTTTGCCGATTTGCTGCCTGCGGGAACCGTTGGCGAAATGATCGACCGGCGTATTGATGAACATCGTACCCATGTCGCCGAATTGACCGATAAGGAATGCGGCGGCACGGCGGCGCAACGTTTCGTCGCTGGTTATGGCCGCGCCTTATATGAAGCTGCGGCGAACTATCTGGAAGAAAACCGTTATTTGGTGGAAAGCGAAGCCTTGTTGGCCCAGGTCGGAAGCGACCGGGCGGCTTCGGGCGAATAATCCCAAGGTCTCAGCAGATCCTAATCAGCAACTCGTTGGAATAATGTCATGCGAAAATCATATATTCTTGCCGTCGCCATCGCTGTTATAGCAGCAGGCTGGATCTTAAGCGGCGAATTCGGTGGCGGCGAGGTTAATGGCAAAACACCCGCGCAACAGGCGCCATCCGTGGCCGACAACAGGGCAGAGCAGGGCGTGGCCGCCCTGACGGCTGTTCGCACCCAATCCTCCAATGCACAGGAACATTGGCGTGAGATTACGGCGCGGGGCCATACGGAGGCCAAGCGCAAGCTGACAGTGAAGTCCGAAATCAAGGGGCGGATCACGGAAGTCGTCGTCAAGAAAGGTAGCCGGGTTCGCCGTGGTGATGTTCTGGTCCGTATCGATGTGGCCGACCGCAACGCCCATATGGCAGAGGCGGAAGCTTTGGTCCGCCAGCGGGAAGTTGAATTCCAGGCGGCGAAAAAACTGCGCAGCAAAGGCTATCGCGCGGAAACCCAGTTTGCCGCCTCTCAGGCAAAACTGGATGGGGCCCGTGCCATGGTTAAACAAATGCAGGTCTCCATTTCCCGCACGATCATCCGCGCGCCATTTGATGCGGTTGTTGATGCCCGTCCGGTGGAGCTGGGGGCCTATGTCAAGGATGGTACCGCAATTGCCATGCTCGTTGATGAGGATCCGTATCTGATCGTCGCACAGATCAGCGAAAATGAAGTGGGCCGCCTGCGGACTAAAAAGAAAGGCCGCGCCAGCCTTGTCACCGGGCAGGAGGTTGAGGGGCATATTCGTTATATTGCCGCCACGGCAGATGAAGCCACGCGTACCTTTCGTGTGGAATTATTGGTGCCGAACCCGGATGGCCAGTTGCGTGATGGGGTCTCGGCCGAGCTGCATTTCCCGACCGAACAGGTGGCGGCGCATTTGATCACCCCTGCTGTCCTGACCTTGAACAACGAAGGCGTGGTTGGTGTTCGCTGTGTCGGTGCCGGCGGCAGGGTCGATTTCTATCCGGTTGAAATCGTTGATAGTGTCAAGGACGGCGTCTGGGTTGCCGGACTGCCCGCCTCTGTAGAGCTGATCGTGGTTGGCCAGGAATTCGTCCGCCAGGGCGATGAAGTGCGGGTTTCAGGCGCTGCAGGCGAGCAATCTGGCTCGAAGGCTGGGAAGAATACCGGTGGGGCACCGGCATCATGAACAACATAATTGCGGCCGCCGTCCACCATTCCCGTTCCGTCCTTTCCATTCTGGTTTTGGTGCTGATCGCGGGTCTGGTCTCTTACCTGACGATCCCAAAGGAATCCAAGCCGGATATCAATATCCCAATCGTCTATGTCTCCATGCATCATGACGGCATCTCGCCGGAAGATGCCGAACGCTTGTTGGTCCGCCCCATGGAGCAGGAATTACGCTCCATCGAAGGTATCAAGGAAATGCGCAGCCGGGCCGAGACCTCAAACGCCTCGGTGTTGTTGGAGTTCGATGCCGGCTTTGACGTGGATCTGGCCATGCGCGAAGTGCGCCAGGCCATTGATCTGGTTAAGCCCGATTTGCCCGATGAAACTGACGAGCCTACCGCCCATGAAGTCAACGTCGGCCTGTTCCCGGTTTTGGTCGTCACCCTGGCCGGTGATGTGCCCGAGAGGACGTTGCTGCGCCTGGCCCGTAACCTGCAGGACGAGTTGGAGGCCATGCCCGGTGTGCTGGAGGCCGACATCGCCGGTGAGCGGAAGGAGATGCTGGAAGTTCTGGTCGATCCCGTACGTTTGGAAACCTACAATATCAGCCAGGAAGAACTGGTTCTGGCCGTGACCCGGAACAACCAATTAATTGCAGCCGGTGCCATGGATACGGGCAAGGGCCGGTTTGCCATCAAGGTGCCGGGTCTGTTTGAAACCGCCAAGGACGTTCTGGATCTGCCCATCAAAGCGGTCGGTGACGGGGTTATTACCTTGGCCGATATCACGACTGTGCGCCGCACCTTTCGCGATGCCACATCATATGCCCGCATCAACGGCCAACCCGGTGTGACGTTGGAGATCAAAAAACGTTTGGGCGAGAATGTGATCGAGACCATTGATCAGGTCCGCGCTCTGGTGAACGAGCGGGCAAAAAGCTGGCCCGTGGGCGTGCAGGTAAATTTCATACAAGATGAATCCCGTAACATCCGCCGCATGCTGGATGATCTGCAGAACAATGTCCTCAGTGCTATTCTGTTGGTGATGATCGTTGTTGTTGCCGCCCTCGGTTTGCGCACGGCCGGATTAGTCGGATTGGCCATTCCCGCCTCGTTCCTGTTCGGTATACTGGTGCTGGATGCCATGGGCTTGACAGTCAATATCGTGGTTCTGTTTGCCTTGATCCTGGCCGTGGGGATGCTGGTGGACGGGGCTATCGTCGTAACCGAATATGCCGACCGGAAACTGGCCGAGGGGTTGCATCGCAAGGAGGCCTATATCCTGGCCGCACAGCGCATGGCCTGGCCCATCATCGCCTCCACCGCGACAACTTTGGCAGCCTTTATGCCGCTGATATTCTGGCCCGGCGTGGTCGGCGAATTCATGAAATTTCTGCCCATCACTCTTGTGATGACCCTGAGCGGCTCGTTGCTGATGGCTTTGATTTTCGTCCCGACTTTGGGTGGTTTGATCGGCAAGGCGGGCTCTGCCAACAAGGAGGTTCTCGCCGCCTTGGCCGTATCCGAAGGCGGCGATGTCCGCCAATTGCCCGGTATGACCGGACTTTATGCCCGTACGTTATGGTTTCTGATCCGCCGGCCCATTTTGGTTTTGCTTGCGGCAATCGTTATCTTGGTTGGAGTACAGACGGCCTATTGGTCCCAGGGCAAGGGGGTGGAATTCTTCCCCAATGTTGAGCCGGAACAAAGTCTGATCCACGTTCACGCCCGTGGCAACATGTCGACCAAGGAAAAAGACGTCCTCGTCCGCGAGGTTGAGGCCCAGTTGATGACTCTGCCCGGTATCCGCACCATTTACGCCCGTACGGGTGGTTCCGCGCGCGGTGAGGATCAGGCCCAGGATGTCATTGGCACGATCTTTGTTGAATTCGCCGATTGGGATAAACGCCCGACTTCGGCGCAATTGATGGCGGATGTCCGTCAGCGGACGGCCCATTTGGCAGGCGTTTGGGTTGAACCGCGAGAGCCGGATGTGGGCCCGCCCACGGGCAAGGATATCCAGATCGAATTTCGTTCCCGCTTCCCCGAGAAGTTGGAACCGCTGGTTGCCCGGTTCCGTGAAAAGCTTGAAGCCATTGATGGCCTGTTGGATGTTGAAGACAGCCGTGCCCTGCCGGGTATCGAATGGCAGGTCCAGGTCGACCGGGCCCAGGCGGGCCGCTTCAACGCCGATATTCTGACCGTGGGCAAGGTGGTCCAACTTGTCACCAACGGTATTAAGGTTGGTGAATACCGCCCCGATGATGCGGATGAAGAGGTGGAGATTCGAATTCGCTTCCCCGATCAATACCGTAATATTGATCAGCTGGATTTGTTGCGGGTGCAAACCAGCCATGGCCAGGTGCCGATTTCAAACTTCGTTGATCGCTCTCCCCAGCAACGTTCCGGCCTGTTGAGACGCAGCGACGGACAACGGGTAATTAAGGTGCAGGCCAGCGTGGCTGAGGGCTTGCTGCCCGATAACAAGGTCAAGGAAATCCGTGCCTGGATGGCGGAAAACACCTTCGATCGGGAGGTCGATATTCGTTTTCGTGGGGCCGATCGCGATCAAAAAGAAGCAGCCGAATTCCTGAAGAAAGCTTTCGGTGTGGCCCTGTTCGTTATGGCCATTATTCTGATTACCCAGTTCAACAGCTTTTATCATGCGCTGTTGATCCTGACGGCGGTGATCATGTCAACGGTCGGTGTGATGGCCGGGTTGATCATCACTGGGCAATCATTTGGCATCGTGATGACGGGCATCGGTGTCATCGCCCTGGCCGGTATCGTGGTGAACAATAATATTGTCTTGATCGATACCTACGCCCGATTGGTGAAGTCGGGGATGGACCCCATGGAGGCGGTGGTGCGCACGGGCACACAGCGTTTGCGCCCTGTGATGTTGACCACGATCACGACGATCTTTGGCCTGCTGCCCATGGTGTTTCAGACCAATATTGATTTTTTCACCCGGGATATCGCCGTTGGCGCGCCGTCCACCCAATGGTGGGTGCAATTGTCCACGGCGGTGGCCTTTGGCTTAAGTTTCGCTACGATCCTGACCCTGTTCGTAACGCCCTCCCTATTGGCGCTGGGTGCCCGCACTTCGGCCTACTTTGCCCGTCGCCGGGCCGCGAAAATGCCGGATGTGGCACAGGCGGCGGAATAGAGAGTTATTCCGGCGAAAAACGTGCCCGTGTGCCGGCGGAGGTAATACGACCGGCGGTGGGGGCTGCGAAATGGGTGGGGAAAATCAGTCGGTCCGCGTCCACGCATTGGTCCACTAAACCATTGCGGCTACGTCGTGCGGCTTCGGCGTCCAGGCAATAACGGCTGTTCCAGTTGGGATAGGCGCACTGAATGGGGTGATGCAGAATATCGCCCGTAAATATGCCCCGCACTGTGCCGTCTTCCCCATGCACATTCAGCACAATATGCCCCGGCGAGTGCCCGGCCATCAAAGTAACGGTGAGAAATTCATCAATCCGATATCCGTCATCGACAAGCTCCACCAAGCCCGCCTCTTCCACCGGTAGGATGCTGTCTTCAAAGCTGTTTTCCGTGCGGCCGTAGCCGATGCTTGGGTCCATTTCCCGCGTTGCCTCCCAATAGGCGTATTCGGTGCGGTGAAACAAATATCGCGCGTTGGGAAAGGTTGGTACCCATCGGCTATTCTGCAGGCGCGTGTTCCAACCTACATGGTCCACATGCAGATGGGTGCAAAGAACCACGTCTATGGCCTCTGGCCGGGCACCTGCTTTTTGCAAAGTTTCCAGCCACGGCAGATCCTGCATATGCCAGGCGCGGGACGATGGGCGCGGCTTATCGTTACCAACGCAGGTATCAAGCAAAACCGTATGGCGCGGTGTGCGAATAAGGAAACCGTGCAAGGATTGTCGCAACCGACCGGAGCCGGGATCGAAGAATTGAGGTGCCAACCAGTGGGCTTCGTCGTGCAGAGCCTCCAGATCAGCCTGGGGAAACAGAAAGCCGGGGTAAAAGCCCAGGCCTTCAGTTTCGACGATCCGGTCGATCGTTACAGCCCCAAGGCGGATGGTGTCCATTGCAAGTTGGATTCTACGGCGGTTTCTGTGGCGGAGACAGGCCGAATTCGCCCTAATTTGCCCTAATTCGCATGGCAGTGTTTGTATTTTTTGCCGGATCCGCAAGGGCAGGCTGAATTGCGCGGCACCTTGCCCCAGGTCGCGGGATTGTCCGGGTCCAGGGTTGGCGCGGCCTGGCGGCTGCGGGCCGGTTGCGCGGCGGCTGCGCCATTAGCACCATTGCTGCCGCTACCATTAATGGCACCGCCACCCGCCATGGCCATCTCGTCTTCTTCCATTTCGTTCATGCCGGTCAGGGGATCAAGATGCTGTTCTTCCAACATCATCGGCGTCGCCGATTGGGTCGAGATAAAGCCATCGTTCGGATCTGCCTGCAGCTCAATATGGGCCAGGACCCTGGTCGTGGTATAGCGCAGATCCGACAACATGGTTTCGAACAGGGTGAAGGCTTCCGTCTTGTATTCGTTCAACGGGTCCCGCTGGCCATAGGCGCGCAGGACGATGCCGCCACGCAGATGGTCCAGGGTCAACAGATGCTCTTTCCAGGCCTGATCCAGCAATTGCAATAAAAGGCCTTTTTCCACCATGCGCATAACGTCGGGGCCATAGTTGGCGGCCTTTTCAGCCATCCGCCGGTCGGCGGTGTCAGAGATGCGTTTGCGAATCTCTTCATCCGCGATGCCTTCCTCGGCACACCAATCAGGGATCGGCAGTTCCAGGCCGAAAATCTCGAACGTTTCCAACGCCAAGCCCTCGGCGTCCCATTGCTCCGCATAGGCTTTGGCCGGAATGTGGTTGGCGACCAGACCTTCGACCACTTCCCGGCGCATATCCGTGACGGTTTCCGCCACGTCCTCTGCATCCATCAGCTCCAGCCGCTGTTCATAGATGACCTTGCGCTGGTCGTTCATCACGTCGTCGTATTTCAGCAGGTTTTTGCGCAGGTCAAAGTTTCGCGCTTCGACCTTTTCCTGGGCTTTTTCCAGGGCCTTGTTGACCCAGGGGTGAATGATCGCCTCACCCTCTTCCAGGCCCAGTTTGCGCAGCATGCCGTCCATTCGTTCGGAACCGAAAATGCGCATCAGATCATCTTCAAGCGAGAGGAAGAATTTTGAGGCACCGGGATCACCCTGGCGACCCGCGCGGCCACGCAACTGGTTATCGATGCGTCGGCTCTCATGACGCTCCGTCCCCATGATGAACAATCCACCCGCAGCCAGAACCTTGGCCTTTTCCGCCTCAACTTCCGCTTCAATCGCGACCGCCTTGGCGGCATCAACATGACCCTCGGCATCCGTGGCTTCCAGATCCAGGCGCATTTCCAGGTTGCCGCCGAGCTGAATATCCGTGCCCCGGCCCGCCATGTTGGTGGCGATGGTTAAGGCACCAACACGTCCCGCTTGCCCGATAATATGCGCCTCCTGCTCATGATGACGGGCGTTCAGGACATTATGTTTGATCTTTTTCTTGGTCAGCAGGTCCGATAGGATTTCTGATTTTTCGATAGATACGGTGCCGACCAGGGCCGGCTGGCCGCTTTTCTGGCATTCGCCGATCAATTCCGCAATGGCGGCAAATTTCTCTTCTTCGGTGCGATAGACTTCATCGTCCATATCATCACGGACCATGTCCAGATGGGTTGGTATCTCCACCACGGCCAGCTTGTAAATTTCCAGGAACTCGCCAGCTTCGGTCATGGCCGTACCTGTCATACCGGCCAGCGTGGGGTATAGCCGGAAATAATTCTGAAAGGTGATGGAGGCCAGGGTCTGGTTCTCAGGCTGGATCTCAACCTCTTCCTTGGCTTCCAAAGCTTGATGCAGGCCTTCGGAATAACGCCGGCCTTCCATGGCACGGCCGGTAAATTCATCGATGATGACGATCTTGTCGTCTTTCACCATATAGTCCACGTCGCGCTGGAACATCTGATGCGCGCGCAGGGCCTGGTTGATATGATGCACGATGGTGACATTTTCCATGTCATATAGGTGATCACCCTTTAACAGGTCCGCCTCGCGCAATAAATTTTCGATGGTTTCGGCACCGTCGTCGGTGAAATTCACGGTGCGGGCCTTTTCATCCTTTTCGTAGTCGCTTTCCGCCAGCAGCGGCATCAATTTATCGACGGTCGTGTACAGGGTGGAGGAATTTTCCGCCTGGCCCGAAATAATCAGCGGTGTCCGGGCTTCGTCGATCAGGATTGAGTCCACTTCATCGACGATGGCGAAGTTGAATTCCCGCTGCACCATGGCCGGGCGCTCAAACTTCATATTGTCGCGCAGATAGTCAAAGCCGAATTCGTTGTTGGTGCCATAGGTGACATCGCAGGCATAGGCGGCGCGGCGCTCGTCATCGTCAAGGCCATGCACGATACAGCCTGTGGTCAGCCCCAGCTTTTCGTAGACCACGCCCATCCAACCGGCATCCCGGCTGGCCAGATAATCGTTCACGGTAACCACATGGGCGCCCTTGCCCTCCAATGCGTGGAGGTAGACGGGCAGGGTGGCGACCAGGGTTTTACCTTCGCCCGTACGCATTTCCGCGATTTTGCCTTGGTGCAGCACCATGCCGCCCATCAACTGTGCATCGAAATGCCGCTGCCCCAGGCTGCGTTTGGCGGCCTCCCGCACAGTGGCAAAGGCCTCTTCCATGATGTCGTCCAGGCTTTCCCCGGCGCTGAGGCGTTGGCGGAATTCATCCGTCTTGCCGCGCAATTCGTCGTCCGAGAGGGCTTCCATATTGGCTTCAAACGCATTGATCCTGTCGACTGGTTGATCCAGATACTTGAGAACACGATCATTGGAGGAGCCAAAAAAGCGCTTTGCGATGCCGCCGAGAATAGCCATTAAAAATTCCCAAAAAAATACAATTTAGACAACAAATCCGGCAAATTGCCGCGCAACCAAAGAGACATAAGGGCCACCCGCCCCCCTGTCAACGTAGGCATGAAACCCAACCATACAAGAATATGTGAGATAACCTCTTAACGTCTTGTGTGCAGGCAGCCAATAATCGATATTACGCGCCAAGTGTTCAAGGTATGGAACAGGTTCCGTTCCGCCAACTAACAGGAAATAGGAAACTCCTTAACTATGAGAAAAATTTCTTTCGCACCCCTCGTGCTGGCCGCGATGGCGACCATAGCTTTAATGCAGACCTCGCCAGCCCTGGCGCAGAGCTCTGGCGAAAAGCTGAAGCAAGGTGCTGCTGCACCTATCACTATTCCCGATGATCAGGTCGTCGCCGTGGTCAAGGGCAGCAAGATTTTGTTCCGGGATGTGCGTTTGGCCCATCAGTATCTGCCGCAACAATATCGCGGCCTGGCAATTGATAAAGTCTATGATCCCCTGGTTCAGCAACTGATAGAACGGCGTTTGGTGCTGTTGGCCGCGAGAGCTGACAATCTGGCCAAAGATCCGCAAGTTGTCACCCAATTGGACCTGGCCCGTGAACGCATAATGGAGCAGGTCTATCTGACCCGAAAAATCAATGCCATTGCCACACCGGAGGCTCTGAAAAGCGCTTATGATGCGGAAAAGGGCGCTCAGGGCGGTCCTGAAGAAGTACGTGCCAGCCATATCCTGGTGGAAACCCAGGAAGAGGCGGACGCCCTTGTCGCCGCCCTGGATAAGGGCGGTGATTTCGCGGCCCTGGCGAAAGAGAAATCGAAGGGTCCCAGCGGCACCAAGGGCGGCGATCTGGGTTATTTTACCAAGGACAAGATGGTGCCTGAATTCGCCAATACAGCCTTTGCCATGAAGGTTGGGGACGTCTCGGCCCCGGTGAAAACCGGTTTTGGCTGGCATGTGATCAAGGTCATCGACCGGCGGAAGAGCGCCGGGCCGACTTTTGCCGAGCGCGCGCCGGCCATCCGTCAGGCCATGTCCCAGGCCGTCGCCGAGCGCGTGCTGGCGGACCTGTCCAATGAGGCAAAGATCGAGGTGTTTAAGCTCGATGGTACGCCGGGCCAGGTGCCGACCCTGGGTCCACGGACCAAATAGCGCTGGGTAAAGGACCGATCATGGCCAAGAAGGCTACTTCGCCTGCCGTTTCGCCCTTTGCACCGGCCCGGTTTCCAACTTTGCCCACCATCGCCGGTTTGCGCCTTGGGGCCAAGGCGGCTGGCGAGCGGTATCGCAAGCGCGCGGATTTGACGTTGATGGAACTGGCACCTGGAAGCACCATCGCCGGGGTCTTCACACGTTCCACCATGCCAGGCGCGCCGGTGCTGTGGTGCCGCAAGCATATCGCCAGGGGTAAAGCCCGCGCCGTGGTCATCAACGCGGGCAATGCCAACGTCTTCACCGGTCGTCAGGGCCTCGATGATGTGGCCGCAACCGCCAAAGCAGTCGCCGATGCGGTGGGCTGCAAGCCGGGCGAGGTCATGGTCGCCTCCACCGGCGTCATTGGCGAAACCCTGTCGGTGGACAAATTGGTGCGCGCCGTACCGGATCTGCACGGCAAATTGAAAGACGGTGGGTGGCACCAGGCGGCGAAGGCTATCTGCACCACGGATACCTTCCCCAAAGGCGCCTCAGCGACGGCGGAGATCGATGGCAAGGTGATCACTATTGCCGGCATCGCCAAGGGCAGCGGAATGATCGCACCCGATATGGCGACGATGTTGAGCTTCCTGTTCACGGACGCGAAGCTGCCCGGTAGTGTGCTCGATGATCTGCTACGCTGGGCGGTGGGGCAGTCTTATAACTGCATTACGGTGGATGGTGATACTTCAACTTCCGATACCGTATTGTTGGCGGCGACCGGTCAAGGGCCGACGCATGGCAAGGTTACAGATGCCAAAGACAAGCGTCTGGCATCTTTCAAGGCCGCCCTGTTGTCAGTCTGTCAGGATCTGGCGAAACAAATCGTTGGCGATGGCGAGGGGGCCTCAAAATTCATCACCATCGATGTAACGGGGGCGGCGTCAGCCAAGGCAGCCCGGCAGATCGCTATGACCATCGCCAATTCTCCTTTGGTTAAAACCGCCATTGCCGGTGAGGACGCCAACTGGGGGCGGATTATCATGGCTGTGGGCCGGGCCGGGGAAAAGGCTGATCGTGACCAATTATCCATTACCATTGGCGGCGTGGTAATAGCGGAGGCTGGCCATCCCCATCCCGATTATCGCGAAGCACAGGTCGTCCCCCATATGAAAGGGCCGTTTATCGACATTGCCGTCGATGTGGGCGTGGGCCGGGGCAAAGCAAGGGTCTGGACCTGCGATTTGACCCACGGCTACATCGCGATCAACGCCGACTATCGCTCCTGATGGCAAACGCCCCCATGCTTTTGGTCGTCGCCGCCGCCTTGGTGGATATCGATGGCCGTGTGTTGGTGCAACAGCGGCCAGAGGGTAAGGCCATGGCCGGTCTGTGGGAATTTCCCGGTGGCAAGGTTGAACCGGGCGAGGGGTTGGAGCAATCCCTGATACGGGAGCTGCGGGAGGAGTTGGAGATCGATGTGACCCAGGCCTGCCTGGCGCCCTTCACCTTTGCCTCTCATGCCTATGAAGACTTTCATCTGTTGATGCCTTTGTTCATCTGTCGGGTCTGGCAGGGCACGCCACGGGGTGTCGAGGGCCAGGCGATCCAATGGTTGCGGCCCATGCGCATGGGTGATCTGCCCATGCCCCCCGCTGACCGTCCCTTGGTCGCCATGTTACGCGATCTGTTGTAAGAGGGCTTCATGCGCCGGAGACAGACAGCCACCCTGCCTTTTCGCCCGCCCTTGCGGAGCGAGCAATTAGTTTTGCGTCCATTGGAACGTACGGACGCACCAAAAGTCGCGGCCCTGGCGGGCGATTGGGAGGTGGCGCGCTGGACCCTGGATATCCCCCACCCCTATGACATGACGATGGCGCGGGATTTCGTTGCCTGGGCCCAGGATGAATTTTCCTCTCAGCGGCGCATTTTTCTGGGTATGGTGGCGCGCGCCAGCGGTGATCTGGTTGGTATTATATCCCTGACCCGCAATGGCACGGATGAGGGGGAGATAGGCTATTGGGTTGGCCGTCCCTATCAGGGTAAAGGCTATGCCCGAGAGGCCGCCGCCGTCGCCATTAAACTGGGGTTTGAGGTTATGGCCCTGCGCCGGGTGGTGGCCGCCTGTATGCCCGATAACGAGCCGTCCTGGCGGGTCATGGAACATTGCGGCATGACGTATGTAGAGGCCATACAGCGTTGGTCGATAGCCCGCCGGGAAACGTTTGATTTATCCCTCTACGCGATCGATCGACCGGCGGAGGAGGCGAATACATGATGGAAGCCGGACAGACAAAGGTCTTTCGCTATGGCGGTGATTTCGCCGAACAGCGCATCTCACGCGCCGAGGGCTGCTACATATTCGACGAAAATGACCGCGCCATCCTCGATTTTACCTCCGGCCAGATGAGTGCCATTCTGGGCCATGGCCATCCGGAGATCGTCGACGTGATCCGGGAAAGTGCTGCCAACCTGGATCATTTGCACAGCGGTTTCCTGTCCGACCCGGTGATCGAATTTTCCGATGCCCTGGCGGCTATGCTGCCGCCCGGACTTGATCGTGTGTTGCCCCTCTCAACCGGGGGGGAGGCGAATGAGGCGGCCCTGCGTATGGCCAAGACATACACAGGCGGCTTTGAAATCGTTGCCTTTGACCGCTCCTGGCACGGCGTGACAGGGGGCGCGGCAGCGACAACCTATTCCGGCGGCCGCCGGGGCCATGGTCCCACTTTGCCGGGGGTACTGACCCTGCCGACGCCGCATGCCTATCGATCACCCTTTAACCGTGACGGCGAGTATGACTGGCGGGCGGAGTTCGAATTCGGCTGGGATATGATTGACCGTCAAAGCACAGGCCAGTTGGCTGCGGTGATCGCGGAGCCGATTTTAAGTTCCGGCGGGATTATTGAGCTGCCCGAGGGCTATTTAGCAGCGTTGCGGGACAAGGCCCACGAACGGGGCATGCTGTTGATTTTGGACGAGGCGCAAACCGGCATGGGGCGGACGGGGGATAATTTCGCCTTTCAACGCGATGGCCCGGATGGTGTCGTGCCTGATATCCTGTGTCTGTCGAAGACCCTGGGCGCTGGCTTGCCGCTTTCTGCGACCATTACGTCGGCTGAAATTGAACAGGACTGCTTTGACAAGGGCTATTTGTTCTACACCACCCATGCCGCCGATCCTTTACCTGCCGCTGTCGGTGCAAAAGTGGTTGAGATCGTCGTCCGTGACGAATTGGCCGCGCGTGCCGGAGAATTGGGCGCGTATATGAAGGCGCAGCTGTTGGACCTGCAACAACGCCATCCCGTTATCGGCGATGTGCGTGGCCGGGGACTTTTACAAGGCGTCGAATTGGTGACCGACCGGCAAACCAAGGAAAGCGCATCTGACATCGGTATGGCGGTCAGCCAACGCGCTTTGGAATTGGGGGCCTGTTTGAATATCAGCCGCCGGGCCAGTGCCGGGGTCTTTCGCATCGCGCCACCTTTGACCGTCAGCCGGGGCGAAATCGATCACGCCATGGCAATATTCGATTCCGCCCTCAGCGACTGCGGCGTTGTTTCCGACTGACGTCTGATAGCTGGACCAGCCCACGCCCCCTCCCGGCCACCCATTGAGGATAATCCCGTGGGTGGCCGGGAGGGGGCGTGGGCGGCTTGGCATTTCCGCTTTATGCGGAAAATTTTTAGCGCTTGTAAAGCCCCATCAGCGCCGCTTTTTCGATGGTGTTGAAATGCAGCATGAAGCCGACCACGGCTGCGGAGGTATCGGCTTCTACCGGCAAGGCTTCCTCTCCCACCGCATGCAGGGTGAACAGATAGCGGTGGGGATGATCGCCTTCAGGCGGACAGGGGCCGCCATAGCCCGGTGCGCCGAAGTCCGTGCGGGTTTGCAAGCTGCCATCGGGCATGCCGCCGCCCCCACCGTTAGTGCCGGCCCCGAGAGCTAGTTCGGTCACGTTGGCGGGGATATTCACCGCCACCCAGTGCCAGAAACCGCTGCCTGTTGGTGCGTCCGGGTCAAAGCAGGACAGGGCGAAACTTTTCGTGCCTTCCGGTGCGCCGGACCAGGATAGCTGTGGCGATTGGTTGCCGCCCGCGCAGCCGAAGCCAAAGGCTTCCGATAGAACATGGTCATTGCCAAGATAGTCGCCGTCGTTGAAGCTTTGGCTGCTCAGAACAAGTGTCATTTTATAGTCCTCCCAATATTTTGAACGCATATAGAGTTCACCCGCCAGCGCGGGAATGCAAGTATAGTATGCAGTAAACGAAACTGAACTGGAAAGCAGATGACTGAAATCAGCTATCAAGATCTGCCCTGGCCGGTGCGCGACGATGTCGCCGCAGCCCAGGTGCGGACATGGGAAAGGTTGGGCCAGCCCGGCACCTGGTTGACGGGGGCCGAACGCCTCGCCGTGGCGGCAGAGGCGCGAAACGCCCAGGATTGCAAATTATGCGCCGCCCGCAAGGAGGCTCTATCCCCCGAAGCCGTGCAGGGTGAACACGACCATTTGGGCCAATTGTCCCCGTTGGAGGTGGAACAAATTCATCGTATCCGTACCGACCCGGGCCGGTTGAGCCGATCCTGGTTCCAAGGCCTGGTTGACCAGGGCATGGTTGAGGAACGCTATGTGGAGACCGTGGGCGTCATTGCCAATATGGTCGCCATTGATACCTTCACCAAAGGTCTGGGGCTGGACCCCTGGCCCTTGCCTGCCCCCCAACCGGGAGAGCCGACGCGGCTGCGGCCCGTTGCCGCCAGCCGGGAGCTGGCCTGGGTCCATACCCTGCCACCAGCAGGTGCCATCGGTACCGTGGATGAAGATCTGTATGCCGGTCGGCCCACAGCGGCGCATATTTATCAGGCCATGAGCCTGGTGCCGGCTTCGGTCAAAGGTTTTTTCGATCTGGTGGTTGCTCAATATCTGCCACCCCAGGCGATGCGGGATTTCGACAATGAATACCGCGCCATCAATCATGCGCAGATAGAGCTGGTGGCGGGGCGTATTTCGGCCCTTAACCAGTGTGTTTACTGAACCACCAGCCATGGGCAGCTGCTCCGTGCGAGCAACAAAGATGACGCTGGTGATTATGACCTTTCGATCATGACGGGGGATGATGCCGGCAATGACGGTGGTGTGCCGAACGGGGCCATGTTGACACGCTTTGCCAACGCGGTGTTGGGCGATGATCCAGGCGAATTGTCGGCGGCGCGAACGGCCATTGCCGAAACAATGGGCGGCGCGGCGTTGACGGATACGGCGGGGGTGGCAGCGTTGTTCAATGCCATCGACCGGGTCGCCGATTCGACCGGTATCCCCCTGGAGGACGAGAAAGCAGCAGCAACCGATAGCTGGCGTGGCGCCATTGGCATCGATGACTTTGCCGCTGCTGCTGAAAAGGGTAGCGGTGCCTGAATGGCGCGGCTGCGGCAACTTGCCGTAACCGCGCCGCTATGGCAAAAGCTGTGCCATGGAACGACTTTCTGCTGTTGTTCTGATGTCTTTGATATAGGGGGTTTTTGTGCTGATCCTGGCTCGATTTGCGGTGTTTGTTTCCGCCCTGGTTTTCTTTGCGCTGCCGGTTGCAGCAGCTGAGACTGGGGACTTTGGTACATGGTTGCGGGAGCTTCGGGCGGAGGCCCAGGGGCGCGGCATAACAACCGCCACCCTTGATGGGGCCCTGAACGGGATTTCCCTGATCCCCCGGGTGGTGGAGCTGGACCGCAAACAGCCTGAGTTCACCCTGACCTATACCCAGTACCGTGACCGGGTCGTGCCCATGTCCCGCATCAAAAAAGGCCGCCGCAAGTTGGCCGAGAACCGCGAATTGTTGGAGAAGATCGGCAAAAAGATCGGCGTACAGCCGCGCTTTATTGTCGCTCTATGGGGCATTGAAACGGACTTTGGCCGCGTTACAGGTGGTTTCAAGGTTGTGCCGGCGTTGGCCACACTGGCCTTTGATGGTCGGCGCAGCGCCTATTTCCGCAAGGAATTGCACAATGCCCTGCGTATCCTGAACGAGGGGCATATTACGCCCCAGGCCATGGTTGGCTCTTGGGCCGGGGCGATGGGGCAATGTCAATTCATGCCGTCGTCATTCCTGGCCCATGCCCTTGATTATGATGGTGATGGGCGGCGGGATATTTGGACCACACGGTCAGACGTTTTTGCCTCCGCCGCCAACTATCTGGCGAAATCCGGCTGGCGGGACGACCAGACCTGGGGCCGGGAGGTCAAATTACCCGCCAATTTCGATCCTGCGATGGCCAATCTGAAGGTCAAGAAAGCCATCGGCGGTTGGCAGGCTATGGGCGTTCGCAATGTTGATGGCAGTGATTTGCCTGAGCGGCAGCTGACTGCCTCTATTGTGTTGCCGGAAAAGGGTAAGATGTCGCCCGCCTATATGGTCTACAACAATTACCGCACCGTATTGTTATGGAACCGATCCACCTATTTCGCTCTGGCCGTGGGGCTGCTCTCGGACGGCATTGGCGGTCGGTAATGTCTTTGCGCGGTCTTTTTAAACTTCTGCTTTGGCCATTATTGGTTTGTCTTCTGGCGGCCTGTGCCGAGGGGCAATTGGCCCTGCATGTGGCAAAACAGATGCAACGGGCCACGGCGGAAAAGCCAAGTGCGAGCGCCGGTGTCTATAAGGTCGGCAAACCGTATCAAGTCAAAGGCGTATGGTATTACCCAGCCGAGAATGGGGATTATAACAAGACTGGTATCGCCTCGTGGTATGGCGAGAAATTCCATGGTCGGCGTACGGCGAATGGCGAAATTTACGACATGAATGCCCTGACGGCGGCGCACAAAACCCTGCCCATGCCGGTGCGGGTGCGGGTGACCAATCTGGATAATGGCAGATCGCTTGTTCTGAAAGTCAACGATCGGGGGCCGTTCGTCAATGGCCGCATCATTGATGTCTCCCGCCGGGCGGCGCAGTTATTAGGCTTCCAAAAACAAGGTACGGCCAAGGTGCGGGTGGCGATCCTGGATCAGGGCAAGCCCTTGGTTATTGCGAAAAAAGCGGTAACGCCCGTGGAACAGAAAACCGCGTTGCCTGCTTTGCCCCGTGGCGATGTGACGACGCAAACCCTGGCCCCGCCACCAGGCACTAAACAGGCAGGTGCCCAACCGACGGGCAACAACGGGACAGTACGGATAGCCAACGCGGCCCCTATTGGGACGGCGCCTCTGGCCCCGGCTCAGGTCGTCCAGCAACCTGTGGCACCGGCAAGTATATTTATTCAGGCCGGCGCTTTTGCCTTGGCGGAGAACGCCTCCAAGCTGCGGGCCCGGCTCTATTTTGTGGGCTCGTCAGAGATCACCAATGTCTTCATCAAAGGGCAGGAAATGTTTCGCGTCCGCCTGGGGCCCTTGAGCTCGGTGGAAGCGGCTGACAAGATTTTGCAACAGGTCATGGCCACCGGTGTGCGGAACGCTCAGATCGTCATTGAATAGTTAGATAATCGCGCGGGGCCGATTGGGGCCGCGCGCCCACAAATCACGCAAGGTGCTCAGGGCGCGCTCCAAAGTGGCGCGGTCGGGGCTTTGGCTCAAAGTGATGCGTATGGCCTGGGCGGCATCATTCGCCTGAACGGCAAATGGTGTCAAAGGCGACACGGTGATGCCGATTTGGCGCGCGCGGGCGGCGAAATCATCGGCCTGCCAGGGTGGTGGCAGATGCAACAGCACATGAAAGGCCGCTGCATGGCCGCGCCAATCCATGCCGTCGAGATATTTTGCCGCAATCTCGTACCGGGCCGCAGTTTCCTGGCGCTGCCATAGCAACAGGTCTTCCGCGCGACCATCTTCAATCCATTGCGAGACAACGGCTCCGGTCAGGGCGGGCTGGGTGACGGTGGTAATGCGGACAGCCTCCGCCAGGCGGGAAAGATGATGACGCGGGGCGGTGACCCAGGCCACGCGCAAGCCCGGCGCCAGGCTTTTCGAGGCTGATGTGATGTAGATCGTCCGCTCCGGTGCCAGGCTGGCGATGGGTGCCGGGCGATCCTTGATCAGGTAGCCATAGACATCATCTTCGACGATCAACAGATCGTGACGACGGGCAACGTCAACAATTGCCTGACGCCGGGCCAGGGACATCACCCCGTTGGTAGGATTTTGCAGGGTCGGCACCAGGAATAACAGCTTTGCCCCCGAAGCGGTGCAGGCAGCATCCAGGGCGTCAGGCGTTATGCCTTCGTCATCCAGCGCCACGGCAACGCCGCGACGTTGGGTGAAATGCACTCCGTCGATCAATTGGCTGTAGGTCAGCGCCTCCAACAGCACCGGATCACCGGCATGAGAGAAAGATTGCAGGGTCGACAACAGCGCCGATTGGGCACCGCCCACGATTATGACATCGTCAGCGCTGACATTCAGACCCACCCGTGACAGCCATTGTGCCCCCGCCTGACGATGGGCCAGGGGGCCAATTTCCGAATTGTAACCCAACAGAGCATTGCCGTTCCTGGCTGCCGCCAAACTACGCAGACTATCGCCAAGAGCCGCCCCATGAGGGCCCAGGGCCGGGCTGTTCTGGGTCATTTCGATCAAGTGGGGGTGAGGTTCCATCAGGCTGGTTGGGCCACTGTCGGCGGGGTCCTGCACATAGGTGCCGCGCCCCACCTCGCCATCAACCAAATTCAGGCGCGCGGCTTCCCCATAGGCGCGGCTGATCGTGCCGACCGTCACGCCCAAACGCCAGGCCAGATCCCGGTGGGGGGGCAGGCGGGTGCCAGGTGTCAGACGTCCCGACGCGATGTCCTCGGCAATTGCCTGGGCGATGGCGCGGTATTTCGGTCCGGGCCGGTCGGATAAATCGGGCTGATATATTGTCATGGTATCAATATCGTAATTGACTTCATAAATGGTGTCAATCATATAGATAGAATGGGCACAAATATGGTTCAATTTGTAAAAAGGGGAACAATATGATGTCGATATCAAAATCATGGGGTTCAATAGGCCTCAACCTGAATAGTTTGAGACATTTTTTTAGCTATAGGGCGGCCTTTGCAACATTGAGCCTGTGGTCCGAAAGGTTGCGCCAGCGCCGGGATCTGGCGACATTGGATGACTTCATGCTACGCGATCTGGGTTTAAGCCGCCGGGACGTCAAGTGGGAAAGCAGCAAGCCATTCTGGTGGCGGTAGGTTCCCGTGGGTTATAACCAACCGGGGTATAATCAAAGATTATTAGAGAAGGATATCATCGTGCAAATACCTATTTATCAGATCGATGCATTCGCCAATGGGCCATTTAAAGGTAATCCAGCCGCCGTCTGTCCGTTGCGGGAATGGCTGCCTGATGATGTCCTTCAAGCCATCGCCATGGAAAATAACCTGTCCGAAACAGCGTTCTTCGTACCCGAAGGCGGCGGCTATCAATTGCGCTGGTTCACGCCTGCGGTAGAGGTTGATTTGTGCGGCCATGCCACTTTGGCAACTGGGTATGTCGTCTTGAACAATTTGTCGCCGGAGCTGGACCAAGTGTCGTTCGAGACCAAATCGGGCGCTTTGCATGTTCGACGGGATGGCGACCAATTGTCCATGGATTTCCCAAGTCTGCCGGCGGAACAGGCCGTGCAACCACCACCAACATTGGTTTCTGCGCTGGGGGCGATGCCAATTGAGTTTCGAGCTATCCGCGGCGTCCATGGCGCACCGTATGTTCTGGCGGTTCTTGAGACGGAGGCTCAGGTCGCTGGTTTGGACCCGAATTTCGCCGGCCTGGGCGCAAACGTGATCGCCACCGCGCCCGGCGATGATGTTGATTTCGTCTCCCGTTTTTTTGCACCCATGTCCGGCATTGATGAAGACCCGGTAACCGGCTCCGCCCATTGCACCCTGACGCCCTATTGGGCAGAACGTCTGGGCAAGACAGAGTTGGTGGCGCAACAAATCTCAACCCGTGGCGGTGACATTGGCTGCCGTCTGATGCGGAACGATGCGGGAGATCGAGTAATCCTGACCGGCAACTGTATCGCCTTTATGTCGGGCCAAATTGATTTGCCGTCATAATCACAGCCTAGATCGCGTTGGCGGGCTTGCACAGCCAGGGTCGCACGGACGGGGTCGCACTGGCCGGACGATGTGGCTATGATCACTCCCATGAAAGTATACACCGGCATACGGGAGGGTGAGCGGGTTACGGTCAGCGTCGATGGCCAACCGTTGGACGCGCGCCTGGACTTGCGGGATTTCCATGCCAGTGGATTTGAGTGGGGCTATGAAGGCAGCGGGCCAAGCCAACTGGCGCTGGCCATATTGGCAGACCACGCGGACCCGCAGACGGCGCTGGGCAACTATCGCAAATTCGTGCAGATTTTCATCGCTGAGATCGAGGATGATAGCTGGCGTTTGACCAGCGATGAGATCAATCAACGGATCAGCGAAACAACGATCGTGCCCATGGACCTGAAAACTCTGATGCGTAAGGTTAGGGGTGAAATCTGATGCGGGCGAAAATTAGTTCGGAGTTTATGTATTAATGGATACCGTTACCGCTTTGATGGCTGAGATGGTTGCCGGCCATGGCAACGATACGGCAATCATTTACCATGACGAACCCATCACCTATGCAGAGCTGGATGACATGAGCCGTCGGGCCGCGACAGTTCTGGCGGACCTAGGCGTCGGACCTGGCGACAGGGTCGCGTTGTGGCTGCCAAATTGTCCCGCCTATGTGGCCTTGTGCCTGGGTTGCTGCCGGTTGGGTGCCATTGCGGTTGCCGTCAACACCCGTTTCCGCTCGACCGAGGTCTCTGACATCGTTTCCCGGGTGGGCGCGGAGATCATGGTTATGTGGCCTGGATTTCGCGAGATCGATTTTCTGGCTCTGTTGGCGGAGGCCGAGCCTGAGGCCCTGGCCTGTCTGAAAACCATCATCCTCTATGACGAGGGGCAAAAGGTGGATGAAATTCCAACCGCCGTCGCCCATTGTCGGCGCTTGCACTACAACGATCTGATCCAATGCCCCCCTTATGACGATGACCATGGGGACCCGGATGCAGGTTGCAAAATTTTCACGACGTCGGGTACGACCAAGGCACCGAAGTTCGTTTTGCATTCACAGGGCAGTATTTCCCGCCACGCCCGCCTGGTCGCCGACGGCTTTGGTTACAGCACATCGCAAGGTGCTTTGTTGCAGATGATGCCGTTGTGCGGTGTCTTTGGTTTCTCGCAAATTATGGCGGGCCTGGCATCGGGCCAGCCGACGGTGCTGACCGCTTCATTCGATCCCATCGCGACTGTTGAACTTGCCGCCCGTCACAACGTCGTCAATTTCAATGCGACGGACGATATGATCCAATCCATCCTGGATAACAGCCCCCTGGACAAACCCCTGCCCAATGTCCGTTTTGTGGGCTCTGCTGCCTTTGCCACCAACTACGCGGAACTGGCCGCCCGGGCCGAGGCGCGGGGCATTCGCATGGTCGGTCTGTATGGTATGAGCGAGGTTCAGGCCTTGTATGCCCTGCAACCCATGGATCTGCCGTTGCTGGAACGGATTGTCGGCGGCGGCAAGCCGATCGCGCCTGCCTCGAAGGTTCGTGTACGGGATCCCGACAGCGGCGAATTGCTGGGCCCGGGTGAGGCGGGAGAACTGGAAATATCAGGACCTTCATTGATGAAGGAATATTATCTGAACCCGGAGGCCACGGCGGAGGAATTTACCGACGATGGCTATCTGCGTACGGGCGATTTAGCTGAAATGACCGCGGATGGCCGTTTCCTCTACCTACAGCGGATGGGCGATGTCCTGCGTCTGGGAGGTTTTCTGACCAGCCCGGCGGAGATTGAGAACCAATTGATCGACCATGACAGCGTTGCCGATAGTCAGGTCGTGGGCGTCACGACGGCCGATGGCAGTGTTCGGGCCGTCGGGTTTGTCATTTTGCATGACGGCGCGGATTTCCATGAAGATATCCTGCGGCAGCATTGTCTGGAAAACCTGGCACGCTTTAAGGCACCGGTACGAATTTTCCCCCTGGACGAATTCCCAACCACACAAAGTGCCAACGGCACCAAGATCCAGCGCGCGGCGTTGCGCCGCATGGCCGAAGAGCGGGTCAACGCCGTAACCTAAGCTGAATATTTTGGGAGGATGCCATGCGTGGCTTGATGATGGATATCCCGCTGCTGGTCAGCAGCATTATTGACTATGCCGCGCAATGTCACGGCGACGTCGTCGTGGCGTCACGGGAATTGGACGACCAAATCCATCGCTATACCTATGCCGACGTCCACGGCAGATCAAAACGCCTGGCCCAGGCGGTGGAGCGTTTGGGGGTCCGCCAGGGCGATGTGGTTGGCGCACTGGCCTGGAATACCTCCCGCTATTTGGAATGTTTTTACGGCATATCGGGCATGGGTGCGGCCCTGCATACCATCAACCCACGCCTGTTTCCCGAACAGCTGGTCTATATCATCAATCACGCCGAGGATCGTTGGCTTTGCGTGGATCGTGGCACACTTGCGTTGGCAGAACAGCTCGCCCCGGAACTGACGACGGTTCAGGGCTATATCTGGATGGATGACCCCGCCGCCCGGCCCGGCAATACCACACTGCCCAGCCTGCTGGATTACGAAGGTTTGCTGGCTGCTGAAGACGGTGCATATGAATGGCCACTGTTTGATGAGCGGGAAGCATCCACCATCTGCTATACCTCCGGCACCACGGGAAACCCGAAAGGCGTGGTCTATAGTCATCGCGCGGCGGTGCTGCATGCTTTGACTTTTTGCAATCAGGAATTTATCGGTGGTCACGTCAATGGTGCTACGGAATGCTATTTGCCTTTTGCGCCCTTGTTTCATGGCAATGGCTGGATGATGCCCTATGTGGCGCCCATGACGGGCAGCCGCCTGGTCCTGCCGGGGCGCAATTTCGATGCGGACAAGCTGTATGAACTGATCGAAAGTGAAGGTGCCACCGTGGCTGCCGGGGTGCCGACAATCTGGTTATTGTTGATTGACTATATACAGCAGAACGATCTGCGCTTTTCCACCCTGCGGGCGGCCTTGATGAGCGGCTCCAAACCACCCCGTAGCCTGGTCGAGGCGATGGAGCTGACCTATGGCATTGATACCGCGCAGGTTTGGGGCATGACGGAGGCGTTGACCGCCGGTCAGGCCGGCTTGAGACAAGGGCTCGACAAGCTGTCCGGTGATGCACGGATTGATATCAAAATGCGTGGTGGGCGCGTGGCCTTTGGCTCGCAATACAAAATTGTTGATGACGACGGTAATATCCTGCCCTGGGATGGTGAAAGCACGGGCCATTTGCTGGTGCGCGGCAACCGGGTCGCGTCAGGCTATCTCAAGGATGGCGGCGGTGCGCCTGCGGCGATGGGGGGTGCCACGGGAGTCAAGGACGGTTGGCTGCATACCGGCGACATCGCGGCGATGCATCCGGGCGGCTATGTGGAATTGGCGGACCGGTCCAAGGATGTCATCAAATCGGGTGGTGAATGGATTTCCTCGGTCGAGGTGGAGAATGCGGCCATGGGGCACCCGGATATATTCGAGGCGGCGGTGATCGCGGCCGAGCATCCCAAGTGGCAGGAACGTCCCATCCTGATTGCCGTCCTGCGGGAAGGTGCAACGGTAACCGGCGCTGAAATTCTGGCCTGGCTGGGCGATAAGATAGCCACCTGGTGGCTGCCTGACGATGTGGTTTTTGTTGATGAACTGCCCCACACAGGCACTGGTAAAGTGCATAAGCTAATCCTGCGGGAACAGTTCGTGGATTATAAATTGCCTAATATTGGCTAGGCCTTGATGAGGTCTTGATGGGGCGATTTGATCGCCTATCTATATTTGACAGATTTTCCTGAAGTCGGGGGAGGGGACATGCGGATCAATATGGACTTTCAGCAGAGGGTGCTGATTGATACCGAGGCCCAGGAATGGGTCGAAACCCGCGCCAACGGCGTTCAACGGCGCATGCTGGACCGGGAGGCGGCGGAGGAAGGCAGGGCGACGACCATTGTTCGCTTCGCCCCGGACAGCTATTTCCCGCCTCATACTCATACGGGCGGTGAGGAGTTTTTGGTTCTGGAAGGGACATTTTCCGACGACACCGGTGATTTTGGGGCCGGCATGTATGTGCGCAATCCTATCGGTACCAGCCATACACCATTTACCAAGGACGGCTGTACGATCTTCGTCAAGCTGTGCCAAATGGCTGAAGCGGACCAGGAATTGGTGCGCATTGATACCTCCCCGGACGGTAATTGGCAGCCAGGCCCGGTGGCGGGCATGTCCGTGTTGCCCCTGCATGAATTCGGCGCGGAACGGGTCGGCATGGTGCGCTGGCAAGCGGGCCACGGTTATCCGCTGGATGAGCATCCGGGCGGGGAAGAAATCCTGATCCTGGATGGTGCCTTGGAGGATGAACATGGTCGTTATCCCGCCGGTACTTGGTTGCGTATGCCGACAGGCAGCAGTCACACGCCCTTTAGCACGGACGGCTGCACGCTTTTTTTTAAGGCCGGACATCTAACAGGGCGATAAATCGGGGGTTTAGGGATGAGCGAACATTACAGTTCAGACGTGGCTTTTAGCCCGACGGTCAAGGCGATACAGGTCAATAAGGGCTCCCGCGACGGCTATGCCAAGATGGAGGCAAAGGGCGGTTGGCGCACGACAATTAGCCCGGATTTGGTGGCCTTTATTGCTGAAAGAGATTCTTTCTATATGGCAACAGCCAACGCCGACGGGCAGCCCAGTCTGCAACATCGCGGCGGACCGATTGGTTTTCTTCGTGTCCTGGATGACACAACCCTGGCCTTTGCTGATTTCACCGGCAACCGGCAATATATCTCAGTAGGGAATTTGTCGGAGAACGATAAAGTTTCCCTGTTCCTGATCGATTATCCAAACCGTCGCCGGATCAAGATCTGGGGCCGGGCCCAGGTCATTGATGATGATCCGGCATTGAACCAACAGCTAAGTGATCCCGATTACAAGGCGGAGGTCGAGGCGGCAATGGTGATCAACGTGGAAGCCTGGGATATCAACTGCTCCAAACACATTGCGCAACGCTACACCGACGATCAAATAGTGGCCCTGGTCAGTCCCCTGCAAGCCCGCATTGCAGAGTTGGAAGCGGAGGTGGCAAGTCTGCGATAGGGTCTGTTACGGCGAATGACCCTCAACCAACTTATACAGGCGATGCATCTGGCCGTCAGCAATACCCAATTCATCAAGATGCAAAACCAAATTGTGTAAATAGTCCCGGCAACGTCCCAGCCTTCCCTCTGCCGTCGCAATGGCCTCCACAGCCTCGGCTATTGAGATGCCGCCGCCAAATCGATGATGGTCCGTATTGGCAACAAAGGTAATGGCCCGAACAGTTTCGCCAGTGGCCGCGTCACCGGTCGCGCCGGCGCAGCGTGCCTGTATCCAGACCGGCCGATAGCCTCCCGCCAGCATTTCCCGACGCCAGACAATGCGCGTCTCCGCCTCGATCTGGTCATGCGGTATGCGCAGGATCAGGCCGTGGCAGGACCCGCCCTGTTGCAAGCCAAGGGTTAATCCCGGACGCTCCGGCGTGCCGCGCCCAATTGGGGTCCATAAGCAAAATCGGCGGTGATGGCCAAATATGCGCGCTGATCTGGTTTCGCTGTAGTGAAAGGCCGGGTTCCACATCAACGAACCATAGGCGAAGACCCAAAGGTCCTGGTTTTCGGGGTGATCTGACAGAACCTTGTGGCGGATCGTGTCCCGTTCCGCCTCTGTATAGATGCGGATCACGCCTGTGTCGCCGTATTCCCGGATCAACTCGCCAATGCGGTCTTCCGTCAATTCATCCCGGCGCAGGCCGTCATCAACCATTTGTCGGCTTTCACCAACCTTGTCCGATTTTTCCGTCATGCAGGAGACGTTTGACTGTCTGTGTCCATAACCCCGTCATAGGGCCCGAAAGACACAACGTCAAATGGGCGCTATGCTTTCGATTGATCCACAATCGTTGTCAGCCCGCGCACGATCTGTTTGGCAACTTCCGGGCCCGCACCAGTAACCTTTTGCGCCACCACGGTGTGCATTGCCTTGATATGGGTGTGAATGGCCCGGTCATCATTTGGCCTTACCTCGCCAATAGGGGCGAGCATTTCACACAATAGTTTGCCAATATCGGAAACCAGGTCGTAACCGAAGGTTCCCGCTTCGCCGCGAATTTCATGCACCTTGTCGTGGAGGTCGTCCAGGTTGAAATTTTTCGACGCACGCATCTCCTCATACTCCGCCAACAGGTTTTCCAACTCTGTCTGCAGACGGGCTTCATAGACGCCTTTCATGCGCTCGACAATTTGATCGGCGCGATCAATTGCGGCCTGATTAGCGCCATGACCCGGGCCGATTTTCGTCAGTAGCTTATTGGGAACGGCGATTTCCTCATAATCGCCAGGTTCACCGCGCGGGGCGGTATCTTCTGTGGGTACTGAACGGGGCATGATCTAAATTTCCTGTTTTAGATGTTTGATTGGCAATGCCGGCGCGGGGCGGTCAAAGCGATTCTAATAGTCTCTCGACATCATCAATGCCGTCATCCATTTGATCTCCGTCGAAGTCCATCAAACCTGCCTGCTGGTCCGCTCGGAAGCGCCTTTCGGGGCCCATATATTCTTTCCAGTTCACCCGCCGGCGGCAGGGACCAAAAAACGATTTGGTGCGTACGAAGGGTCGCGGTTTCTCGATCACCGCCAGAATGCGGTCATAGAGTGTTTTGGCCGAAATAGGCTTTGCCAGCAGCTCGTTTACGCCGGCATCGCGGGCCGTAATAATCCGCCACTTTTCCGTATGTCCGGTCATCAAAATGACGGGAGTGAAGATATCGGGACTGTCAACGTCGCCGCGAATAAATCGGGTATATTCCAGGCCATCGACGGGCGACATCATCCAATCCGTGATGATCAGGTCAGGGGTGAAATCCTGGATCGCATCCAAGGCCTGCTTGCCATTGGCATAATCGCGCACATCCTTCATGCCCAATGCGTTCAGCATGGCCTTGACCAGCGCGCGCATATTGCGATTGTCCTCAATTAACTGGACCTGCAAATATTCTAGATTATAGGCCATTATTGCCGCTGCATCCGCTAAATTCCGCCGTTGTCATCGCAATTTTCATCACGACTATCCGCGATAATTCCATAGCAATGGATGTTAGCGCCAACCTGGTAAATAAGTTGTTAAGCCCGCAATACTGCGGGAATTCTATTCCAGGGCCGGGCGAACCGGTACATCGTCCGCACGGGCATAGCAGGCCGTGCAAAAGACCAATATCAGGGCGGTTGCAGCGAAGGTCAGGCGATAACCCATACTATCGGCTATGCCTGTCGGACTGGGAAAAGCTTCCATCAGCAGGCCCGAGCAGATTTGCATCAAGGCAATACCGGCGACGGCGACCAAATTCACCAATGTTGCCGCCCGTCCCGCCATGCCGGCCGGGAACAAGGCCCGGCAGTGGCCATGTAGGGTGACATAGTAGGCCTGGGCAAACATGGTCCACAACATGACGGGCCCGACCAGCCATAAACTGACCTGTCCGGCTATGGCCAGGAAGGCAAAGCCCAGGGCCATGCCAAGGGCAGAAAGGATCACGACCTTTTTGTGGGAGTTGAAATATCTATCCAAGGGTCCGATCACCATCAACCCAAGCGGTGCCATTAACGCCATGGCCAGCAACAGGTAGCCACGGTCGATCGCATCCAGGCCATGTACGTCGGCCAGGAACGGCCCGCCCCACAGACCCAGAAGCACCATGCCGGGGCCAAATGTGGCAAATCCCATGATCAGGATATAGCGCATTTGTCGATCCTTCATGACGGACCATAGGCCGGCTAAATTGCCAGCCAGGCTGCTTGGTTTGCCTTCCAGTGGACGCAAACCTGGCGGGGCGTCACGAACCAGACCGATGATCAACGCCAACATAGCGATGGTCATGGCACAAACCGCCAATATTGGCAGGCGCCAGCCGTAAAAACTGACGGCATAGGCAAGGGGGGTGGTGGCAAGCAGGCCGCCGACGCTGCCCAAGGCAATGATACGCGAAGACGTGGTTGCGAATTTCTCCGGCGGGACCCAACGGGCGAAGACAATGAACGCTGCCACCATGGAGGAGGCAAATCCCATCCCCATCAAAGCCCGCCCCAACATCAGGCCGGGTATGTCATGCGCAGTGGCAAAGAGGTAGGTGCCCGTTGATGCCATGAGCAAAAGCACCGGCAAGGTCCGCCGGGTGCCGAAACGGTCCAGGCACATGCCGATGGGAATTTGCATCAAGGCACCGCACAGAAAATAGACAGCCGAAATGCCGCCCAGGGCATTGGCACCGAGGTTCAGCTCCGCCGTTAGTTCGGGTACCAGGACGGAGGTTGAGACGCGATGGAACTGCCCGGTCCCGAATAACAGGGCGAACAATAAAAACATCAGGACAATCCGGCCCGAAGGCAGGGACGGGGGCATGAATTTACTTTCTGAATGAAGGGCGCATGGGCGCGCAAATGGTCACAGTGCGCTATAAATGCCTTTATGGATGAGATCGCGCAAGGGCATGAATTGTCGCCGGGGCTGCCCCCCGCCCTGGTAGCGTGGTTTGCTGCCCGTGGCTGGCAGCCCCGGCCGCATCAATTGGCCGTCCTGCAACATACACATGCCGGTCTGTCCGTATTGTTGTCGGCCCCCACGGGGGGCGGTAAGACCCTGGCCGGGTTTTTGCCCAGCCTGTGTGATCTGATGGCGGGCGATACAGTCGATGCGGTGAAAAGCGATGGCCGGCTGCATACCCTCTACCTCTCCCCCCTCAAGGCACTGGCGGTTGATGTGCGCCGTAATCTGGAAGAACCAATTTCTGATATGGGCCTGCCCATTCGGGTGGAGAGCCGCACCGGGGATACCCCGCAATCCCGGCGCCAGCGTCAACGGCGCAACTCGCCGCATATGTTGCTGACCACGCCGGAGCAATTGGCGTTGTTGTTGTCTTACCGGGATGCGGGGCGCTATTTTGCCCATTTACGTTATGTGATTATCGACGAGCTGCATGCCCTGGCAGCAAATAAGCGCGGCGATCTTTTGGCCCTGGGTCTGGCCCGTCTGGCCGGTATGGCACCCGCCGCACGGCAGATCGGACTATCAGCCACAGTGGCCGCGCCCGATAAAATGGCCGGCTTTCTGGCCTGCGCCGGCCCTGTTGCGGTCATTGACGGTGGTCCGGGCCCGCGACCTGAAATCAATATCATGGCCGCCTCGGCCCGGGTGCCGTGGGCCGGTCATATGACCTTGCACGCCATGGCGGATGTTTATAGTGCCATCAAGGCGCAACAGACCAGCCTGGTTTTCGTCAATACCAGGGCCCAGGCAGAGGTGGTTTTCAATCATCTGTGGCGTTTGAATGAGGATGGCCTGGCCATTGCCCTGCATCATGGTTCCCTCGCGCCCGAACAGCGCCGCAAGGTAGAAGCCGCCATGGTGCGCGGGGCCTTGCGGGCGGTGGTCTGCACCTCGACCTTGGATTTGGGCATTGATTGGGGCGCGGTTGATCTGGTCATCCAGGTGGGCGCACCGAAGGGATTAAGCCGCCTGGTCCAGCGTATAGGCCGGGCCAATCATCGTCTGGACGAACCCAGCCGCGCCCTGCTTGTGCCCTCGAACAGGTTTGAAGTCTTGGAATGTCAGGCCGCTGCCGAGGCGGTGATGGAAGGGGAGTTGGATGGTGAGCCCCCGCGCCGGGGTGGTCTGGACGTCCTCGCCCAGCATATTCTGGGCACGGCCTGCGGCGGTCCGTTTCATGCTGCCGAACTGTATGCGGAGGTTTGCCGCGCCGCACCCTATGCCGGACTAAGCCGGGATAGTTTCGATCGCGTGGTCGATTATGTCGCGACAGGGGGCTATGCCCTGCGCCAATACGAACGTTACGCCCGCCTGGTGCGCGATAGCGAGGGGCGGCACGATGTCTCCGGCCCGCGGGTGGCACGGCAATATCGCCTGAACGTAGGCACCATTGTGGCCGAGCCGATGATCCATGTGCGCTTAAAACGCGGTCGTAATCTGGGTCAGATTGAGGAATGGTTTATAGATCAACTGGTGATCGGGGATACCTTCGCCTTTGCCGGTGAGATCCTGCGCTTTGAAGGCATGCGCGAAACCGTGGCGACGGTCAGCCGGGCTGCGGGGGTGGAGGCCAAGGTGCCGTCCTATTATGGCGGTAAGTTCCCCCTCTCCACCTATCTGGCCGCCCGTGTACGGGGGCTATTGGCGGATGAGGCAGCGCGAAACCGCCTGCCCCCACCGGTGCGGGACTGGCTGGACATGCAACGCCGCCGTTCTGTTCTGCCGGGGCCGGAAGGTTTGTTGGTGGAAGGCTTTCCCCGTGGCGGTAAGCATTATCTGGTCTGTTACCCGTTCGAGGGGCGATTGGCACATCAGACCCTGGGCATGCTGATGACCCGGCGCATGGAACGCGCGGGCCATCGCCCGTTTGGCTTCGTCGCCTCTGAATATGCTTTAGCGGTATGGAGCTTGAACAGGGTGGAGGATGTGGAGCCCCTGTTTGGCGAGGATATGCTGGGCGATGATCTGGAGGAATGGCTGGCGGAATCCAATTTGGTAAAGCGCACCTTTCGCAATGTGGCCCTGATTGCAGGCCTGATTGACCGCCGTCATCCGGGCCAGGAAAAGACCGGACGACAGATGACCTTTTCCTCCGATCTGATTTATGACGTGCTGCGCAAATACGAACCCGACCATATTCTGTTGCGCGCCACGCAAGCGGATGCGGCCACGGGTCTGTTGGATATCGGGCGTCTGGGGGACATGCTGGCGCGGGTCAAAGGCCGGATCGATCATCGATCACTGGACCGCGTCTCACCCCTGGCCGTTCCCCTGATGCTGGAAATCGGCCGCGAGGCGGTGCATGGGGACAGTATGGAGGAGCTGTTAAGCGAAGCGGCGGAAGACCTCATCAACGAAGCCTCCTGCCTATTATAGAGATCTCGATTTTCATCGAGTTGCCATGCCGCTCGTTCCCGGCCGCCCCCGGTCACCTTCCGAGTTATGTTCGTTTCATATGCAACAGCAGCAAAAATTAGACCTAATGAAGGCGGTTTCAGATTAAATTTAAGCCGTGGTTCCAAGCTGGTGAATTTGGTTATACTCAACCAACACCTCGGTCGGCTGAATTGCGTGGAAGGGATTTTGTTGATGCATCTATTTCAAGAACAGGCCGCCAGCGACATGGATGCCGCCCTGGCCCAAATACCCATTCTTGATCTTGGCCCCTATTTGGCGGGAAAAAATGGCGCTTTGGATGCCCTGGCCGGCGAAATTAAGGATGCTTGCGCCCGGGTGGGATTTTTCTATATTTCCAATCATGGTGTGCCCGAAGATTTGATCACAGGGGCTTTTGCGCAGTCGAAACGCTTTCATGCCCTGCCGTTGGAGGTCAAAAACCGCCACCCCCTTGATGCTGCCAATATCGGCTACATGGCCATGAACACGTCCATGCAGGCCCATTCCACGGTTCATAAGGCGACCACGCCGAACCAGAATGAATCATTTTTCGTGACCCACGATCGCCCGGACGACCACCCCGATGTGCTTAAAGGCACGCCCTTGCGGGGCCAAAATTACTGGCCCGATGATCTGCCGGGCTTTCGCGATGGGGTGATGGCCTATTTCCAGGCCGTCAATGCATTGGGCCATAGCCTGGTGCCGCCCTTTGCCCGTGCTTTAGGCATGGCGGCAGATTATCTGGATGTAGATTTCGCTGATGAGAACAACGCCACCCTGCGTATGTTGCATTATCCGCCCACCGAAGTCGTCGACAATGATTTCGGCACGGCACCTCATACGGATAATTCTTTCATGACCATCCTGGCACGGATGGAAGTGCCGGGCCTGGCCATCCGCCTGCCTTCGGGAGAGTGGTTGCCGCCGCCCCTGATCCCCGGTACTTTTTTGGTGAACATCGGCAACATGGCGCGGCGCATGTCGAATGATAATTTCCTCTCAACGCCCCATGGGGTGATCGTCGACGGCAACATGGACCGCTATTCCATCGCCTACTTTCACAGCCCAAACCCATACCGGATGATCCGCGTGGCACCGTCCTGCATAGACGATGACAGCCCGGCTAAATACGAACCACGGCTGTATGCAGACCTGATGAAGGAATTCTACAGCGCCAATTATTTTCATCAAAAGGACCACAAAACGGTCGAGATGAAGAACCAGTACGACTGATAGATATATAGGGAGAAGTTATCATGGATTTAGGTATTCAGGGGCGCAGCGCCATTGTCTGTGCGTCCTCACGGGGCCTGGGCCGGGGGTGTGCCATGTCATTGGCGCAAAACGGTGTCAATGTGGTGATCAACGGTCGGGACGAAGCTGTGACAACGGCCACGGCGGATGAAATTCGCGCCGCGTCAGACGTGGATGTCACCCCGGTCATCGCTGATGTCTCCACGAAGGAGGGCCAGGCAGCCTTATTGGCGGCCTGCCCGCAGCCCGATATTCTGGTCAACAACAATGGCGGCCCGCCGTTCCGTGATTTTCGGGAACTGACGCGGGAGGATATGCTGGCCGGTGTCACCATGAACTTTGCCACGCCCATCGAACTGGTCCAGGCAGTGATCGATCCGATGGTCGCCCAGGGATTTGGCCGCATCGTCAACATCACCTCAGTCTCCGTTATGAAGCCGGTCTTCGGTCTTGATTTATCCTCCGGCGCGCGGGCCGGTTTGACGGCGTTTCTGGCCGGTGTCGCCCGTTCGGTGGCGAAAAACAATGTCACCATTAACCATATTCTGCCCGGCTACATCGATACGGATCGTCTGCGTGGCGGCTTGGCCTATAATTCGCAACAGAATAATATCTCGGTCGAACAGGCAGCGGAAAATCAAGCCGGCCAAGTGCCCGCAAAACGTTTTGGCAACCCGGAAGAATTCGGCGAAGCCTGCGCCTTCCTCTGTAGTGCCCAGGCCGGCTATATCACCGGCCAAAGCCTGTTGATCGACGGTGGTCTTTATGAAAGCAATTTTTAATCAGAGCAGGTGCATTGCAGGCGCATTTAGGGGCGTGCGTTAGATTACGTCACCAATAATGCTGACTAGTCGCTGATTTACCTGGGCTGCGACCTGACCGGGCGAGATATTGGTGCCGCCGGCATAGACGGCAATTTTAGTGCGCGACTGCCGGGCAAAGCCCTTATAGGCGCGTTTGCGTTTTGATTTCTTTCGCTTGCTTGCACCGAACACAAGGGTTTTTTTGGATTTCCCGCGTCGTTGATCGATGACACCGATGGTCACTTCCGAAACGATCATATAAGTGTCTTGCGTGATGTATGATCCAACAATGGCGCCCAATGTTGCGCCGCCAATAACGGCACCCGCGGTTGCCAGATTGCCTGATCCCACTGCAATGCCGCCCGTGGCACCGCCCAGAAAGGCGAACTCCGCTCCAAGGTTGGTTGATGCCTGGCCCGCATACATGACATTGACATCAATAAGGATGCCAAAGTCATCACCGGGGTTTGTGTCATAGCCAGTCGCTGCGAAGGCAGACAGAAGCCGTTGGCGAAACCGCTTAATGCCAAAGTCAGTTTGCCCAGACGTATTGCGAATGCGCAGTTTGACGCCGCTGTTTTGGAACAGCGAAGGATCAACCACAATATTCCGTTCGATGGTGGAGCCGATTTGCAGCCCGGTATTGCGATCAACAATCATCCCCATGCGGCTTTGCGGCGCGCAGGCAGCGGCAAAAAGAATGATCGGGATTGCCGACAGGATAAAATGGCGGGTCATTTGGTTCATGATGTTTCGCCTGCAATATTCACCTGGACGTTTTCCTTTCGCAGAAATCGCAGGACCTCCTTGACATGGATCGCAAAATTTAGGCCCTCGGCAATTTGCTTTGATACCACCCAATCATTGACGCCAATAATCGAGCCATCAAGAAAAAGTGGCCCGCCGGAATTACCCTGATTAATGGGTGTATCTGTTTGGACGAAATAGACCTCTTTGCCGTGGCCGAAAATAACATTTTTATGAGCCCGGATAGCGCTGACAATACCCCGTGTCGTCGTGAACTCAAGACCTCTTGGGTGACCGATGGCAATAGCAGTGGCACCAATCCCTATATCGTTGCCGTGGTGAAATTTCACCGGTTTTCCCCGATGCTGAGTTCTAATCAATGCCAGATCCAAGCGGACATCTTTGGCGATGACCTTGCCGAAAGTCTCGGTCCCGTCCTTCAGCTTCATCTCGACAAAGGTTGTGCCTTCTATCACGTGAAAATTCGTCAGGATCAAATCATCATTCACATAAAAGCCCGTGCCGAGACCTCCCTGAGGATTGTAGACAACTACGACACTTCGCGCCAAATCAGCGTATGTTGTGTCTTCAGCAGCTCTGATCCTGTCGGCCTGAAAGCGCGCAATGGCGATGTTCTTGTCTTCGAGGATTTGAGTGCGAAGCGCACGCAGGCTTTTCAGCTTCGTCATCGAAACTTCTGTGGCTGTATATTCTTCAATAATACTGGTGAGGGAGATGCCGAACGATTTTTCTTCAAATGCCTTGACCTCTGCCTCTGTATCCAGCGCGGCCAGATGCCTGTCTTTATGCCGATCCTCTAGCTTCATGCCGTAAGGGACAGTAAAGGACTGGGTTTCCTTCGCATCAAACGTGCCTTTGACATACCGCCCCTCGTTTTTGTCGATGATGTAGTAGTTCACGACCGCCAGTTTTGACGCATCAATAGAGGCTTTGCGGAAATCGTATGACTTGTATACAGGTCGTTCGAGCATCATTGGCGTCGTTTGCATGGTCGACATGGCGCCATTCATTTCTTCTTCGGCTTCCGCCACGGCTGCAATCGCGACGGCAGCGGCAGCAATGTGCAAGATACAGCCAAAGCCAGTGCAGGGCCCTTTGCCGGCTGTCATTTGACGTAGCTGTGCGCCCTGAAGATTCATTTGCGCTTGCGTCACGGCATTTTGCGCATTTGCATAGCCTGGATTGGGATACGATTGGGTCCCTATTTGATGCTCTGATGAGACGGGTTCGTAAGCGTCAATGTCGCGGTCAACCTTTGCTGCCGCGACGTCAATCAGGACCAAAATTTCCGTTTCGAGTTCGGCATTTTCGAGAACCGCATTATCAAGATCCGTGGCGACCACTTCAATCGGCAAGTCTCGTTCCAGCTCTATGGGAAATTCGATTTGCCGGGCGTTCATCAATGCCTTGCTGGTAATATCCACGGCCTTGATCCGCGCAGAGTCCAGTGTTTTGACTTCAAATCCAGCTTCGTTACTTTGTGTAATTGCTTTAATGAGCGCCCCGATTTTTGTTTTATTTTGTGCCCTCAATGCGGCGTAGGAATGGTCGAAGAATATCTTCGCAACCGGTATGTTCATGGTTTCCGGCAAGTCGGTCTTGTAAGTCGCCTTAAAGCCGGAAACGACCGCAATGTTGCTATCTGATAATTCCTTTAATAAACGATCCGCGTTGTCATCTAGCAATGCCGTCAATTCCACTTTGACCGGGTAAACTTCGCCAAAATTTGGGCTATTAAAGATGTCATATTGATCGAATTCATCGTCCACGGAAGCTGTGATCTTTCGTGTAAGATCGTCGAAGGCTACTACCGCCCTATGGATAGAAGGTGACCGCGATGCATGGGTTAGGATCTTATTGCGTTTTGCGCGATCTATCTCAGCATCAGATCGGGATAATAAAGCGCCAAGCTCTTTCCATTCAGCCTGCGGTGCAGGCCAGGATTGTGCCGCTATTTGGGAGGCTAGCGGGCTCAAAGATTGCCCGACCAAAGTCTCAGTACCAGTGCGCAATTTCGCTAGCAGATCGGTATGCGTCTTCCCCTTGCCGAGAAAAAAAGATGTGTATTCACTATATACATCAGAGGCTTCTTGAATTTTGCCCTTGGCCAACAACGCCTTAACGTGGTCCGCTTGGCTGAAAAAAATGTTGTAATTATCGCCACCACTACTGCCATTTTGAACAGTTTGGCACCCTATTAACAAGCTGCACAATAACGCGGCCTTTAGTATATGCTGCATCTATAACTCCAATTTCGGCACTATCGCCTTATAATGGTACTTGCCGAATATATCACTCGCATAATTCCACAGAACTATAGGCTGTTTCAACATTTAAATATGTTCGCGTTGGTACGGTGGCGAAGGCGGGAGGCGACTTCGATGCTGCGGCGTGTTAGGCTTGGCGCAGATTTCTTCCAACCAAATAGCGATGGATGACATGACCGTATTTGACCTTTCCGTGACCGATGATCTTCTTTCCACCACCCGTGCCGTGCGCAAGCGGCTGGATTTGGAGCGCGCGGTGCCCGCTTCAGTCATCAACGACTGCCTGGATCTGTCGCAACAGGCGCCAACCGGCTCTAACAAGCAGGGTTGGGCCTGGGTGGTGGTGACGGATGCGGACAAGCGCGCCGCGCTGGGGGATATGTATCATCGCGGTGCCATTGCCTATCTGAACCAGGCGGAAAAGGATGCTGCGCAAATAGATGATGCGGGCCAGACCTCCCGCGTGATTGATTCAGCGCTTTATCTGGCTGACAAAATGAAGGATGTGCCGGTTCTTGTGATCCCATGCATCAATGTCGGCCACATGGCTGATAATCCGCCGCGGGCCGCCTGGGCCGGGGTTATGGGGTCTATCATGCCAGCGGTGTGGAGCTTTCAATTGGCCCTGCGGGCCCGTGGTTTGGGCTCCGTCCTGACCACATTGCATCTGGCGCATGAGAAAGAGGCCTCGGAATTGTTGGGTATTCCTGACGATTTCATGCAGGTGGCGCTGTTGCCCGTGGCCTATACCAAAGGCACGGACTTCAAACGGGCCAAGCGTCCCCCCATTTCAGAGATCACTCATTGGGAGCAGTGGTAGAGGAACACGCGGTAACGTACCTGCGGCCCGTTTCCCCGTGCCCGTCCACTATTGGCTTGCGGATCCTCCGGGTTCGGAAATATGACGGAATTGCCAACGGTTTGTGATTACCTGGTCATCGGCTCCGGTGCGGCGGGGGCTGTGGTCGCCGCCCGTCTTTCTGAAGATCGGGACGTCAAGGTTGTCCTGCTGGAAGCCGGTGGCCGGGATCGCAGTCTATTGTTGAAGCTGCCGGGTCTCGGCTTCGCCGTCGGGGCCCATCCCCGCTATAATTGGAGCCACCCCACAGAACCCATTGCCGGTATGGATAACCGTGAACTGGTCTTTCTACAGGGCAAAGTATTGGGCGGCTCCAGCTCTATTAACGGCATGATCTATACCCGTGGCCATGGCCGGGAATATGACATCTGGCAGCAGATGGGATGCCGGGGCTGGGGCGGTGACGATGTCCTGGAATATTTTAAGAAATCCGAGGGCAATGAACGGGGTGAGGGCCCCTGGCATGGCGGTGCGGGGCCGGTGAAAGTGCGCCCGGCGCGCCCGGACGTGCCCATCTGCGATGCCTTTCTGGCGGCAGCAGAGGCCGCGGGCTTTCCCGTGCTGGACGATTTGAACCGCGATACCATCGATGGCTTCGGCTACTACGATATTAATGCCGGTTGGGCCAGAGGTGGTGGCGGCGGGCGGCGTATGAGCACTGCAACAGCTTATCTGCGCCCGCTAAAGGAGCGGCAAAACCTGGTGGTGATGAGCCAGGCCATGGCCCTGCGCCTGATCATAGAAAAAGGGCGGGCCAGGGGGGCGGAGGTCTCGATCCGTGGTCAAGCCGCAACCATCCGCGCGGCGCGGGAGGTCATTGTCTGCGCCGGTGCCATCAAAACGCCGCAGTTGCTGTTGCTCTCCGGCATCGGCCCGGCGGATCAATTACGTAGCCTTGATATCAACGTCCATCATGATGCGCCACGGGTTGGCCAGGGCCTGCAGAACCATGTCTGTTACCGGCCGCAATATATCACCAATCAACCCGTTACCGCCGATCGCCACCTAGCCCCCCTGAACGCCATCAAGGCAGGCCTGAACTATGCTTTTCGCCGCCAGGGGCCGTTGGTGGAAAGTTATGCCCCTGCGGGTGGTTTTTTTCGTACTGATCCGGGCCTTGAAACCCCCGATGCCCAGGTGGTGCTTCTCTCTGCCTTGGCACCAACCTCTGTCAGCGGCAGTCGGTTCAGAATTAGGGATTTGCTGCCCAAGGAACATGGCTTTGGCCTGACGATCTATCAGGGCTCCCCCCACAGTCGCGGCGCGGTGACCTTGCGTTCCGCCGATCCCTGGGCAACACCAAAGGTCGCGCCTGGTTATTTTTCCGACCCGCGGGATATGGCAGTTCTGCTGAAGGCTGTTAAGCGCATGCGCGAGATGATGCGTCAGCCCGCCATTGCCCGCTTTATAGACCGGGAGATGATGCCCGGTGAACATATTCAAAGCGATGCGGCGTTGGAGGTGGATATCCGCAGCAATGGCGCCACCGCCTATCACCAGTGCGGCACCTGCGCCATGGGGCCGGGCCCCGATGCGGTCCTGGATCCCGAACTCCGGGTGCGCGGCATCAATGGTTTGCGTGTGGCGGATACCTCGATCATGCCCCGCATCCCCAACGCCGCCCTGCATGCTCCCACGATCATGATCGGCGAAAAAGCCGCCGCCCTAATCAGGGGCATCCAGAGCAAATCCGGCTAGGCCATTTTCGATATTCATCGAATAGCCGGGCCACCCGCTCCCCCGTCCCCCAGAGCGTAATTGCCACCCATTAATGGTACCCTGTGGGTGGACGGGACGGGGGAGCGGGTGGGTAGTTCAATCTCGAAAATTGTTCGAAATTTTCAATCGATCATGTTGCCGCGCAAAGTGTCGGCTTCGTATTCGGTTCGGAAAATGCCCCGCTGCTGTAGAAGGGGGACCACCTGATCGACGAATTCTTCATAGCCCCCCGGCACGATCGCCGGTGTGAGGTTAAAGCCATGGCAGCCGGTTTGCCGCCAGATCTCCTCCAACTGGTCGGCGACGTCTTCCGGCGTGCCCAGTATTTGCGGGATCATGCCGGCCAGTCCGGACAGGCGAACCGCTTCGCGTAGCGTGATGTTCTTGTCCCCGAACATGGATGACATGGCCGATACCAGACCTTGGGAGGCCTGTGTGCTGATCTCCTGAAGGGGCAGGTCGATATCCACCGTATCGAGATCAATGCCAAAAGTGCCTGAGATGCGCGTCAGGGCCGCTTCCAGCGGAATGCGGGCCAGCATGGCATCGCGTTTTGCCTCTGCCCCCGCCAGAGTCTCGCCGATAAAGGGCTGTATGGCGAAGGTGACGCGAACCGGATCCCGGCGCTTATTGGCTTTGCCGGCAGCGCGAATTTGCGCCATGAAGGTTTGCATGCGGGCGAGGTCCGGTTGAATGGCAAAAATGACGTCCGCATGACTGACGGCGAATTGCTGCCCCCGCCCGGATGAACCTGCTTGAAACAGGACCGGTCTGCCCTGGGGTGAGGGCAGGACAGATGGCGTGGCGTGACAGCTGAGATATTCACCGTCAAAGGCAATTTTCTCAATCTTCGATGGATCGGCAAAAATGCCGTTTTTCTTGTCCTGCAAAACCGCGTCTTTGGGGATGCCTCGCCACAGGGCATAACAGATCTGCATATATTCTTCCGCCCGGTCATAGCGCTGATCATGCCCCATGAAATCCAGACCCATGGCGCGATGTTCGGAGCGCGCGTTACCGGTAACAATGTTCCATCCTACCCGCCCGCCGCTCAAAAAATCCAACGAGGTCAGCGCGCGCACAGCCAGGAACGGATGCTGGGATGCCGTCGATACGGTAGAGGCAATGCCAAGATGGGATGTGGCCGCCGCCATGATGCCGATCAGGGCCACGGGATCGTGGGTCGGCCAGTTGACGCCATAGCGGATCGCCACATCCGTATTGTCCTGATAGTGATCATAAACCGCCGGAACATCGGCGAAAAACATGCCATCGAAATAGCCCCGCTCCAGCGTTCGGGCCAGATCCTGCCAATGGCTTATGGAGCTTAAACCCTGGGCCTGGGCATCATCCGCATCGGCCCAGCTCATGGTCATGTGATTGATGGGCGTGTGCATCATAAAGGCGAGTAGATGCATCTTGTCGGACATGTTGGGCCTCTCTAATTCAGATCTTTAGATAGTGGTGATGTGGCGGGCGAACAGGTCGACGGATTGTTTGGCCTCGTCATAACGCATATCGCCAAAGGCAAAGCGGCAGAGAAAATAATTTATGCCGCTGGCTTTTGCCTGACGCTCTATTTCGCCGGCCACTTGATCCGGGGTGCCGGCGATAGCCTGGCCCAGGGTGACCAGTTCATCAAAGCTTTCGGGGAAATTCACATTGATGGGCTTCATCCCGTGGCGATCCCACAATTGATAAAAACTGCGCCGCCAGACGGGATAGGCGCGCCGGGCGATCTCGAAGGCCTCTACTTCGGTCTCTGCGATGATAACATGACGGCTCATGCCCATGCGGGGCAGGGTCGCCTCATCGTGCCCAAGATTGCGCCATTCCTGGCGGTAGCGGTCGGTGATCTGGCGGCTGCCCGCTTCATCCCGGTTGGTGATGATGTTGACGCCGTTCTGTGCCGCCCAGACCGTACTATCGGGGTGGGAGAGGCCGTACCACAAGGGCGGGTGGGGTTGTTGCCGGGGCTGCAGGGTTACCGGCATTTCAGTGACCTGATAATGTTCGCCGGCAAAGGTCAGGTCGCCACCCCCTTTTTGACACTGCATGCCTTGCAGGATCAAATCCAACGCTTCCCGGTACATGGCGGGGGCCGTCTCCGTATCCAGGCCGAAATATCCCACTTCGATGGGCGAGATGCCGCGCCCCACCCCCAGCTCCAACCGACCGCCGCTTAATTGATCCAGCATGCAGATTTCTTCCAGCAGGCGGATTGGATGATACAGCGGCAGGCAATAGACCATGGGGCCAAAGCGCAGGCGCGTACTCCGTTGCGCCACGGCAGATAGGAATATCCCCGGCGAAGGTGCAGTGCCCAGGGGCGTGGCGTGATGTTCGGCCAGGTGATAGGCGTAAAACCCCGCCGCGTCATAGGCCTCGATCAGGCGCAGGCGGTCTTCGTAGAAGGCCGTCAGGTCATCCTGGCCCCAACTGTTGTGATCGAGGTGATCAAAGACGCCATAGCTGATATCACTCATACCGAACGCTTCCCGCCTTGTTCGTTTCTTATGCGCTTAGCCTACCATAGGCGCCGACGCCGATGAAAAATTCTCCCGCGCGCAGAATATAGGTGGATTTCGGCATAGGGCTGCCGCTGCAGGGATTATACCATTGATATTCCGCCCAGGCCGAACCCTCGCGCCTGGCCCGGGTAATAGCCTTGCCCATGACGTCCCCACCGGCCCCGATATTGCTGCCGATCATGCCGGGAAACCGCCCGTTGACCCACATCCGGCCCTGGTCGTCGATAACGAAAACGTACAGATCGTAAGGCATGAAACCCTTGTCCGGCTGCATGAAATCGTTGAAGGCCTTGCCCATGCCCTCTTTTGCCAAATGAGCGGCGGCCTCTTCCGCCAGGGCCTTTGCCTCCATGGGGGTGCCGGGGCGTCGGCATTGATCATCCGCATTTGCCCCAATTGGCAGCACCGCAACAACAAGTGCCATAATGATCGCGGCAAGGGTGTGCGGTGCAGCTTTCATGTCTACCTCAGGCTTACTTCATAGGCGAGACAGGATGATCGGCAGGCCGTCTCGTGGTTTCGGGATCGGGATGGATAGCCAGCGGGGTTGGTAGCCATCGGGCAATGCGACCCGATAGTGCTGGAGGAACTGATGCACAAAGGCGCGCACCTGCATGATGGCGAAATGCATGCCGATGCATTTGTGCGCCCCGCCGCCGAACGGTGTCCAGGCAAAGCGGTGGCGGCGGTCTTCGGCCCGGTTGTCGGAGAAACGATCCGGGTCGAACAGGGTCGGTTGGGTCCAGATCTCCTCCGCCATATGAACCATGCCGGGAGAGACCGAGACGGAGGTATCGGCAGGGATTTCGTAACCGCCAAATTCAAACGCCTCGTTCGCAAAGCGCGGCAGAAACGGCACCGGCGGGCGAAAGCGCAAGGCTTCCTTGAAGACACGCTCTGTCAGGACCAGTTTATCCAGATCGCCATAGTCCAGCTGTTCTGATCCCAAGGACAAAACCTCTTCGCGCACGGCATTTTGCCAATCGGGATAGGCGGCCAGGGCCCAGACCATTGTCGTCAGAGCGGAGGTGGTGGTGTCATGCGCTGCCATCAGCAGAAAATTTAGGTGGTCGACGATTTCATCGTCACTGAAAAACGCCCCGTCCTCCGATTTGGCTTTGCAGAACTGGCTGAACATATCATCGCCGTCACCGGCGCGACGTTCCGGGATCAGATCGCGAAAATAGGCCAACAGGAAGGCCCGGGCCTTCACCCCCCGGCCCATGGCCGTGCCCGGCCAAGGCCGCCGGATCACGGCGACAGAGGCGGCGACTTCGTCGATGAAGGCCTGGTTCAATTTGGCTGCTTCATCACCCATTTCCAGGCCGAGAAAGACCGAGGCACCGAGTTCCAAGGTCAGGTCCTTGATTGCAGGATAGAATTCAAACCGGGTTGCCGGCGACCACGCCTGCATGCTGTGGGCGATGCCCTCGTTCAGGCGCAGCATATAATCCTGCATGGGTTTCGGCTTAAACGCGGCCTGCATGATCCGGCGATGGCTGCGATGGTCTTCGAAATCCCGCAACATCAGGCCATTGGGGAACAATTTCTCCAACAAACGCCAGCCATTGCGCGAGCCAAAAATCTTGTCCCGGTCCATCAGGACATATTCCAGGGCATCCGCGCCATATAAGGCAACGGTCTGGCCACCAAAGACGCCAAACTTATAGACCGATCCATGCTCCTGCCGCCGCCGGTGATGGAAGGCGAACGGATCTTTCAGGAATTCAAAGGTATTGCCGAATATGGGCAGGCCCATATGACCGGGTATATGATCCAGCCGTCCCGTCGATGCGGGCGCCGTCTTTATGGTCTCACTCAACGCCATTATAATTCAGTCTCCCAAGTTTCGGTGGAGATGATAACATTTACCGCAAGGAATATCAGCATTCATTCATTTAAAGGATAGAGAGAGCACATTATGAGTTTATTGCAGGGACAAACAGCATTTGTAACCGGGGCGGGCACGGGTATTGGTAAGGCCATTGCCCAGGATCTGGCTGCTGCCGGGGTTAAGGTTATTGTTTGCGGCCGCCGGCCCGGCCCCTTGGAGGAAACGGTGCAATCGATCACCGCCGTGGGCGGGGTGGCCAGTGCGGTGACCTGTGATCTGACGGACCCTGATGCCATCGAAGAATGCGCCCAGGCATTGCTGGCCGAACACGGCACGATCGATATTCTGATCAACAACGCCGGCTTCAGCTCCAAAATCAGAAGCAGCCGCTATATCGGTGCTGAGGAATGGCGGGATGTCATGGACGTCAACACCATGGGCCCGGTGGTGCTGACCAAGGCGTTGCTGCCGGCGATGGTTGAAAAAGGCCGTGGCGATGTGGTGATGATATCCTCCATGGCGGCGATCAACCCCTCCATTATGGCGGGGGCTGCCTATAGTGCGGCCAAGGTTGCGGCACGGGCCTATATGAATGTTCTGGCTCAGGAAATGCGGCCCTATGGTATTCGCTGCATCACTGTGTTCCCGGGCGAAGTGGATACGCCAATTCTCGACAACCGGGCCCTGCCGCCTGATGCCGAGACGCGGGCCCGCATGATGATGCCCGAAGATATCTCCGCAGCCGTGTTGATGGCTGTGTCATTGCCGCGCCGGGCCATGGTTTCGGAACTGGCCATCGCGGCGACGGACCCGCGCGATATGTCGGCAGACGTTGCCGCGGCCAAGACCAAGCAGACAATTTAGGCAGGCATGATGCATATGGACTGGCAGCGCGATGGTTTCACCGTCTCGACCGATCCGGCGCGCCTGGATATGGCCTTTACGGTCGATGCCCTGGCGGAAACTTATTGGTGCAAGGGCACGCCAAAGGCAAAGATCGAAAAATCTATCGGGAACGCTTTAATTTTCGGCCTTTATGAAGACGAAACGGCGCGACAGGTCGGCTTCTGCCGGGTGGTGACCGATTTTTCCCGCTTTGCCTGGTTGTCGGATGTCTTCGTGCTGGACGAGATGCGGGGGCGTGCCTTGGGCAAGTTCCTGGTGGGGTGCACCGTCGACCATCCCGAACTTGTCGATGTCACGCGCTTTCTTTTGGCCACGAACGATGCCCACGGTCTTTACCGGCAATATGGCTTTGAAAACCTAGCTGAGGCGGAAAAGTTCATGCTGAAATCGGCAGCACCCTAACCCAAGGATAGGTTCCCCCTAATGAATCCAAGCCAAAAAGTTGAAATTTCGGACACCGGCGTCTCGGTCACGCAATTGGGCTATGGCGGCGTTCCCCTGGGGGATGCAACGGAAATCATCTCGGATGAACAGGCGCAGGCGACGTTGGCGGCAGCCTACGACGGCGGCTTGCGTTATTTCGACACCGCGCCCTGGTACGGCAATACCAAAAGCGAACACCGCCTGGGGCAGTTTTTGCGTAACAAGCCGCGAGAGAGCTTTGTTCTGTCCAGCAAGATTGGCCGGGTTTACACCCGGCCCGACGACGTCGCGGATTTCATGGCGAATTCCCCGTGGGCGAAGCGCTGGCGCGGCGGACTGCCGTTCGATTTACGCTTTGACTATACCTATGATGGCGTCATGCGCTCATATGAGGACAGCCTGACCCGCATGGGACTGCCCAAGATCGATTTTTTGGCGATCCACGACCTTGACCCCCGGCATCAAAAGTCCGAGGACGGCGTTATCGCCGCCCTCAACCAACTGGAGGGGGGGCGTGGCTTTGCCGCTTTGCAGGCCCTAAAGGATCAGGGTGAGATCGCCGCGATTGGTGCCGGGGTCAACGAGACAGGCATGATCCCGCGTTTCGTAGAACGGTTCGAGATGGATTATTTCCTGATCGCCTCGCCTTATAATCTGCTGGATCAACCTGCGCTGGATGAGGACCTGCCGTTGTGTGTGGAACACAATATCTCTGTCGTCCTTGGCGCTGCTTTCGCCTCTGGTATTCTGGCGACGGGGGCCCATGAAGGCGCGCAATATCGCTACAAAAATGCGGACGGGGTTATTCTCGATAAAGTTCGGGCAATGGAAGATATTTGTGCCCGGCACGGTGTGGAACTTGCCGCCGCCGCACTGCAATTTCCCCTGCATCACCCGGCAGTGGCCACTGTGATCGCCGGTGCCAACCATCCTGATCAGATTGCGGCCAATTTGGCGCAATTTGCCGCTGTTATTCCCAGCGATCTATGGTCGGAACTGAAACAACAGGGATTTCTGCGCCAGGACGCGCCCGCACCTGTCCCGACGTCCAACTAGTCTGCTTGTGCTACCCGCCCTTGGGGCAGTATCATTGCCGCAAACTAGGACGAATTCGCGAATGCCAAGGGAAGACAGAAAATGAACGATAACAGCCAGCAGTTCAATTGGATTGGCAAACGCCCCATCCGCCCCGATGGGGTAGAAAAGGTGACGGGTGCGGCCCGTTATGGTGCCGACCTGGTTCTGCCGGGCATGATTGTCGGCAAAGTTTTGCGCTCGCCCCACGCCCATGCACGTATTCGCGGCATCGATACCTCCAAGGCAGAGGCATTGCAGGGTGTGAAGGCTGTTATTACGTCTGCCGATATTCTCGATCAGCCATCGGTTTATGCCGGTCCCGCGCGGGTGCAGCAGAACCTGCATCATATCACCCGCAACATCATGGCCCGTGAAAAGGCATTGTACGAAGGGCACGCGGTTGCAGCCGTTGCCGCGACGACCGACGCCATTGCGGATGCGGCGTTGAAGTTGATCGAGGTGGATTACGAAGTGCTGCCCCATGCCACTGGTGTCGCAGCGGCGATGAAACCGGATGCGCCCCTGCTGTTTGAAGACCAGATTACCATGGGTATGGACCCGGCCCCGACGAAACCATCGAATATCGCTAAATATGCAGATTTCGAGGTTGGGGATAACGCCGCCGGCTTTGCCGAGGCGGATGAGGTTGTGGAGATGGAGTTCTCCACCGAGGCGGTGCATCAGGGCTATATCGAGCCGCATGCCTGTACCGCCCGCTTTAACCAGGATGGCCAGGCGGAATTGTGGACCTGTACCCAAGGTCATTTTGTGGCCCGTAATATTTGCGCCAAGCTGCTGGGTATGAACCAAGCGGATTTGAAGGTGACACCATCGGAACTCGGTGGTGCATTCGGCGGCAAGACAGTCGTTTATCTTGAGCCGCTGGCCCTGGCCCTGTCCCGCAAATGCTCTCTGCCGGTGCGTATCGTGATGTCCCGGATCGAAGTCTTCCAGGCTTCGGGGCCAACGTCGGACAGTGTCATGATGGTCAAAATGGGTGCCAAAAAAGACGGTACCATTTGCGCCGCTGAAGTGACGTTGTATTTCGGCGGCGGTGCCTTTCCTGGTGCCCCGGTGATCGGTGCGGCTATGTGCGCCTTTTCCCGCTATGATCTGAAAAATGCCAAGGCCATTGCATACGATGTGGTGGTGAACCGGGCCAAGGCGGCGGCCTACCGTGCACCAGGCTCTCCCATCGCGGCCTATGCGGTGGAAAGTGCGTTGGATGTGCTGGCCCGCAAAATCGGTATGGACCCCTTGGCGATCCGCCTGAAAAATGCGGCGCGAAATGGCTCCACCACCATATTCGGCCAGACCTTCAACTCCATCGGTTATGCCGAAACACTTGAGGCATTGATGGATCACCCAAATTATAAAATTCCTCTGGGTCCGAACCAGGGACGGGGCGTGGCCTCGGGCTTTTGGTTTAACGGCGGCGGGGATTCTTCTGCGACCATGGCCATCAATGATGACGGCACGGCCGTTGTGGCAACGGGCAGCCCTGATGTTGGCGGCTCCCGCGCATCCATGGCGATCATGGCGGCAGAGACCCTGGGCATCGACTATGATCAGGTTCGCGCCACCGTGGCCGATACGGCCAATGTGGGCTACACCCATGTAACGGGCGGCAGCCGGGTGACCCTGGCATCCGGCCTGGCTGTGATCAATTCCGCCAAGGAAGTGATTGCCGAACTTTGCGTGCGCGCTGCCAAAATCTGGGATGTGGATCCGGACGGCGTGATCTGGGAAGACGGCCATGCCAAGCCCGCATCCACCAACGTCGGTGATTTTGAGCCTTTATCCCTGGCCCAGATCGCGGCCCAAAAATCCGCCACAGGTGGTCCGATCGTTGGCAGCGCCGGCGTTAATCCGACGGGCGTTGGTCCCGGCGTGGCGACACAGATCTGCGATGTTGAGGTCGATCCCGACACGGGTTTTGTCAAAATATTGCGATATACTGCGGCCCAGGATGCCGGCCGGGCGATCCATCCTTCTTACGTGGAGGGGCAGGTCCAAGGCGGCGTCGTTCAGGGCATCGGTTGGGCGTTGAACGAAGAATATATCTACGGCGAAGACGGTAAACTACAAAATACCGGCTTCCTAGATTACCGTATGCCCCTGGCGTCCGACCTGCCCATGATTGATGCGGTGGTGGTCGAGGTGCCGAACCCGGATCATCCCTATGGCGTTAAGGGTGTGGGGGAAGCATGTATCGTCCCCGTCATGGCAGCCGTGGCAAACGCAGTGGAAGATGCGACCGGTGTTCGGGTGACGTCCCTGCCTATTTCACCGCCGAAGATGCTGGCAGCTTTGGATGGGGTGAAATAGATCCCATGGAGGCAGTATTTTATCACGACGGTGAATGGCAGGAACAGCAGCCTATGCTGATCGGGCCCATGAACCATGCCTTTTGGATGTCGTCCGTGGTTTTCGACGGGGCCCGTTCGTTGCGCGGTCTGGTGCCGGACCTGGAGGAACATTGTGCCCGCCTGGTCGTTTCGGCCAAAAATATGTTGTTGGCGCCGATGTTGGAACCTTCGGAAATTGCCGAACTTTGCAGAATTGGCGTGCGTAAACTGCCCCGGGATATGGAGCTTTATATCCGGCCCATGTTCTATGCCCGGGAAGGCTTTTTGATCCCTGAAGCGGACAGCACGGCCTTTGTCATTGCGATCTATAACAGCCCCATTCCGCCCGACGGACCATTCAAAGTCTGTCTGTCATCCCGTCGTCGCCCGGCCCGTGACATGGCACCCACGACGGCCAAGGCGTCCTGCCTCTATCCCAACACCGCGCTCGCCTTGACGGATGCGACCAAGCGCGGCTTTGACAACGCGATCATTCTTGATCCCAACGGCAACGTGGCGGAGTTCCTTTCCTCCAACCTGTTCATGGCCAAGGATGGCGTGGTCATTACCCCTGCGATCAATGGCACCTTCCTGAACGGTGTGACCCGCCAACGCACGATTAAGTTGCTGCGCGAAGATGGCGTCGAGGTGATTGAGGGTACTTTGACCGTGGATGATGTCATGGCAGCGGACGAAATCTTCTCGACCGGCAACAACGCCAAAGTTAAAGCCGTCACCCAATTTGAGGACCGGGAGCTTCAACCCGGCCCCATGGGCCGCCGGGCCAAAGAGCTGTATTTGGAGTATGCAAAGGGTTTCTCCGTCTTTTAGAGGCGGTTCCCAATGCTTGACGCTGAACGATAAGCGGAAAGAGGGCTGCCGCCGTGTCCTGTTGGTTTTTGCCATAAGTGGGCATTCGACCCGGTCTTGTCCACCATATCCGCCGGCGCGGTGTTTAGACCAGTTTGGTTCGGCTCAAAGCTTGTCCAACACTGCCATCAGCTTTTCCTTGAACTGCTGAGGTGAATACGGTTTTCGAATATAGGCGCTGACAGCCAACTCGCCTGCTGCCTGTACGGCATCTATGTCTGTATTGCCTGTAACCATTATGAACGGCATGTCAGGGTTGATCGCGCGGACTTTTTGCAACAACTCCAACCCGGTCATGCCGGGCATGTGCCAGTCGCAGATGATAAGGTCTACCCGATCACTGGCGTATTCCAGAAACTCCTGAGCTTCGCGACCATCAGCTGCCGGATGGACTTGATGCACCCCTAGTCCGGTTAGAAACATCATTGTGAGATCCCTGGCATGGGGTGTGTCATCCACGACCAAGACCCTCAATTTGTTCATTGCTATTGCCATTGAACTAGCCCGGTTCCTTCTGAATAAAGGCCATGGAGTTCATGCGCCTCATCACCGCAAATTGGCATTAATGTACACCGTATCGTTTACCAAGCGCATCAATGGCCGTGGTCATGGCGTCGTCGATATTTGGCGCCATTTCAAGTGCAATTGCCCCCTGCCCTTCGCCACAGGCAGCCTCCAGATCAGTGGCAACGGCTTGAACTTGGCACATGCCCAAGCTTCCACTGGTGCTTTTCATAACGTGCGCCAGTTCTTCAACTTCATCCAAGGCACCATTTTCCACTGCAATCTTTAGGTTATGTAGACATTCCCGGGCCCCCTTAAGCTGAGCATCGATTAACTCTCTGAACTGTTCGGCGGGTAGAAATTTTTCCCAGTCATCCAGAACCTTGGCATCTAGGATAATGACCATATCTTCTTTAGCTTTGATTTCGCCATCATCTATATTTGCCTCATTCCGGTCCCGGCCTTCATGGCGCAACGGCATGGGGCGCTCTGGGCCGGGGTGGAGTTGGTCTTTTCGCACGCCCCATTTGTTTATCGCGGCAATTAATTTATTCCGATCCAGAGGTTTAGAGACATAGTCGCTCATCCCTGCCGCAAGAAATCTTTCCCTGTCCCCCTTCATGGCATTGGCCGTCAATGCGATGATCGGTATCTGCCCTTTGTCACCTTGCATTTTTCGGATCAGCCTGGTTGCCTCAAGGCCGGACATCACGGGCATATTGACGTCCATTAAAATCACATCAAACGGCATGGTTTCAACGGCCTTAATCGCCTCGACGCCGTTGCATGCAATATCGGTACGGTGTCCGATTTTCTGTAGCGTCCTGGTGGCGAGCAGCTGATTTACATAATTGTCCTCTACGATCAGAATTTTCAGCCGGGGCATGGTGTCTACTTCATGCTGTGCCAGGGGCAGGTCCGGGGATAGATCGACAGCCTTTGATTGTCTGCCAAACCGGCCCGTAAACCAAACGGTGGTGCCTTCGCCGACGGCGCTGTGCATGCCAATCTCGCCGTCAATTATTTCTACGAGTTGTTTGCAGATTGCCAGCCCCAATCCCGTGCCGCCAAAGTCGCGCGTGGTTGACGCGTCCGCCTGAATGAATTTTTCAAACAGCTTGGGTTGAAAATCATCGGGTATCCCAATGCCCGTGTCGGTGACTTCAAAGCGCAATTGCACGCCCATGTCATCGTCATCTTGCATTTCAACCGAAATTCCAACCGACCCATCATCGGTAAATTTTAGCGCGTTCCCTGTCAGGTTGAGCAGTATTTGGCGCAGCCGGCCAGGATCACCATTAATAATGGCAGGTACGTCGGACCCGATGGTGACTTCGAATTGCAGGCTTTTGGCCGATATCTGGGGACTTAATAGATCCGCGACGCTTTGTACCGCTTGAGAGAGATCGAAATCGAAGCGTTCAAGTTCTAACTTCCCGGCTTCCAGTTTCGAGAAATCCAGGATGTCATTGATAATTGTGGTAAGGCAATCGGCCGAGTTCTTTATGGCATCAACATATTGAGCTTGTTCTTCGTTCAAGGTTGTTTCGTGCAACAGGTTCGACAAACCGAGAACACCATTCATGGGTGTTCTGATCTCGTGGCTCATTGAAGCCAAAAATTGTGATTTGCTCTCATTGGCGGCGTCTGCCGCTGACTTGGCTTCCGACAGCATCACTTCGTTCTGTTTGATGCTGGTAATGTCCAGATAGGTTAGCATACGTCCACCATCAGGCATGACCATGCACTGGATCAGTAGCACCACGCCGTCTGCCAGTTCCAACTCTGTCGGTGAAAACCCGCCAGCTTGCATCGGCAATGCGCGGGTCTCCAGCCAATTATCCCAATCTTCGTCGGCGAGTTTATAGACACCCTTGTATCGATTGTACTCCAATAAATCGCGGCTCGGCCGCCCGGGTACCAATATCTCGGACGGGATGCCCCAAATGTTTCGATAGGCGCGATTGGCCAATCGGATATTCAGATCCGAATCCAAAAGCAATATGCCGTAATCAATGGCATCCATCACGGCGATCAACTCCGCCGAAATGGCATCTTTAACTTTCAGCTGAATTTCAGCTTCACGCTTGGAACGATCCGCCTGTTGCGCCTGTTTCAAAAGCTCGGTCTTGGCGCGGTTGGCGGTTTCCGCATCCTCCTTCGCCAGGCTGATCCGTGCGATGGATGATTCGTAAAGCCCGATGTAGGTAAGCGCCATGGCGGTGACGTATCCGGCGGCGCAGATCAATAGAACTAATGCGATCCCGCCCGTTTCACCGTCACCAAATGTGCTCGGAAATTCATGGCCGGAAAGATAGAGACCGCCCAGGATCACGAAGCCCAAGGCATAGATCAAAAAGCCAATAAGGCGATAAATGCCGTCGACGAAGAACATGGCTACGATAGGCACCGTCAGTGTCCACGACATGCCAGGCGACTGAACGCCACCGTAGTGGTAGGAGGCGAAAAAGATCAGGGCGATAAAATGCAGAAGCGAGCCCAAGCCGACTTCTCGTTTGGCCTTTGTCCAACGCAGCAGGAAAGGGAATATCAAGAATAGAAGAACGCCGATCAACAGTGTCCAGGCGGCCGAGCTGGGATATTGCGCGATCAGCGACAACGCAATGACGGTGCCAAAGGGCGGACCGCAGGCATGGCTGACCACGAAGGCGCGCAGCCGAAGATGCTCCTCCTCACTCTCCCTCAGTTCATCTGGGATGAACCAATCCAGAAGTTTGAAGAAGCACCGGGCGATTGTGCCGTTAAACCTCATATTGCGTCCCAATCGCAATTGGTAACTTTTGAAACAGAACCAAAAATGCCATGGAAATGTTCATAAACCATTACGAGATACGTGCGGCGGCAGCCCGATGCCACTCGTACACGTGCCGGTGTTGGCTTGGCAGAATGATTTATCTGTGGGTAAAGCGAGCACATGAAAATGCCACAACCATTTTTGGTTGAGTCAAGTTCAAATATTATAAAGATATAATTATGACTTGAAGCTGGTTGATAAGCGGAAACAGCGTGGCGCCATATCGTGAGCGGACCAACAGAAATTGTTGATGGAAATTGGCCTTGATAATTCCAGATCTTTGCGTCGTTATTGCTGCTTTGCGAGTTTTCGCGCCAATCGATCGCGGCCATAGAATTTTGCGAGATATTTGGTGATTAACTCACGTTCTTCCGGTTCAGGGGTCGACATATCCTGCTCTTCGATCATCCAGACCAGCGTTTCTTTCCAACTTTCGTAGCTAAGGCCTTGCTGGGCCACCAAGCGGAACGAATGGCAGGCAGAACAAAGATAATAGGTTTCCTCCGCGCCTGGTGCCCGCGGTATACCACCTAATTCATCCTCATCCGCCCATGCTGGCCGGCCCGGCGCGAGTAAGATCGCGCCGAGCAGAACCAGTACAAATAGATGCGGCAAGAGCCGCTGCATCATGAAACGTAGACCGAAATGCGGTGCATGGAATTATTGAGGTAGCCTTTCGGATTCCAGGCGATGCCAAACGGCTGGCTACGGCCTTCGGAATCGGTCGCCCGTGCCCAGACTTCGTAATAGCCCGCCATGGGGAACGTAATTCCGGCACCAAAACGCTGCCAGGCATACGGGTTTGCCGGATCAGATAAATCAGCACTTTGCCACGTTGCGCCAAAATCGATCGACACATCAACCTTGCTGACCTTGCCGTCACCTGCCCAGGCATGCCCGCCGACCTTCATGCTCCGGCCCGACATCTTGATGCCGGTTTGCGGTGTCGTGATCAATGATTTCACCGGCATGGCCTGGATGATCTCGAAGTCGCCCTTCGGCACTTTTTGACCTGCTTCTACCGGGTACTTCGGTACTCTATAGGCCTTGCCGGTCATCTTCGGACCATCGTGAACCACATCACGCAGCCAAACCCGCTTCAGCCATTTTTGCGAACACGACCCGGGCCAGCCCGGCACCACTAAACGCAAAGGCGCTCCATTCATCGGGTGCAATTCCTTGCCGTTCATGGCAAAGGCGATCAAATTGTGCGGGTTCATCGCTTTTTCAATGGGCACGCCGCGGGAAATAGCAAGTTTACCGTCCTTGCCGGATAGGTGGCTGTCGGCACCCACGTGCGCGGTGTAAATCACGTTGTCTTTGACGCCTGCGGCCTTAAGCACATCACTGTAACGCACGCCGGTCCATTCAGAGCAGGCAACTGCGCCCAGGCTCCATTGATTACCTTTAGCCGGTGGATCGAAAAAGGCCCGGCCATTGCCGCCGCATTCGACCACCAGGCGTTCCGTCACGACTTCAAATTTCGATTTTAAATCCGCGATAGACAGGGTCATCGGGTTATTGACGAGGCCGTCAACAGTCAGACTCCAGCCGTCGGCTGACGTGTTTTCGGGCGGGATGCCGTTGTTACGGATAAAATGACGCGCGGTCGGCGTCACATCATCATCCAGCAAATGTGGCGGTGTCTCCGCATTAACCGGGCGATCATTCAATACCGTCAGCCCATCCTTGCCGTCTACCGTCATTGCCTTCTGTGCCAAAGCTTCGGGTACGAAACCGGCCGGCATATTTCGGTTGAACGGGATTGCCGCGCCCAACATCGCACCCATGGTCGCCAATCCTGCACCACGCAAGAAGCCGCGTCGGTCGCCATCACTCCGCCGACCAAAAACCTCAAGGTCAGCTTGTTCCGGATCGTCGGCAAAGCGCCGCATCAGGTTTGCCGGCACTTTTACATGTTCATTATTGCTCATAGAAGTCCTCCCAGACTGGCTGCATTTACGCAGCACCTCCCCACGGGCCACCCGATTGAGCAGCGCGCTTGAAGCAGGAAGAAACGTCCGGGCGTTCGAAATTATTCCAAAATAGTTTTTATTTTTTTAGGCCAACATGCAGGGTTTGCTCTCTGCCCGAGAGCGGGCCAGGGCAACGCGTGTTTCGGGGCTTATCGGCACCGCTTTCAGACTGGCCTGAAAGACGCTTGTCGCTAGCATATGGAAGCGTTGTTGCGCCATGCCTTTGGCCAACATGACATAGTCCATTGAGCCGGCCCGCCATTGGGCGCTGGTCACGCCGGCGTGCTTGGAGAATGCAAACTTATGGCCCACATCGCTCCCCGCAGCGGTCGCCATGAGCGTCACCCGGCAGCCACGACTTCCGGCATAGCCAGTGAGCAAGGCTGGACCGTTTTGGCCTTGCAGGATGGAACTATGCACCAGTTGTAGCCGGGCGGAGCTCAAATCAGGCACGAAAGCGAACCTCAGTTTATCCGGTACGCTGGCGCGCACGACCTTGAGTTTGAGCGCTTCGCCTTGTTTCGCTGTCGACCATGAGCGATGGGCCGCCAAGGCGCGGTCCAAACCATTTTGGCCATCAAGACC